>WPAE01000274.1 GCA_009773205.1 Ignavibacteria bacterium
GCACGTTTGTAGAATTAATAGAAGAACAATCAATGGTCGAATTCGTGGAAGGAGCAGTCGGCAGGGTCGCACTCTGGTTCAGTGGTTGTGAATATTCCACCGGAATAGTCGAGCAGTCTTTCTCGCTTGATGGCTGCGAGAGGCTTGCAGTCTTCCTTGATTTCGTCTTCCTGGTCCCAGTCTGGCTCAATTCTTCTGGCAGCTTTTCCTTTCTTGGTAGTCTTTTTCGCTGCTTCGAGCTTGGGCACTTTTCTGCTTGTGCAGTTCGCTTCCGTTTTGATTCCTTCACGTTTGCGAGAGACTGAATCTTGAGGCACAATGCAGCTTTTCGATTCGCCTATGAAATATTCATTTCAATTTTATAATTTTTATTAGATAATTGATCTCAAATCAAAACTTCTATAATTAAACTTAATTGAAATGAATATTCCATACCAATGATTTTCCCATTCCGTGTCTCACCGGCGTTAATTTTCGCATCGACAGATTTTGGTTCAACTGGTTTGCGCTTGTGGTGAGATCGCTTTGCTGGAAGAGTGGTATTGGTGTTTGCAGCACCGCACGTTGAGTTTCCTCCATCGGGAATAATTCGTTCAGATAGTTCGTCTGGCTCATTGTTGGCAGTTCGTTCGGCGAGAACTGTGCCATCCAGGATTCCATATTCTCGCTCATACTTGTGAATGTCGTGTGAATGTCGTGATTTGCAGGTTCTATTATTGAGTGAAAAAAATTAAAATCGATTTAGAATTTTTCTTCCTTTTATATCTGTGATTTTAAAAATAAAGTATAATAGATAAATAATATCAAATTTAATTTATCAAAGTGAAGTAAATACCAGCATTAATGGCATCCACGATGAAGCTCTTGATTACATCAACTTCCTTCAAAAGATTTAGCCACTGCCCAAAATTTAGAAAAATACATTTTCCATTAGGAAAAAATTCTTCTTTGTCGAGCGGTTTCCAAAAACCCGATATTGAAACAAAATATTTTCCATCGACTGTCATAATCTGCGCTCGCTTTTGATTCCTTCCCACCCAGTCAAAAACTACACTATTCAAAACTTTGAATTAACTTGATAAGAAAATTGAGTGAAATTAATATAATTAAATTATAAATCGAAATATTTTGAATAAATTATTTCAAGTAAACTGCGTAATTTATACTAGATTTTTAACAATGTGTGGGATGATGGCAATTAAAGTATAATGATCAAATCTTTTTTTTTGTCCTAGATTTTTAAACAATATTTATAACGAATGTGTAATAGCGTGTGGGCGAAGAATGAGTAAATATTTCCCAAGTCATTTTTGTTACTAAAAATAGATGACGTCATGGTTTTTCCAAATATTTATTAACATAATAACAATGAGTCATTATTTTTTTTCTATAAATAGATGACGTCATGGTTTTTCCCAGAAAATTTATACATAAGACCGAGATCTTTTGTTAAACGTACAATTATGAGTCATCGTAAAATTAATTGGAAATGTTTTATTTGATTAAGTATGCATTATACATATTAATGATTTTAGGAATAATGGTATTGCTAATAGCAGAGAATTTTAAAAATAAACAAAGCATAGAAATGAAGCTAAACAGGAAAACTTAATCATGACGAATGAAAAAAAAATATGAAACAGCATGTGAAATAATTAGACAATGTTGTCGTCACGATGAAAATTATAGTAAGAGTGATCGATTGAGTCACTAGATGGAATCGTGATGATGACGGGAATGTCATGAATGTCTGGGACCGAATCAAGAGTATAGGTTGAATCACGCGATGAAATATTGGGAAGACTGTTGGATTGAGAATGAATGACTTGACTACTAGTCTCTTGAGCTGCGGTAATAGGAATAGAGTCAGGTTGAGATTGATTGTACTCGCTGTGAACGTGAAAATCACCGTTACTCAAGTTATCCTGAATCTCTTCATAAAAGTTCTCAACTGCAGGAAAGAATAGTTGTCCTTCTGCTCCTGGTGATCGCGGTGGTGTGGGGCGAACTAGCTGTGCGTCCTGCCTTTCTCGCGCTTGAATTTCACATGTGCAGTTTGTAGGTGCGCTCGCGATGAGTGTTATTCCTATCGGTTCATCTTCGATTACGGTAGGCGGCAGAACATAACTGATTGCGCCCGGCAGTCCGAGATCGTACATTTCTTCGATCGGTAGTCCTTCGATCGGTAGTCTAGCAGCAGCGAGACGATCATTGAGATCTTAATATAAGTAAAATGTAATGAATACAAATCATTCTATTACGAAGTAATATTATTTAAATTTAAAATATTTATGCAATGATAACATACGTCGAATTGTTTCAACTGCACGATGTAGGCAAATATGCCCGCCACTGTTGCGTTGAATTGGGAGCGTGCAATGATTGCATCGTTCATATGCCTTGTGACACCTCGGGACATGATCGCTTCCCAGCTCGCACCATTTTACTTGCTCACCGCAGCCGAATGGGCATAGAACGATACGCTGTGCGCAGTCATGGACTTGATGATGATGAAGACCTGCTGCAGTATATCGATGCCCGCACCCATTTGGACAAGTGAGTTGAATTTGTCCATACGTGCATCTACCAAATGGGTCCGATAAGACTGAGATGATCTGTGCTGGGTCAGTTGGATCGAATTCGATTCGGCAACGAGGACATTGGAGATTCTTGATGTTGCAATTTGATTTTACGAATTGCTGCAGGCACGGAACACACATAACGTGAGCACATTTTTTCGGACGAATAGGTCGACGCGGAATATCGTGACAGATACTGCATAAGAGGAATGGAGAGCATGTAGCATTGCATAATAGTGTTGATATTGCTGCTTTCAATTCTGGTGTTTTTACTGCTTTAAGATTTTGAATAACTGGATTATTCATGAAGGAATGCATTTCCAAACTAGATATTGATAATAAATTAAAAAGAAAAATAAATTAAAGTTGAAAAATAAATTATAAAATGAATTATTCTCAACACGGGTTTATATAGGCTTTTTTTTCCTTCAAGGCTAGTAACGATGTAGGTAAAAGATAGTAGATTATTTTTAAGAAAAATTTCTTATATCCCCCCCCCCCGACTCATCTCAGTTGTGTCGGGGGGTATAAGAAAATTGTTTTGTTAATAACTTTTTTAGTTTTTGTCTGAACTCGATGGCGATTCGATATTCGTGATCAGCGTCAAAAACTGAATCTGATTGGTAAAAATTAAAAGTAAAATTTTTTCCCACGGTACCCCCCCCCGTCTCATCTCAGTTGTGTCGGGGGGGGGTATAAGAAAATTGTTTTGTTAATAACTTTTTTAGTTTTTGTCAGAACTCGATGGCGATTCGATATTCGTGATCAGCGTCAAAAACTGAATCTGATTGGATGAAAAAATCGTCAAAAAGACAAAATTAATTTTTTTCCCACGGTACCCCCCCCCCGACTCATCTCAGTTGTGTCGGGGGGGGTATAAGAAAAACGTGTCGACATTTAGTATTTCTCGAATAACTTTTTACCCGTAGGAGATAGCCTAGGGGTCACTGCGGGCTAAAAGACTCAGAATTTAATTCTCTATCAGAATCAAAAAGAAATTTTTTTGCACCCCCCCGACTCATCTCAGTTGTGTCGGGGGGGGTGCAACATGTTAATTATATAATTTTTAATTATCAATTGCCCTTAATTATATGCATTGCCGCCCATTATGGTAGGGGCTGTAGGCGAAAGTTTTGGTAACCAAGAGAAGTAAAAAAAATTTTGCCCCCCCCCCCCGACTCATCTCAGTTGTGTCGGGGGGGGTGCAAAATAGCTGTGGTTACCATGGTTACCAAAACTGCCGCCGACAGCCCCTACATTATACTACTCGCATCGGCTCAGCTTCGCTCGCCTTTTTGATGGTAAAAATTTACTTAACTAATTTTAATTATAATTTAAG
>WPAE01000275.1 GCA_009773205.1 Ignavibacteria bacterium
CACTACTGTCCCAACGTTGAAGGGTTAAAAATGATAAAAGGTATGATAATTAAGGATTAGGAAGGAATTATGAGTGTAGTCGATTTGAAATCAAAAGGTCATAACAGTCATGCTTTCGGGGGGATGTCCCCGGAGGTAGTAACATATGAATATTGGAACGACTTTATTTGCTCAGGTTATGGATTTTATTTCCTGGAGGGATTTTCAATGCTGCGTAGAGCGTTATCATGGCAACCGGAAAGTGAAACGTTTTTCCTGCTGGGATCAATATTTGTGCATGGCTTTTGCTCAGCTAACTTATCGAGAAAGTCTTCGGGATATCGAAACCTGTTTGCGAACAATGAAACCAAAACTTTATCATGCAGGTCTGCGCGGCGGAATAGCAAGAAATACTTTGGCCAACGCCAACAGCAATCGGGACTGGAGGATTTACTCGGATTTTGCCCAGGTATTGATTCAGAAAGCGAAGAAATTATATATGGGCGAAGATTTTGGAGTAGAACTCAAGCAAACCGCTTATGCGCTGGATGCAACAGTAATCGATTTATGCCTTTCTTTGTTTTCTTGGGCTACATTTCGCAAAGCCAAAGCTGCGGTAAAACTGCATACTCTTTTAGATTTACGAGGGAATATTCCAACCACAGTGATTATTACTCCTGGCAATGTGCACGACGTAAATATACTCGACGAGTTATGCCTGGAGCCGTTAGCAATTTATATTATGGATCGGGGCTATTTAGATTTTGCACGTCTTTATGCAATCCACAAAACTCCAGCCTTTTTCATAACCAGAGCCAAAACAAACATGGAATACAAAAGGTTATATTCGCAAGAGATCAACAAAAAGACCGGAATAAAATTCGACCAAATGGGATTTTTAGCCGGCTATTATTCTCGAAAGCATTATCCCGAAAAGATTCGGCGGATTGGTTATTTCGATGCAGTCAACAACAAAAAGCTAATATTTTTGACCAACAATATGAAGCTTTCAGCAAAAGTTATTACCGATCTTTACAAATCGCGCTGGCAAGTGGAGCTTTTTTTCAAATGGATAAAACAACATTTAAGAATCAAGGCATTTTATGGGACTTCCGAGAACGCAGTAAAGACGCAAATTTGGATAGCAATCTCGATTTATGTTCTGATAGCTATTGTTCGGAAAAAGCTCAATTTAAAACTGTCGCTCTACACAATTCTACAGATTTTGAGTGTGGCTCTTTTCGAAAAAATCCCGATTTTACAAGCATTTGCGGAGGATCGCTAT
>WPAE01000276.1 GCA_009773205.1 Ignavibacteria bacterium
GAAAATTGGGGATAAAACTGGGTTATTCCAATCTTTCAATAAGGATAAAATGGAGATTTAGGGTGCCCCTATAGAGGGTTCGAGCGCGAATCGGAGGCCCCATAGCGTTTCATGAAAGCTCTTAAGATGAGAGAGATATACCAGAAATATCATCAAAATTTTCCCAAAAATTTTCTTGAGTTCCATGAAAATTGGGGATAAAACTGGGTTAGTCCAATCTTTCAATAAGGATAAAATGGAGATTTAGGGTGCCCCTATAGATGCTTCGAGCGCGAATCGGAGGCCCCATAGGGTTTCAGGAAAGCTCTTAAGATGAGAGAGTTAACCCAGAAATAGCTTCAAAATTTTCCCCAAAAATTTGAATTAGTTCAAGGAAAATTGTGGATAAAACTGGGTTATTCCAATCTTTCAATTAAGCTAAAATGGAGCTTTAGGGTGCACTCTAAAGAGGCCTCGAGCGCAAATCGGATGCCCCATAGCGCTTCATAAAAGCTCTTAAGATGAGAGAGTTATCCCAGAAATATCTTCAAAATTTTCCAAAAAATTTTCTTGAGTTCCATGAAAATTGGGGATAAAACTGGGTTATTCCAATCTTTCACTTAGGCTAAAATGGAGCTTTAGGGTGCTCTCTAAACAGGCATCGAGCGCAAATCGGAGACCCCATAGCGCTTCATGAACGCTCTTAAGATGAGAGAGTTATCAAAGAAATATTTTCAAAATTTCCCCAAAAAATTTGAATTAGTTGAAGGAAAATTGGGGATAAAACTGGGTTATTCCAATTTTTCAATTAGGCTAAAATGGAGCTTTAGGGTGCTCTCTAAAGAGGCATCGAGCGCAAATCGGAGACCCCATAGCGCTTCATGAACGCTCTTAAGATGAGAGAGTTATCCCAGAACTATCTTCAAAATCTCCCCAAAAATTTGAATTAGTTCAAGGAAAATTGGGGATAAAACTGGGTTATTCCAATCTTTCATTTAGGCTAAAATGGAGCTTTAGGGTGCCCTCTAAAGAGGCATCGAGCGCATATCGGACGCCCCATAGCGCTTCATGAAAGCTCTTAAGATGAGAGAGTTATCAACGAAATATCTTCAAAATTTCCCCAAAAAATTTGAATTAGTTCAAGGAAAATTGGGGATAAAACTGGGTTATTCCAATCTTTCAGTTAGGCTAAAATGGAGATTTAGGGTGCACTCTAAAGAGGCATCGAGCCCAAATCGGATGCCCCATAGCGATTCATGAAAGCTCTTAAGATGAGAGAGTTATAAGATGAGAGAGTTATACCAGAAATATCTTCAAAATTTTCCCAAAAATTTTCTTGAGTTCCATTAAAATTGGGGATAAAACTGGGTTATTCCAATCTTTCAATTAGGCTAAAATGGAGATTTAGTGGACTCCTATAGAAACCTTGAGCCCGAATCGGAAGCCCCATAGAGCTTCATGAACGCTCTTAAGATGAGAGAGTTATCCCAGAAATATCTTCAAAATTTTCCAAAAATTTTCTTGAGTTCCATGAAAATTGGGGATAAAACTGGGCTATTCCAATCTTTCATTTAGGCTAAAATGGAGATTTAGGGTTCCCCTATAGAGACATCTAGCACGAATCGGAAGCCCCATAGCCCTTCATGAAAGCTCTTAAGATGAGAGAGTTAACCCAGAAATATATTCAAATTTTTCCCAAAAAATTTAAATTAGTTCAAGGAAAATTGGGGATAAAACTGGGTTATTCCAATCTTTCAATTAGGCTAAAATGGAGCTTTAGGGTTCTCTCTAAAGAGCCCTCGAGCGCAAATCGGAGACCCCATAGCGCTTCATGAAATCTCTTAAGATGAGAGAGTTTTCCCAGAAATATCTTCAAAATTTCCCCAAAAAATTTGAATTAGTTCAAGGAAAATTGGGGATAAAACTTGGTTATTCCAA
>WPAE01000277.1 GCA_009773205.1 Ignavibacteria bacterium
GACTTGCACAAGCGCTATTGTCGTGGGGTTGAGAGCTGTGGTCAGGTCTTCATGATGCCCGAGTCGGGGAAGTGGAGTCAACTCTCTTTCCGCAACTTCGCAAATGGCACCCGGGCGCCGTTCGTCATCTACGCGGACTTCGAGGCCCTCGTCCAACCCAAAGAAGCAGGACCAACACGGGGTCACAAGACTTACCTCTACGAGCAGCATCGTCCATGCACGGTGGGATACAAAATCAAAAGTTACTTCCCCACCCTGGACGAACCTTATCGCGTCATCCATGGACCGGATTGCGTGAAGAGATTCATCCGCCGTATGATCAAGTTCGAGAAGAAGGCGGTCGACTATTACACCGACGACAAACGAATATTTCAGCCTCCAAATCCTGAATATTTCAGTTGAATTCTATTATCAAGTTAGAATTTTATCAAAAAAATTCTAAAAATGGCTTAGATCGAGCAGGAATATTTGTTAAGGGGTGGAGATTCTTGAAATTTTCGGAGAAAACTGATTGAAATTTGTTGAAAAATACAAGCTAACCAACAATTGACGAATAATTTCCATCAGTCAGGGAAAACTAAGAAACATGCATGCAAAACTTAGCGCATGTGGACCATAAAAGACCGATTTTCTGAAAATTCTTAACAAAATTTTGAAATTATTCTTCAAAATCTCTATGGAAAATTGACTTTTTTCGTAAATTTTCACGAAATTTCTTCGAGTATTTCTACCCCTGCTCCGAAAGTATTACCTCTGGAAGATAACACCAGATTTCTACAACAATCTTTTCGGTTTCAGGGGGGAACGTTCCCCCTGTTCCCCCCCCCCTCCCTACGCCACTGATAATGTATTACTGGCGATTGGGTATGCTAAAATGGACTAGAAATAATGTGCACTTAAGGATGGGATAATATTTGCAAGATGTTAATATTAAGAATCGCCAATGAAAAGGCGATATGTACACAACTTATAAGCGAGTTGGTAATCTTTGATAAGGATAATGACAAAGGGGGAATTATAATAGAAAGAAAGCGTGTTATTCTAGAGTAACATTCCGGCACTTTAAAATCCTCAGGCACTAAAAATAAATTAATAAAAACAGGAAAATATCTCTCATTGTGAGTAAAATTCAATTCAGCTTTGAAAGGTTTTGGATCAGCACAAGAAATTCTAAATGCAATATGATCGAATGCTAATGCAGGAAGAAATAAGTCAATGATAAAAAATTATTCATACTGGTTTAATATTTAATTTGATTAA
>WPAE01000278.1 GCA_009773205.1 Ignavibacteria bacterium
CTGCTGCAGTATCATCTTGGCTTGAAGACTGATCATGTGAGTCTTAAACCATTTGGGGACATGTTTTGTGTAGTTATTCCTAGTGACGAGGATTTACCATCTAATTTTTCTTGTAATCTTAAAAAGTACTCAAAACTCTATGTTTGTTGTGATTTTATTGAGTACAGTTCAGTGTGTAATAATGTAATCAAACTATTAACTAGTGTTCCCGTGCCAGAGATTAGTAAGAAATTGGTTTCTTCATGTGTTACTTATTACCCGCCTAAACGTTATCATTCCGTGCATTCACAGCTCATTGATTCTATTGAAATTGAAATTTTGTCTAGTTTAATAACACGTGATCAGTTTCCTGCACCAATTAACCCTAGTGATAGTGACTATGTAGAATGTACCCTTCATTTCAAGCGTGTATCAGAGCTAACCGTCATGTAGTCCATATTTGTGTATATAAGCACCATGTATTGCACATGTGTTCGGTTATTTGCTCTCCTATTCAATAAAAATGATCTCCTACAATCGAGGCATGACTAATACGGGTTTTGGCACAATGAATAAGCCGCCGCCGCAAGCGACAAAAACTGTTTACGTATCTTTGCCCGCAAGGACAACAGTTATGTCACGAGAAGGAGGAGTAGCAGGAGGAGGAGAAAAGGCAACGAAGAACAAGAAACTAGTATATAAGGAGGTAAGAAAGAGCATCAAAAAGCATTCACGAAAGCATTCTAAAACTCTAAAGAGAAAGCACCATCGAGCAAGTAAAAAGAAAAGAAGTACCAGCAGTAAATCAAAAATTATAAACTTTTAAAGAAAATTATGGAAAGCGCAACAACAATTAATTATATTTCTACGGTTGACAATGAAGCAAGTGTAGAAAGAGAATATGAAAGAGATTTTTCCCCGGTTTCCGCACTCAATATAGGATCTCCTATAGAATTTCTAGTACCAGGTACAAGTCTATTCTACGTTTCTCTAAAGGATAGCTATTTTGATATTCAAGTTAAAATTACAAACGCTGATGGAACTAATCTCGCTGCTGATGCACCAGTTGGCCCAGCTAATTTAATGGCTCATACAATGTTCTCAAATATTGAGCTATACTTAAACGGAAAACAAATTACTGAACCTACAAATCATTATCATTACCGCGCATACATGGAAACTCTTCTTAATTCTTCACTTACTGCCCAAACAAAACGCATGATAATGGAGGGCTGGCTAATAGATACAAGTGGCCAGGTGAATGTGACTAATGCGTTT
>WPAE01000279.1 GCA_009773205.1 Ignavibacteria bacterium
GGGACTGTTGCGAAATAAAGGGGATGAGCAGGGGCTGAGATTAGCGTTAGTTTTTTTGCGCGATAAACCAACATAAGCATCAAACTTATCTGACTTAATCTTTGTTTTGTCTGATTTAGTTACACCACCCCCTTGTATAAATTATGCTTCGCAAAACAGTGGGGCACAATTAACAACAACTAGTCTTTTTACGTTGTGAACCATCGCTTCCAGAAACGCCTGTAATTGGACTTTTGCCGTCCCGCGATAGCGTGCCCTGGTTTCATCTTTTGAAAATAATCCTTCAAAAGGCATCCTGACTTTTGTCAGCCATTTATCTTTGTCTTTGTTTTTCTGTTTCATGTTGTTTTTTAGTATTGCCCCGCTATGGCAATTATTTGTTTTCATGACAATCTGTGCCGGCTTAACGCCATAAGCCTTATCGCCGAAAACCATTCCCCCGTCTGGACAAGTGTGCCGCAGAGCTTCTCCATCCGGCACATTGGCGGGGGTAGCGGCAATCCTGACGATTACCCCCTCCCGCATATCAGCGCAAATATTTCTTTTGTAGCCAAACCAGAATTTACTTTTCCCCTTGCAGCCAAAGCGCGCGTCGGGGTCAGCGCTGTAATCTTCAATGTTCCGATTGTTTAGCTTGTCTTCTCCTTCCGCCAGGGCTTTGTCCCGTTCCTCCCAGGTGGCTTCTTTGGTCTTGATGGTTGTGGCGTCCACAAAACTGAATACTCCTCCGATCATTCCTTTTTCTTTGGCTTTCTCGTTAATCACCTTAAACAGCTTGCCGATCCTTTTTGTCCCGATTATTTTTCTCATCCGGCAAAAGTAGGTATGATCAGGCGTCTTATCCGTTATGCCAAAGCCGCAAAACCAGCGCAGGGCAATGCTATCCCGCAATTCTCTCTCCATTTCCCGATCGGAATGATCATCGTAAAACTGCAAAAACAAACAACGAATAGCTACTTCCAGTCCATATCCATTCCGCCCTAATTCTGAGGCGCAATCTTTAATGCGGTAAGTCAGGCTTTTAAACGAAATTACCTTCTCTATTTTTCTCAACGGATGTTTTGGATCAACTACTTTGTCCAGATCATAATTTTCAAACGACATTTGCGTCCTCCCTTCGAGTTTCATATACTTACTATTATACAAAATGATAAAAAAGCAGAAATTGAAACCAAGGGGCGTAGCCGCATTTATCCTTAAAAAACCGTTTTTGACGGAAAATATTTTTTGGGCGGTTATTATGAAGAAGTTTTG
>WPAE01000280.1 GCA_009773205.1 Ignavibacteria bacterium
CCTCTTCTGGGTCGTACTTGATTTCATTCAGGAATTTTTCCCATTGCGTGCTGTAGGTGACATCGAGACTCACGAAGAAGAGGATGGCACCGCCGCTATCAACCAGGCTGTTTTCGAGGTCTGTCCTTAGGTATTCCAACAGCTCAATGATATAATGTTGGACATCGCTGCACTCCTTGTCGGCCTCTAGAAAGATTTGTTGAATACGCTCAACAGGTCGTATGTATCTGTCCCTCACCTGAAAGGAAAGCTTTGGAGGCGCCATCGACGCCTGACTCTGTGCAGAACTTTGAGTTGATGAAGCCATTCGAAATTAGAATTCAGAAAACTTGAAATGGAAAATAACGACTTGAAATTAGAATGATGAAAACGAAATAAGAAGAAGCGCTTATATAGAATGCAAAACAATGGAATGACAGCGATTCAATATTTAGAAAGCATGATGCTATTTTTAGTTACATGACGCGCACACCTGTTAATGTTAAGCAGAAAAGGAGACGGATCACATTCAAAAAGGAGCAAGATAATGATTCAAGAGTCGGAAACACTCAAATCGATGAGAGAAATAATTTGAGCTACTACATGACCATACTCATCAGAAAAAGTTTTTGTAAGTATGCGTGGGCGGGTGATGACGTCATAGCGGGGGAGTGGTATGGATCTAGGTGACGAGACATGGATTTTTACACTCAGCACGATGAGAGGAATCCAACGATATACAACATGACTATATACAAACTTATCAATATAGAGTTCTTGGATGGTCTGAGAAATTTTATGGGTTGGGGTCATGGTCGTGTCAAAAAGTCCTTTAGGAAAATCAGATATCCCTCTATAACTTTTGATAGGAATGAGATGGAAAGATGCTGTAAGAGAGTAAAAGATTCGCCTCGAGGAGATCTATCATTTGAGCTATATCCACTTTGATGAGTCTGCACGACTGCAGAGATATGGCCAAAATACCAAAACTGAAAAACGTGTGGGTGGGTAGAAAACCGACCTTGTAACTTTTTATAGGAATGTTTGTAGGTGTGGTGGTAAGAGAGAAAGTTGTTGTACCCCCGGCGAGGATCACAATGATATATGGTGCGTTGTATGAGGACGTATGGTTGTGGAGATACAGTGGCAAGAACATGGCTCCCCGGCATGAAAAATATTTGCAAAGGGTGGGTGAATTTTTTTTAATGACCCTCTTAGAATTCGCTCTAGTGTTCGAAAATGCAATAAAAAATTTTTGCCTTATGGGGGCGGGG
>WPAE01000281.1 GCA_009773205.1 Ignavibacteria bacterium
CGAATGAAAATAATAGGTCAGATAGAAACGAAAGTTCTGACAGTAGACGATGGATCGGAATTGCTGGGAATAAGTTCACGACAGACCTATCGAGTTTTACGAAGAATAAAAGAAGAAGGAACAAAAGGGATCATCCATAAACTTCGGGGTAAAAAATCTAATCGTGGCTATCCCGAAGCGTTAAAAAAAGAGGTGCTAAAAATATACAAAACAAATTATAGTGATTATGGTCCAACGTTATTTTCCGAAGAGCTGTTAAAGAGTCATCAAATATCGGTAGACCACGAGACGCTAAGAAAATGGATGAGAGCCGAAGCAATCACTACATCAATGCGCAAGAAGCGACCCCACCGCAAGCGAAGAGAAAGAAGAAGCTGCTTTGGAGCGATGTTACAATTTGACGGCAGCCATCATGACTGGTTCGAAGGCAGAGGAGCCGAATGTTGTTTAATTAATTGTGTGGATGATTCAACGGGGAAAATATACCTGAGGTTTGCCGTATCAGAGAACACTCAAGATGTTTTATTGACGTTATGGGAATATGTAAATAAGTACGGCATCCCAAGGAGCATCTACACAGACAAACACAGTGTTTATAAGGCAGATGGGAAGCTCACAGATTTTGGTCGAGCGATGAAAGAGTTGAACATAGAAACGATATATGCAAATTCGCCTCAAGCAAAAGGACGGGTTGAAAGATCAAATCGGACACTCCAAGATCGCCTTGTAAAAGCATTAAGACGTGAAGGTATATCAAACATCGCAGATGCAAATAAGTATGTTCATGAACAATTTATAAGCCAATATGACTCAAGATTTGCAGTCAACTTGGAAGTTCCGGACGCACATAGAGTAGCAGCCGGTTATGACCTTAAAAATATTTTCTGTTACAAGACAAGTCGGCAAGTAAGAAATGATTATACAATAAATCTTTCAGGAGGATATATTCAACTACTGAAAGGTTCTTCACCACTACCAATACCAAAACAGAACGTAACTATTTGCAAATGGCTAACCGGAGAGATGCACATTTATTTTAACGGACAAGAAATTAACTTTACTCAACTTGAAAACAAACCAGGTAAGCAAGGATATAAAATCCATCACTTACCGAAAGATCATCCATGGAGAAGGATGAATCAAAAAATAAGTGATGATAAACAGAGGAACTTTTTTGTAGCAGTTTTAGGGTAACTCCAGTCGGGCTACGCCCTCCTTACGTTACCCTAAAACAAAATCTTAATTAACTGA
>WPAE01000282.1 GCA_009773205.1 Ignavibacteria bacterium
CCGATTTCAATTTCCGCCTGATTTAACCAGCTGCCATGTTTAGGCGTATAATGAATTGTAAATCTCCGCCATATTTCATGCCCTTCTTTTTTCCCATAGTAAGTTACAAGCGATTTTTCGTTATGGGTATTAAGATTATCCATTACAAGATTGATGGTTTTTGCCTTCGGATAGCGCTTTGAGATTTTGTTTAAGACTTTTGCAAAATCAGGCCTTTTTCTGCGACGAGTTACAATGGTGAAATGCTTGCCGGCCTTTGGTTCAATCCCGCAAAAAGCGTTTGCGGTTCCGCATCGGATATATTCGCTGTCCCGCTTTGTTATCTGCCCGTCTTTTTTGGCAGCGACATCTTCTCTGGCTGATTTCAAGAGTTGAATGCTCTTCTCGTCAAGACAAACAACAGGCTCTTTCGGGTTGTAGGGCTTCTCATAAAGATCGAGAACATCTTCCATCCTGTCGATATATTCTTTATCCAGCTTTGGAATGCACCACATTTTTAATCGCCATGGCTTGAGATTATGGTTTTTCATGAGCAACCTTATGGTTTCCTTGCCAATCGCCGGGATAATCCCTCTTTTAATTGTTTCTTCGGTAATCAACGCCATAGTCCAGCGACTGAATCCTTCCGGCGGATCAGAACATAAAAGCGCAATAATTTCATTCGACTGTTTTTCGTTTAAGGCTCGCTTCTTCCCTTTTCTTGGTTTGTCATACAAGGCACGTGTCAACCCTCCTTCAATATAATTCCAGCCTATCTTCCGTGCTGTTTGAGAAGAAATGCCTATCGCGTCTGCCGCTTCGGGAGGAGAGTATCCCTTGCTTAACAATCGAAGCACCAAGGCTCGTTTAATCACGCCAACAGAGGCTTTCCCCTTTGCCAGGAGGCCTGTGATTTTTCGCAGGTCTTTTGGGCGCAATTTAACCGCAAACCGCGCATATTTTGCCCTCATGCCGTTTCTCCCCCCTTTTCTTATATATAGTGTATATACTATATACCAAAAGAGTGGTATAATAAAGGGGTAAAAGGAGGTTGATATGGGATATAAAACAAAGGTTCAGAAAGTTGAAAGGCCGACTAATACTTCTTATTACGTGAATTTTCCTTCCGCTTTGGCGCAAGCGATGGAGGTTGCCAAGGGGGAACAATTCGAATGGGTATTGGAAGATAAAAACAGAGTGTTGTTTGAAAGGGTAAATAAACGACCAAAATATAAAAGAAAAAAAGGATAGTTTCTATGCGGTCAGAG
>WPAE01000283.1 GCA_009773205.1 Ignavibacteria bacterium
ATCGAAAATTTCTCTGGATTTATTTCTCTGGATACTCGATTGTTATAAACCTGAATATTAGTTAGATCAACCTTCTTTATGAAGGATCCCATTATTCCATCCGGTTAGAAGAGTTCTCGGAATCCTACGTTATTGTGAGCAGAGTTCAGGTAGTTAATCCTCTGTTCACCGCATATATTCTTTCCCTCTTCTAATGCACGTGTTAATGCATAATTTAGGCCTAGTGCATATCTTAAATGTAAGGCTCGTCATGAGCATATCATAAGACCCCTAATTTCCTATATAAGCTAGATCTGCTGCTGGTGACCGTATCCACCTTTTCATTACCTCACTGATTTACTAATAAATTACCGAAGATTATTCTAAGCTCCGTTAAGCTTAAAGATGACGCCGTTTCGTCATACAGACTCCGTTTAGTCTGCCGTTACTCGAGTCTGCCGTCTTCAGACTTACATTCAACCTGAGCAATAGCTTCGGCTAGAATTGCCTCAGGAATACCCTCCTATCAGACGCGTTCCAGATCTCCTGTTAAGACTCCGCTTAGTCTTATTACGGATCTCTCTGGATCGCTACACCTCTGGTAGCGGTTCACCCACTCTATCTCCACACCAAATCCTCTTCTTGCCGCGGTTCTGCCCGTCGAGCTAGCTTCCTCCCGCTAGCTCCTACGCGCAGTTCCAAACAGAGTTAGTGTAGTCGAGACTCGGGTCTCTCGGGCCTAGGTTCAATCCCCTACGCCGGTTGCCTCGAGGTTATAACATCGCCATCAAGTAAATAAGATCACTGTTTACAGCAATTTCATATCATAGGATTCGAATTGGAAGCTCGAGAAGCAAGACCATACACATTCCCAAAAAGACGCAGAAAATTTCAAATTTGAAACAAAAAATTCTATAAAACAAAAGTGAATGTGAATATGTTCCTTATTATTAGTATAGCCCGAATATGATGTGGCATTAGCAGGAATTATTCTAGAAAGAGGATTAACAGTTTTCAGAAATGAGAGGAGCCCTTGAATTTTCAAAAAAATTTCAAAACTAACAGTATTTTTCGGGTGTATCCCACTTCAGCGCTTCCCAGTTCAGCGCTTCCCACTTCAGCTCGTCTATTGTTCTTGTTGTTACACAATCAATACTCACAAAACATCAGCGAGTAAGAAATCTATCGTACATTAACAATACATGCAGAATAAAAGCTGGTGAATATTTCAAACAACACAAATTCGTCAATCGATTATATA
>WPAE01000284.1 GCA_009773205.1 Ignavibacteria bacterium
TGCTCAATGGAGAGATTAACATTTAACAACGGCTGTTATCCCGACTCTGTCGGGATGTAGGTTCGAGCCCTACCCGCGGAGCGGAAAAGCCCCGATGAAAAGCGGGGCTTTTTCGTTTTAAATTATTCTAATCTTTGTTGATCAAGAATTCTTTGGCAAGAGACGAAGAAGAATTCAATACTTTATTCTCACCTGATATTATAAAAGCGGAAAAAACAAACATTTTTTTGTATTTGTATATTAATTTCTTTTCTGATTGGTTAAAATTTATATTGAACTCTATGTTTCTTGTATCTTGTATTTGGTCAAAAGAAGTGATATTTGTTAAAAACTCCATATTAAGTTGATTAGCCTCCGGATTTGAAAGCGCAAAAATAAAATAAGCGTTAAGTGAATTGCCCGCTTTAACTTCACTTTCCAAAAGATTCAGATTGCCGAGATAATACAGATCTGCAGTAAGTTCCGATTTAAGAACACAATCAAAGCCTTTTGGAATTATGATGTTTCTGACCGAAAGCAAGCCATCGGCTGTTAACGGTAAATTGTGTTTTATAACCCGATGATATGCAGAAGTACCTTTTATTTTGGCTTTTTGCCAGCAATATGCCAGCTGTGGTGATGATGTAATAAGTTTTGCAAACTGAACGATTATAGCAAATGCTTGTCTGGAATTTTTAGCGTATTTTGATTGACTGATATTATATGTATCCGGACGGTTTGAAACAAATGTTTTGCCATTTATCTGTCTAAAAACACTTTTGCCCAATTTACCGGATGGACTGCCAAGAAAGCTTGGATTGAACCTTGCCATATTAACCACCTAAGTATTGTAGAGAGATATAAGACTTTGTAAGGTAATATAGTGCTAAGTGAAACGAACTCAAAACGGATTGAAAACGAATTCAGAACGGATTCAGAGGGTGTATGTAATTAATCTCTTTTTTAACAGTATATTTTTGATTCTTGAATTTATTTTGAATTTAGCGGTTTAATCTTATTAAAGATTAGGGTAAGAAAAAATGTAATTTTAGGTACATTTTGAAGAAAAGGAAATGAAACAAATGGCTTGAAGAGAGATGCTTAAAATATATTGTGAATGTTTAGTAAAATTACATTGATTAATGTTAATGACTATTTTATTAACCCAAATTTTCCATTAGGAAAATTTGCCATACGGGCCGACAAGCATTAAGTCATTTATAGTAAATAACTTATGTAAGATTTTTAATTTATAAAGA
>WPAE01000010.1 GCA_009773205.1 Ignavibacteria bacterium
GCTAAGAGAAGCATTAAAAACAGAACTTAAACTAAAACAAAAGTTGGTTGCTTAAAATATGAGAGTCTCTTTAATTTCAACTAAGTTTGACTTTTTACCGTTATTGAGAATAGCCATTCATATATTAAGGTATTTTCAAAGGAAAGATTTAAAAACAAAAGCCTCTACAATTGCAGAGGCTTTCAAATTTTGTTGCTCTTCTCATTCTGTAGATAAAAAGAGAGGCTTCTATTTCAATCTCCACTCACCTTTGTCGTAAGCGGTGCGTAAATCAACTAACTCAGGTAAATCCATTCCTATTTCTGTTAAGAATTCGAGTTTTGGAACGCCGTTTTCATCCCAGCCGCGTCTTTTGTAAACAGCGTCTTTTAATTGTTCGTATCGGGTTTCTCTGTACTGTCTTAAAACTTTCATCTTTTCTTCAGTTGATTTTCCTTCCGGATCAACGCCGATAATTTCTTTCAACTGTTTATCGTAACGTTCTTGGCGAGATTCATACTCTTCTTTAGTAACAGGACCAGCAGCGCGGAAAGGCTGAGCGTCCCACTTTCTTGTTCCAAAACCACGGCGCAGGTTGAACATTCTTTGGTAATTATAAACTCTTTCGGAATCGCGGATGAGTTGATACTTATCAAATTCTCTTCCTGTAACAGCTTTATAAATTGTAACGTAGTTATCAACGTGCTCAGGTACTTTAGCGGGCTCGGAAGTTTGTGCGTTATCTTCCGGCTCAACATCGTTCCAAGGAAGTTTACACAACCCAACTAAACCAAACCACGTTCTAAACATAGGGAAGTAGTGAAGCGCTTCGGCTTTGTTTTCGAAAGTTGGAATTTGATTGTTAACCATATCCATAAATATCAGCCATGCTTCATCGTGCTGCGGGCCTTTATTTGTAAGCGCAAAACCGCCTTGCTGAGCGAGCGATTCTTTAGAAACATACTCGGAATATTCAAGACCTTTGTTTTCCATTGCAATATCGGTGATAAATTGTGGATCGCCCCAGCCGTTTGCTATGAACATTTCTTTCATTTTACGAACGCCCATCCCGGCAATTTTTCCAAATCTTTCGCCGCGTGCAAGTTGATGTAATAGTTCCATCGCGTTATCGGCATTGCCAAAGTTCAGTTTTAATCCAAAGGTTCTTTCTTCATTCAAAATTCCATTCTCGTAGCATTCCATTATAAACGCGAGAAGTGTTGCCCACGTAATTGTACATATTCCGTAAGTATCGCAGTAAAAATTTGCTTCAACAATATAATCTGGATTAAATATTCCGCAATTGGAGCCAAGTCCGCCGGCGTTTTCATATTCAGGTCCATCAACAATTACGCATTGTCCTTTGTATGGACCAGTACGTAAAACATAATTATTAATGCCTTTAGCACAGCTCATCGTGCAGCCAAGCCAGCAGCCATCCGGTGTCCCTTGCGCAAACATTGCTTTCCAAACTTCGGAGTGAATTTTGTCTGCTTCTTTATGGCTTCCATATTTATAGTTATGAGTTGGAAGCAAATCATAGTCGTTCATAATTTCAACTAAGTGCGCTGTTCCCTTAGTTCTCATTTCGCATTGCTTGTCATCTAACTCTCTAATTTCTTTATTGAAGCGCTGTCCGCGCTCAATAATTGCTTTCATGTCCACAACCTTGTTTATATCGGGTTCAACTTTAGGAACGAGCGCAACAAGAGCTTTAATTTTTTTATCACGGAAGACTGTTCCCGTTCCGCCGCGTCCAGCTTGTTTCAAACGTACTCGCTTTTTCTTTTTATCATAAAAACTAAAATTTAGCATGCCGATTAACGAATAATCAGCCGCGGTCCCAGAAGAGACTACTGCAATTTTCATTTTGTCAGATTCGTTAGGGCAGTACATTTCGGTTAACATTTCGGATAGTTCGTGGCTGTCAATCGGATCGGCAGGAGCTTCTTCTATTCTAATAGTTCCGCCGTCTCTTCCATCTATAATTATTATAACATCTTTTTCTGCTTTGCCTTGAAGTTCGATTGCATCGAAGCCGCAAATTTTTAAGAAAGGACCAAACCAGCCGCCAACGTTGCTATCCATTGCAGAGTCTGTTTGCGGAGAGATTGTTACAACTAAAGATTTTCCTGTTCCGGAGTATTGAGTAATGCCGCAAATTGGTCCGCCTGAAATAATAACTTCATTTTCAGGATCGTTCCATTTTGTATCCGGTTTAGTTGCGTCCCATAAAAATTTTAATCCGTAGCCTTTTCCGCCAATAAACTTTTCTTTTACAATTTGAGGAATATCTCGGATGGTTACTTCATTGCTCCCAACATTAATATGTAGCGATTTATCAGTATAACCCCTTAAAAGAGGAGCGATATCATAATTGAGTTCTTTTAGAACCTTGCGGGCTTCAAGTACTTCTATAACGTTCATACAAAATCTCCGTGCTTTATAGTTTTTACAATTTTAAACAAAAAGTTATGCGAAAATATAGCAATCAATAAAATCAAACCAAAAGGTGCTTTTTATTCAAAGCAAAAAAAGGATTGCGTGGAAAGAAGTTAATTGTTACACTTACTGTAACAAAAAAGAGTTTTATGTCATCTTCTGTAAAGCTTTCAACTGCGGTTAAGGCGCTTTGTCTTTTAGCTAAGGTTTTTCCAGATCCCCAAAACAGCAATGAGATTGCCAAGGCAATTGGTGTTAATGCTTCCAAGCTTAGGCAGATAATGTCTTCGCTTCTTAAAGCCGAAATAGTAGGAAGCAGTAAAGGTGCATGCGGAGGTTTTTATCTGCGGCAGGATTTTACCGAACTAAGTTTGTTCGAAATTTACTCTGCTCTTGAAGACAGAAAGATTATGGATTTTGATGTTGCTGACGCAAGCAAAGCAAAAGACTCTGAAATGAACGGCTACAACAATTATTTTTACAATTTCTACGCTAAGATTCAAAAGCAGATTGAGGAAGAAATGAAGAGCACTAAACTGAAAAATATAAGGAGCATATATGAAGAAACTCTTAAATAACATAACATTTTTTGCTTTGGTTTTTGGAATGATATGCAGCATAGGTGCCCAGAACAATAATCAGTTAATAATTTTTCATGCAGGAAGCTTAACTGTTCCTTTTCAAAAAATTATTGATGGCTTTAAGAAAGATAACCCGGGTGTTGAAGTATTAAAAGAAATTGCAGGAAGCCGCGAGTGTGCAAGAAAAATATCCGAGCTTAAAAAACCGTGTGATGTTTTTGCTTCGGCAGATTATGTTGTAATTGATCAACTACTAATTCCAGAGTTTGCGAGCTGGAACCTGAGGTTTGCTTCTAACGAGATGGCAATTGTTTACACTGCAAAATCTAGGAGAGCAAAAGAAATAAGCCAAAACAACTGGCATAAAATTCTTCTTGATGACAAAATTAATTTTGGAAGATCTGACCCAAACTCGGACCCGTGCGGTTATAGAACTGTGTTAACAATGAAGCTGGCAGAATCTTTTTACAAACAAAAAGGATTATCAGATAAAGTACTGAGCAAAGATAATGAGTACATTAGGCCAAAGGAGGTTGATTTACTTGCATTGCTTGAAGCGGGTGAAGTTGATTACATTTTTCTTTACCGTTCAGTTGCAGAGCAGCATGGACTGAAATATTTAATTCTTCCTGATGAGATAAATCTAAAAAAGGCGGAGCTGGAAGACCACTACAAACAAGTAAGCGTTGAGTTGAGCGGAAAAAAACCGGGCGAGCAAATTACACAAGCAGGAGGCTCGATGGTTTATGGCGTTACAATTCCAAAGAATTCTCCAAACCATAAACTTGCAATTAAGTTCGTACTCTACTTGATGGATAACGAAAAAGGTTTGAAAGTAATGAGAGAAATGGGACAGCCAACTGTTGTTCCATCTTTATGCGAACATTATGATAAACTGCCTAAAGAGTTAAAAAAATTTGCCAAGAAAAAATAATCCACACCGAAATATTCTATTACAAAATACAAAAGCGGATTAGAAGCGAATTGTAAAAAATATAATGTATAAATTAAATAACATAACACCGCTTAATTTGTTGTTCACATTTCTTGGCGGCGCGCTGTTGCTCTTTATTGTTGCTCCAATTGCCGGAATGTATTTAAACACTTCGGGCAGCGAGCTAACAGAAGCAATAAAAGCAAAAGATGTAAGAGAAAGCATTTGGCTGAGTCTTTGGACATCTATGGCGGGAACACTGCTATTTTCATTTCTGGCTATTCCGCTTGCTTTCATTCTTGCACGCAAAGATTTCCCCTTGAAAAATATAGTAAACGGAATAATAGATATCCCAATAATTATTCCTCACTCGGCTGCGGGCATTGCAATACTTGGCGTTGTTACAAGAGAAAGCTGGCTTGGTAAATTTGCAGATTTATTTGGAATTCAATTTGTTGGGAACCCAGCGGGAATAATAATGGCAATGGCCTTTGTGAGCATTCCATTTTTAATCAACGCAGCGCGCGATGGCTTTGCCGCCGTTCCAGAACGTTTAGAAAAAGTTGCTCTCACACTTGGCGCTTCACCGGCAAGAGTCTTTTTTACAATTTCACTTCCCTTGGCTTGGCGCTCAATTTTAAGCGGTTTGATTTTAATGTGGGGACGTGGTATGAGCGAGTTTGGTGCAGTTATTATTGTTGCATACAATCCTCAAACGGCGCCTATTTTAATTTTTGAACGATTCACTTCTTTCGGATTAAAATATTCTGTGCCAGCAGCCGTAATATTTGTAAGTGTGTGCTTGTTGATGTTTGTTTTTCTTAGAGTAACTAAAAAGAAAGTTTAATGCTGAAAGTTGAGAATATATCGCTTAGAGCGGGAACGTTTGAACTAAGTAATATCAGTTTTGAAGTTAGTAAGGGAGATTACTTTGTAATTCTTGGTGTTAGCGGTGTTGGCAAAAGCCTGCTGCTGGAATCAATTGCTGGACTGCTAAATACAACGGCAGGTAAAATCTATTTGCGGGGAAAAGAAATATCCGAAGGAAAAATCCAGAAAAGAAAAATTAGTATTGTTTATCAAGACTCAGATTTGTTTCCCCACTTAACTGTATTCGAGAACATTGCTTATCCATTAAAAAGCAAGAAGGAAAGAGGAATAAAAGAAAAAGTTCTGAAAGCAGCCGAACAGGTTGGAATTGAAGACAAACTAAATAGAAAGCCTGAGACACTTTCCGGAGGAGAATATCAGCGTGTTTCTCTTGCAAGAAGTTTAGCAGCCGGAAACGATATTTTTCTTTTAGATGAACCACTTGCATCGCTTGATTCCAAATCCAAAAGTGAACTTAGACAGTTACTAAGAAAGTTGAACCGCGAAGGAATTACAATTATTCACGTTACGCATGATTATGAAGAAGCAATATCACTCGCTAACAAAATTGGCGTTATGGAAAAAGGCGCGCTGGTTCATATTGCATCACCAGAAGAAGTCTTTCATCATCCAAAATCCGAATTTGTTGCTCACTTTATCGGTACAAAAAATTTCTTCAAAGGAAATTTAAAATCTCTGTCTCAAAGTGATCTAAAAGAATTTACTACAAAGAACTTAAAAATATATTGTTTAACAAATGCGGCAGATGGAGAATCTTATTTAACTATTTTGCCTGAAGAGATCAGTTTATCAAACGAAATAGAAAAAGGAAGCAGTAGAAATCATTTTAATGGCAAGATAATTGATATCGCTCCGGCAAAATTAGGATTTGAAATTTTCGTCGATGCTGGAGTAGAATTAATTGCAATAGTTTCAGGTGATTCTAAAAAGGATTTACAATTAGATATTGGAAAAAAGGTTTGGGTTAATTTCAAAGCAGCATCTTGTAAAGTTTATAAATAAAATATAATGGAGTGTAAATGAACAATGCTATTTGCGGTATGATGGATCCGCACAACGAACCGGTATTTGGATATCTTCCTAACAGTCCGGAACGAATTAATTTATTGAACGAGTTAAAAAGACAATCAAATGTTGAGATTGAAATACCGCTGATAATTGCAGGTAAAGAAGTACGAACCGGAAATGTTGGTAAAGTGGTTATGCCACACAATCATGGGCACGTTTTGGCTACGTACTATAAAGCCGGAGAAAAAGAAGTGGCAATGGCAATTGAAGCAGCAATGAGCGTGAAAGAAGAATGGATGACAATGTCTTGGGTGGAACGCTCTGCAATTTTTTTCAAGATAGCAGATTTGCTGGCGAAAAAATACCGCTACACAATTAATGCCGCCACTATGCTTGGGCAAAGCAAAAATGCATATCAAGCAGAAATAGATGCAGTGTGTGAATCAATAGATTTCTTGCGTTACAATACATTCTTTGCTTCTCAAATTTATAACCAACAGCCAAAATCTGATTCTGCAGCTATGAACAGATTAGAGTACCGTCCTCTTGAAGGATTTGTATTTGCAATCTCACCATTCAATTTTACGGCTATTGGAACCAATTTATGCACCGCGCCGGCTTTAATGGGAAATACTGTTGTATGGAAACCAGCTACAACATCTCTCCTTTCTAATTATTATTTGATGAAAATTTATGAGGAAGCCGGATTGCCGGGCGGAGTAATAAATTTTATTCCTGGTGCCGGCTCTACTATTGGGAATGTTGTGTTAGGTAATAAACATTTAGCCGGAATTCACTTTACTGGAGGAACTTCAACATTTAATAGCTTATGGAAAAAAGTTGGCGAGAACTTAGATAATTACGTGTCCTATCCTAAACTGGTTGGTGAAACTGGCGGCAAAGACTTTGTAATGGTTCATCCATCGGCAGAACCATTAGAAGTTGCAACTGCACTTATTAGAGGGGCTTTCGAATATCAAGGACAAAAATGTTCTGCTGCTTCTCGTGCGTATTTACCAAAATCACTATGGACAAAGATTAAAGAACATCTTGCAAGAATGTTAGGGGAGATAAAAGTTGGTGATGTTAATGATCTAGGCAACTTTGTTAATGCTGTTATAGATGAAAGCTCTTTCAATTTTATAATGAGTTATATAGAAAAAGCTAAGAACACAAAAGATGCAGAAATAATTTTTGGCGGAAAGGGAGATAAAACCAAGGGATACTTTATCGAGCCGACAATAATTCAAGCATTCGATCCATACTTTATTACAATGGAAGAAGAGATATTTGGACCGGTTTTGACCATTTACGTTTACGAAGACGACAAGTTTGAAGAGACTTTAAAAATTGTAGATCAAACATCTCCCTATGCATTAACGGGTGCAATTTTTGCAAAAGATAGAAGAGTTCTTTCTCACATGTGTAGAGCGTTAAGATATTCTGCCGGTAATTTCTATTACAACGATAAGCCAACAGGCGCTGTTGTAGGACTTCAGCCATTCGGCGGTGCTCGTAAATCGGGCACAAATGATAAAGCTGGCGGGTACATGAATCTGACTAGATGGACAAGTCCGAGAACAATTAAAGAAACATTCTTGCCTGCAATTGATTACAAATACGCTTACATGTATTGACGTGATAAAAATAAAGTGAGTTAAAGCAGTTTATAGATCCTAAACTAATTCCGATCTAAAGAATTGGAGGAAGATGTTCAACAACGTAAATTTTTCTTTAGAATGGCACAACATATTTGATGTACAAACTTTAGTAACATAAAATAAATACACTTTAGGAAGATCTGTAACTGCAAGCGTTTCGTTTGAATTTTAGGAGGAAAAATGAAATCAACATTTGTGCTATTAAGCTTACTGATGTCTTTACATCTTTTAGCTCAAAACAAAGGCGAAAACACTCCAAGCTTCTTTGATGATTCTGAACTAAAAGAATATTCCATTCAAAATATTTTGGTTGAAGGCGAAGTTGAAAATCCCAGCTCGGTTGATTTACAACTGTTATACTTAAATAGCTTTCCAACTAAAATAGTTGTGTATGGAAAAGATAAAAACAAATTCACCGGTTCTTATTTTGTTAGCGGATACTCTTTGTTCGATATTATTAACCAGAAAAAAATAAAGAAAGCAAACGAAGCCGAATTCAAACCGGCAGTAGATTTGTATGTTGTTGTAGAAAGCGACAAAGGCGAGAAAGTAGTTTTTAGCTGGGGAGAATTATTCTACTCGAAAAATAATTACAGAGCCATCATCGCAAAATCCGTACGTTCAATTAATCCTTCCAAAATGAAAATGAAATGGACTCTGCCGGAATCAACAATGTTGATTTGCGGAGATGATGCGTTTAATTTCCGCTCGATAAGCAATCCGACAAAAATTACTGTGAAATCTTTTGCAGGCAATTATTCGAAAGAAAGAGTAAAAGAAATTTACACGCCGGAATTTACTTTTGTAAACAATGATGTGAATGTTACGGCAAAAGACATTTCCGGGATCGAGAGAAGAAAATTCCGCGGACTTGGTTACGGACATGGAATGGGCTGGAAAGGTACTGAAGAAGTGGAGGGATTTGTTTTCAAAGATGTCATCAACAAATACTTAACCATTGATGAAAAGCAGATTGCTTCAACAATACTTTGCATTTCGGCAAAAGATGGTTATCGTGTTACCTATAGTTTAAGTGAAATTGTAAACAGAAATGATATGAACGATTTTCTTTTGATTGAAAAGAACAGCTCGCTTGAAGAAGGTAAATATAATTTGGTTGCAACGCCCGATTTCTTTGTTGATCGGAACGTGCGTTCGGTAGAAAAAATTGAAATACTTAATGTGAAATAAAAGGCAGATAATGATTACATACGAAAAAGCAATTGAAATTATAAAAGCTAATCTTCGCTTACTCGGAACCGAGAAAGTGGATATGATGGATAGCCTAAACCGTGTTTTGCGCGAAGATGTGCATTCGGATATGAACATGCCGCCGTTTGATAAATCTGCAATGGATGGTTACGCTTGCAGAAGAGAAGATATTGCAAATGAACTTGAAGTGATAGAAACAATTCAAGCCGGTTATAAACCGAAAATGAAAATATGTAAAAACCAATGTGCTAAAATTATGACCGGAGCTATGATTCCCGAAGGAGCTGACTGCGTAATTATAGTTGAAGATGCTCAAGAAATTTCGCCGAATAAGATTAGCTCTAAGAAAGAAAAAACATCTGCAAATATTTGTTACAAAGCTGAAGATGTTATTATTGGACAAAAATTGTTAGAGGCGGGAATAAGAATTACTGAAAAAGAAATTGCGTCTCTGGCACTAACCGGATGTGTAATGCCTTTGGTAAGTATTAAACCAAAAGTTGGAATAATTACAACGGGCGATGAAATTATTGAGCCGGCAAATATTCCGGTAGAATCTCAAATAAGAAATACAAATGCTTATCAGTTGATTGCCCAATCAAAAAAATTTGGCTGCGATGTAACTTATTACGGAATTGTTAAAGACAACGAAGAAGAAACAACGAGAGCAATATTTAATGCAAAGGATGAAAACGACTTGGTTTTAATTACAGGTGGTGTTTCAATGGGCGAGTTTGATCTTGTTCCCGCAATCTTAAAAAAGATCGGTTTTAATTTATTGTTTGAAAAAGTAGCTGTTCAGCCCGGCAAACCAACCGTACTTGGAAAGTGTGAAAATACTTTTGTGTTTGGAATGCCAGGCAATCCTGTTTCATCTTTTATTGTATTTGAATTCTTTGTTAAAGAATTTCTTGCCGGATTAATGGGCGTGAAAAACTATTACAAAACTCTATCGCTAGAAATGTCGTTCGATTTTAAGCGTAAGAGAAATGAAAGATTAGCGCGCATTCCAATAAAAATTAACGCGGAAGGGAAAATTGAATCTGTTGAGTATCACGGTTCAGCACACATTAGCTCGCTGGCTTTTGCAGATGGAATTATTTCCGTGCCGATTGGTGTTAGCGAAATAAAGAAAGGCTCTGTTATAAGTGTTAGACAAATTTGACAGAACAATAAATTATCTGCGCATCAGTGTTACAGATCGCTGCAACCTTCGCTGTGTTTACTGCATGCCAGAAGAAGGAATTAAATTGATTGAACATTCTTCAATTTTATCTTTCGAAGAAATAGTCGAGTTCACTAAAGTTGCAGTAGAAATGGGAATTTCTAAAGTTAGAATTACAGGCGGAGAGCCTTTGGTGCGCAAAGGAATTATTAATCTTGTAGCCATGCTCTCTCGCATTACTGGAATTAAAGATTTATCTATGACAACAAACGGATTGCTGCTAGAGAAGTTTGCTCAGGAATTAAAAACTGCCGGACTTCAGCGAGTGAATATTAGTTTGGATTCGATTGATGAACAAAAGTTTTCCGATATAACTCGCGGCGGAAATATTGGTGAAGTTAAAAAAGGAATTGAAGCAGCAAAGCAAGCCGGATTAAATCCAATAAAAATTAACTGTGTAATAAAGAAGAGTATGGACGAGCCGGATGCGCTTGAGGTTAAAAAATACTGCGATGAAAACGGATTAGAAGCGCGCTTCATTTACGAAATGGATATTGAAAAAGGTGAGTTTGGTGTTGTACATGGAGGCAGTGGCGGTGATTGCGCAAATTGTAACAGACTTCGTCTCACGAGCGCTGGTTTTCTTAAGCCATGTTTATTTAGCGATGTTTCAATTAACATCAGAAAAGTTTATTACAAAGAAGCAATGCGAATGGCAATTGAACAAAAACCTGCTTGTGGAAATCTAAGCACAACACATAAGTTTTATAATATAGGTGGATAAAATGAAAAGACTGTCTCATGTGGATGATAAAGGAAAAGCTAAAATGGTTGATGTTACCGGAAAGAAAAATCAAGTTAGAGCCGCGCGCGCCGAAGGATTTATTTTTCTTCAGCCCAATACAGTTACTCTAATAAGAGAATGCAAAATTAAAAAAGGTGATGTGCTTACCGTTGCAGAAATTGCCGGAATTCAAGCCGGTAAAAAAACGAGCGAACTAATTCCGCTTTGCCATCCTTTGCAAATTACCAAGCTCGATGTAAAAGCTGAGTTGAAAGAAAACGGAGTTGCTGTTTCAAGTTATGCTAAATGTATTGGACAAACCGGAATTGAAATGGAAGCTCTTACTGCAGTTTCTACTGCATTGCTCACCGTTTACGATATGTGCAAAGCCGTGGATGAAGAAATGATAATCGGTGAAATTAAACTGATTGAAAAAACAAAAAGTGATCTTGTAGAATAAATCTTTGCATCTCTGCCTCTCTCTGCGGTTTTCTTTTCACCGCTAAGACGCGAAGGCGCAAAGGGAAAGGGAATGAAAAATGAATAGATACATTGTTTCGTTAAATATTTCGGAAGAAAAAGGAACAATAAAAACTCCGCGTGAGCAAGTGGAAGTTAATAAACAAGGAATAGTCGGCGATGCTCATTCGGGAAACTGGCACCGTCAAGTTAGTATGCTTGCTCAAGAAGATATTGATAACTTTTCGCTTCTCGATGCGGATAATAGAAAATTTCTTCCGGGTGAGTTTGCTGAGAATATAACGACTTTAGGAATTGACTTTAAGAAAGTTTCACTTCTAGATAAATTCAAAATAGGTGAGGTTGAGTTAGAAGTAACACAGATTGGAAAAAAATGCCATGGCGATGGCTGCGCTATTTTTGTTGAAGTGGGTAAATGTGTTATGCCTAAATCCGGAATTTTTACGCGTGTTGTTACTAACGGAACGCTCAGAACAAATGCTGCCATTGAATATTTTCCGCGACCTTTAAAAATCAAAATTATAACACTTAGCGATAGAGCCTTCAGCGGCGAGTACAAGGATTTAAGCGGCCCTGCAATTAAAAAGAATCTCGAAGAACACTTTGCCAACAAACGCTGGCGCTGTAATTACTTTTATTCACTAATTCCTGATGATGGCGCCAAATTATTATCGGAACTTCAAAAAAGTGTTGATGAAAAAATTGATGTTGTTTTCACAACCGGCGGAACTGGAATTGGACCAAGAGACATTACCCCGGAAATAGTAGAGAAGTTTGCAGATAAGCTGATTCCCGGAATAATGGAACAAATTCGTTTAAAATATTCCGAAGCTATTCCATCTTCTGTTTTAAGCCGCTCTGTAGCTGCAGTAAAAAATGAAACGCTGATCTTTTCTTTGCCGGGAAGCGTTAAAGCGGTTGAAGATTATATGGAAGAAATACTAAAAGTGTTAGAGCATGCAGTTCTTATGATTCACGGACTTGGACATTAAAGCACAAAAGCCTTTGCAGTAATCACTACAAAGGCTTTTTTACACAATCACTTCTTAATTATTTCTCACTCATAAACGGATAGCGGAAATCTTTTCTTGGTACAAAACTTTCTTTTATAGTTCTTGGAGAAACCCACCGCACAATATTTAAGAAGCTTCCGGCTTTGTCATTAGTTCCGCTTGCGCGCGCGCCGCCAAAAGGCTGCTGCCCAACAACTGCGCCGGTTGGTTTATCGTTAATGTAAAAATTTCCCGCAGCGTGTTTTAGAATTTTATCTGCAGTAACAATAGCTGATCTGTCTTCAGCAAAAATTGCGCCTGTAAGTGCATAAGGCGAAGTTTGATCACAAATCCTTAGTGTTTCTTCAAACTTTGCATCTTCGTAAACGTATATTGTTAATACAGGACCAAAAATTTCTTCTTCCATGGTTTTGAATTTTGGATTAGTAGTAGCAATAATTGTGGGGTTAATAAAGTAGCCGACTTTATCGTTGTACTTTCCTCCAACAATAATTTCGGCATCTTTAGCTTTCTTTGCATATTCGATGTAGCTAACAATGGAATCGAAAGCGGCTTTATCAATAACTGCGTTGTTATAGTTTGTAAAATCTGTAACAGGGCCTGTTTTTAATCTCTTCAATTCCGTTACAAGAATTTTTTTAAGCTCGTGCCAAATTGAGTTGGGAATATAAGCGCGGGATGCAGCAGAGCATTTCTGTCCTTGATATTCGAAAGAACCTTGAATTAATGCAGTAGCTAAACCGCTAACATTTGCGCTTGAGTGCGCAAACACAAAATCTTTTCCGCCAGTTTCTCCAACAATTCTTGGATACGTTTTATACTTGCTAATGTTGCTGCCTATAATCTTCCACATAGATTGAAACACTTGTGTGCTTCCAGTAAAATGTAGTCCGGCAAAATTGGGATCGTTAAAAACAACATCTCCAATTTTTTGTCCTGAGCCTGGAATGAAATTGATTACTCCCGCTGGAAGTCCCGCAGCTTCTAAAATTTTTACAATATAGTAAGCAGAAAGAACGCTGGTTGCAGCCGGTTTAAGTAATGAAACATTTCCCATAATAGCAGGTGCGCCGGGAAGATTTGCATTAAATGTTGTAAAGTTGAAAGGAGCGACTGTAAAAATAAATCCTTCTAACGGACGGTATTCCATTCTATTCCACATTCCGTGTGGAGAGTGAGGCGGTTGCTCTTGATAAAGCTTGTACGCATAGTGAACGTTGAATCGGAAGAAATCGGCAGTTTCGCATGCGGCGTCAATTTCTGCTTGGTGAACATTTTTACTTTGCCCAAGCATTGTAGCGGCAAGAATTGTGTAACGCCAATCGGTTAAAGTAATCATATCTGCAGCGCGCATAAAAATTGCGGCTCGGTCTTGCCATTCCACAGCAGACCAAGTTTTCCATGCTTCCATTGCAGCATCAATTGCCATTTGAACTTCTTTAGTTCCTGCTTTATGATAAGCGCCAAGTTTGTGTTTATGATTATGCGGCATAACAATTTCGGTTGTATCGCCGGTTCTAATTTCTTTTCCGCCAATAATTAAAGGAATATCTATAATTTGTTTTTGCATTTCTGCAAGTTTAGCTTTTAGTAAAGCACGTTCTGGTGAACCTGGAGCGTATGTTTTTACAGGTTCATTTTCGGGCATTGGATGATGAAATACAGCGTTAGCCATTTTGTTTCCTTAACAATTTAATTCTGATTTCTAAATAGTATAACGAAGAACTTTGTTAGGAAAGTTCACTCTTTTGAGGAAGTGTAAAGAAGAATTGAGTGCCATTGTTTAATCGGCTTTCCACCCAAATTTTACCGCCATGTTTTTCTACAATTTCTTTGCAAAGAACTAAACCCAAACCGTTTCCGCTTTCTTTTGCCGTTCCATGTGTTGTAAACTGAACATCTATGCGAAAAAGTTTAGGTATATTTTCTTCGGCAATTCCAACACCGCTATCGGATATTACAACCAAAACCATTTCATCTTCGGTAAATGCTGTAATCTCTATTGTTCCATTCTGTTTAGTAAATTTTATTGCATTAGAGATAATGTTCCGCAGCAATAAAGAAATCATATCACAATCGGCTTTAATCTGTAAATTGGAATTAATGTTAGTTAGCACTTCAATTTTTTTGTTTTTGATGTTGGTTTCAAAAAGCCTAAGTGTTTTTTCGATTTCGGAGTATAAATTCAGTTGAACAGGTTCAAAAACCATTTTGCCCGATTGAATACGCGACCAGCTTAGTAAGTCATCTAAAAACTTAAACTGTGTATGCAGCGCTTCGTTAAGAGAAACTACCATTTCTTTGAACTCTTCTTTAGAGAGCGAATCAAATTCTTCAACCAAGTAATTTGATATGCCGAGCAAACCTTGAAACGGAGAGCGCAGATCGTGAGATATTATAGAGAAAAACTTGTCTTTCGATTCGTTAAGTTCTTTTAACGCATCGTTTTTCTTTTGGATTTCTTCTTCGCTTGCCTTAAAACTGAAAAATAATTTTTGGTAGCTGTCCCAAATATCTTTTATCTCTTCAACTTCCTGATGAAATCTGTCGAACTCGCGGGAAGTATCGCCTTTCAAAAACTCTTGCATTAAATTATTGCCAACCAGTCTAAAAATTTTGCTGAAATTTACTACAATATGATGATTCACTGAAATTATTTTCAAAAAATATTTGCGGGAAGTTCTCGATGAATTTAGATATTTTTATTTACCATAAGACATTGGTTCTAAACTACAGCAAAGCATATTCGTATGAATATGAGTTGTGCATCGGATATATACATCAAACAGGAGAAATTATGTTTAACTCAAAAATTTATGTTAATCGCCGAACAGAATTAAAGAAAAAGCTAAAATCAGGGCTTGTGTTGTTTCTCGGGAATAACGAAGCGCCGATGAATTATACTAACAACACTTATTCGTTCCGCCAGGATTCAACTTTCCTTTACTACTTTGGTCTTGATCAAGCGGAGCTTTCGGCCGTAATTGATCTTGACGAAAACAAAGAAACCGTTTTTGGAAACGATTTTACTATTGATGATATAGTTTGGATGGGCGCGCAGCCAACTATTAAGCAAAGCGCTGCTAAGTGCGGTGTTAAATTTTCGGCGCCTGCCGAAGAACTTGAAAAAGTTTGCTTCAATGCAATTAAGCAAGGAAGAAAAATACATTTTGTGCCTCAGTACAGACACGAAAATATTTTGAGGCTGCATAAACTCTTGGGTATAGCGCCAAAATATGTTAATGAGTATGCGTCTATGCTGCTTATCAAAGCTATTGCAGAACAAAGACAAGTTAAAGCGGCAGAAGAAATTGCAGAGATTGAAAAAGCAATTGAGATTTCTTACGAAATGCAAACAGCAGCAATGCGATTTGCAAAACCGGGAATGTATGAACGCGATGTTATGGGCTTTGTTGCCGGCTTAGCAATGTCGCTCGGAAGCGGCTCTTCTTTTCCTGTAATTTTTTCTCGTCACGCAGAAATACTTCATAACCATTATTATGGAAATAAACTTCAAGCAGGAGATTTAGTTGTTAATGATTCCGGTGCGGAATCGTTACTTCATTACGCTAGCGATATTACGCGTACATTTCCGGTGAGCGGAAAGTTTACACAAAAACAAAAAGACATTTACGAAATTGTTTTAATATCTCAACTCGTTTCAATTTCAGAAATCAAACCAAAGGTTACATACAAATCCGTTCATCTTAAATGCGCAGAAGTAATGGCAGATGGACTTAAAGCACTGGGCTTAATGAAAGGAAATACTAAATCGGCAGTCGAAGCCGGTGCGCATGCTTTGTTTTTCCCGCATGGGCTTGGTCATTTACTCGGTCTTGATGTACACGATATGGAAAACTATGGCGAAAATAATTTTGGCTATGATGAAAAGCTAAAACGCAGCACTCAGTTTGGACTTAAGTCGCTGCGCTATGCTCGTCCTCTTGTTCCGGGAGTTGTTCTTACCGTTGAACCGGGATTGTATTTCATTCCAACATTAATTGATAAGTGGCAAGGTGAAAAGAAATTTACCGACTTTATTAATTACGATAAGGTAAATGAATACAGAAACTTTGGCGGAATACGAATTGAAGATGATGTTGTTGTAATGAAGAATGGCTGCCGCGTTCTTGGCAAGCCAATACCAAAAGCCGTAGAAGATGTAGAAGAATTTGCATCGGATAAAATTTAATTTACTCGTCAACAAATCCCGGAGAAACACTTCGGGATTTTCTTTTGGGACGCACAAATGTCATTTACTACACATTTTAAAAAAATTGCTGAGTGGAATCATCCCGAAGATTGGATGGAAATAGAAACCATTGATGCGCACACCGGCGGCGAACCTCTTAGAATAATTTTAAGCGGCTTGCCCGAAATAAAGGGCAAAACCATTTTAGAAAAACGCCGCTACATGAAAGAGAACCTTGATCATTACAGAACTGCTTTGATGTTTGAGCCACGAGGACACGCGGATATGTACGGTTGTGTTATAACTCCGCCTGTTACGGATGATTCTGACTTTGGTGTAATCTTTATGCACAACGAAGGCTACAGCACAATGTGCGGGCATGGAATTATTGCTATTACAAAAGTGGTTTTAGAAACCGGAATGTTTGAGATGATTGAGCCGGTTACTCAAATCAAAATTGATTCTCCTGCCGGTTTAATTACTTCTCATGCAAGAATTAAAAATGGAAAAGTAGAATCAGTTTATTTACACAACGTTCCATCGTTCCTATATAAAAAAGATTTAACATTTGATGTTCCATCGATTGGGAAAATAAATTTTGACATTGCTTACGGCGGAGCTTTCTATGCTTTCGTAAAAGCCGAGCAACTTGGATTGACAATGCGCGAAAGTGAATTTAGAGAGATGATTGAAAAAGGAATGATGATTAAGCGCGCAGTGATGCAAAATTTTGAAATCAAACATCCGTTTAATGAAGAGTTAAGCTTTCTATACGGAACAATTTTTTATGGCAATCCGTTATCTAAAGATGCTGCAAGCCGAAACGTATGCGTATTTGCAGAAGGAGAAGTTGATAGAAGTCCTACCGGAACCGGTGTTAGCGCAAGAGCTGCTTTACATTTTGCTAAAGGCGAATTGGAGTTTAATAAGCCGTTGATTATTGAAAGTATAATTGGTTCAAAATTTTCTACAAAGGTTATTGAGAAAACTTCTTTTGGTATTTACGATGCAGTAATTCCAGAAGTGGAAGGAACTGCGCACATAACAGGCATGAGTACATTTTACATTGATCCAAAAGATGATTTGAAAAACGGATTTATTTTAAGATGATTGAAAATATGAACACGAAAGGAGCTTCAGTTGAGTTTACCGCGTAATATTCTCTTATGGGCTTCGGAAAATAAATTGATGCGGAATAAAATTCCGAAATTGAAATTTGTAAAAAGTGCGGTACAAAAATTTATGCCCGGCGAAAAACCGGAAAATGCTCTTACAGCAGCAAGCCATTTTGATTTATTAGGAATACCCTCGGTAGTTACCCGTCTTGGAGAAAATATTACAAAGATTGAAGAAGGTGAAGAAGTTTGTAATCACTATTTGGATTTGGTAGATGAAATTGAAAACAAAAAATTGAATATCGAACTTTCTTTGAAGCTGACTCAGCTTGGATTTGATATTTCGGAAGAGGAAACTTACAATCGTTTTAAATTGATTACGCAAAAAGTTAAAGACAAACTTGGCAATGTAATTTGGATTGATATGGAGGGGAGCGCTTATACGCAAAACACGATTGACTTCTACAAGAAAATTAAAAATGAGTGTGAGAATGTCGGGTTGTGCCTCCAAGCATATCTTTATCGAACCGAAAAAGATGTAAAAGATTTGATAAACATCGGTGCCAATATTCGCTTAGTAAAAGGGGCTTACAAAGAATCACCGGAAATTGCTTTTGCGCAGAAGAAAGATGTGGACCAAAATTACATTCGGCTTGCAGAGACATTGCTTCTGGCTGCAAAGGAAAATAATATTCGCGCAGCATTCGGCACGCATGATGAAAATATTATCTACGCATTAATTAAATGGTCTAAACAAAGCAATATTCAAAAAGACAAAATCGAATTTCAAATGCTGTACGGTATAAAAAAAGAAAAGCAAAAAAATCTTGCCGGACGAGGTTATGCTGTGCGCGTCTTGATTAGTTATGGCGAGTACTGGTATCCTTGGTACATGCGCCGCCTTGCCGAGCGTCCGGCTAATGTGTTGTTTGTATTAAAAAATATGTTCTCTTAAATAAAGGATTTTAGATGAAAAAACCTTACGGCATAATGCCGCCTATTGCAACACCATTTATAAATGATGAAATAGCATACGATAAACTTGCAGTAAATTTATCTAAATGGAACAAAACCGGATTGAGCGGCTACGTTGTTATGGGTTCAAACGGAGAAAGTGCTTTTCTTACTCGCGATGAAAAACTAAAACTAGTTGAAGCGGTAAAGAAAAATACTCCGGCAGAGAAACTATTGATAGCCGGAACCGGAAGTGATTCCATAAAAGAAACTATTGCACTCACTAATGAATCTGCGGAAAGAGGAACGGATTACGCTCTGATCTTAACGCCATCATTTTATAAATCCGAAATGAAACCAGCAGCTTATATTAAATATTTTTATGCTGTGGCTGATAAGACGAAAATTTCGATAATAATTTATAATGTTCCAAAGTTTACCGGAGTTGATATAGAAGCAGAAACTGTTGCAAAGCTTTCAATGCACCCAAACATAGTTGGAATAAAAAACAGTGCGGAAAATTTAAGACAGACTGCTGAATTAGTTTCGATGTGCGGGAAAGATTTTTCTGTTATAGCAGGAACAGCTTCTGTGCTGTATGCAAGTTTATGTGTTGGCTCAGCGGGCGGAATTTTGGCTCTTGCAAACATTGCCCCGAACGAATGTGTTAAAATTCAAAATTTAGTTGAAGAAGGAAAACATGAAGAAGCCCTAAAGCTGCAGCAGAGATTGTTGCCCGTTAACAAAGCAATTACTGCAAAATATGGTGTGGCTGGGTTAAAAGCCGCACTCGATATGCTTGGATATTTTGGTGGAGAGCCTCGCTCACCTTTGTTTATTCTTCAAGATGAGGATAAAATAAAATTACGACAAATATTAGAACAAGCTGAATTATTATAAAGGGATTTCGGAATGAGTACATTCAAACCTATAAATCGAATCTTGATGGGACCTGGTCCCGCAAATGTACATCCTAAAGTTTTGGAAGCTCTTTCAAAACCAACTCTAGGTCATCTCGATCCGCAATTCATTGAGTTGATGGAAGAAATTAAATTACTTCTTCGTTACACATTTAAAACAGAAAACAAGCATACGTTTGTTCTTTCTGCTCCGGGTTCTTTGGGTATGGAATCTTGCTTGGTAAACATGATTGAACCAGGTGATAAAGTAGTTGTTTGTGTTGGCGGTTTCTTTGCTAACAGAATGGTTCAGATAGTTGAAAAGATTGGCGGGCAGGCAATTGTTGTAAAAGAAACTTGGGGAAGAGCGGTCGATCCGCAAAAACTTGATGATGCGCTAAGCGAGAATCCAGAAACAAAAGTTGCTGCGTTTGTACATGCCGAAACTTCCACCGGTGCTTTATCTAATATAAAAGTTCTTTCCGAGATTGCACATAAACATAACGCCCTTGTTGTTGCAGATGTTGTTACATCGCTTGGCGCAGCAGAAGTTTTAGTTGATGAGTGGAATCTTGATGCGGTTTATTCTTGCTCGCAAAAAGGATTGGCGTGTGTTGCGGGAATGTCGCCCGTAAGTTTTAGCGATAATGCTGTGGAGCGTATCAAGAGCAGAAAAACTCCAATAAAAAGTTGGTTTAACGATCTGAGCTTGCTTGAAAGCTACTGGTTTGGTGAAGGCAAACGAGCTTATCATCATACTGCTCCGGCAAATCAATATTATGGCTTGCAAGAAGCTTTACGGATTTTGAAAGATGAAGGAATTGAAAACGCATGGAGAAGACACAAAGAGAATAGCGCGAAATTAATTAAGAGATTGAAAGATGAATTGAATCTTGAGCCGATTGTTCCTGCCGGCGAAAGGATTCCCCATTTGCTCGCAATAACCGTTCCGGCGGGTGTTGATGAAGCAAAAATTAGAAACGAACTGCTGACAAAGCACAATTTAGAAATTGGTGCAGGGCTTGGCGAACTTGCGGGTAAAGTTTGGCGGATTGGATTAATGGGTTACAACTCAAACGAAAAGCTTGTTGATTACTGTGTTAATTCTTTTAAAGATGTTTTAAACAAGAAATAGAACGCAGATCAAACTGATTTAACTGATTGATCAGTTAAATCAGTGTTCTATTAAGGTTCCAGTAAAAACGTCTGTCCGATTTCTTCTAAGCCTATTTGCATCTCGTACTTTTCTGCATCGCGCTTCATCCAATCAATTGCCTCGTTAAACGGTTCATTACTTTGCTTAAATGTTTTTGTGTGTATCGGTATAAAATATTTAGCCCCTATTTCGGCCGACATCTTCATAGCTTCCTCTGGGTTGCAATGATTTCTAACCCAAGGATTGTACGCACCAATAGGCATTATAGCTACATCTATGTTCTCGTTTTTTAGATTTTGAAACTTGTTTGTCATTGCTGTATCGCCGCCAAACAAAATTTTTTTACCACCGTGATCAATTACATAAGAGTTAAAACTTCTGCCATCTTTAATGAACCCGCGCGAACGGTCTTTTTCCCAAGGAAAACGCCAGCCGAAATGTTTAACCTCGTTTGCACGAAATCTAATATCCTGCAAAGTTATTTCATCATTCCAATCCATTACGTTAATTGATTTCCAAGCTAGATCTTCAATAACATCTTTTGTTAAGTAAGCAGTAATTACGTCAATTTGATTTGGATACTTCTCCGTGAAGAATTTGAGAGATGGATAATCCATATGATCCATATGCGCGTGCGACAGAAGAATAATATCCGGCTTCGGAAATTCATTATAACCAAGTGCAGGAGGAGTTAAACGTGCCGGACCGAGACTACCTCCCAAAAAATAAACTCCAACTCTCTCAAACAAAACAGGATCTGTGATAATCCACTTACCCAAAATATTGATCAGAACAGTCGAATGACCAATCCAAGAAAGAGTTAATTTATCATTATTCCAAGTTTCCGGTTCCGGCTTGTAATTAAGTTTTACAAGCGGTTTAGCTTCGGTGTTGCTGCTAACAAATAACGGAGCTAGAAAAGAAGCACAAGCTGCTAAAGCCGATTTTTTAATAAACTCTTTGCGTTTCATGAATTAATAAACAAACGAGGCAAGAAAAAAATTCCCAACAAAGAATTAAGCTACTTTAATTAAGCGTACATGTGGGATTTCATCATTGGAGACATGTCTTATAAATTGTTTTTCAAGGCATTCAACAGATATGGTTTCGCCGTTGAACTTAACAAATTCTACTTCAAAAGCTTCGCCATTCCTATGACACATTACAATAACTCCAAGGTCTCCGCTTTTAAGATTGCTTTTAGTAATATCTATTGTTAAAACTACAATATCGTTTTCTTTCATCTCTCCATAACAATCTTGTTGGAAAGCTCATTTGCGTCATCGGCTTTTACTGGAAAATGTTCCGAGAGAATTTTTCCTATTCTTTCAATGCCGGCAAGTATACCATCGCAAAAATGTCCTGCCTGAAACTTGGATTGGATTTCATCTCTAACTGAATACCAAGTTTCTTGAGTTACTTTTTCGTTAATACCTTGATCTGCAAGGATGTAGAACTGGCGTTCGTGCAAAAGTAGAAAAAGAAGAATTCCAGTTTTGTCTCTTGTCTTGTGCATGTTCAATTTGTAAAACTCTTTTTCTGTAAGCTGGCGTATTGTTTTGCCTTTGTCGGTAAACCGACGCTCATCTTTCATCGAAATACGGATTTCGCCAGATGTGGTTTTTTCTGCTTTCTTAATTTGGTTAGAGATTCTTAAAAAATCATCGTCGTTAAAAAATTGATAAATAAGTCGTTCCATTTTTCACCAGCTTTTGTGCAAAGATAAATTATGCGCTAATCAAATGAAACTCGAAAGAGCTTTCTTATGATTCTCCTCTGAAACAATTATATTTGCAGCAGCATTTTTAAAATAAACGAGGAAAACATGTACAAAGTAGTTTTATTGCGCCATGGCGAAAGCGAATGGAATAAGCTGAATTTATTTACAGGATGGACTGATGTAGATTTATCCGAAAAAGGAACCGAAGAAGCAAAACAAGCCGGAGTTATTCTTAAGCAGGAAGGCTACATCTTTGATATCGCTTATACTTCTGTTCTTAAAAGAGCTATTAAGACTTTAAATTATGCGTTGGAAGGATTGGATTTACACTGGATACCTGTTGTTAAATCTTGGAGGCTAAACGAAAGACATTACGGAGCGCTGCAAGGATTAAACAAAGCTGAAACCGCAGAAAAGTATGGCAACGAAAAAGTTAAGATTTGGAGAAGAAGCTACGACGTTCCACCACCGGCATTAGAAGAAACTGATGAACGCTATCCCGGCAAAGACCCGCGTTATGCAGATATGGATACAAAAGATATTCCGTTGACCGAAAGCTTAAAACTTACTGTTGATAGATTCCTTCCGTATTGGTTTGATACTATTGCACCGACTATAAAAAGTGGAAAGAGAGTTATAGTTGCAGCACACGGAAACAGTTTGCGCGCTTTAGTTAAATATTTAGATAATATTTCTGATGAAGAAATAACAGAGCTAAACATTCCAACCGGAGTTCCGCTTGTTTACGAATTAGATGCTGATTTAAAGCCAATTAAACATTACTATCTTGGCGATCAAGAAGCAATTAATGCGGCAATTAACGCCGTAGCAAAACAAACAGAAAAGAAATAAGTAATTCTATCTCCGCTCAAAATTTTTTGGGCGGAGAAATTTATGCGTTGCAATCTTTCAAAAGAACATTTATAATTGCACCAACAAGGAGAAAGAACATAGACTTTTCTACAGTCTTAATCAGTAAAGGAAAATCGGAAATGAAAAAATCTTTTTTAGCATTGTTCTTTCTTTGCTTGTCGTTCACATCGGTTTATTCCCAAACAGTAATAGGAAAATACAGCGGCGAGTTTTTATCAATTGGCGCGGGCGGACGCGCATCTGCAATGGGAGGCGCTCACGTTGCAATTGTAAATGATGTAACAGCCGGGTATTGGAATCCAGCCGGATTAGCCAGAATGAATTATCCACAAATTTCTTTGATGCACGAAGAACACTTTGGCAACTTAGTTAATTACAACTATGGCGCAGTTGCAATTCCTTATGGAAGTGATATGAGTTTTGGATTAAGCATCATTCGTCTTAGCGTAGATGGAATTCCCGATACACGCAATGCTCTTTACGATGCAAATGGCGACGGCATTTTAGATATTCACACAGACCGCTTAGATTACTCCAAGATTACGGAGTTTAACAACACAGATTGGGCTTTCTATTTAAGTTTTGCTAAGCGTCAAACATCAGATTTCTATTGGGGCGCAAGCGTAAAGATTATTAAAAGAGATATTGCAGAAGCCAGCGCATTTGGAATTGGTTTTGATGTAGGCGCATATTATATGCCGATGGAAAATTTGCATCTCGGCGCAACCATTCAAGATGTTACAACTACAATCCAAGCATGGAGCACAGGAAGAAACGAATTAATTACGCCTACAGCAAAAGTTGGAGCTGCTTATTCTATAACAGCTTTGGGCGGAACAATTCTTCCGGCGTTAGATTTAGATGTTCGTTTTGAAAACAGAAAAACAGCATCTATGTTTAATGTTGGTCCTATTAGTTTTGATGCACACGCAGGATTTGAATACAAGTATAAAAATGCGTTCGCCATACGCGCAGGCTACAGCGATGTTAAACAATTTACAGTTGGCGCCGGCTTTTTCTTGCCAAAGATTCAAGTTGATTATTCATTTGCGCGCTTCAGCCAATCTGAAACTGAAAGACTGCCAGATACACACCGAATTTCGATTATGCTGACTTTGGAAGAAACAAAGTTCTTGCGTGAAGGTTTGTAACAGTATCTAATTATGAACCGAACACGGATTAAACACATACGGCGCTTCGTAATAGAAGCGTGGTTTAAACAGATTCAATGGGATTTAATTGCAGCACATATTCGTTTACCTGTATTCTTTTTTCTTATTCTTTTAGCTGCTTCGTTTTTCAGTTGTTATTCCTCATTCTCCTCTATCTACGGTTTTGATTATCCGCTTACCAAGTCATTTGCTAAGTCTAATTCCGGCAAACTAAATGTTCAAATTCCGCAAGGCTGGTTTGTTGCCGAAGACAATGAAAACAACACTGTTGATTTGTGGCTTGTTAAAGAAGATTATTCCGCCACAATTAAGTTTATTGCTGTTTCTCTTGATGAAGAAACAACTAAAAGTTTTAGCGATAATGAACTTATAAAAGTTGTAGAGTTGAACAAGGTTTTGATTAAGTCTAAACTCAGAAAATCTTTTAAGGGATTTACTAACGAAGAACTGTTTGGAAATTCATCTGTTTTTTCCGCATACCAATATGTTGATGAAAAAAATCAGCAGGTAAGAACGGTGGTTTTTAAGTTAGGTTCGCAGTTTTATGAATCAACTGCTTTTGCTATTAAATCCTTCAATCCAGCAGAAATTTTTAAGACACAAAATTCTGTGCTTGCATCTATCAAATAATTCCAATTGGTTGCTCTGCACAACAAAGAGCCGAACCCGTAAAAATTATAAAGCTATTTAGCCAGCGTAAATTCAGAATGAATCTCCTCGCCGCAACCTGCCCGCCGCTTTGCTTTGGCAGGCGGGGCAGCGAGGTTTCTGAAAACAAATTTTATTTATTCGCCTCAAGAGGCACTTACTCAAATCTCTGTTCTTCACAATCTTATCAAGTTTTTGTTGAACCATAGCGCCGGAGATTTTAATTGCGGCTTCCGGCATTTTATCTGGCACATCAAACAAAATATCTTCAAGAAGAGTTGTTAAGATTGTGTGAAGCCTGCGCGCGCCAATGTTTTCAACTTGCTCATTTACAGCAGCAGCTGTTTTTGCAATCTCAACTATTGCATCGTCTTTAAATTTTATTTTTACATTTTCAGAAAGAAGCAGCGCGGAATATTGTTTTAGCAAAGCATTTTGAGGAATGCTAAGTATTTTAACAAAATCTTCCTCTGTTAAACTTTTCAATTCAACACGAATTGGAAAGCGCCCTTGCAGTTCGGGAATTAAATCACTTGGTTTGGAAACATGAAACGCACCAGAAGCGATAAACAAAATGTGATCTGTTTTTACCGGACCATATTTTGTGTTTACAGTAGAGCCCTCAACAATTGGAAGAAGATCTCGCTGAACGCCTTCGCGGGAAACATCAGGTCCGCCTTGCTGACTTTTGGCGCCTGCAATTTTATCAATTTCGTCTATGAACACAATTCCGGATTCTTCAACACGCTTTACAGCTTCGCGCTGAACGGCATCCATATCAATCAGTTTCTCGGCTTCCTCCTGAGCTATTAACTTTTTCGCTTCGCGAATTGGAGTTTTACGTTTCTTCTTTTTCTTTGGGATCATGCTGCTCATCATTTCTTGCAGGTTCATTGTCATATCGTCCATTCCCATCGGTCCGAGTACTTGCATTCCAAAAGCAGGAGCCGTAGTATCAAACTCAATTAATCGTTCATCCATTTCGCCGCTTTTAATTTTTGCTCGCATCCATTCGCGTGTTTTTTCGTTCTGAAGCTCTTCGCCATCACCATTTTCTTCCGGCACTATAACAGCAGGCTTTTTAACAGGTGGAATTAACTGATCGAGAATTCTATCTTCGGCTAATTTTTCTGCTTTCCCTTGAACTTCGGCAGTTTTTTCAGAGCGAACCATGCTTACAGAAATTTCGGCAAGATCACGAATCATAGATTCAACATCGCGCCCAACGTAGCCAACTTCTGTGTATTTTGAAGCTTCAACTTTTACAAATGGAGCGCCCGAAAGCTTAGCTAATCTTCTTGCAATTTCTGTCTTTCCAACTCCGGTTGGTCCAATAAGAATAATATTATTGGGCATAATTTCTTCGCGTATGGCTTCATCAGCTTGCTGGCGGCGCCATCTGTTTCTCAGAGCAATAGCAACAGCACGCTTTGCATCGTTTTGTCCTATAATATATTTGTCTAATTCTTTTACAATTTGTGTTGGAGTTAACACTTTCATCAAATCAAGTTTTTTGTCAATCATTTAGAAATAACCTCAACTGTAATTTTTTCGTTAGTATAGATGCAGATATTCGCCGCAGTTCTTAATGATTCTTCAACAATTTCTTTTGAAGAAAGACTGCTAAACTTCTTTAACATTTTTGCTGCGGCAAGTGCGTACATTCCTCCGCTGCCTATTGCAACAATTCCATCTTCAGGCTCAATAACATCTCCTGTTCCGCTTACAACATAAGCTTTATCTTCGCTTACAATTGCAAGCATTGCTTCAAGGCGGCGCAGATATTTATCTGTGCGCCAATCTTTTGCAAGCTCAACTACAGCACGGCTAACATTACCGCTGTAAGCTTCAAGCTTTTCTTCAAAGCGCTGAAGAAGCGTAAAAGCATCTGCGGTAGAGCCGGCAAAACCGGTTAAAACTTTTCCGCCTAAAAGTTTGCGAATCTTCATCGAGTTGTGTTTCATAACAGTGTTGCCAAGTGTTACTTGTCCATCGCCGCCAATAGCCGCTTCGCCGTTATGAATTATACCGATAATTGTTGTTGAACGAATTCTCATTTCGTGTTCCTAATTTTTTATTAGTCTAAAAGGAAAAATCCTGGGAGTTCTTTTTTGATATTCTTTGTAAGAATCTCCAAAAACTTCCACAAGTTTTCTTTCTTCATAAATTGAGCCGATATAAAAGTAAGCAACGCAGCAGATAAACAAAATCAAATAAAACAAGCTCATCTGCGGGCGCAATCCCAAAAACAAAATTGAAAACAAATAAACCGGATGCCGCGAGTACTTATATGCGCCTCCAAAATTTAACTCTTGTTTCTCATCAAGAGTTTCAACAGAAAAAGTTCCGTTGAAGTACCTTACAATTTGCGATATGCCGAAAAACTCTTTTAAATCAAATTGGCGAAAAGCCCAAACCAAACCAATTAGAGAAAGAACTTGCAACGCAAATGTAATTATATCGAGAGGGAATTGTAAATCGTAGATAATTAAATTGGGCTTTGGTGCAATTGCAAGAAATGCTAAAAAGAATAAAACAGATGAAACATTATAGAACATTCTGTAAAAGGCAATTTTAGCGCCTATCTGATCTGCAAGAAGCATTTTCAGCTTTCTTGATGCAAGCCAAGTGTGAGAGTATGCAAACAGCGAAAAGAGTAAAACAATTACCAGAATATCTAAAGCGTTCATAAACCCTTGCGTAAACGAGCAACCGGAATTTTTAATGCTTCGCGGTATTTTGCAACTGTACGACGCGCAACGTGAAATCCCTTCTCCTGCAAAATGCTCGCAATTTTATCATCGCTGTAAGGTGCGTTCTTAGGTTCGTAACCGCAGATTTCTTTAATTATTTCTTTGATGTGTTTATTGGATACTTCTTCGCCGCTGTCTGTTGTTAAGCCTTCGCTGAAGAAATATTTTAGTTCATGTATTCCTTGCGGGCTTTGCACATACTTGCCGTTTACTACTCGGCTTATTGTAGAAATGTCCATTCCAATTTCATCTGCAATATCTTTGTAAATCATTGGTCTTAGAAACTTTGCGCCGCTTTCAAAAAACTCATACTGCTTTTCTAAAATAGCGCGCATAATTTTCATCAAAGTATTGCGGCGCTGATAAAGAGAAGCGATAAACCACTTTGCAGATTCAAACTTTTCGCGCAAGAATTTGTGTGTTTCTTTTTCCCTTTCAGATATTTTGCGTTTGCGCTTGTTTGTATCAAGCATTTCTAAATATGTCTTGCTTACAGTTACAGATGGAACGCTGCGGTCGTTCAATGTAACAATGTAGTTTTCTTCAACCTTTTCAATCAAAAAATCCGGTGTAATTTGATTCATCTCTTCAGAATCAATATTGCCTTCGCCTGGTTTGGGGTTGAGCTTCTGAATCAAATCCAAAGTTGTGCGTAATGTTTCTTTGGCTAAATTCATCGTTTTTTGAATTACTTCGAAGCGTTTGTTAGCAAAATCATCGAAATGCTCTGTTAAAACTTTTTCTGCCAGATAAGAATAATAAGGATCGTAAGAGGAGTTGCGGATTTGAACAAGCAGACACTCTTGCAAATTTCTTGAGCCAATACCAACCGGCTCAAGTTTCTGAATCTCTAACAAAACTTTTTCAGCTTGTTCAACGGTTACATCAATATCTTCAAACAGTTTTAATTCGTTTACAATCTTTGCTAGGTCAGCTTTAAAGTAACCGTCTTTATCCAAGCAGCCAATTATATTTTCACCTAATAAAATCTCATCTTCGCTCATATCCAGCATTCTAAGCTGATCAACTAAACTTTCTCTAAGGGTTTTTCTTTGAGGCGCAACAGGATGAATTGTTTCTTCGTCGGTTCTTCTATTTAATCTATCAAGCTCAAGTTCGGCTTCAGATTCGTTCATGAAATCTTCAATATCAAACTCATCCTCTTTGCTGTCGTAAACTTCTTCCTCCTCTGCTGCTTTTTCTTCCTTTTCATCAGAACTTTCTTCTAACTGCTCAAGCTCAATTTCTTCATCGAGTGTCTCTTCAAGGATAGGGTTAAGTTCAAGCTCTGTTTTAATACGCTGTTCTAAAGCAAGCGTATTGAGCTGCAGCAGCTTTTGATATTGAATTTGCTGAGGCGATAGCTTTTGTTGTAATGCTAATTTGTGATGAAGAGACAACATATTATTTTTTACTAACCTCTTTTATTTTTTTGAACCAATCGGCTCCAAATGCTCGTATTATAGAATCTTTACAAAAATTAAGAACTGTAATTTTTGTTTGCTTTCCCTTTTCTATTGCCGGCTGACACTCGCGGTACTTTTCGTACCTCATAACAGGTCCCGCAAAGTTAGATATTCTTATCGGAAAAAGATGGCACGAAATAGGTTTGTTACAACTGATTTTTCTTTCGTTAAAAGCACGCTCAATTGCGCACTTAGCAACATCACCTTCGTAAATTACAAATACGCAAGCGCGGTTATTGATGCTGCGGGTCATCAACTCACTATCCTGTTTAACCCAAAAACCATTCCTTTCTATTTCGTTAGAATGTACTTTGGAAAGATAACAAAGAATTGTCGGTAATTCTTTTTCAATTTCGCCAATTTCTTCTTGTGTAATTGGAGCGCCAAATTCACTTTCCATAGTGCAGCAAGCGCCCTTGCACTTGCCTAAATCGCAAGCAAAATAGGAGTCTACTATTTCTGTGTTAACAACAACTTCATCTATTTGAATAAAATCTGCGTCCATTGCCTTAATTACTTTTTGAAAAAATAATGATTTTGTTCTATCAAAAAAAATTGTGTGCTGCTTGACATTGATAAATTGAACTCACGTAGAACTCATGTTTGCGGCAGGTAAATGATAGATATACTAAGCCATTACATTCGGGATGAATAGGAGCATCTTGCTTGTGCAGCTGAGTGAAGCGAAATTGGGCATATAGAATTAATTGCCTAAAGGAAAATAAAGTTATCCCAAATTTTCCTAACGGAAAATTTGCGTTTAATCCGCCAGAGGCGGACGAGGGTCAAATTCCACGCCTCTTGAGGCGAATAAATAAAATTTGTTTTCAGAAACCTCGCTGCCCCGCCTGCCAAAGCCATTATGAACGATACCTCACTAACCGTTTATTTAAAAATTACTACCGCTCGTTTAATAAAAGATACCTCATCCTTATTTGATGTTTCAATGATAACACTCCATAGTTAAGTTGCAACAAAAACGGACGCGATATCGTGAATGCATTCAGAAAAATACTTAATAGATTTTTATCAATTACGCAGAAGTATTTTTCTGGGAAATCGAATTCAGCTCCTCTCTTAATCCTAAAGAAAGAAAAAACTGAGGAAGTCATTAAAGAATATACTTCTATTGAAGATGCTATAGCAGATTTAGAAAATGATTCAAATGTACCAAAAGAAAAAATTGAAAAATTAAAATCATCTATGAAAAATCTTAAGCTCAATACATCTATTAAGATTAGGGATGGAGAAATAATCAAATGAAATCAAGAAAGGTGTAATATGAAAAAGATATATATAAGCGCTTCGGCAATATTTTTCTTTTTCGCTTTAACTAATTTAATTGCACAAAGCGCATTAGCAACTTGGCCGCTTACAAGCAACCAAAACCCTAACACGCCAAGTGGAAATATTCAAGCCTCAGCTCAGACTATTGGCGCTGGTTCTGGTACTTATATTCTGTCTATTTTCAATCCTTACGTTGCAAATGGGCAAAGGCTTTGGACCGGCAACCAAGGAACTGGCTGGATAGCAGGACTACCAGATTATACAAGATATATTCAGTTTGATGCTAGCCCGACTTCTGGGAATAACTTTACAGTTCAAAATGTATCTTTTCAGTATAGTGATAATCCTTTAGGGACTGATTTCAATATCATAAAAGCTGAAGTCTGGTATTCAACTAATGATTGGAACAGTAAAACTCAGCTCCACACCTCGCCGCTGAATTACTTGAATACGTCAGTTCAAACATTTTCAAAAAGCCTAAATGTTCAAGTACTAAACGGGCAAACATTTTCTGTTAGAATTTATCCCTATACTTTAAATGGCGGCTTAGCAATGACTCCTTCATTTGCTACACACAGAAATGTTCACATCGAAGGTGTAACATCTCCTGCAGTAACCACAGGCTCAATCTGCGGAATGAAGTTTAACGACTTGAATGGGAATGGCAGAAAAGATAGTGGCGAACAGGGATTATCCGGTGTTACAATTAATTTATCTATGGGCGCAGTTAATAGAACAGTAACAACCGGCGCAGATGGAAGTTATTGCTTTAACGACTTGCCTGCCGGAACATACATACTTTCGGAATCGCCAATAAGTGGATGGTCGCAAACCTATCCTACAAATCCATCAACTCATACAGTAGTACTTGCAGCCGGGCAAAATGTTTTGAATGTAGATTTTGGTAACAATAAAAAACTCGGTTCAATTTCTGGAATTAAATTTAATGACCTTAATGGAACGGGTGATCAACAAGTTCCAGCCGAAGCAGGGCTTCCAAACTGGATAATAAATTTAACAGGTCCTGTAACGTTGTCAGCTACAACAGATGCTAACGGATACTATCAATTCAATAACCTGCCGGCAGGAACATACACAATTACAGAAACAAACCAATCCGGATGGCAGCAAATCTACCCATCGTCCCCTGGATCGTATGTTGTCATTCTTGCAGAGGGAGAAACGATCGTCGGTAAAAATTTTGCTAATCGTCAAATACTTAGTTCAATTTGCGGAATGAAGTTTAACGACTTGAACGGAAACAGAATTAATGATAATGAACCCGGGCTTTCCGGCTGGGTAATTGAATTGAAATACAATGGACCTAACGGAGTGGTTACATTAAGAGATACAACAGATTCAAGAGGAAATTATTGTTTCAATAATCTTCCATTTGGTACTTATACTTTAACCGAAGTAAATAAATCTGGATGGACACAAACTACACCTGCTTCTCCGGGCAGTTATACAGTAATAATCAATCAAGAAGTGAATCTTATAGGTAAAGATTTTGGTAACAAAGAAGTTGTAAATCCAAATTGCACAGATTTTGAAAACAACTCTTTGGGCGGCTGGCAGGCAAATAATATTTCAACTTCATTCCACCAAAATGGAAGCAACACATATATACAGACAACCGATAAAGCCGGCGTATCCACATTTTTTACTACCAGCGCGCCTTTTGTAGGGAACTGGACAAGTTTATTTGCAAATGGTTGCGGCTCTTTGTGTTTTGACATTAATTTTATTTACGGAGGCGATGTTTATAATGGAGTTACTCCACCACAAACTTTAACTCCATACATTGCACTTGAAGGAGCCGGATTTAAAGCATCCTTTGTTGCCAATCAATCTGTTTCTGTTGGCGGCGGATGGCGAACTTACTGTGCGCCTTTAAGTTTTCTAAACTCTGATGGAACTCTGCCTTCTAACTCTGATGGTTATTGGATTATGACTGCCGGTACTGCAAGTGACTGGAATACACTTTTAACCAATGTTACAAAAGTTCGGCTATTAGCTGATCCAACAAGTTTTCAAGGTGAAAAAATTGGTTACGATAATATTTGCCTTAAAAATACCGGCGATTGTAATTCTCCATCTCGGACTGGCTCAATTTGCGGGTTTAAGATCTTAGATAAAAATGGCGATGGCATAAGAGATTCAAATGAAGACGTTATTCCTTACTGGGAAATAACATTAACTAATGGAACTATAAGCCGAACTACAACAACAAATGCAAACGGTCAATATTGTTTCGAAAATCTTCCGGCTGGTACTTATACGGTAAGCGAAGAACAGCGAACGGGTTATAGGCAAGTATTCCCGCCAACTCCAGGAGTTCATACAATTACTCTTTTGCCGGGAGAAAATAAAACAAACATTAACTTCTCAAACGTAGAAGATATTTCTATTAGGCTTGGTTCTATATGCGGAATAAAATACCATGATAAGAATGGAAATGGCAAACAAGACCTTCCGGATGATATCGGTTTGCCGGGATGGACTTTCCAACTTACTGGCGCTTCAAACCAAACTGTGGTTACAGACTTAAATGGAAATTTCTGCTTTACAAATCTTAAAGCAGGTTCATACACCATTAAAGAAGTCATTCAAGATGGTTGGGAACCTACATTTCCAAATAATACTGGAATAATAAATGTTACTCTTGCTGAAGGGCAAAATCTTGAAGGTATCTTTTTCGGTAACAAAGAAAAACTTGGTTCAATTTGTGGTTTTAAGTATAATGATTTAAATAACAATGGTACTTGGGATTTTGGTGAACCAAAACTCCCTAATTGGGAAATCACGCTTTCATCCTATCAAAATAATTATACAGGGCAAGGTGGTTCCGGAAACAGTTTGACTTTACTAACCACCGTAAGAACTGACCAAAATGGCAGCTATTGTTTCACCAACATTAGGCAGGGAAATTACCGGGTTGGAGAGATTCAACAAAACGGCTGGACTCAAACAGAGCCATCTAAGTTTGCTCATGAAATAAATATTAAACCGGGACAAAAAATAGAAGGACTTAATTTCGGGAATAAAGTAGATATTAATTTGCGTGTAGGTTCTATATGTGGAATTAAGTTTAACGATAAAAATGCAAATGGGCAGCAAGATCCAGGTGAATTAGGAATTCCTGGCTGGTCAATTAGTATTGTAGGGCTTGTTGATAGGACAGTTGTAACAGATAAAGAGGGAAAATTCTGTTTCGATAATTTACCGCCGGGCGAATACAAAGTTGGTGAGGAATTTCGTTCGCTTTGGAGGCAGACTAAACCTTCAACAAACTTCTATATCATACAACTTGCCTCAGGGCAAAATATTACCGACTTACAATTTGGAAATACACAAGATGATAAAGTGCAGCTCGGTTCTATTTGTGGAACTAAGTTTAATGATAAAAATCGTGATGGAAGAAAAGGGGACGGTGAATTAGGAATAGCTAAATGGACTATCTATCTCGAAGGTCCAATGAATTTAGCTGCAATTACAGATGAAAATGGTAACTTCTGTTTTTACGGATTAATTCCAGGAACATATACTGTTAGAGAAAAAAACGAAACCGGATGGAGACAAACTAAACCATCTTCGATTACCTATACTTTGGAAGTTGGAAACGGCACTAATCTTACCGGTATTGATTTTGGAAATGCACAAGACCCAACCGTTACACTCGGTTCAATATGCGGTTTTAAATTCAACGATTTGAACGGCGATGGTATAAAGCAAGATAATGAACCAGTAATTCCAAACTGGACAATCGTTTTATCCGGCACAATGAACTTAACCACACGTACAGACGCAAGAGGTAAGTTCTGTTTTGATAACTTAACCTTTGGACGTTACACTTTATCAGAAGAGCACAAAGATAAATGGAAACAAACAGCGCCTTCAACTGGCAGTTTTACAATTGAGCTTTCTGAAGATAATAGCAGACCTGATACATTTTATTTCGGAAATAAAGAAGATATTGCTATACGCAACGGTTCAATCTGCGGAATGAAATATTTAGATAAAAATGGAGATGGTAAAAAAGATCTTACTGAACCCGGGATAGATGATTGGCAAATTAATATCAGCGGCCCGGTTGATAGAAGCATTAAAACTAATAGAGAAGGCAAATATTGCTTTGAAAATCTGCCGCCTGGAACATACATTATTAAAGAAGAACCTCGCGCCGATTGGGTGCAGAAGGAACCAACTTCTCCAAACTTTTATACTGTAGTACTCACATCCGGGCAGAATCTCGATGGCTATTACTTCGGTAATAAATATGAACCAAAGCCAGGCTGTGTAAATCCGCCGAGCGGTATGGTTGCTTGGTGGCATTTAGATTTTACAGCAAGAGATGCTCGTCAAGATATAGCTGGTTATAATAACTTTGGAAATATGGTAAATGGTCCGCTTCAAGTAGCAGGTAAAGTTTTGGGCGCTTTACAGTTTGATGGAATTGATGATTACGTTGAAGTTGCAGACCATTCCGAATTGAATTTTGGTACTGGCGATTTTTCTTTTGATGCTTGGATTAAAACTGATGCCAAAACAGGTGTAAAAGTTTTAGTTGATAAAAGAAAATCATATAACAGAGGTTATTCATTTTTCCTTAATGATGGATATCTTAGCTTACAGTTAGCAGACGGCTCCGGATTTTTCGGTTACACAAACTATGCTTCGCCGGTTTTTGTTGCTGATGGTAACTGGCACCATATCGCTGTAACAGTTTCAAGAAAGAGCAGGCAGGGAATACTATTCTATCTCGATGGCGTATCAACTCAGTTTGGAGATCCTACAACGCATCCGGCTACTCTTACTAATACAGATAATTTAAGAATTGGAAAAAATTCTTCTGCTGGAAGTAACGATCCAATCGGCACGTTCAAGGGAATTTTAGACGAAATTGAACTATTCAACCGAGTATTAACACAAGCAGAAATTGTTTCTATATTTAATGCCGGCAGCGCCGGTAAATGCAAGCCAAGTAGCCAAGGTGGTTCTGTTTCCGGAAGCGTTTGGCACGACTTAAATAACAATGGCGTAAAAGATCCAGGCGAAGTTAGTTTAACGCAATGGCCTGTATTGTTAAATGGAGCTTCAGTATTTCAAACAGAAACAGACAACAATGGTGATTTTCATTTTACAGATTTGAAACCTGGCACGTATACCTTAACTGCTATTGCATTAAATGGCTGGTCTGTAGTTAAGCCATCAAAAGGAACAATAACATTTGACATGGCTCAAGAACTTACTATTGATAAATTAGATTTTGGGTTGATTAATGATCCTTGCTTAACTGGTAGTAAAAACTGGCATCAGCTCGGTAATGGAGTAGATGGAACAGTTAATGCTTTAGCTGTAATGGACAATGATATTTATGTAGGCGGAACTTTTAGCACCGCTAGTGGAGTCACCGGAACAAATCATATAGCAAAGTGGAATGGTACAAGCTGGTCAGCGCTCGGTAGCGGATTAAACGGTCCTGTAAGTTCTCTTCTTGTAGTTGGTAACGAGCTCTATGTAGGTGGAACTTTTACGTTAGCAGGAAACGTAAGTGTTAATAATATTGCTAAGTGGAATGGTACAAGTTGGTCAGCGCTCGGAAGCGGAACGAATAGTAGTGTTGTTGCCCTTGTAGAGATGAATGGAAATATCTATGCAGGAGGCTTGTTCACCTCAGCCGGTGGAATAAGTGCAAATCGTATTGCTAAGTGGAATGGCACAAGTTGGTCAGCGCTCGGAAGCGGAACGAATAGTTATGTTGCTGCTCTTGCGGTGATGAATGGAAATCTCTATGCCGGTGGATATTTCTCTACAGCAGGTGGAGTAAGTGTAAATCTTATTGCTAAGTGGGATGGTTCAAGTTGGTCATCGCTCCAAACTGGCATAACTTCTAACAGTTCTGCTGTTTTTACATTGCGATCAAATGGAAACCAACTTTTTGTTGGTGGTGGATTTAATAGCGCTGGAACTGTTTTAGCCAAAAATATCGCTATATGGGATGGATTAAATTGGTCACCATTAGGAAGTGGCTCGGATCTTAGCGTTAAGGCACTTAATGTAATAAATAATGTTGTCTACGCTGGTGGCAATTTTTATCATGCAGGTGGTTTATCTGCATCAAGAATAGCTAAATGGGATGGGACAAATTGGTCTGCATTAGGAAGTGGTGTTTCAGGAAACTCAGGAGGCTCTGTAAATGCAATTGCAAATATTGGTTCAGAAATATTTGCTGGCGGGTCATTCTCAGCAGCCGGAAATTCAAGCGCAAACAACATTGCTAAATTCTCGTGCACAGGTACGCTAACTTCTATTGATGACGGAGTATCAGATAATGAATTGCCTAAGCAATTTCAGCTTTCGCAGAATTATCCTAATCCGTTTAATCCAACAACTACAATCAAGTATAATTTACCGAACGCCGGCTTAGTAAAAATTACTATTTACGATATTCTTGGAAGAGAGGTAAGAGTATTAGTCAATGAAGAGAAAAATCCAGGAGTATATGAAGTTAAATTCGATGCAAAAAATTTGGCAAGCGGTGTTTATATATACACAGTTAAGGCAAATAGCTTCTTTTCTTCTAAGAAAATGCTGCTAACTAAGTAAATAGTATTAAGTAGTTAGTAGTTAGCTATTAGAAAGATATTGAAAGCCCCGGAACTAAACAGCCGGGGCTTTTTTATTAACAGATTAATGCTTTCTTCGTTTTATGTATAGATACCATTCCCGCCATAAAAAGGCTTAAAAGTTTACAGTGTTCTAAATTCAAGATATTCTATTTCCAACTGAAGCGTTACACTTTCGTTAAAAAAATTTGAAGAAAACTTTTTGCTCATATTTGTTTGATGACATGTGAAATTCTTTACAGTTAGATTTTATTCTACACGTAAATCAAATATATTTAGATAAAGAAAAATCTTGAGGGAGTGTTTTGAAAATACTCGTTACGGGCGGAGCAGGTTATATCGGTTCACACTTTTCAAAGTATCTAATTGAAAATAAACATAAAGTTTGCGTATTAGATAATTTAAGCAGAGGTCATCAAGAAGCTGTTCCAAAGTATGCGGAGTTTGTTAAGGCAGATCTGCTTAATCCGGAAAGTTTAAACATTGCTGTCAAATCTTTTCAGCCGGAAGCGGTTGTTCATTTTGCTGCTTTTGCCTACGTAGGAGAGTCTGTTCAAAAACCAGAAATGTATTATTTGAATAATGTTGTAGGAAGCTACAATCTTATTAGAGCCTGTGTTGAAAGCGGAGTAAAGAATTTTGTCTTTTCATCTACTTGTTCTATATATGGCAATCCAGCTAAAGTACCAATCTCCGAAGAGCAGCTCTCTAACCCGATAAATCCTTACGCAAACACAAAGCTAATTATAGAAACTCTGCTTCGTGATTTTGAAGCAGCACATGGTATTAAAAATGTTTGTCTCCGCTATTTTAATGCTGCCGGCGCAGATCCAAACTCTGAAATTGGTGAAAGCCATAATCCGGAATCTCATTTAATTCCTTTGGTAATTTACACGGCGCAAAAAATGCGGGAGAAGATTTTAGTATTTGGAAACGATTACGAAACTCCTGATGGAACATGTATTAGAGATTATATTCATGTTAATGATTTAGCAGATGCACACTTGAGGGCATTGAATTATTTAGTTGATGGTGGAGATTCTACAATAGTTAATCTTGGAACTGGTAATGGGAACTCCGTCTTAGAAATAATCGAAAGGACGAAAAGGATTACCGGGAAAGAAATTGCGATAGAACTTGTTGGACGGCGCGCCGGTGATCCTGCAATTCTTGTTGCAGATAATAAAAAAGCGCAAACTGTTCTTGACTGGAAACCCAAATTTGGAATTGATGAAATTATTCAAACGGCTTGCGATTGGCATCAGGACCCAAAATTTTAGGAGTATAAATGAATTTTGAAAAAGTTTATATAGATGGTTTGTTGGTTGTATCTCCGGAAGTTTTTCCAGATGAACGGGGATATTTTTTCGAGTCGTTTAATAAAGAGAAATACAAAACAGGCGGAATTGATTTTTCCTTTGTTCAAGATAATTTGAGTAAGTCGAAAAAGGGTACGGTGCGAGGCTTACATTATCAAGTTGGAGATTTTGAACAAGGAAAACTTTGCAGTGTAATAGTAGGAAAAGTTTTAGACATAGCTGTTGATATTCGTTTCGGCTCTCCAACTTTTGGAATGTATTATTCTTCAGAGCTAAGTGAAGAAAACAAAAAGCAGCTTTGGATTCCGCCCGGTTTTGCACACGGTTTTTCTGTACTCAGCCAAGAAGCAATATTTAGTTACAAATGCACAAACGTTTATAGCAAACTAAACGAACGCTCGATAATCTTTAACGATGAAATACTAAAAATAGATTGGCAGGTAGAAACACACATAGTTTCATCAAAAGATTTACTTGCTAAAAAGTTTTCGGAAATTGAACAAGATTTTACATATAAACCAGAATGAGGAACAAATGAAATTATCGGTAATAGGAACAGGCTATGTTGGTTTAGTAAGCGGAACATGCTTTGCAGAAATGGGAAACAATGTTATTTGTGTTGATAACGATGAGAATAAACTAAAAAAACTAAAAGCCGGCGAAGTGCCCATTTATGAACCGGGCTTAGATATTTTATTTCACCGAAACATTGAAAAGAAGAGATTAGAATTTACAGACGATCTAAAAAAAACAGTAAATGAAACAGATGTAATTTTTCTTTGCCTGCCAACTCCGCAAGGTGAAGATGGCTCGGCAGATTTGAAATATGTCTTTGCAGTTGCTAAATCTATTGGCGCAATACTTAAAGAAGCAGGCGATAAGGATTTTAAAGTGATTGTAAATAAAAGTACTGTTCCGGTTGGAACAAGCCGTTCCGTTACAGAAATTCTTAAGAAGCAAGGCATTAAAAATTTTGATGTTGTTTCTAATCCCGAGTTTTTACGCGAAGGTTATGCTGTTGATGATTTTATGAAACCCGATAGAGTAGTTGTAGGCGCCCTAAATGAAAAGTCGTTCGAAGTTATGCGAGCATTGTATGAGCCGTTTGTAAGGCAAGGCAATCCAATTTACGAAATGGAACCGGAAAGCTCTGAGATTACTAAGTATGCCTCAAACTCTTATTTGGCAATGAGAATTACTTTTATGAATGAATTAGCAAACTTCTGCGAAAGAGTTGGTGCCAATGTTGATATGGTGCGCAAAGGAATGGGTGCAGATACCAGAATTGGCAAACGTTTTCTGTTTCCCGGTATTGGTTACGGCGGTTCTTGTTTTCCAAAAGATGTTAATGCTTTGATAAAAACCGCAGATGATTACGAATCTCCAATGCGTATCTTAAAAGTGGTTGATGATATTAATAAAGCCCAAAAACTGATTCTTGTAAAGAAAGTTTTACAGCAATTTGATATGGAGATTAAAGGAAAGAAGTTTGCAATTTGGGGATTAGCATTTAAGCCAAACACGGACGATATGAGAGAAGCTCCGTCAATATATATTATTAGAGAATTAGTAAGATTAGGAGCCAAAGTAACCGCTTACGATCCTGCTGCAATTGAAAACACAAAATTTTATTTGAAAAATAGTTTGGAGTACGGCGAAGACCAATATGGTATATTGAAAGATGCAGATGCTCTGCTTGTGCTTACAGAATGGAACGAATTCAGAAATCCCGATTTTGAAAAAATTTCATCATTGCTCAATAGTAAAATTATCTTTGATGGCAGAAATGTTTATGATGTAAATAAGATGGAAGAACTCGGGTTTACTTATCACAGCATCGGAAGAAAAACAATTATTACCTAAACTTCTAAAACAAAGTGAGAGCTAAAGCACTCATGCCTCACGCAATATTTCAAGAGCATTAATTGTCTATTAAAATTATAACAGGCACATTAAAAGATGTTTTTATTCTCGATATTATTTTTTAGCAAGCACATCCGTGGTTCTTGGACGAATCTCTCCCCAAAACGATCTTGTTGAATTTTATTTTAGATTAACTTTGTTTGTTTTACTTACTTCATGTTTTGTTCATTGCAGCACCCACCAATTAATAGAGTTTCTGCAAAATAGTACCTGGTTAAGACTAAGAGAAACAGTAAAATGAAAAAGAGATCACTACTAACCTCTAATTTTTTTCAAAAACGATAAATCGCTTGTTTTTACTATCGTTTAATCGTTTTAACAGATAGATGAGGTGGCTTAATCAAATCAAAAAAAATGGAACCTGCCTGCGGCAGGCGCAGATTTTTATGACCCCGAGCATTCGGGGTGATTTTCGCTGATAATCAAACCTTAACAAATCATAATAATCAGTCTTGTCAGTGTTCTATTTTTTAGTCGGTTAGTAGTGAAAATTTTTATAATAGATGCCACAGAACAACAAATACAAATGGCAAAGAAACAGCAAAAGAAATTCTACTCAGGAAATAAGAAAAAGCATACTATCAAAAATCAACTGACTGTAACTGCAACCGGAAAGATATTAACTGTAAGTCGTTCTGTTGGGGGTAAACATGACAAAAAACTATATGATGAATCTCATTTAGCATATGGAGCAAATACAAAACCAATTTCAGATTTGGGTTACTATGGATTTAAAGGGATAGCTATGCCCAATAAGAAACCTAAAGGGAAGGGATTAACACTAGAACAGAAACAATTTAACAGAGAGTTGTTGGACCTGTCCCGTGTATTTTACGGGAAAAGCGAATAAAAGTAGAGCGCACAATTGGAAGAATGAAAGTATTTCAAATTCTTTCTCAAAGGTATCGTAATGATTTAAGTAAACATTCGCTTGTTTTTAAGAACATTGCTGGATCACATAATTTGCTGTATGCCTAAAATTAAAACAGCTAAAGTGCTCTAACGCGTTGTTTTGTATAGCTTATTTAGCAGAGACCTCAATGTTTGGCTTGTAGAAAACCTGGTTAGCTTTTCTAATTTTACTTACGTGGAGAAGCGGGAGTGTAAATATTACAGTTTAGGCAATGCAAAATTGGCTAAGAAATATTTTTACGATAAATTTGCCAGCCATGATTGAAAGTTATAAACATATTATATGGGATTGGAACGGTACAATATTAGACGATGTAGATTTGTGTGTCGAGCTAATCAACGGGCTTTTAATAGAGCGAAATATTAATTCAATTTCTAAAGATGAGTACAAAAACATTTTCACTATTCCTGTTAAAAACTACTACTCTGCAATCGGTTTTGATTTTGAAAAAGAATCCTTTGAAATAGTTGGAAAGAAATGGATAGATGAATATGAACGAAGAAAGTTTGAATGTAAAACTTATCAAGGCGTAATTGAATTGATGAAGAAAATAAACGGTTTAGGAATTGGACAATCAATTCTTTCGGCATACAACCAGAACACTTTAGATGAAATGACAAAGCATTTTGGTTTGACAGACTATTTCTCTCATATAGTTGGTCTCGATAATGTTTACGCTGCGGGTAAACTTCATCTGGGGCAGCAATTAATTAAAATACTTGGTAACGGAAAAGGTGAGACATTGATGATTGGCGATACCGAGCATGATTACGAAGTTGCAGCCGAAATTGGCGCTGATTGCATTTTGCTTTCGAACGGGCATTACGAAAAAAAACGTTTGGTAAAATTAGGCGTACCGGTTTTAGATTCAATAATCGAGCTGCTCTAATTTAAGGGCACCTCTAAAAATATCAACTTCCTTTGTGAGCTTTGCTTTTTCTTTGCGAACTCCGCGTTAAAAAATTTAAAATACTAATTTTTAGAGGTGCCCTTAATATTTAGCAAACCTGCCGGATCTATTCTTTTATTATGCCACTGCACTCCAAGGTGAAGATGCGGTCCGGTTGATCTTCCTGTTGAACCAATTTCTCCAATAAGTTCTCCTTTTTTGACTAACTGATTATTCTTAACATACAGTTTGCTAAGATGAAGATAAACACTGCTTAATCCTTGCCCGTGATCGAGAAGTACAAATGTTCCATTGAAGTAAAAATTTTCTTCTGCTAAACGGACTATTCCATCTGTAATTGCATAAACAGGTGTTCCTTCTTTTCCGCCGAAGTCAATTCCGTTGTGTTCTTTTTTCTTTATACCATTTAGAATTCGTTGCCCGCCAAACACGGCAGTAATTCTAACGCTATCAACCGGAAGAGTAAAGCCCTCTTTGAAATAAGCTGTATTAACTCCTTGCATCTTAGTGCGGGCGTTTATCATTTTGGCTGTTTCACTCTTTATTTGTTTTAAATAACGTTTGGGCGGAGAAACATATTTACTTGGAATAGTTAGGCTCTGCTTCTCGTATTCCATTTGTTCTAAAACGAAAGTAAAAACTTTTTCTGGTTGATTGCTTTGATTTACTCGTAGAGTAAAAATTCCTTTTGCGTCTTTATCAAAACCAAAAACAAATATTCCATCTTCATCAATAAGAAGCCTTTGCTTGTTCAAATAAGCAGAAGTAATATTTTCTCCTTTTGCAATAATTGTTGAAGCGGGCTTTGCTTCTCCAGAAAAGCTAATCTCTTGTGTGTAAGCTGTTGCAAACAAAGCAAAAAGTAAAAGAAATATCTTTTTCAAGAAGTCTCCGGCAAAAAAAATATTGTGTAATGAAACTTTATTAAAATACTGTCCAGTAAGCAGAAAGCTGACCTGAAAAATACCGGTAACTTGAGTTATCGCGCGAAGTGCTTCCAATTCCAACTCTGCATGCAATCATTAAGTTTTGAATTGGTTTATACATACCGTCGAAATGTCCTTCGAGAATTATTAATGCGCCTTGCGGAATTATACCAAGTTTGCCGCCAATTGTAACACGTAAGTTATCTTTTCTATCTAGTTCGTTATCTACCCAGATACTATGCGATTCAAAATTTCTTGGTGAATAGTAGTAAGTGGATTTCCATTTGAAATTATCGTAAGAGTATTCATACCCAATAACTAAATCTTTATAAAAGTACCTGCCAAGTTTCAAGTAAAAATCGTTGCCTTCGTTGCCGTCATCGGAAGAAATATACTGGAAGTTACCTTCTATTTTCATTCCGTTTTTGTGCCGGTAATATCCTTGAATTTTATACAGCCTTGCCATTTGTCTAATGCTAATAAGATAAGGTGAATAAAGAATTAAGGAAGCATCGGAGTTTTGATATTGCAAAGTTACAGAAGCTGTATCCGGACTCTCGTATTTAAAGAAAGCATCTTGTTCATCTCTTGTAAAGAAACCTTCGCCGCTGCTCTTTCCAATTCCAATGCCCATATTAAATTGATCGGAAAATCTTAAAAATAGATGTCCCTTAAATGTTGTAAACCGCTGGCTTGTGTAGAAATTAGGAATAGTATCAATAATATTCTGATCTAAACTTGCAGCGTTAGCTCTTAATTGATGCCTTGTAAAAGATGTTCCGAGTGATAAATATCTTGTTAATCCCAAATCTATTCTTCCGCCTGTAGAAAGAATTCGGAAACTTAAATTATCTGCGTAATACATAATAGAAGGAGCTAAACCAACATAGTTTGGAAATGTTTCTATTATAGCAGCAATGCCGGTAATAGGAAGCCATCCTTTTCTTAACTCTACCATGTGAGTTTGAGTTGAATCGAGCTGCCATTTTTCTAAAAGCATATTATAAACGGCGCGTGCAGAATCCGGTTGATCAATCTTAGCGTAAGAATCGCCAAGATATAAGCGGGCTTCAAAATCGGCGGAGTCTTTCTTAACTAATTCTTTGAACTCGCGAACGGCAGTTAAGGAATCGCCCATCGAGTAGAATAGTTTAGCGCGCTGCATTTGCGCTTCGTAATTATCTCCTTGAGCCATTACTTGGTTATACGTATCTAATGCGCGGTTATATTCTTTGGCAGAAAAGAGAACATCTCCAAATTCTTTTTTTATCAAATCATTTGGTTCTGCTTTACTCATGTACTCTTCGTAATATTGAATTGCGCCTGCGGGATCGCCATCTTGAACGCGCTGTCTTCCAAGCTCTAGAATTGCGTAAAGTTTTTCTTCTTCGGCGCGCATTTTCTGCCAATCTATATTAGATTGTAGTTTTATTACATCGTCATCGTTTGGGTCAATATCTTTTGCTTTATCTGCTAATTGCTGTGCTTGTTCAAAATCCTGCTTAATTAATATTAATGATGCTTTAGAAATGATAGCTTGTAAGTTAGTAGGACGATCTTTAAGAACATTATCAAGATATTGATCGGCTAAGTCTAAATCGCGGTTAGTCCAAACAGAAACTTGAGCACGGAAAAGTTGATAATCTAAATTGTTTGGATACTTAACAAGTAAATCATCGGTTATAATAACTGCCTTTTCAAAATCTCTGCTCCAAGCGGAAATTTTAGCGTAGCGGAAACGAAGTTCTTGATCCGGTTCATCAGGATATTTTTCAAAATATCTATCTAACATAACCATTGCGCTATCGTAATCTTGAAGGTAATCATAAAAATTTGCTACTTCTTTTAATGCAGCTTTATCATATTCATCAATTAGCAAAGCAGCTTTTGCTTTTTCTATTCTAACCCTGTAAACACTATCGCGGTAAGCAGTAATGTATGCCCATTTTACTTTATAACGCTCATCTTCGCTGTTAGAAACGCTAACTATTTGAAGCTGCTCATAAGCTTCTTCAATTCTATTGGCAATAATTAATTCGTCTATAAGTTTAAACCTTGTTTCTACGTCTGTAGATCTTCTTTTTATAAGTTTATAGTATCTGTCAATAGGAAATTCCTTTTCTTGTGAACGTGAATCATCCTGAACTAAATAAGCCTGCCTGTTAACAAAGTCTAATCCGTCCTCAGCTTCTTTAAAAAATGGTTTATAAGAAAGAGCAGTTTCAAAAGCTTTTTTTGCAATTTGATATTTAGCAAGCCACATTGTGAAATAACCGTAACGGCTCCATAAACGCCAATCTTGCGGATAGCGGTCTGTATATTTTTTGAGAATTTTTTCTCCTTTAACAATGCTTCCGGTTTTAGCAAGAATAATAGAGTAGCGGATTATTTCATCCGGTGAAGCATTATCATCTCGCATTAAGTATTCATCGTACCATTGTTCTGCTTTATCCCAAATTTCCATCCACATAAAAGATTTTCCAATTTCCAAATAGTTGAACGGTTTATTTGGATCAATTGCGATTTCCCTTCGGTGTCCTTCAATTTTTTTATTGAGAAGAGCGTACCAGTAATTAAGCATCTTTTGCAAATCTTGTTCATACTTTGCTCTTTGCGCTGCATCTTTTTGAAGAGAGATTGCGCGGCGGTATTGCAATCGTGCGTTTTCGAATGATTGCCTTTTTTCCAAACATTGAGCTTGTAAGTAATAACCAACCGGATCCTGAGGCAATGCAGAAATGTATTTGTTAAGCTGGTCAATTGCCTCGCCGTATCTTCCGGCACTCATGTGCGAAAGCGCTGTTTTCATAAGTACATCAACAACATTATTTTTTTGTTGAGCAACAGAAAACTGCCCAAAAAACAAAAGGAAAATGAACGGATAAAGCATTTTAGATTTCATAATCTTAGGTCTTGTTAAAAAGTGTAACCGTGCAAAAATTAAGCCGTTATGTAAATTAGCTTTAGATAGCTTTCTTAGTGCATAATTTATATAAATTTTGAGAAAGATGAATCATTATGACTCAGTTGGTGAGCAATTACTATAAGGCTACTCTAAAAATATCAAAACCCTTTGAAATTATGAATCTCCTCGCCGCAACCTGCCCGCCGCTTTGCTTTGGCAGGCGGGGCAGCGAGGTTTCTGAAAACAAATTTTATTTATTCGCCTCAAGAGGCGTGGAATTTGACCCTCGTCCGCCTCTGGCGGATTAAACTGTAATTTCTAGCGAGTTTTAAGTGCTGACATTTTTAAAGAGTTATTACATATGCTTTATTTGTTTGAGCCAACAATGTTTACTGTAACCTCAATTTCTTCGGAAACTTTGCTTCCTATTACAACATTGTCAATATCGTAATCAGAAAGTTTTATTTTGAACCTGGTTTTTAAGCCAAGCAAATCTCCCGGCGTGCGTTTTTGTGTTTGTTCATTCTCATCAAGATAAACTGCTTCTGCATCTATTGTAATTTCTTTGGTAACGCGGTAAAGCGAAAAATTTCCCTTGGCGTTAAACTCCAATTTATTATCTGCAGTTTGTTTTACTGATTCAACAGTTTTCAATTCAAAAGTAATTTCAGGGTGTTTTTTTTCGTTAAGCCAGTTTGCCCCTTTTAGGTGAGAGTTTCTTAACTCTATTCCTGTGTTCATAGAAGCAACTTTAACAATAATTTTTCCTTTTGCTGTTTTAGCAAAACTGGAAACATCGAAAGTTAGATTTCCCGTAATCCCATTTGCTGTACCGTTAATGTCTTCAAGCGGCGTTGTGCTGAAAAATGTAATTTGATTTCTTCCGGCTTTATCTTCAAAATTAAACGACTGAGTACCTTTTGCTTTTACATTAAAACCCTGTGCTTGTATTGAAAATGCCGCAAGCACTAATGCCGCTATTGCAATTTTTAATCTATTCACTTCTATTCCTTTCTGATTTTTTTTGTTCTGAACATGAAAAACAATATTGCACCAATAAGTATGCTGATTCCGCTGATAGCAGCGCTTAAATCTAAGCCCCAAATGAATTTATCAATCCACTTTTTTTCCGTCCAGCCAAACAATTCATCTTTTTGCTCCACTAAAACTTGGGTTTTAGTAAATATTTCACTTCCATAGGCAAGCCAAATGATTAGTGAAAAAGAAATGAAAGCAGCAACAAAAATCAAAACTAATTTTTGCTTTTTATTCATCGGCATTCCTAGAGTTAATTTCAATTAATGTTATAACAACAAACGTGCAGCTAATGGTTCAAAACACTAAAAAGTTGCGGCGGCATTAAAAATCTCTAAATTGATTCTAAGGGGCGAATCCCTTAATTTTTCACCCGTTCAAACGTAATTAATCATTTTTTTATCTAATACAATGGACCAATAATGAAAATCCATGAATATCAAGCAAAAGAAGTCTTAAAAAAATTTGGCGTTCCGGTTCAAGATGGCATTGCAATAAAAAATTTATCGCAATTCGATTCTGCAATTAACGAGCTTCAATCGCGAGGAATTAACCAGTTTGTAGTTAAGTCTCAAATTCATGCCGGCGGAAGGGGAAAAGGGAAACTTTATAATCCTTCAAACAGAGAAGAACTAATTTTAGAAGGCGGAGTTAAGTTTACAACAGATTTAGAAAAAGCGAAAGATTATGCTTCAAAGATGCTGGGCAATTTACTTGTTACTCATCAAACAGGGGAAGAAGGGAAGATTGTACAAACACTATTTATCACCGAAGGACTTGATTACAAGAAAGAGCTTTATCTTGGAATCCTTTTAGATAGAGCAGTGTCCAAGAATGTAATTATGGCATCAACAGAGGGCGGCGTTGAAATTGAAAAAGTTGCCGAAGAAACACCTGAAAAAATTATTAAAGAATGGATCGAGCCTTCAACTGGTTTGCAAGCATTTCAAGCAAGAAAATTAGCGTTTGGATTAGGCTTGGAAGGAGCGGCATTTAAGAGTTTTACAAGTTTTATTATGAAACTTTACAAAGCTTACGAAGAAACCGATGCCTCAATGCTGGAAATTAATCCTTTAGTTATTACGAATGATGATAAAGTTTTAGCGTTAGACGCAAAAATGAATTTCGACGACAACGCTCTTTACCGTCAACCAGAAATTGTTGCCTATAGAGATTTGAATGAAGAAGCCGCTTTAGAAATAGAAGCTTCCAAATACAATTTGAATTACATAAAGCTTGATGGAAACGTAGGCTGTATGGTTAACGGCGCTGGTTTAGCTATGGCAACAATGGATATCATAAAACTTGCCGGCGGCGAACCAGCTAACTTTTTAGATGTTGGCGGCGGAGCGAACAAAGAAACCGTTGCTAACGGATTTAAGATTATACTTTCCGACCCAAATGTAAAAGCGCTGCTAATTAATATTTTTGGCGGAATTGTTCGCTGCGACCGCGTTGCTCAAGGCGTAATAGATGCAGTAAATGAGGTATCAGTTACAGTTCCAATTGTTGTTCGTTTAGAAGGAACAAATGCAATTGAAGCTAAAGAAATGTTAGAGAGTTCAGGCTTAAACTTTGCCGTTGCTACAACACTTCAAGATGCCGCTCAAAAAGTTACTTCAGTTTTAGCTGCTGTATAATTTAAGCCCCGGTTAAATTCCGGGGCTTCTTGAAACTTTATTTTCGTATTACTTGTTAGACTAAAAAAACTAATTACTATGATCGAAATTAAATTAACAATAGATAATGCTCTGCAGTTGCTTATTGAAAGGATGAAGTTCGAGCTAAGGATACGCCAGAAATCCGGAATTATAAAAAAGGGCTTACGTTTAGAAGATTTATCATACAACGAAACTTTAAAACTTGTTGAATCTTCTGTGAATGATTATGTGTTTTTATTACCGATGGAAATAATCTTATCTAAAACAAATTTGGTCTCTATAATTACAACTACTGTTAGAACTTTAGGCAGAGCATTACGTAAAGAAGAATTTCTGCTGTTCAGCCAACGGCAAACCCGCAATCTCGTAGACCCAATCCGCAAGTTCCTTATTAACGAAACAAGAGCTAATAGCTTCTTAAAAAATTAAATTCATTACGAATCTTATGCTAATAAACTCAAAATTCTTAATTTTAATAAGACAAAAACATTCTTTACTCTTTTCGATAAGAGGAGTTTGATGAACAGCTTAAATGGTGATAGAGAACTTATATTTAATGCAATAAGAAAGTTTGAAAATACTTATGGAAGTACAGAGCATGTTAATATTACTACGGCACCAGCCAGCTTAATTTTATTCGGAGATCATACTCACTATAACGATGGAATTTTACTTTCTGCTGCCGTTAACCGAGTTTGGGTTGTTGTGCTTAGAAAGAGAAAAGACCGCATTATTAATTTCGCTTCTGCAAATACCGATAAATTCTTAAGCGCATCGTTTGACTCACTCGAACAAATTGATTGCAGTGAATTTAACCTGCTGCGCCGTTTTACTAAAATGGTGCATGATTTAGATTATATAAAATTTGGTTTTGACTGCGTTGTTTCTTCTAACGTGCCCGATTGTTTAGGCTTAGGTTCCTTTGCCGGAATGCAAGTTGCTTTCTTAAATAACATTAAGAAAGTCTTTTCTATTAACGTTGAGGATTTTTCGCTAATAGATTTAATTAAAAAAAATGAATCGGCCATACTTGGCAAAATTTCCAATCAAGCGCACCATTACACAGCTGCTGAGGCTAAAGATGCAAAAATTTATAATTTCGATTTGAGAACTAAATTAAGCCAGCACATAAATTTTTTTGATAAACAATTAAACATAATAATTTGTGATACTGAGGAATGGTTAGTTGCTCCACAAGAAAGATGCAACGAAAGAGTTGAAGAATGTGAGATAGGCGTAAAGGGGTTAAGACTATACATTTGGGGAATTAAGAATCTGCGCGATGTAGAATTAGACTTTTTACTAAGACATGTACACATGCTTCCTAAAAGAATTTTTAACCGCATTCTTTACAATGTTAACGAAAGGAAAAGAGCAGAAAGTGCAATTAAGTTTTTAAGAAAAGGTTTGCTAGAAGACTTTGGAATTTTATTAACAGAGTCTCATTGGGGCCTTTCAAAAGATTATGAAATAAGCAGCGAGAACTCTGATTTTATAGTTGAGGAAGCCGTTAAGCTGCCCGGAGTTGTTGGTTCTAAAATGGTTAGCTGTTCCCCAATCAAAAGCGTTTTTAATATTGTTGATGAAAACTTTACAGCTAATTTTATCTACCAGCTTGGAAATCTTTATAAAAGAAAATACAACAGCGAATTAAAATTTCATATCTTAAAAATTACGCATGGTGTAAAAAAGATTGCCACCAAGGATATGACAGCTTTGTCTAATTAAGTTCTGTATATAGATTTCTCTATTCAAATCCAACTTGATTTTAACTAATGTTAGCTATACATTTTCCCACGTAATTAATAGGGAGTGTTAATGGGTTTTTCTGAGGATTTTCTGCAAAACGACGGAGAATCGGTCTATGATGAATCTGAGTTGAAAGAAAAAATAAATATCTGCAAAGAACATCTCGAAAACGGAACTACAATTGCCGCAATAGATTTTTTAGAAGAAACTATAGAAATGTGCGTTGATTATGACTACGTTGACGATGGCTTACTGCTAGCTAACGCTGTTTTAGATATTGCACCTTACAATTCCGAAGTATGGCATTTCAAAGGAATACTGCTAAACAATTCGTTCATTTTTGACGAGGCTTATCATTGTTTTGAAAAATCGCTTTCACTCAATCCAAATGATGTTGAAATTTATATCAATAAATCTATTGCCGAAGATAATCTTGGAATGTTTGATGAAGCTTTTAATTCTTTACAAAAAGCATTAGAGTTAGAACCTAATAATGAAGAAATACTTTTCAGCCTAGGCGTTTTATATGAAAAGAAAGAAATGTTTGATGAAGCCATTAATTATTTGATAAAGGCTTTAGAGATTGATCCGGATTATATGGAAGCATTGTACGAAATTGGATTCTGCTATGAGAACTCGGATAGACTTGATGAAGCTCTTCAAACGTACGATAAATATCTAGATCTTGATCCAAATAGTTTTACTGCGTGGTACAATAAAGGAATTGTTCTTGTACGCGCTGAAAAGTATGAACAGTCAATTAACTGCTTTGAACTTTCTATCGCACTCAGAGATGATTTTTCAAGCGCATGGTTTAACTTAGGTTATGCTCTATCGCGTACAAATAAAACTACAGAAGCTCTTAATGCTTACAAAAAATCTTACGAGTTAGACCCAACCGACGAAACAGTTTTGTATAATATGGGGCAGATTCACGAGGAAAATTTGGAATTTAACCAAGCAATAAAATGTTATACAGAAGCTGTAAAACTCGATTCGGGGTATTACGAAGCATTACTTGCGCGTGGTTTTTGTTACGATGTAATTGGTAAGTATCGGCTTGCTCTTAAAGATTTTAATAAAGCTATTTCGCTAACTACAAATCCAGAAGAAGCCTGGATTGCTAAAGCAGAATTAGAATATTCTATTGGTCAGATCCAAGAATCAATAGTTAGTTACAGAAAAACAATTGAGCTAAATGTAAATAATTACGATGCTTGGTATAAACTTGCCGAAACATATCTCGAAGTTGGGCAGTGGCTTGAAGCAATTGAAGCATTTGATAAATGTATTGCTCTTAGAGAAGAAGATGCAAACCCATACTACGGGAAGGCTAAAATAAATTTTATTTTAAGCCAGACTCAAGAAGCTATTGACTGCTTGAAAAAAGCGTTTGCAATTGATCCAACAACGCGAAGCAAATTTACTCATGAGTATCCCGAAGTGAAAACTTCCAAACTGTTTATTAAACTTATTGATGAGAATAAATCTTAATTGTTAATGCAAGTTCAAAATAAATTTAACCAGAATACTAAAATTATTGGCGTGCTTGGCCATCCAATTAAACAATCCTTTTCTCCATTAATGCACAATATTTCTTTTGAATTATCCGGCTTGAATTATTTATATCTTCCCTTCGATGTTCCGCCGGCTGCATTGAAAGATGCTCTAAAAGGAATGAATGCACTTGGCATTAAAGGTTTTAATGTAACCGTTCCTTTAAAAGAAAAAGTACTTCCTTTATTAAAAGATATTTCTGAAGAAGCAAGTATTATTGGCGCAGTTAATACAATTGTTAACGATGAAGGAACTCTTAGAGGTTATAACACCGATGTTAACGGCGTTGTAGAATCTCTGCTTCCATATAAAGAAGAAATTGCCGGATCTAAAGTAACCGTTATTGGCGCTGGAGGCGCTGCAAGAAGTGTTATTTATGCGTTGATTAGAACTTTTAAAGTAGGCGGCATAACAATTGTAAACCGTACCGATCAGATTGGCGAATCCTTAAAAGAATATTTTTCTGCCAAAATGCTTTTTACAGAAATAAAATCTTTGCCGCTTGTTCCACCAGATTTAGTAGAAACATTTCGCGATTCTAAATTAATTGTTAACACTACTACAATGGGAATGTATCCGAACGTTGATGACTCTGCTACAACGATTAAAGAATCTTTTATGAAAGGACAAATTGTTTTTGACGTAGTTTATAATCCGGTAAAAACAAAATTACTGCTTATGGCCGAGTCTCAAGGCGCTACAATTGTAACAGGCTTAAAAATGTTTGTTGAGCAGGGTGCAAAATCTTACGAACTTTGGACGGGACAAAAAATGCCAATTGACAAAGTTTACAAAGCAATTGAATCTTATTTAGTCAGCTAAAAAAAGCCGCACTGCAAAACTAGCAGTTGCAAATATCTACAAAGAATTAGGGACTAATTTAGTTTATCATAATCTTCCTCTTCCTCTCCCTTCTCTTTATAAACTTCAAAAGCGATTAAGGTTATGATTAAGGAAAAGAAAGGCTGCTGCTACTCACATAAAACTGTCATTAATATGAAAAATATCCAGACACTTGCAGAGATTATCCAGCCTTAGAATGACCTATTCGAGTAGTGAGCACGCTCTTGCTTCAGGCATGTTTGACACAACACTAATATATGGGCACCTCTAAAAACTTTTGTTTAAAATATTTCATCCCGCAAAGCGGGACAAAGGAAATTGATATTTTTAGAGTCCCCCATATTGAGATCTCTGAAGTATTTACGCTAAGTCATGGTGAGTCTTCGACACAATCACTGCCTTCAGACTGACATCCAATACTCAATATTTTTTTGTCATAGTGATCATTCGGCAGGCCCATGACAGGGTTTGTCGAACCATGACACTACTAACGAAATTGCCACACTTCCTGCCTCCCGTCGGTGTTTGTTGCACAACTCGAATATGTCATTCTGAGCGAGTTTACGAGCGAAGAATCTCACACTTAAATTTAGAATTTGTGCGATTATTAGCATAAAGATTCTTCATTTCTCCGGCTAAGGCCGGATTCATTCAGAATGACAAGTTCTGCAACTCGCTTGTCGCCCGCCTGATGAGCCGACGGCGAGACGGGAGGCAGGAAGTCTGGCTTTTTAAAGGATTTCGTCATGGTTCGACAGGACTTCGGCGTGAGCTCAGTCGAACTCTCACCATGACTCTGTAATAATTTTTCAGAAGTCTATTATATCTTTTCTATTGCGTTTTTAATTCTCTCAACTCCTTCAATTAGATTTTCCATGGAAGTTGAGTAAGAAATTCTGATGTATCCTTCGGCTCCAAAAGCAATACCAGGTACAACTGCAACTTTAGCTGTGTTCAGCAAATGTATTGCTAAATCTGTGCTGTTTTTGATTGTGTTACTATTAAAAAATGCAGAGATATTTGGAAAAAGATAAAATGCGCCTTCCGGCTTGTAGCAGGTAATTCCATTAATTGAAGCTAATTCAGAATGCAAAAAATTTCTTCTTCGTTCAAACTCTTTTCTTGCTGTTTCAACAGATTCTTGCTGCCCGGTTAATGCTTCTAAAGCCGCTGCTTGCGAAATTGAAGAGGGGTTTCCTGTGCTATGACTTTGGTATTTACCCATTGCAGAGATAATATGCTGCGGACCGGCGGCATAACCTAATCTCCAGCCAGTCATCGAGTACGATTTTGAATGACCATTTATTGTTACAGTTTTGCTTTTAGTTTTTTCGTTTAAGGCTGCGGCGCTAAAAACTCTGAAGTCATCATAAACAACTTTTTCATAAATCTCATCTGATAGAATATGAATATTTGTGTTCTCGATAACTCCAATTAATTCTTGAAGCTCCTCTTTAGTATATGCAGTTCCGGTTGGATTGCACGGACTGCAGAGAATTAGCAGTTTAGTCTTTTCTGTAATTACTTCTGCTAAGCTCTGCGGCTTAATTTTGAATCCGTTTATTTCTGTTGTTGGAATTACGATTGTTTTCCCTTGTGCCAGCGTAACCATTTCCGGGTAAGAAACATAGTAGGGAGAAGAAACTATAACTTCATCGCCAATACAAACGAGTGATTGAATAGCGTTGTATATGCACTGTTTAGCTCCAGCAGAAACAATTATTTCTTCCGGCGAATATATTAGTCCGTTGTCAAGTTCAAGTTTTTTAGCAATTGCTTTTCTTAACTCAATTGTACCAGCATTGTTTGTGTATTTAGTAAAATTATTATTGAGTGCAAGTATTGCAGCATTCTTAATGTTTTGCGGCGTCGAAAAATCCGGCTCGCCAACAGTTAAATCAATTATCTCCTCGCCATTCGTTTGTAGTTCTTTTACAAGAGCCGCAGCCTTCATAGTTGGAGATAAACTAATCTCTCTTACTTTTTTTGAAATTACCAATTTGCTCCTAATTTTCTAAGTGCTCTTTTAAGTGCGAATATAGCATAAGAGCAATCCAATAGAAAATACCTTCTTTCAAACAAACAATTCATTAGTTAAGGGCACCTCTAAAAATATCAATATCCTTTGCGGATTTTGCTTTTTCTTTGCGAACTCCGCGTTAAAATTTTTGAAATACTAATTTTTAGAGGTGCCCTTAAGTTATAACTGTAATGTTGGATTTAGAATTCTTGCAGCCTAAACTTCCTTCAAACACAATAGATAATAGTATATAAAAGGCGGCGGTTATGGGAGTTAAAACAATAGATGTTTCTGAAATTACTGTTGGAATGGAATTAGCAGAACCGATAAAAAACATGCACGGTCAAATGTTAATTCCGGAAGGCACAACTCTGGCAGAGAATCATATTAGGTTACTCAAAACTTGGGGCATAAAAGCAGCAACTGTAAATTCTGAAGAAGGGACAACACAAGTAGAAAGTGCATCGAATTTAGATTTTGAGACAATGGCAATCTTAAAGAAAAGAATTAATTGGATACCTCTGAACGAGCATGAAAATGATATTTACAACTTAGCAGTTCAATCTATTTCCAAACAGACAAAAATTTAAAAATGGATTTTAGCGATAAAATAAAAAGATCGGTAAACAATCTACCAACGCTTCCAACAATTTACTCTCAGCTTTCCGAAGCAATGGAAGACCCGCTTGCTACTAATGATAAAATTGCAAAAATAATTTCTTCGGATCAGTCATCGGCATTTAAAGTTCTTAAAGTAGCTAACTCGCCTTTGTATGGTTTGCACGGAAAAATTGATTCAATTTCTCAAGCGCTAATGTATTTAGGGTACAACGAAGTCAAAAATATTGTGTTTGCTCTTTCGATAATGAATATTTTTTCTAAAGATAAAAATGTAAAAGGTCTGCGTCCGGTTGATCTATGGGCGCATTCAATTGGTGTTGGTGTAATTACAAGAAGCATTGGCTCGGCAATTGGCGAGAAGAATATCGAGAATTATTTCTTGGCAGGCATCTTTCATGATGTAGGGAAACTAATTTTTCTTGAGTTTGCTGCAAACGAATATCAAAAAGTTGTTGAGATAGTAAAAGAAAAAAACTGTCGAATAAAAGATGCAGAAAAAGAAATTTTCGGAATTGATCATGCGGAAGCAGGTCGGGTATTAGCCGAGAAATGGCGGCTGCCTCAAACTATTCAAGAAGTAATTTATTATCACCATAATGGTGAAAAATCTAAAGATGCCTCCAAACTGTTAGCCTCTGTTCATTTGGGAAACATATTAGCGCATGCACTCGGGTTTGGTTTTGCCGGAGATAATATTATTGCGCAGCCAAACCCTACAATTTGGAGCACACTTAATCTTCAAAAAGGTTCTTTGTTGAAATTGAAAGATAAATTAATAGACGACTATTCTCATACAATAAAGCTAATGTTAACTTAATTGTAAAACCTTAATGATGGATAACGGCAAACTAAAATATGACAGCTTAAAATCGGTTTTACAATTTGTAAACAACAGCTTTACAAATAATGCAAGCACCGAAGAACTTATTGACCGGCTTAACGCCGAGTCTTGCATGTTTACAAAATGCAGGGTTGCTGCAGTGTTCTTGTTAGACCACTCCACCTTTGAGTTTATGCTAACTGGTAAATATTCTTCTGTTAAAACTATTGAGGCAGACAGAGCATTTAATTTTCTAATTGAAAACAGTATAGTTCCAAATGTTCTTTTATCAGGCAAAAGCAGCAAAATGCAAATTAACGATTATGATACTGCACATCTAATTCCGCTAACATGTAAAAACAAGGTATTTGCCTTGCAGCTTTTAATAACAGATAAAAAAAATGAAATTGATGAAGAACAGATTTCACTGCTTTCAATTCTGAATTCTACCTTTGCAATACTTTTGAATGCTAATTTTTGCGAAAACGAAAATGCTATTAACGGAACACAAGATAAAACTGAATTAATAAACCAAATTGAATATCTTAAAAAGGGCACACAAGAATTACACCACATTATTGATTCTATTCAAGAGGGAATATTTTTAATTGACAAATCAACAAAACAGATTTTGGATGTAAACCAAACTGCGGTAAAGTTAATTTCTACATCTAAAGAAAGCCTGATAGGTAAGTACAAAGATGATTTCTTTTTGTTTTTCGATAATAGAATGTTTAATGATGAGATAACAACAAGACAAGAAGCGGTATTGATAGATGCTAATGGTAACTCAATTCCTATTCTTCATTCTGCGTCAGAAATTATTTTAGGAGAATTTGAGTATGAAATTATCAGCTTTCTGGATATCACCGAAAGAAAGATGATGGAAGATAAAATTCAGCATGCACGTTTTGAGCTTGAGTTTATGGTTGAAGAAAGAACCCGCCAACTGCAGAGAGCAAATGAAGAATTAGAAAATGAAATTGTTGAAAGAGAAAAAGTACAGAACGAAAATCTAAAACTCATTGCGGCTGTTCAGCAAACCACATCATTAATTTTTATAACAGATATTGAGGGGAAAATTCAATATGCAAATCCGGCTTTGTGTAATAAAGCTGGTTACCAAGTAAATGAACTCTTAGGGCAAAAGCCAAGTATTTTCAAATCGGGCGAATTAACAAAAGAGAATTACGAATACTTTTGGAATGTTTTAGCTACAGGAAAATCATACCGGTATGAATACAGAAACCGTAAAAAGAATGGCGAATTATACTGGGTGTCTTCTAATATTTCTCCAATTAAAAATGAATTAGGCAGTGTTATAAATTTTCTCGCTGTGCAAGAAGATATAACTGAGCGCAAGGAAGCGGAGCTAGAATTAAAACATGCGAAAGAAAAGGTAGAAAAAGCTGAAAAGGCAAAGTCGTCTTTGCTGGCTAATATGAGTCACGAGTTTAGAACCCCGCTAATTTCAATTTTAGGTTTTAGCGAATTACTTGAACATGAAATTGCCGACAATGAGCAAAGAGAGATGATTAGCGCAATAAATTTAGGCGGTAAAAGGCTTCTAAATTCTTTAGAGAGCGTTTTAACCTTATCGCATTTAGAGTCTTCAAACCTTGTATTCAAAATGAAAGAAGTTAATCTGGTACCGATAATAAATAACGCTGTAAAACTTCTAATTCCAGAGGCATTAAAAAAAGGTCTTAAAATTAATTTTGAAAGTTCACTCGAAGAAATTAATGTAACAACCGAAGAAAATTTTTTGATTCAAACTATTAACCATTTGGTAGATAACGCAATAAAATTTACGAACAAAGGAGAAGTAAAAATTACTCTGGATTATGAAATTGATAAAGATAAAGACTACATTCTAATTAGTGTGCATGATACCGGAATAGGAATTGCAGAAAATGAGCAGCACATAATTTTTGAAGCCTTCAGACAAGCCTCGGAAGGTTTTGCAAGAAACTACGAAGGTTTTGGACTTGGATTAACAATAGCACAAAAGACAATGAACTTAATGAATGGTAAAATAACAGTTAAAAGCGCACCAAGTGCCGGCTCGGTTTTTACAATTTGGCTGCCGTTTATTTCTATTAAATAATTAAACACAAGAAAGGAGAAAAGATATGCCTATCATTCAATGGAAAGAAATTTTTTCGGTTAACATCAGCAAGATTGATTCTCAGCACAAAAAGATTATTGATCTAATTAATGAGCTGCACGACAAAATGAAAGAAGGAAAAGGAAAAGAAAAAGAATCTTTATCGCAAATATTAAACGAACTTGCTGTTTACACTGCAAATCATTTTAAAACTGAAGAAGAGCTCTTTTATAAGTATAAATATCCCAATACCGAAGCGCACATTTTAGAACATAAAAAATTAGTTGATAAAGTATTGCAAATAAAGGCAGATTTTGAAAGCGGCAAAGTTGTTTTAACGTTAGATGTTATGGATTTTTTGAAAGACTGGCTTTCTAACCATATTTCTGGAACCGACAAAGCTTATACGGCTTTTCTTAATGCAAAAGGTGTTAACTAAAAGCTATAAGCAGTAGGCAGTGGCTGTAAGCATTAAAGGAAATAATACAAACCACAATTGGATTTTCATTAATTTCTTTGTTTTTAGATTATAGCTAATTGCTTAATGCTTACAGTTATTTTAATATAGCAATGTTATGTTGTTGAGAACAATTAAGATAAATCATAAAGAATCTTAATCATCTTAACAAGTTACGTTAGGCAGTAATTGGCTAAAGCCAAATTTCTGAGATTGCTTACCGCACGCCATAAAGCTTGCATGGTTGTGCTTATTCTGTAAATTATTGTAAGGAGAGTTAATAACCAGTTTTTGCCGTATATTTTACCATACCGCTTCGTTAATAAGCATCGTTAAGGTTGAAGGTAAACTCGCCGGTATAGTTAGAATAATTTAAAGTAATCTTAGAAAGAGGACTTTTTACTTTTCTGTAATCGGCAGCAGAAGTAACTCCGGATATGTTTCTTGAAAGCAATTTAGAACCGTCTTTCAATTCTACAATTACCTCCATCTGACCGCTTTTAATAGAAGCTGCAGAAAGAGAATATCTAATTGAATCGGCTGTAACTTTTAATTCATAAACTTCTTGCTTGGTGTACTTAACAGCAACAATATTGTATTTAAAAGTATTTGCAGTGGAAAAGGTTGTAATTACTGGGGGAATGGATTCATCAGTAATTATCCCATCCGCATTATCATTTTTGCAAGAGCTAAACATTATAGCAGCAAAAAGAACTAAACCGAAGTACACATTTATTCTTTTCATTTTTACTCCAAATATTGCGGGATAGAAAGTCTATCCCGCTTAAAACTTACTTAATTGTAGAAAGCCGCTTTGGTCCGGCATTGATAACATCTTGTGAGCATCCTTTTTCAAATAGCTTGAAGTTCTCGTTGAAGCGCGCTGCAAGAGCATCATACTTTTTCCAATATTCGTCTTTGTTTCCCCAAGATGCCTCAGGGTACAAAACATCTTCCGGAACATCAGGGCAGCTAACAGGTACTTCGTAACCGAACAGATTATCTTTTCTGTATATAACATTATCAAGGTTACCCTCTAAAGCAGCGTTAAGAAGGTTGCGTGTATGGCGAATGCTGATTCGCTTTCCAACGCCAAATCTGCCGCCGACCCATCCTGTGTTTACAAGCCAAACATTAGCGTTGTGTTTCAAAATTCTTTGCTTCAACATTTCAGAATATTCAAATGGATGGCGAACCATAAACGGTCCGCCGAAACATGCAGAAAAAGTTATTTGCGGTTCAATGCCTAAACCAATCTCTGTTCCTGCAATTTTAGAAGTGTAACCGCTTATAAAATGATACTGAGCTTGTTCTGGAGTTAAACGCGCAATTGGCGGCATTGTGCCGGAAGCATCGCAAGTTAGAAAAATTACATTCTTTGGATGAGTTAGTACATAACCATCTTTAATAACATTTGGAATAAACTCAATTGGATATGAAGCGCGCGTGTTTTCAGTAATCGCATCATCATCAAGTTCAATGTTTCTTGTAACCGGATCGAAAACTACATTTTCTAAAATAGTTCCGAAGCGTTTTGTTGTTTCATAAATCTGCGGCTCGTGATCGGCAGAAAGTCGGATAACTTTTGCATAGCAGCCGGCTTCAAAATTAAACACGCCTTCCGAACTCCAGCCATGCTCATCATCGCCAATTAGTTTACGTTTTGGATCTGCAGATAATGTTGTTTTTCCTGTTCCGCTTAATCCAAAGAACAAGGCAACATCTCCGCTTGCTCCAACATTTGCAGAGCAATGCATTGGAAGAACATCTTGATAGGTAAGCAAGAAATTCAAAACTGTGAAAACAGATTTTTTAATTTCGCCTGCATAAAGTGTATTTGCAATAATTGCTGTACGCTGCTCAAAGTTTAGAATTATTCCAGTTTCGCTTCTTGTTCCATCGGCAATTGGGTCTAACTTAAATCCCGGTACAGAAATAACAGTAAACTCCGGAACAAAATTTTTCAATTCATCTTTGTTTGGAGTAGTTATAAACATATTGCGGGCAAACATACTGTGCCATGCTTTTTCTGTAATAATACGAACCGGCATTTTGTACGCGGGGTCTGCGCCGGCGTAGCAATCCTGAACGAACAATTCTTCACCTTGCGCCCAGGCGTGAAATCTACCAACAAGCTGAGACCATTTTTCGTGAGCGTAAGGACGGTTGTAATTTCCCCACCAAATGTCTTTCTTGGTAGATTCTTCTTGCACTATAAATTTATCTGATGCAGCGCGCGCAGTGTGTTTGCCTGTATTAACAATGAGTGCACCGTGTTTAGAAAGTTTTCCTTCATTTCTGAAAATTACTTCTTCGTACAAAGCTTCGTGTGGAAGATTCCAGTAAACGCGGTCTAAGTTTGTAATGCCTTGATTCTTTAATCTAAAATCTGAAGCAAGTTCCATTGCCTGCTTGCTTGCCGGTGTTTGAAAGTCTAAATATTTACTCATGACCAATCCCTCACTAATTTGCGGTCGCCAATGTAAAGCTCGTTTGGTGAATTAGGGTCAAGCGCCCATTTTATTCTTTCAATTCCTTCTGTAATTTCTTTTATTGCTCCGCAATAGCTTATACGTAAGTGTCCCTCCAAACCAAATTCTTTCCCGGGAACTGTAAGTACCATTACTTTATCAATTAAGAACTGAGATAGTTTTTGCGAGTCTTTTTCGTAAGCAGAAAAATCTGCAAGTAAATAGAAAGTTCCATCCGGCACATGAACTTTAACGCCGCTGAATGAGCGAAGCAGACCTACTAAAACATTGCGGTTATTTTCGAGTGTAACACGCAGACTCTCTACACCGGATTGAATGCCGTTCAATGCACCAACAGCAGCCTTTTGAAGAAGAACAGATGGACCCGAAGTTTGATGCCCTTGAATGTTAGACATTGCTGCAATAAGTTTTTTGCTGCCTACTGCCCAGCCAATTCTAAATCCGGTCATTGCATATTGTTTTGAAACACCGTTGATGATTAATAGTTTAGATTCTTCAACAGATTTCTTTGTGTAATCATAAGCGCTTATTGGTTTGCGTCCGTCAAAAACTAAGCGATGGTAAATATCATCCATAATTAAATAAATACCTTTTCGCTCGCAGAAATCTACAATGTCTGCAATAAATTCTTCTGTGTACATTGCGCCGGAAGGATTGTTAGGACTGTTGATGATAATTGCTTTAGTGTAAGAACCGACACGCATTTCAATATCTTTTAAGCGCGGATAGAACGAGCCGTCTTCCGGTAGAACAGGAACCGGAATTGCGCCAACAAGTTTAGCCATATCTGGATAGCTAACCCAGTAAGGTGCCGGAAACAATACTTCTTCTTGCGGGTTTAAAATTGCTTGCAGCGCAACCATTATAGCTTGTTTAGCGCCGCTGCTTGCAATAACATTTTCCGGATTCACTTTTCTGTGGTAGTATTCTTCTGTGTAACGAATAATAGATTTTTTTAACTCGGAAATTCCATCAGCCGGAGCGTAACGAACTTCACCGCTGTTAATCATATTTACCGCCGAAAGTAGAGCATCCATTGGCGCTCTGCTTTTGGGTTCGCCTCCGCCAAGATGAATTACCGGATCACCTTTCTCTCTTAGTATTGCTGCTTTTTCGTTTAACGCTAAGGTTGGGGAAGCTTTGATAGATTTTGCTATTAGGCTTAAGCTCATAAAGAACCTATAAAAATTGATAAAATAGAATATTAGTGTCTTAAACTTATTGGCTTGTATTCTGATTAGCAAGAAAAATTGTTGCTGAGTGACTGAGGAACTAAGTGCTTACAAGGCATTAGGCATTAGTAGGAAAAGCGACTAACAGCTAACCACAACTCATAACTCAAAAGTGCCTAAGTGTAATAGAACTTTTGCGAGGGGAAATAGCTGTAAGCAATGAGCTGTTAGCAAAACTTCGAATACATTACTTCGTCCAATTAGCAATGTCCAAACCCTTTATTCGCCTGAAGTGGCTGGTGTTGTTAGTTATCAATTGTAATCCACTCGTCATTGAAATCCCAGCAATCAAAGTATCCGTGTGACCAATTTCAGTTCCTTTTTTTCTAAAGTTGGCTTGAATAACTGCTGCAGTTTTCGCCATACGCAAAGTCAATGGTATAACTTTGTTTAACTCAACAAACTCTTCAAATCGTGCTAATTGTTTTCTTGCGTCTTTGTATAAAAGTCCTTGAGAATTTCGTAGTAGGTAATGATGCTTAAACTGATGTAACCATACTCTTTCAAGTGTTCGTCAACTTTGGCGATAACTTTTGAATTGCCTCGTAAAAATTCCGAAAGAATATCGGTGTCAAGCATTGCTGGTTTCATAGGTCAATTTTGCGGTCAAATAGTTTTGTCCTTGATTTCTTTGTCTGGTTAAGATAGTCATTGTAATCTTTATTACTCATGTCGCTAAAAGCACCGCCAAACGATAGAATTTTCTTTCTTAAAGTTTCGGTTTGTTTAGTTGCCGGTGTTAGCGAATGAATAAACTGATAAAGTTCTTCTAGCCTATTAACTGGCACCTCTTTCATCACTTTTAGTATGGCGTTTAGTGTCAACATTGTCATATGATTTTTTTGTTAAATGTAACGAAATAAAGTGTCAATTAGAAGTAGAAATTTTCGGATTAGCAATGTCGCCATTGTTTGTAGCTAACTTATCGCTTACAACTTACAGCCTCTATTTCTTAAGGGCGCCTCTAAAAACATCAATTTCCTTTGCGGGCTTTCCTTTTTCTTTGTGTTCTTAGCGTGAAATATTTTAAAACAAAAGTTTTTAGAGGTGCCCTTAACAAAAACTCAGACACTTTTGAGTTTTGAGTTATGAGTTTTGAGATAGGAACTCAGGCACTCAGTTACTCAGTAAGTCATGTTACGCACTTTCGTAATCCTGTTCAAAATCTGATTACGATTACGAGCCTGCCTCGACTTGCACTCGCCTCGATTCAACCATCGGGTCGAAGCGGGTCGGGCAAGGCGGGCACGATATAGTTGTCATCAGTTTGTGTTAAACTGAAAACTTCAATGTCAGTTGTCCGCCAAGTCCTACACGAATAATTCTAATTAATGTTGTCAGGCGAATGTCGCTGGCATCGTTCTCAATTCGTGAGATATAATTTTTTGTCGTGCCGATTTTCGAAGCAAGTTCCTCTTGTGTCAAGTTTTGCTTTTTTCTTGCCTCTTGAATAAGCACACCAATTTTAAACGCTTCAAATTCTTCAGCGTATTTCTCACGGTTTGGCGTTCCCTTCTTGCCGTATTTGCGGTCAAGATGGTCGTCCCAATTTACGATGTTACTTTGCTTTTTTGCTTTCATAATACTGTTGTTTTAATTTTTCTGCTCTTTCAATTTCTTGTCTGGGAGTTTTCACTGACTTCTTCTGAAACCCGTTTAGTAGGATAATAAGGTTGCCCTTGTCAAAACAGCAAAACACTCTAAAAATGTCACTGCCAACTTTTATTCGCATTTCATAAAGTCCGTCAGTCTCTTCAAGGTGTTTGAAAAATTTTTCAGGAACAATGCGCAATGTTCTTACAAGTCCGATTACCCAATCAATCTTTCCCTGAACTTCTTTTGTTTGTGCATTATAGAAGTCCCAGAAATGATTTCCGTAAACAACCGTCTGTCTGATGTAATTTTCATTCACGAAACAAAGTTACCTAAAGAGGTAACCGAAAGCAAGTTGTCGTCAAAAATATTTTTTTGTCATTACGAAGCGAAATGTTTGTGTTAGAACAAACGGTCAATCGAAGCGGTAGAGCGCCCGCTAACTTACAGCCTCTGTTCCTTAAAAAAAGCTCAGTTACTCAGGCACTTTTGAGTTAGGAGTTATGAGTTTTGAATTTTGAATTAGGCACTCAGTTCATCAGGCACTAAAGATTTTTGAAATGTAGTTTAACAAATCTTTTTTCTCGAACGGCTTGCCTAGAAAACCATTGAAACCTGCAGCCTGAAATCTTCTTTTATTTGTTTCGGAAACGTAACCGGTTAAAGCAATTGCAGGTACATTAGTGTAGTTTTCTAACAGGCGGATCTGTTTTAATACTTCTATGCCATCTATACCGTGACCGAGACTAATATCAACAAGAAGTAAATCGAACATAGAAGATTTAGCAGCTTTTACCGCTGCCTCGCCGTTTCTTACCGGAGTTACACTGCCGGTTTTTGATAGAAACTTTTCAACAACATCTATGTTTAGAGGATTGTCTTCTACAAGAAGTATTTGTAATTCTTTAGCTCTGTCTTTTGTTGTATCGTTCAATATTGCTTGTTCTGGAAATAACTTTTCGGCAGGGATTTCTATAAGCAGCGGAATCCAGATTGAGAACGTAGAACCTTTACCAAACTCACTTTCGAAAGTAACAAGACAGCTTAAGTTCATTGCCATTCTTTTTGCAAGACTTAATCCTAATCCTAATCCTTCAAAATCTCTTCTTGTTCCTTCACTCACCTGACGAAATTCCTTAAACAGAGAGCTTTGCGCTTCTTCTTTTATCCCAATGCCGGTATCAATAATATTAATTACCGCATATTCAATTTCATTTTTTATGACAGAACTATTTAGATGTATTGTAATGCTTCCTTTATTAGTAAACTTGATTGCATTATCAATTAAGTGAGTTGTAATGCGCGCAAGCCAGCCTTCATCGCTGTAAGTATTTAGTGTTTCGGTAGATAAATCAACTTCTAGGCTTAGGTTTTTTGCTTCAGCTCTATCAACAAACAAAAGTTTCATTTCTTGGCAGAAGAGGGCAAGATCAACTTGTGAGTTCTTAATTTCAACATCTCCCATTTCTAACTCGGATAGTGAAAGTATTTCTGTAAATGTGCTGGAAAGCCGCTGTCCGGATTTTATGATTTTGTCTAACATCATTTGAGCGTCTTGATCGCCAACATAGTCTTTAAGCAACTGAGAAAAACCAATTATTCCGTTAAGTGGAGTTCTTAGCTCGTGAGACATATTAGCAAGCAAAGAGTTTTTTACTTTGTAGGCATGCTCAGCTTCATCTTTAACAATAAGCATTTCATCATCAAACTTTTTGCGCTCGGTTATATCATCTTTAATTGAAACAAAATGAGTGATTTTTCCTGCTTCATTTTTAATTGGAGATATAGTAGCAAACTCCCAAAAAATTTCGCCATTCTTTTTCTTGTTCTGAAATTCGCCGCGCCATTCGTTCCCGGCTAAAATAGTTGACCATAGCCGTTTATAAAAGTCTTTGCTTTGTAAACCAGAGTTAAATAAACTAGGAGTTTGACCTAAAATCTCTGTTAGCGAATATCCTGTTAATTCAGAAGCTCGCGGGTTAGCATATTCTATTATGCCATTGCAGTCTGTTATTATAACAGATGCAATGTTTTGCTCAACAGCGTGCGAGAGTTTACGCAGTCTTTCTGTTTTTGCCTTTTCTTCTGTAATGTCTCTAATAATTAATTGGAATGCTAAAGAATTATTTAAATAGAATGGAACAGAAACTAATTCAACTTCTAATTCTTTACCATCTAATCTAATTATTCTTTCTTCAGTTGGAGGAAGCGGCTGCATTGTATTTGCAGATGCCCAAATTCTTTCTGTAACTAAGTCTTGGCAATCCGCATGAATAAAATCCATAATATTTCTATTATGCAGCTCTTCCAACGTAATAGCGCGTAGAAGGTGAACTGCTGCTGGGTTAGCGTAAACTATTTTTCTGTTTTGATGAATTAATATTGCGCTTGGAGAGTATTCTACAACCTGCCTAAATCTATCCTGACTTTCTTTTAATGCTCTTTCGTTTTCTTTTCTCTGCGTTATATTTCTTACAACAGATTGAATTGCTCTAATCCCATTGAACTCTAATGCGGTTGCAATTGATTCAATGTAAACTAAAATGCCGCTTGCATTAATAATTTTTAATTCAGCCGGGAGAAGCTGCTCCGCCTTGCCGCTGCTAATTATTTCCTTTCTCTCTTTCACTAACTCATAGGAATCAGGGTGAAAATAATCATAAAAGTTTTTCGCGTTAAGCTCTTCTAAGCTGCTTACAGCAAACAGTTCTAAAGCTGACCGGTTTGCAAATAAAAATTTGTTTTCGTGATGAACAAAAATTGCCTCAGGAGATATTTCAACAATTTTTCTATACCTGGCTTCGCTCTCGGCTAGTTTTTTATGTGCTTCCTTTCTATCTGTTAAATCTCTTGTAACTCCAAGCAAACTAACGGGAAGCCCCTCATCGTTAAACAATAATGTTGTCGAAACTTCAATAGGCACAATTCTTCCATCTTTATGAACTTGATTAAACTCATCTGTTATATTCTCTAAATCTGTTTTTTGTGAAGAAATGATCTCGAGATTTTTTTTAAGTTTATCTACAGCTTTAGCGTAAGATTCTTTTGTAAACATATCTTCTAAACTTAGTTTATAAATTTCTTCAGGAGTATAACCGCTCAACTTGTAAACCGATTGGCTTACATAAACGAAAGTGGTAGTTTTTAGATCAAGAATCCATATTACATCTGCTGTATTTTCAGAAATTAGTCTGTAAAGAGCTTCACTTTTTTCTAACTTTTCTTGAATTATATGACGCTCGGTAATATCAGATATAGAATGCACAGCGGCGGTTAGCTTGCCCGCATCATCAAAAATTGGATCTGCAGTTACATAGTACCATTTTTCGCCCGATTGATAAATCATCGTTTCGCGTTGCCGTGTAATTTTCATTCGTTGCACCGGGCATTCTGCATGGGGTTTAGAAGTCCCGTGTACTAATTCGAAGCAATGCATTCCAATAATTTGGTCAATCGGTTTCCCTAATATCTTTTCACTTGTTTTATTTGCTTTTACAATTACGGAGTTAAGGTCAACAATAAAAACCGCATCAGTAACAGAATCGAAAGTTATCTGCCACTGCTTTGCAGATTTCAGAAGTTCGTTTTCATATTCTCTTTGTTCGGTAATATCGTATGCAATACCGCCTACAGATTCAACATTTTCGTTTTTATCGAATAGAGGAGTGTAATATATATCAAAGATTGTGTCTTCAATATTGAGAAACTCTCTTGATTCAGTTCCATTTAGTGCTTTGTTAACCGCTAAGATTATATCCGGGTAGTTTTTGTACAATTCAAAAACGGAAAGACCAACAGCTTCGCCAGGTTTTAAGCCAAGTTTTGCAAGCCCGTTTCCTTCCGAAAGAGTAAAGACTCCGTTTTTATCAATCTTGAATACTACTATTGGAGACTTTTCTATTAAGAATTTTAATTGAAACTCGGTCTCTCTTAGTTTACTAAGCGCATTATTCTTTTCAGTTACATCATTTGCAACAACTAAAACTGCTGGCTCGCTATTAAAAACAATAGGAATTGCCTTTGCTTCTACATCAATAAGTTGTTTATCATAAAGATAAAATTTGAGTTCAAAATTAGAATGGTCTTGAGGGCTTTGGTTAAGCGTTCTTAGTTTTATGCCAGCTATATATTTGTAATCGTTGTGTACATAATCGAACAGATTTTTACCTATTATTTGAGAAGAATCCTCTGCCCGAAACATTTTTAGGCATGCATCGTTAGCAAACAAAACAATTCCATTCTTATGTACAAAAAGAGGAAATGGGGAAGAATCAACTAATTTTCGGTATCGTTCTTCGCTTTCTTGTAGAGATTTTTCATTAGCTATGTTTTGTGAAATATCGCTGTAAGCGGCAACAATACCTCCACCTGCTGCAATTGGCAGAGGCGCTGCTTTAACAGAAATCCAGGCAACATCTTTTTCGGATTTGTAAACACCCATCGCTATATTCGAAGCTGTTATACCTTCATTTAAAGCAATTACACTACAATATTCACTTGTAGGCATTACCGAGCCATCCGGGCGTATAACCTTCCAGCTTGGGCTGTCTATGTTTCTGCTGTTGTGTTCAGAAGTTGATATGCCGAATATTTCTTCTGCCGCTTTATTCGACTCAATTATTTTTCCTTTATTATCAGATATTGAAATTCCAATAGGAAAAGCGCTAAAAAGGGCTTTATATTTTTCTATTGTTTTGTTTAGTTCTTGTTCGGCAAGTTTCTTTTCGGTTATGTCTGTAAACTGGCAAATTTGAATTCCAACTGGGCTGCCTTCATGAAAAAGAGAGTTTATCTGAAGAACGAGATGTTTTTCTACTCCAAACTTATTTGTTATACGTGCTTCAAAGTTATAAGACTTTTGATGATCGCTTAAAGATTTATATGTAACTCTGCGTACAATATTTTTGTAAAACTCACGGTGTATTAATTTATTTAGCCAAGACTCTATATTTGGCATTTCTTGGTGTGTATAACCGAAAAGTTTTTCTGCTGCTTTGTTGTAGTTTAAGCATAATCCGTTTTGTGCAATTGTAACTGTTGGTATTTCCGAATATTCAAAAACATTCCAAAGGTGTTTATACTCAGAATCGCGTAATTTTTTATCTAGACTTTTAGCCGTTTCACGTATTATTTTATTGCTTTCCCTTGCTTGATTTTCTGCTGCTGCTCTAATACTTACTTCATGTTTCAAGTTTGCAACAGCATTTTCTAACTGAGAAGTTTTTTCTTCTATGCGCTCTTCTAACTGGTTGTTTAATTCTACTAATTCTATCTCTGTCTTTTTCTGCTCTGTTATGTCTTTTACCGCACCGTAATATTTAATAACTCTTTTAAGCTTTTTATCATAAACCGGATTAAAAGTACCATGAAACCAAGTTACAACGCCCTCTTTTTTGATCAATCTAAATTGTGCAGTTACTTTTTTATTTGCGTAGATGGATTTGCTAACATTGGTAATAACAGAATGATCATCCGAGTGAAAATATTTTTTCCAAGTATTTGGTTTCAACAGGTTCTGGAATTGGAATCCGGTTTCTTTCTTAAATCCTTTAGTTATCCATTCAAGAGTCTTAGAATTATCGGGATTAATTATTACTGAAAAAATGAAATCGGAAGTAATTTCTGATACAAGCCGAACATGTTCGTCCGTAAATTGAGCGGTGCTCTTATACTTTCTTGCCGAAGAAGTTACGCTGCCAGTTAAGCTAACAGAACTTGCTCTGTTGTTTTTTAGCTTTGTCTTTTTTATGCTGCTATTTCTTTGTTTCTTTTTTTTCATTTGATCATTTCGTGTTTAGGAATACTGAAACTAAAAGTACTGCCGGAGTTTTCGATGCTTTCAACCCACAGCTTTCCGTTGTGTTTTTCAACAAATTCTTTGCAAAGCGTAAGCCCTAAACCGGATCCGCCTTCATCTTTAGTTCCTCTTCTAACAAAATGAGAATCAATCTTAAAAAGTTTTGGCAAATGCTCTTTGGGAATGCCGATTCCATTATCAATAATAGAAACTAATAAATCTTTCTCGCTCTGCAAAACTTTAAGAATTATTGAACCGTTCTCTTTTGAAAATTTAACTGCATTAGACAATAAATTTCTTACAACCGTGCAAAACATATTTTTATCGTAAACGGCATTAATCTTTTCGCTGCAAATAAAATTGAAAATTATGTTTTTCTTTTCAATCGCTGTTTTGAAATGAGTTATTATTTCCTTTATATCGTGCAGAGGAAGGTTTTTTTCGGGGTTGAATTCTAGAACGCCTCTCTGAATTCTGCTCCAAGTAAGCAAATCTTCCAGAAGAGAGAATTGATTTTTCAATCCCTCGTGAAGTTTTTTTTCGTATTTAATTCTTTCTTCGCAGCTAAGTTCTTCTTCGTTTAAAATTGAAGAAATACCAAGCAAACCTTGAAACGGGCTTCTTAAATCGTGAGCTATTATAGAGAAAAATTTGTCTTTAGCAGCATTAGTTTCGCGTAAGATGCTTTCGGATTTGATCAGCTTTTGTTCTGCTGTTTTTCTTTCTGTAATATCTTCAATAGTTCCTTCGTAATAAAGAGTATGCCCGGATGAATCTTTAACAACTCTTGCATTTTCTCTTATATAAATGATTTCGCCAATCTTCTTCTTCATGGAATATTCGTTGCCGGTTAGTTTACCTTTCTCTTCAAGTTCGGCAAGAAAATCTTTTCTTGTTAAATCGGAAGCATATACATCATTTTCAATATCTAGGTTTCTTATTTCGTCTAAAGAATTGTAGCCAAGCATTCTTACAAGAGCGGGATTTGCAATAAGTATTTCTTCTTTTGGCGTTGATCGGTAAATACCAATCGGCGAGTCTTCATAAATACTTCTGAATCTTTCTTCGCTTTCAATAATTTTTTGTTCATTTTTTTTAAGTTCAGATATATCTCTTCCAATTGCAATTATCACATCCTGTCCGTAATATTTACTTCGGTTAATCATCACATTCTTAAAAAACACTTCACCGTTTTTACGCATGCCGTAAAAATCGAATTGATGAACGTTGCCTGTTAAATAAGTTTCTCTTAGATAACCGGCAACTTTTTCTAAGTCATTCATACCTTCGGGAGATAAATACGCCGGCGTTTTGCCAATAAACTCTTTTCTTTCGTAACCATACATTTTTACAGCGCCGCTGTTCACATCTATGAAATATCCATCTTTATCTAAAATGTAAATTGCGTCTATCATTGAATCAAACAACTCACGGTAGCTTTCTTCTCTTATTTTAAGCTCTGCTTCATTACGCTTTCGCTCGGTTATATCTCTAACAATAGCAATAATTACTTCTTTATTGTTCCATGTACTTTTACGCAGCGATACCTCTACATCAAAAGACAAACCGCTTATTGGTTTTTTTGCTCTCCACTCGAAATGGAGGCTTGTTTCTTTCTTTGTGTTATCCCAAAGATCATTTAAACGTAACATTTGATTTGCTGTATCGGCAGTTAAATCACGAACATTAGATTGTTGTAGCTGATGCTTTGAGGTTTCATATAATTCTGCCGCTCGGTCGTTTGCCTCAATAACGTTTCCATGCAAATCGTGAATTAAAAGAGCATCGCTTATATTTTTGACAACCGCTCTAAAATTATTTTCGGAAATTGCTAAAGATTGTTCGTAAGCTTTGCGTTCGGTTATATCGGCTGCAACCGCAATAATAACATCCCTGCCAAAATACTTGCCTTTGCTAACATTAACTTGTTTAGGGAAAACTTCACCATTCTTTCTTTTTCCCCAGAACTCAAAAGCAGTTGGACCATTACCGGCAAATGTGAAATTTATATATTTAGCAACTTGCTGAAGGTCGTTTAAGTCTGGCGCAGAAAGAAATTCTGGTGTTTTGCCAATAAAGTATTCTCGAGGATATCCATACATTTTTTCAGCGCCGTTATTTACATCAAGAAAAATTCCACTTTGATCCTGAATATAGATAGCATGATTAATCGAATTGAACAAACCTCTAAAACTTTCTTCACTGTTTTTTAGTGTTTCTTGAATTTGCTTAGTTTCGGTTACATCTGTTGCCACACAAATACGGGCATCTTTTCCTTCGTGAATAATACTTTGCGCTCTAATATCAACGTATATTGTTGAACCATCTTTCTTAATGTGCCTCCAGTATTGTGTGTAGGCAAATTTCTTTTCTTTTTTAATTCGATTTATAATTTCTTCTATTCTAATCCAATCCTCTTTTTGAGATAGGTCTTTCAAAGACATGGAAAGAAACTCGGCTGTAGTGTAACCGTAATAATTACATGCAGAGTCGTTTACGGCAATAATGCTAAGCGTGTCTAAATCATAAATAAACATTGGATGCGGGTTTGTGTTAAATAAAGTTCTATAACTTTTTTCTTTAATAATTATTTCTTGTTCCAATTTTCGCTTTTCAGTAACATCTCTTTGAATGCCGAACAAACCTGTTACATAATTATTTTCTTTAAAAAGAAAATACTCCGCTTCGACAAGCATCTCTGTTCCATCCAATCTCCTTTCTTCTGTGATAATAGTTGCCTGTCCTAAATCGAGTATCTTTTTGCAAGCTTCTATGCCCTGAGTTAAATCGTGCACAAAAAAATCAGCCGGAGACAAGCCGATAATATCTTTTTCTTCAGCGAGATATTGATCTAAAAAAGCTTGGTTAACTTTAGTAATTCTTTGTTCGTAGAAAAACTTGTGAAATGCTTCATCTTTTCTAGACTTATCATCCCAGTTAATTGGAAAGTCTAAAGCCATAAAGAAAAATCCGTCTAGCGATTGTTTGAAAAAGGCTTCGAGTTCTACGCCTTGTGTGGGCTGAATATTCGAGTTGTTGGAATTTTTAGCAGTACACTCGCCGGATTTATTGTTTGTAGATTTCTTAGTGCTCATCAAGAATCCTATCTTAAGTTGATTCTTTTGTAATTGTGCTTCTGTTGTTTTTTCTCGCAGAGCCGCAAAGAAAGAACAGCATCTAAATGCTTTTTCTGTTTCTCGTAAAAATACTACATCAGCAAGTTTCTATTAGAATAATTCATAAAATTCAATTCATGTGCAGCTTCAATTACCTAACACTTTTTTAAGAATTTCGTTCTTGAACGCTTCATTGTTATCTGTTTTTATGATTACATCGTCAAAAACAAAAACTTTGAGTGAAACCGCTTTAATATCAAAAACCATCAAAAAAATAGAAACTTCATCTTCGGAAGCAGCTTCACGAATCTTTTGAGTAATTATCCGCTTATCGAGCAGTCCTACATTATCGCTAACAATTATATATCTTGGCGAAAACTTAGGGAATATAGAAATTGTCTCTGTTCCGTTTTTAGCATCTTGAATTATAAATTTGTCTCCAACCAATTTATGAAACAGTTCGCGCGATTTATTGTCGGTTTCCACAAATAATAATCTTGGAGCGCCAACATTTTCTTTATTCAAGCCATCAACTGAGGAAGTAGTACTTCCTCCTAAGCGTTTTACAATAACTTTGTTTATTCTTTTTACTGTTTCAGTAGCATCTATTGGTTTTAATAAATAATCGCGAATGCCTTTTCCCATTAAAGAGCCTGCAATATCTTTATCGCTTAATGCAGAAATAACCATAACTGGAATGCTTCTGTATAAAGGATTTGTGCGAAGAATTCCTAACAATTGGTCTCCACCCATTACGGGCATAGAAATATCAAGTAAAATAATACTTGGCAGTTCCGATTTCAAAATGTGTAAAGCAGTTTCACCGTTTTCTGCTTCTGTAACAGTACAAGCAAAATTCTTTTTCAGAATAGTTTTAAGCAACACTCTAGCCGAGCCGTCATCTTCAATGATCAAGAACTTAATCAAAGCGGTTTCCTTTCTTTTATATTGTCGTCAAACTTCTGCAAAGTAAAACTAAATACTGCTCCATTGCCAACATCGCTTTCTACCCATATATTTCCCTTGTGCATCTTAACAAATTCTTTGCATAACATTAAGCCTAATCCTGTTCCTTTTTCTTTGGCTGTTCCTAAAGTTGTAATTGTACAGTTACTATCGCATAGCATTTTTAAGTGCTCTTCTTTAATGCCAACGCCATAGTCTTTAACAGAAATTTTTACATATTCGTTGTAATTAACGGCGCTGATTTCAATTATTCCGCCAGCATTAGAAAATTTAATTGCATTGCTAACCAAGTTAAGTATTATAGATTGCAGCATATTGCTGTCTGCAAAGCAAACAAGTTCCGGCTCTATTTGGTTTATAATTCTTATTTGTTTGTTAGAGGCAACTGCATTAAGCAGTCTGGAAATTTTATCTACAGTTATATAAGGCAGTAATTCTTGCGGTTCATAAGCAATTTTACCGCTTTGAATTCTTGACCATTCTAACAAGTTGTTCAGCAAACTATTAGTAGTTCTTGCAATTTCGCTTATGTGTCCGGCAAATTCTTTAACTTCTTCTTTAGATAGCACATCGTATTCCTCGTATAAAATTTCTGCATAACTTAATAAGCCGTTAATTGGCGAGCGTAAATCGTGCCCAATAATCGAAAAGAATTTATCCTTAGTTGAGTTGAGTTGTTTTAGTTCTTCGGTAAACTTCAGAACTTGGCTCTCAGCAATTTTTTGCTGTGTTATGTCTCGTAATATTATTAACGCTTGGTCATGCCCGCGTATAGTAAACCGAGCTTCAAAATATTTTTCTACGCCAAATAAATTGTGAATAAAATCAAAAGAATGAGACTCGCCGCTTTGTAATGTACTTGCTATGTTAGTTAAACAAGCGTTTACTACTTCTTCGTCAAATATGTCTTTTAGCAGAACAGAACTGCTTAATGGCTTTCCTAAAAAAACTTGATCGAAGTTGTTTTTAGATTCAACAATCTCTCCGTATCTGGTAACGATTAAAATATAATCCGGTATTGCTTTTAAAATTGAATAATCGCTTGATTTTATATCCTGAAAAAGCTTATCAATTAAACTCTTTTCCGATATGTCTTCAATAACGCAGTCGTAAAAGATTGTTCCCTCGTTTTTACTAACTTCATGCCCAAACTCTCTAAGCAGTATTTTGCGGTTGTCTTTTGTTGTCCATCTATATTCATAAAAAGTTTTTTGCGAATCTTTGATAAAATCAGATAAACGTTGCGGGTCGAAACATTTTTGCAAAGCAGCAGAAGATTTTACGCCGGCTTGTAGTTCTTCTAAACTTTCAAAACCAAGAAGTTTGAGCATAAACATATTTGCATAAACCGGGTTTCCGCTGCTATCTACACGAAAGACGCCAAATCCAAAGTTGTCTAATGTCTTGGCGCTGCATTTTTCGATATGGCTAAAATTTGTGTGCATTAATTGAATTTGTATTATTCGTTTCTCCACGCTGGTAGTATAAATTTGAATTTCGTTCCAATGCCAAGTTCACTTTCAACTTTTAGATTGCCGCCTTGTCTTTCAATCATTTCTTTGCAAAGAATTACGCCTAAGCCGGTTCCTTTTTCGTGTTCGGTTCCAAGCGAAGTATGATTTGCATCAATTCTAAAAATCTTTTCAATTACTTCCGCGCTCATTCCTATTCCGGTATCGGCAACTGTTATTTCATGAAATCCATTTACAGGCAAAGAAGAAATAGTAATGTTTCCTCCGCGGGGCGTAAACTTTATAGCATTGCTTAGTAAATTTTCTAATATGGAATTCATCATTCTTTCATCTGCATTTACATAAGGCTCTACGTTAATTTGATTTATGATTTTTATTTCTTTGCGCTCGGCATTTGCTGAGACTAAACTTTCTGCATACAAAACTGCTTCATAAAGTTGAAGCATAGCAGGTGTGCAATTCATCTTGCCGGTTTGAAGCCGTGACCAATCAAGCAAGTTCTCTATTAGCTTAAATGTATTTTTGGACAGTTTGTCTAACGAAGTGATAAATTCTTTCATTTCTTCTTTGCTTAAGCTTTCGAACTCATCCAACAGCAAAGAAGAATATCCCATTATTCCAGCAAATGGACTTTTCAAATCGTGCGCTAAAATGGAAAAGAACTTATCTTTTTCGGCGTTAAGTTCTTTCTGTTTAGATTCGGATTCCTCTAATTGTGCGCTCAAAACAACAAGTTCTGCCGAACGCTCCTCAATTAAATCGCGCTGAAATTGCAGTTCATCAACTAAATCTTCTATTCTTTGCTGCTCGGCTTTATGCCCGGAGATATCTCGAACAATATCCAAAATTCTTTTATCGGCTAAAACCTGCCTCAAAACCTCTGCGTAAAAATGTTCTCCACTTTTTCTTACCAACACACATTCAAATTGGCTAACATTATCTATGCATTCAAGCTTATTAATATTAAGCTGTTTAGGATCTGATGAAAAGTCTTGTAGAAATTTACCTAATAATTCAGATTCGGAGTAATTGAGCAGTTTACTGCATGCTGGATTGACACTGCATATTTTACCATTAGAAGCAGAAATAAATACCGCTTCAGCCATTTGATCGAAAACCAATAGCAATGAATCGGCTTGATGTTTAATCTTATGCCGCACAGATTTTACTTGAGTAAAGGCAAAACCGGATGCAGCCGAAACAATTAAAAAAACAATTCCAAGAAAGGCATGTTCCGAAATATTTATTAAGCCAACCGCGGTTGTGGATGCAATGAACAAAAACATAACTGTAAGCAAAAGAGAAATTATTTTAAGTTTTTTCCATGCTTTGGCAAGTCCGTATCTTTCTGAAGAAAAAATTTTCTGTAAACCTTTTCTACCCTTCAAAAAAACAATTTTAGCAATATTCTTATTGTTTTCTACCTGCAATTGAACTCCAAATATTCCATACTCTGCTATCCGCAAATCAAGTGCCATCTTAATATGAGAATTAAAATAGTTTAGACGCAAAATGAACAGCAAAATGGCTCTAAAAAGGTATTATTTTGAAGAATTTGAAGACAGTACAGTTTATGTGTTGCATTAACTCAGTCTTGATACAATCAATCTGCTCAAAAGTAGAATGGTGCATAATATTAGCCATTGAAATTTGTTCAAACGCTTTCGATAATTGATTTGAGAATGGAACAATATTTGTTCTTTATTTCTGAGCAGCCGAGGTAAAAATGATACTAATAAGTGTAAATACAATTGGTAAAACATGCAAAGTAAGCATAACCAAAAATAATAGAACTGTTATGCTTACAAAAGAAATAGATATACAAAAAAGAGCTAACCTTTCTGTCTTCAAAATTATTGCTAAAGGATTATTGCTGATGCTGAAACCAATTCCATATTGGCAGAACAAAATTTAGCGTCTTAGCTTCTCGGCGAAAAGAAAAGAGGTTTCTCGCATAGCCGCAAAAAACTATTGAAGTTACGTCCCTATAGACATGTTTATAATGAAATTTAATTACAGTCTAAACTTTCGGATTGCTTGCTCGATTATTCAATTGGAATAAACTATTAAGATGGAGATAAAATGAGCGAAGTAGCTCAAACTAATAAGGAATCTAATGAACTGCTTCAATTAGTCAGCTTCAAAATTGCTAATGAGGAATTTGGAGTTGATATTCTGAACGTACAAGAAATTAATAAGATGACACAAATTACTAAAGTACCAAATGCACCCGTGTTTGTGGAAGGCGTAATTAACCTGCGCGGAAGAGTAATTCCTATTATTGATTTAAGAACGAGATTGAAGTTAGAAAAGAAAGAACATGATAAGGATACAAGAATAATTGTAGTGGAAATTACAGGCAAAACAGTAGGCTTTATAGTTGATGCTGTAAAAGAAGTATTAAGAATACCGAGAAACATTACAGAAGCACCGCCGGAAATTGTAACCGGTGTAGAATCCGAATTTATCCGCGCAGTTGGAAAGTTAGAAGATAGATTGCTCATCTTGATTGACCTTGAAAAAGTATTAAACGCAGAAGAACACTTAAACTTACAACAAGTTTAACCGCTATTATTTCAAAATATTATCCGGGCTGGAAGAACAAATAATTACAACTGGATAAGTACAACTTTAAAAAAGAGGAAAAAATGAACTGGTTTCTAAATAAGAGTATTCGCACTAAGTTACTTTCGGGGTTTATATTCTTAGCACTTTTAACGGCGTTGGTTTCTATAATTGGGTGGCTGGGTCTGAATGCGGCAGAAGTAAGTGTAGATAAGTTATATAAGAATAAGCTTTTGGCTATTGCAAATATGGCAACCACTAGAGGTTCGTTATTAACAGCAGGACTTAATGTAGAAAAGGCTATTCTAACTGATGATCAAGCTAAAAGAGAGGCGCATATTTCTACTGCTCAAACTTTTCTTAAGAAGGGAGAAGAAGCATGGAAATCATATACTTCTTCAGTTCTAACAGATGAAGAAAAAGAAGTAATTACAAAGTTTGATAAGGCTTACAAAGCATACAAATCAGAACTTGAAACCGGCTTAAGCTTTTTAACTATGGGCGCTGTAGAAGAAGCAAAAGTTATGAACCAAGGTTCAATAGAAGAAAACCAAAAAGATTGGCTTGAAGCATTAAGCAGTTTGTTTGAAATAAACAAAGGATTAGCTCAAGAAACAATGGATACAATATATAATGAAGCGAATGCGAGTATAATGAATTTACTAATTATTGCAATTGTTTCTGTGATGGCAGCTATTGGTTTAGGTTATTTGCTCGCTAAAAAAATTGGGGATCCTATCAAAAAATTAGCAGCAACTGCAGATAGACTTGCGCTTGGCGATGTTGATATAGAAATAAATTCTAAAACTACAGATGAAATAGGCAATCTAGAAAAATCCTTTGCAGCGATGATTGAAGGAATAAAAGAAAAGGTAGCGGTAGCAGAAAAGATTGCTTCCGGAGATATTACCGTAAAAGTTGATATAAAATCGGAAGAAGATTCTCTTTCTAAATCATTGCATAAAGTTACAGAAACTATAAAACAGCTTGTAGATGGATTAACAAGCCTCAGCAAAAAACATGCAGAGGGTAATTTGGAAGCAAGAGGAAAGGCTGAGCTTTATTCAGGCGGATTCAAGGAGATTGTAAATGGTGTTAATGCAAGCATAGAAGTTATCACGGCACCGCTTGTAGAATCTAACGAGGTTTTAAATAAAATTGCTTCAGGAGATTTAACCGTGCGTATGAGCGGTGATTACAAAGGGGATTTGCAAAACATTAAGGACAACATAAATCATTTGGCAGAATCATTTAACAATGCACTAAGCGATGTAAGCGCTGCGGTGCAGGCTACTGCAAGCGCAAGCGCTCAAATTTCTTCTTCGGCAGAAGAAATGGCTGCCGGAGCGCAAGAACAAAGTGCGCAAACCGCAGAAGTTGCAAGCGCAGTAGATGAAATGACTAAAACTATTATGGATACAACTCAAAATGCTTCCGCCGCTTCTGGAACTGCAAAGAATGCCGGCAATATTGCTAAAGAAGGCGGTAAGGTTGTAGGACAAACAATAGAAGGTATGAACAGAATTGCAGTAGTTGTAAAGCAATCGGCAGATACTGTTCAGCAGTTAGGCAAGAGCAGCGATCAGATTGGCGAAATTGTTCAAGTGATTGATGATATTGCAGACCAAACAAATTTACTTGCGCTTAATGCAGCAATTGAAGCAGCCCGAGCAGGCGAACAGGGACGCGGTTTTGCAGTTGTTGCCGATGAGGTTCGTAAACTTGCCGAAAGAACAACTAAAGCAACAAAAGAAATTGCCAATATGATTAAGCAGATTCAAAAAGATACTTCTGAAGCTGTAATATCTATGACATCCGGAACTGTAGAAGTTGAAAAAGGTAAAGAACTTGCAGATGAAGCAGGTAAATCGCTTTCGCAAATTATTTCTGGTGCAGAACAAGTTGTTGATATTGTAACACAAGTTGCTGCAGCAAGCGAAGAACAATCAAGCGCTGCAGAGCAGATTAGCAAAAACCTAGAATCAATTAATCATGTTACTAACGAAAGCGCTACAGGAATTCAGCAGATTGCTCGCGCATCTGAAGATTTGAACAGACTAACGCTTAATTTACAAGAGCTGATATCACGTTTCAAGATTTCCAATTCCTTAAACCACGATTCTTTGCATAGCAATCAGCTAACAGTTCGTTCTAACAGAAAGCTGATGCACCATTAATTTGATGTAAGATGTAAATTGAAAAAACCTCGTTGTTAAACGAGGTTTTTTTTTATTCGGAAAATTCAGTAGGAACGAATTTTTTTGTGGGCATCTCTAATAACTTCCCCGCCTGCCTCATAGCGCTGAACGTGACGGGCAGGAATAATAATCTGTGAGAATCAGTTTTATCCGCGCCTGCCAGCCGCAGGCAGGTTCCATTTTTTAAAAAGATAGTTTTTAGAGATGCCCTTGTGTTCATTAGAAAATGCCGCTCTTTTTAGGGGACACGTCTCCAATTGAGACGGATTTGCTCTGTCTTTACTTCTGTTTGGTGCAAACATTTTTCTTCGCCGAATAAATACCTATGCGTGGTAAACTACAAACCATACCAAGGTTATACGCCAAATTGTTGTGTGTTTTTTCTTATCATTCGAATTCTGTTAAAGACTTCTGTGTTAGCGTTCTTTTCTTCCTCGATATCGTAATCGTCTTGTAATCCAAGCCAAAACTTTGCAGAGTTTCCAAAATATGAACTCAATCTCATTGCTGTGTCTGCGGTTATTCTTCGGTTTTCTTTCAGAATTTGAGAAATGCGTGTTTGTGCTATTTCCGTATCTTTTGATAGTCTGTATGCTGAAATTCCAAGTGGTTTCAGAAACTCTTCCATTAAGATTTTTCCAGGATGTATATTAGCGAGTTTTTCCATTTTAAATTCCTCGTATTAGTGATAATCAACAATTTCTACATCATAACTTTGGTTATTTTTCCATCGGAATACGATTCTCCATTTGTCGTTAATTCGAATACTGTAAAAATCGCTTCCTTTTAATTTTTCAAGCCTGTTCGATGGCGGGATTCTTAAATCGTCAATATTTTGTGAGTTATTCAACATTCTGAGTTTTCTTCTTCCGATATTTTGAATTTCAATCGGTAACTTTCTGGTTTGTTCACCCTCCCATATTTTCTCAGTATCCTTCGAACCAAACGATACAATCATACTTTCTCTTCATGTTACTAACGCTAAAGATAAGTAGTTTTTTATAGTTTTCAAAATTACCTGTTGGTTGTGGTTGTTTCTGAAACGCATCACATCCCCTGTTTTGTTGCAACGAAAAAAATTTGTAAAACTCCAATTTTGGGTTAAACTAAAAGTATTCTTTAAAAATGCTTTAGACATCCGATAATGATACCAAAGTTTGCTAAAGGACTAATATCTACAAGGAGGTACTTATGAAAATTCCAATCAGTTTTAGAACCATTTACATGTTTGTTGCAGCCGCAGTGCTCATGTTTTTAGCTCTAACCGAAACTAAGGGGAACAATGTTTTTCCAGGGGATGAAGACTATGCAATAGCAGTTGAAATAGCACCCGCGCCTGTTGGCGGCTTGCCGGCAATTATGAAAAGAGCTACTTATCCCGAACTTGCTATTAGAACAAGAACAGAAGGAAAAGTTTACGTTCTTGCCTATATCAACGAATCCGGTGATGTGGATGACGTTAAAATTGTTAAAGGAATTGGCGGCGGCTGCGATGAAGAAGCTGCTCGTGCTGTTAAAAAATCCAAATTTACTCCTGGCCAAGATAAAGGAGTTAACGTTAAAACTAAATTGGCTATTGCAGTACATTTCAAACTACCAAGCTAAAACTAAAATATCAAAAGGAAAAAAATATGAAAACCACATTCAGCAGCAAATTATTTAACCTACTTTTTATAATCACATTTTTTACATTAATAAATTTTTCGAATGCCAATGCTAATACTCTTTTACCTGGAGATGAAGAGTATGAAATTGGTATTGAAAAAGCACCGGCTCCGATTGGAGGAAATGAAGCTATTTCTAGAAATATTAACTACCCACAAACTGCATTAAGAAGCAAAACTGAAGGAAAAGTGTATTGCTTGGCACTTATCAACCAAAATGGGGAAGTTGATGATGTAAAAATTGTAAAGGGTTTAGGAAGTGGCTGCGATGAAGAAGCAGTAAGAGCAATAAAGAAAACAAAATTTACACCAGGGCATAATTTGGGAGTTAATGTAAAAGCTAAGTTAGCATTAGCAGTTCAGTTTAAGCTTCCGTAAGCTTGAAAAGAATTTCTTGAAAAGCGCTTCTAATTGAAGCGCTTCTTTCTATAACTTTTCCACTTATTAAGAATAGTGCTTAGACAAAAATTTTGCGGGTGGATAAGGTAGGTATGTCTAAAAATATTGTTGAAGTAGAAAAAAACAGAGATTAAAATGAAAAAGATTGATTTCAAGAACTTCAAGCTGATTAGAAAGATACAGATAGCAATATTTGGAATTGCAGCTGCTTCTACTATAATTGCTTGCGTAGCTTTATTCGAAATGTTTAGGGTGGAAAGCCAAAAAACGGAGTTGAACGATTCTTACTTTAAGCCGAAACAAGAAATAAACGAATTGTTTCTAAACTTTAAGAGCATTCAGTATGCGGGAATGAAGTTTGCAATTGCAGGGTTTGAATCCCAGTCGCAGAATATTATAAGTTTTATCGAAGAGAAAAAGAAATTAGTTGACAGCACCTTTACGCTTTTGAATAAGCAGAATTTTGACGAGGACCTGAAAAAAGAAATTGCTTCAACTTACAAAGTATGGCAGGAATATAAAAATGGTGTAATTGATGCCGTAATTAGCGCCGGCTTAATGAATGATCATGAAATGGCTTCAGTCATTTCTTCTACTTCGGGCGAAGATATTGCTGCAAAATTATACTCACGTTTTCAGAAAATAGAAGAATATGTAGAAAACTATGGAGCTAACTTAAACGATAAAATTGACGATGAACTTGCAAGCGCAAGGTGGTTGATAGTTTTAGGAATGACAATAGGCGCACTAATTGCTTTTATCTCTCTTTTCAAAGTTGCACCTGCAATTACAAAACCAATTCATGTTTTCAAAAAACTAATAAAAGAATATTCGTTAGGCGACTATAGAACTGAAGTTGAAGTAAGATCGCGAGATGAGTTTGGCGAAATGCAGGAAATGTTAATTGAGTTAAGAAATGCACAACGAGAAAAAATATTAGCAGCGCAAAAAATTTCGCAAGGTACTTTCGCTAAAGTTACGCCATCATCAGAGCATGATGAGTTAGCGATTTGTTTCAACGAAGAAGTCGAAACTCTTGTTATGTTGACCGATGAAATTAATTCCATAGTTGAAGCCACAAGCCGAGGCAATCTTTCTTATAGAGGTTCTGTTGATAAGTTTAGCGGCGGATACAAAAAATTAATTGAAGATCTTAATCTTACGCTTGATTCTATCATTGTTCCAATTAAAGAAGGCTCCGATGTTTTGGAAGTTATGGCTTCTGGTGATTTTACTAAAAGAGTGGAAGGAAAGTATGAAGGTGATTTAAAGCTGATAAAAGACAGTATTAACGGCGTGGCAGATTCGCTTGTGGCTGCACTTAGCGAAGTTGGTGAAGCTATTTCTGCAACTGCAAGCGCGGCTAATCAAATTTCTTCTTCTTCCGAGGAAATGGCGGCTGGCGCGCAAGAACAATCCGCACAAACTTCCGAAGTAGCAACTTCTATAGATGAAATGACCCGCACTATAATGGATAACACAAAGAATGCAAGCTACGCTGCCGAAACGGCAAAAGAAGCCGGCGATAAAGCTAAACATGGCGGAAGTGTTGTAAAGCAGACTATTGTAGGAATGGAAAGAATAAGCCAAGTAGTTGAAAAATCTGCCGAAACTGTTTTTACTTTAGGTAAAAACAGCGATAAGATTGGTGAGATTGTTCAAGTAATTAACGATATAGCAGATCAGACAAATTTATTGGCGTTAAATGCTGCAATTGAAGCTGCGAGAGCAGGAGAGCAAGGACGTGGTTTTGCTGTTGTTGCAGACGAGGTTCGCAAATTGGCAGAAAGAACTACTAAAGCAACTAAAGAAATTGCCTCTATGATTAAAGAAATTCAAAAAGATACAAGCGAAGCAGTAAGTTCGATTAAAGAGGGCACTCAAGAAGTTGAAAAGGGAAAACGTTTTGCTAATGAAGCTGGCAGCGTACTTAGAGAAATAATTGAAGGTGCCGAAAAAGTACGCGATACCGCCGTTCAAGTTGCAGCAGCAAGTGAAGAACAATCTGCCTCATCAGAAATGATTAGCAGAAATATTGAAGGAATTAACAACGTAACACGAGAATCCAGCTCAGGAATTTCTCAAATAGCTCGCGCTTCGGAAAACCTTAACAATCTAACTGTAAGACTGCAAGAAATGATTAATAGATTCAGACTTTCAAGTAAACAAGGCGGTTTGGTTGTAAGAAGTAATGGAAAAATTATTACAAGCAGCAGCTACAGATAAATAATAAAGATTCTACAAAATGATAATAACATTTAGCCGGCAGCACTTGCCGGCTTTGTTATTTGATTTCACCACTAAAATTTATTGCCAATTCAGTAACAAATTATTAGCTTTATTCAAACAAATATGGCTAATAATAAACACTATATGGAAGATTTTGTTCATGCTAACAAATTAATTCTGTTAGGCAAGCTGACGGCAAGTTTAGTACACGAAATAAGAAACCCGCTATCTGCAATCAAACTGAATTTAGACTATATGAATATGGCTAAAGATGATCTTCCAAATGATATTCAGGAAATAGTAGGCGAATCACTCGATGCTTTCGATCAAGTAAGTTTTTTAATTGAAGATGTACTTGATTTCACTCGCAAGCCCTCCGCAAAGATTCATGAGGTTGATATAGACCAAGTTACTAATAGATGTTTAAAAATTATTTCGGTTAGTGCAAAAACTAAAGGAGTAACTATAGAGAAATGTATTCCATTAGAATTGCCAAAACTGAATGTTAACAAGAATAAGATGATGCAGGTTCTTCTGAATCTAATTAACAACGCAATTGAAGCTTCGCACGATAAAGGAAAAATTATTGTAAGAGCTTTCGAGGAAAATGAAAAGCATCAACCAAAAGTAGTTTGGCAAGTACAAGATTTTGGCTGCGGCATAAAAGAAGAAGATAAAAAGAAAATTATTGGTAAGTATTTTACTACAAAATCAAAAGGTAACGGAATAGGTCTTGGTGTTTGCAAAATGCTAACCGATGAAATGAATTCTGATCTTAGCTTTGACTCTAACTATGGCGAAGGTTCAACCTTTACACTAAAATTTACAGTTTAACTATACTACTATAAGGTTTGCATGACTCCAAACATTTTAATTATTGATGATGACGATTTAGTAGCAGCGTCTCTTAAAAAAGTATTAACAAAGCTTAATTTCAATGTAGAAACCTGCCTTCAAGCCGGCAATGCAGAAAAAATAGTTTCGGAGTTTCAGCCTGATATTATTCTTCTCGATATTTATTTAACCACGCACAATGGAATAGATGTTCTAAAAAGCTTAAAGAAAAAGTTTGCCTCAATTCCTGTTATTATGATTACCGGTTACGCCGATGTTAAAATTGCAGTTGCGGCAATTAAATCTGGCGCTTTCGATTTTCTGCTTAAGCCGATAGATTTAGAACAGTTAAAATTTGTACTCGATAAAGCCGTAGAAAACCTGAAGCTGAAAACGGAAGTAACTAAGCTGCATTCTCTGTTGGAAGAAAATGAGTTAACAAAAGATTTTTTTGGAAAGAGCGCCAAAATTCAGCGTATAGTTTCTTCTGTTGAAAAACTTTCTAAGAGCGGCGATACTACTATGCTGCTTGAAGGCGAAAGCGGAACAGGTAAAGAAGTATTTGCAAAATTTATACATCAACATAGTCCGAGAGCTAACGCACCTTTCATAACCATTAACTGCGCTACAATACCAAAAGACTTAGCAGAAAGCGAATTATTTGGACACGAAAAAGGTGCTTTTACCGGCGCATCTGCTAAAACTAAGCTCGGCAAATTTGAGTTGGCAGACGGCGGAACAATTTTGCTGGATGAAATTGGCGAGCTTAGTCTCGATTTGCAGGTAAAGCTCTTACGAGTTCTTCAAGAAAGAAAGTTCTACCGGCTTGGCGGAGAAAAAGAGGTATCTGTTAATGTTCGCGTGCTTGCCGCTACAAATAAAAATTTAGAAGAAGAGGTTTCGCGCGGCGCATTTCGTGAAGACCTCTACTACAGACTTAATGTAGCAAAAATTATTATTCCTTCACTTAGAGAAAGGAAAGAGGATATTGTTTTCATAGCCTATTCATTCCTAACAGAGTTTGCTAAAAAGTTCGGAAAGAACATTCAAGGAATAGATGCTTCTGGCTTAGATATACTAAAGACTTACAATTGGAAAGGCAACATACGCGAGCTTAGAAATGTTATGGAACGCGTTATGCTTCTTGCAGAAGAAGAAGAATTAACAGACGCACATTTTTCTTTTTTGATTCAAAGCAAAGAGACGATTGAAACTGAAGAAGACAAATTTATTCTTCAAGTGCCGCCTAAAGGTGTAAAGATAGATGTAGTTCTAAAAACGCTGATCCTTAAAACACTGAAGATTACAAGTGGAAATCAAGTTAAAGCAGCAAAAGTATTGGGGCTTTCAAGATCAAAACTGCGGTATAGAATGGAGCAGCTTGGAATTGAGGTTACGAAAAATGTTGTATAGCTAAATTAAGAACACCTCTAAAAATTAGTATTTCAAAAATTTTAATCCCGCAAAGCGGGACAAAGAAAAAGCCCCGCAGGGCGGGGCAAAGGATATTGATATTTTTAGAGGTGCCCTTAATTCTTTAGCATATAGAGCATGCTTTTTTATATTAAACCCAAAAAATTCATTAGAAATGATTTTTTTGCCGAAGGCCGATAGTAAGACGTTTTTTCGTAACGTCTTACTATCGGGGTTAACCCCGACAAGAATGTAAGATTTTAGTAAGTGTTGAAAATTGAGAGTTTCGACATAACCTATTTACCCTAAAGGACTTAATTTCAAAAAATATTCCTTCAAGCACTCAATTTTTTACCATTTCTATCCGATAATACCTTACTCGTACAAATACAAATAACGAATAAAACGATAGTAGTAATGAGCATATTTTAACAAGTGGCTAATATTCAACATGAACTAGAGGCTTAATTATTCATGAGTCCACTATAAAAAGGTATTCCGGATGAAAAAATGTTGTGATTATTGCTCAAATTCAAAGTTCGAAAACTCAATTTGAGGCTTTTTAGAGAGGACTTATTCATAACTGAGCCTACTCTAAAAAGACATGATCATTATTAAAAAATGTTGTTTTCGACTTAGAATCGTAACCAGAAATTGTCAAAATGACCTTTCCTGCCCGCCATGTTTGGTCTAAAGAGGCAGGCGGGTTAGATTCGGCTCATAAATGGAAAATTTAGAATCACTTTGTGGGCATAGTAATTGACACAATTCTACAAAATATTGGATTATTATATGGATGAACAACAAAGAAAATTGGAAATAATTCAGAACGGAACTCCTGATGAAAAAATAGAGATTCTTTATTCGCTTACAGAATCAGACTTAAATGACAAATGCATAAAGGCAATTTCGGAATTAGTAAAGGATCAAGATAAAGGCGTGCGAAACGCTGCAAGTATGCAAATAATAAATTTTGGATTGCCGCAGTTTGCTTATCAGGTTGTGCCATTTGTTGCTTCATCAGATATATCCGTTCGTAACCTTGCAGGAGAGATATTGCTGAAGTTAGGCACTAATTCAGTTGATGCAATGATTCAATATGATCATCAAAACGATGATGACAATCTTAAGTTTATTATAGATATACTTGGTCTAATTGGAGATAAGCGTGCTTCCTTATTCATAATGGGAGTGTTGAGCGAGTCTGAAAACGATAATGTTATTCTTGCCTGCATTGAAGCGCTTGGCAACATACATTATGACGGAGCGGTTGATGTATTAATGTTGTTCTACGACCGCAACGAACTTTACAAACCAACAACTGTTGAAGCGTTAGGCAAAATTGGTTCGCGTGAGGCTCTTGTTTTTCTTGTACAAAAATTTTCGCAAGAAGATGAGCTTACTCAATACTCAATACTGGAAAGTTTGGGACAGTTAGGTGATATGGAAACTTATTTCTTTCTGCTCGAACAAGTGAACACAATATCCGGACCGCTTATTCTGCCATTAATCACTTCAGTAGCGTTGCTAAAAGAGCGCTATCAGTTAGATATTCCGTACGATAATAGAATGAAAAGCCTTTTGATGTACACGATTTTGGAAGGCACACTTGAAAATAAAAAGATAGCCTTTAACTTAATAGAAACTTTTGAAGATAAAGATGTTTTGTTTACAAGTCTTACTCTGTTAGGCGAAGATTATGAATTAGACGATATGATAAAAACAAAATTGTTTGGCAACTGCGAATATGTATTCTTGGAAATTGCAAGAGTAATAAACAGCCAGCCAAAAAATCTGCGGCACATTCTAAGCATGTTTCAGCAGGCAATTGCTTATGTAACCGAATACCAAATTCAGATCAATGTTCCTATGCTCGAACTGCGTGGTTTAACTCAATCTATAAGCGGCTTACTAAATAGTGCAGATGAAGAAGTAAGAAGAGCTTCTATGGAAATTTTGTTTACTCTTGATCCCGAAACCGCATTGTTGTTTATAGATTCTATGCTGAACGATGAAAACATGTGGAACCGTATCCGCTTAGTGGAATTATTAGAACAATACCCGCTTGAAGCAGTTGAAGCGCCTCTGCAAAAATTATCAAAAGATGAAGACGAAATGGTTTGTGACAGAGCTTCTTTTGTATATAATTATAAAATTAATAACGTCTCCGCAAATAGTAACTGAGAAAAATGAATCCAATACTAAATCTAAATACGCCGGGGTTTACTCAAAACTTAGGTGGTCTCGGAACAAAGCAGATGCTTATGACTACTACTTTGTTTGAAAGCATCCGAAAGTACATCTATGAAAATTGCGGGATATATTTCCAGGATAACAAAAAGTATTTTTTGGAAAGCCGTTTACAAAGAAGAATGAATTTTTTAGGACTTAAAACTTTTGAAGAGTATTTTGATTTGCTGAAGTTTGGCGTAGGAAGCGCTGCAGAAAAGAAATACTTCTACGAAGCCATTACTATAAATGAAACTTTTTTCTTCCGGAACCAGCCTCAGTTAGATGCGCTTGCATCTCAAATTTTACCAGAGATTATTGCAGCAAAACAAGCAGCCGGAAAAAACAAAATTAGAATTTGGAGCGCTGCAAGTTCTTCCGGCGAAGAAGCTTATTCAATTTCTATGATTTTCCAAGATCTGATTAAGCCCAGATACCCTAATTGCACTCTGGAAGTTGTTGGTACAGACATTAATAACGCTGTTGTTGAAGCAGCCAACACAGGGATTTATAGAGATTATTCAATTAGAAATACACCGCCATATTACTTAAAGAAATATTTTAAACCCGGACCAAACAATTCTTACGAAGTTCTGCCCGATATCAAGAAAATGGCTTCGTTTAAAATTTTGAATTTGTATGATGATGCAGCGATGAGAATGTTTAACAATTTTGACGTAGTTTTTTGCGCAAATGTTTTGATCTACTTTGACCAAGCAAGTAAAATTAAAGTAGTTGCTAATTTGTATAATGCTTTAAATAAAGGCGGATATTTGTTTATCGGCTATTCCGAAACTCTTCACGGAATATCTAAAGCTTTTAGATTAGTTAGTTTTCCCAACACGGTTGGGTATAAAAAGGAGTAGTTTATGAAGAAGGTTATTCTTGTAGCAGATGATTCCCCAACGATTCGGAAGTTTGTTTCGGTTGCGCTTTCTGTTAAAGGTTACGAAATTATTGCATGCGCCGATGGTATGGAAGCTATTGAAATTCTGCCTAACCATAAAATTGATTTGGTTATTACAGACTTAAATATGCCAAACGTTGATGGGTTCGAGTTGATTACATCAATACGAAATAACAACGAGTATAAAGAAGTGCCGATTATTGTTCTCTCTTCGCTCGGCGCAACTGAAGATATTCAAAGAGGTTTGGAGTGCGGCGCAAATTCTTATTTAGTTAAACCGTTCGATCCCAAACGTGTAGCTTACGAAGTTTCCAAATATTTAAACTAGAGGTTCTAAATGGCACTTAAATTCTTGGTTGTAGATGATTCGGTTACAATGCGCAGGATAGTTCTTAATTCTTTAAAACAAATTGGACACGAGGCTTTTGTTGAAGCTGCCGACGGAAGAGATGCGCTCAATAAATTACAAGCAGATGATTCTATCAGTTTTATTATAACTGATTGGAATATGCCAGACTTAACCGGTCTGGATTTGGTTAAAGCTGTCCGCGCTAATCCAAAATATGAAACCTTGCCTATCCTTATGGTAACAACTCGCGGAATGAAGGAAGACATAGTTGAAGCTCTTCAAGCAAAAGTGAATAATTACATAGTTAAACCATTTACTCCGCAAGTGCTTAGAGAGAAAATTGAACAAATAATCGCAACTCCGGTTGCATAAAGGGGAATCATGGGACAGGTGCAAAATATGCAGACACTTTTCGAAAGATTAGGCGACTTAAAATCATTCTTTGTCTATGGACAAAAATTAATTCCAACTTTGCAAAAGATTGTAGATTTTATGCAGGCCACAATTCCGCTATTGGAAACAGTTAATCAATCTATTCAAGAGAGTACAAATAAACTTCCTAAAGCTGCTGTACAGATAGACAGCGTTACTAATGCTACAGAAGTGGCTGTTACAGAAATTTTAGATGTAGTTGATGAAGCTACAAGCGATTGCGTTACTATTATTTCTAAATTAGAATCGTTGAGAACACGATTAGACTATCAGAAAAAATCTATTCAAAGATTAACAGAAAAATATCCAGATGATCCGGATGTAAAAGAATTGGTTGCAAACGGATTAAACCCAGAAGTTATACTCGAAGATTATACTTCTGTAACAGCGCTTGCAGGTAAGATTCAAGCCGGATTAATGAATATTACTATTTCGCTTCAAGTACAAGATATTACTTCGCAGCAGTTAGCTTCCGCAAATCATATGATGAACTCAATTCAGCAGAAACTTTCTTCTCTGCTATACGATATTGATGTTAAAGATTTGAAAGAAACCGCAGATGATGCTAAGATAAGTGTATCTTCAGATTTAGCTTTTAATCCCGAAGCCAGATATGATAAGAACCACGAAACACAGGCGTTTGCAGATTTATTAGTTGCAGAAAACAAAACTCAAACATCACAAAAAGAAATAGACGAGCTATTCTTAAAAAAATGAGCGAACCAGCAAAAAACCCGACTCTCATTGATCCTGAAATGAAGGAAATTGTTGAGAGCTTTATTGTTGAGACAAAAGAAATTTTGGATAAACTTGATGTTGACCTTCTTGAGTTAGAAAAGAAACCGGAAGACAAAGATTTGTTAAATCAAATTTTTCGTTCTTTCCATACAATAAAAGGAACTTCCGGATTCCTTGGTTTGGAAGCTTTGCCCGAAGTTACACACAAGTGCGAAGACATTCTTAACAAGCTTAGAAAAGGTGAAGCTATTCTTACGCCACCTTTGATGGATGGAATTATTCTTGCCTTTGATACGATAAAGCTGCTTGTACAGAAAATTGAAACTGAACAAAATGAAAATGTAGAAATAGATAATGTTTGCAGCATTCTAAACGAATTACTCTACGATATTGAAAATTATAAACAAACAGCGGCTCTCGAAGTTAAGCCGGAAGTTCCTCTGGAAATAATTGCTAAGTTTGAAACAGAAGAAGCAAAAACTGCTGTAATAACAAAAGAAGTTGTTCATCAAGAAAAGTCTAAGCAGGAAGAGAGAAGAGTAGATAATATAGAAAAAGCTGCGGCAGCTTCTGTAAAAGAAAATACTATTAGAGTTGATGTTGATAGGTTAGATTCTCTGCTCGATATAGTTTCTGAATTAGTTCTTGGAAGGAACAGATTAACTCAAGTAAATTCTTATTTCTCAATAGATAACGAAGGCAACAAATACACACGAGATTTTGGCGAGGTAACAAAACAAATTGACTTGATGACTACAGAGCTTCAGTTAGTAGCAATGAAGCTTAGAATGATTAAGATTGCAAAAATTTTCAACCGCTATCCAAGATTAGTGCGAGATCTTACAAAAGACTTAAACAAAGATGTTGAACTAATTATAAAAGGAGAGGAAACAGAAGTTGACAAAAACTTAATTGAAGAAATTAACGATCCTCTTGTTCATATTATTCGTAATTCCGTTGATCACGGCGTTGAGAAGCCTGATGTTAGAGTGAAAGCAGGTAAATCCCCAAAAGGTACTGTTATACTTTCTGCCGAGCAGCTTGGAAATAATATTGTTATTACCATTGAAGATGATGGTAAAGGTTTAGACCCTGAAATGCTTAAAGAAAAAGCTGTAAGCAAAGGATTACTTACTAAAGAAAAAGCAAAAGAATTAACAAAGCAAGAAGCGATGAATCTCATTTTCTTACCAGGATTCTCTACAGCCGAAAAAGTTTCTAACGTTTCCGGGCGCGGCGTGGGAATGGATGTTGTTAAAACAAACGTTTCAAAACTGCGCGGTATAATTAATATTGAATCTGAACCGGGTAAAGGCACAAAAATTATTTTTAAACTTCCTCTTACTCTTGCTATAATCTCTGGCATGATTGTAAAAGTCTACGGAGAAGCAATTGTTATTCCGTTGGGTTCTGTAATCGAAGTAATACGCGTAAACGCAGACCAAATCTATACTATAAAGGGAAAAGAAGTAATTAAGGTTAGAGATTCTGTGCTTCCATTAGTTTCGCTTAAAGAGTTGTTAAAAGGAAAAATGAACGGCCGCTCAGAAGATAGAACCGGCTGGCAGTATGTTGTTGAAGTTGGCATCGCAGAAAAACGTTACGGAATTAAAGTTGATGATTTGATCGGTCAGCAAGAAGTTGTTATTAAATCTTTAGGAAGTTACTTAGGCAAAATAGATGGAATTGCTGGCTCTACAATTATGGGAGATGGTACCGTAGTAATGATTTTAGATATTCACGAACTATTTAATAAACTGGAAACGAACGCTTGAGAGATAAAATTGCCGTATTGATTATTGATGATTCTGCATTTATGCGGAAGTCACTTTCAATTATGCTTGAAAGCGATCCAGGAATTGGTGTAGTTGGCACAGCAAAAAACGGATTGGAAGGTGTTGAGTTAGCCGCTAAGCTGAAGCCGGATATTATTACGCTCGATGTTGAAATGCCGGTTATGGATGGACTTACTGCTCTCAAACGAATAATGGCGGAATGTCCTACTTCGGTAATTATGGTGAGCTCTATAACTACCGAAGGCGCGCAGGCAACTCTAAAAGCATTAGAATTAGGAGCTGTTGATTTCATTCCTAAAGAAATGTCTTATGTAAGTGTAAACATTACTAAAATAAAAGAAGATTTAATTACTAAAGTAAAAGAAATTGCCCGCACAAGACTTCTTAAAGCAAGGCTGGATAGAATTAGAGCAATTTCTCCATCTCCAATTACAAGACCAAGGGTAACAGGTTTCTTAAGAGATTTGCCAAAAGCCGGCTACAAAGCAATAGCGCTTGGTATTTCCACCGGCGGGCCTTTTACGCTGCAAAAAGTTTTGCCGTTGATTTCAGATAAAGTTCAAGCGCCTATTTTTATTGTTCAGCATATGCCGCCAAAGTTTACAAAATCTTTGGCTGATAGATTAAACGGCTCGTGCAAGCTCGAAGTTAAAGAAGCTGAACATGGCGAGCCAGTTAAAAACGGCTTTGTTTATGTAGCTCCTGGCGGATTTCACATGAAGTTGCGTGGCGCTTCGATGAACCCTCCTACAATTGATGTTTCGGCAGAACCAAGCGGTACGCTTCACCGTCCTTCCGTTGACGTTATGATGGATTCTGTAATTAATGTGTACGGCAAATACACACTTGGCGTAATTATGACAGGAATGGGAAAAGACGGTTATGAAGCTGTTAAAAGATTAAAATCAATTGGCGGCTATTCTATTGCCCAAGATGAAGAATCTTGTGTTGTTTATGGAATGCCTAAAGCAATTGTTGATGGCGGACTTGCAGATGTTGTTCTATCCGCCGAAAAAATTCCAGAAATGATTAACAGAGTGGTGTCAAATGGATAACAATTTTGAAGATGCTTTGTTCAAAGATGTCTTCTCAAAAAATAAACCTACAACAGGCAACCTAATTAAAGCCGACGCAATAGAAATTAAAGGGCTTTCTAAAATTTCTTTTGAAGATGGTGAATCAGATGGTATTAGAATTCTTCTTAAGAAAGACCAGCACGATAATTTGAAGGAAATTAAGTTTGTTTGTTCTTGCGGGCAGACAAAATCCATCATCTTAGATTATTCCGAATAAACCAAAATCTCTCTTGCCTGCTGCAGGCAAGTTGGGGACTATACAGAGAACATCCATACTCATCGCTATATCGGTTTTGAGGTAGATTCATCTTTATAAATGAGCCTACTCTAAGTACTGCTTTGCGTGATTAAAATTTTTGAAATGCTAATTTTTAGAGGTGTCCTTGATTTATCTATCCACAAACTGATAACTTAGTTTCCAAAATAAAAGACATCTGATATGGAAAATAAATACGACGTTTTTATAATTGGAAGCGGACCTGGCGGTGAAGGCGCTGCAATGACTTGTGCTAAGCAGGGTAAAAAAGTAGCGGTTTGCGATGACTTTTCGCTTGTTGGCGGAAGCAACACGCATAAAGGTACAATTCCCAGTAAAGCGCTTCGTCATGCAAGTCAAAATTTGTTAGACACAAGACGAATGGGTGAAACAACATATCAAGAACTGCTAAAACAAACCAATCAAGTAATAAAAAAACAAGTTGAGCTGCGGCATAGTTTTTACGTTCGCAATAATGTTGATTTGATTATAGGTAGAGCTGCTCTTCTCGATGCAAATACTATTGAGATTACAGAGGCAAGCGGGTTAAAGAAAAAATTAAAAGCAGATTATATTATTATTGCAACCGGCTCGCGCCCTTATCACCCGCCCGATGTTGATTTTACTCATCCAAGAATTGTGGACAGTGATAAACTTCTTAAAATTACAGATAACCCAAAGACTATAACAATTTACGGGGCAGGCGTTATTGGCTGCGAGTATGCTTCTATCTTTCGCGGGCTTGCAATAAAAGTAAATTTGATTAACACACGCCATCAGCTGCTTTCATTTTTAGATGATGAAATAATAGATGCGCTTGCTTATCACTTGCGCGAGAATGGTGTATTAATACGCCACAGCGAAGAATATGAAAAAGTTGAAGCAGATGACTGCGGTGTTACCATTTACTTAAAATCAAACAAACAGATACGCAGCGATTATCTTCTTTGGGCGCAGGGAAGAACAGGGAACTCCAACAATATGGGTTTGGAAGAACTTGGTGTTAAGATGGATTCACGCGGTTCAATTCCTGTTAATAAATTTTATCAATCATCGGTTTCAAATATTTATGCTGTTGGCGATGTTATAGGCTACCCAAGTTTAGCAAGCGCCGCTTACGATCAAGGAAGATTTGCCGCACGCCATTTGCTTTTAGGAGAAACAAAAACACTTCGCCTTGAAGATATTCCAACAGGCATTTACACAATTCCAGAAATTAGTTCTATTGGTTTGACAGAACGTGAACTGACAGAAAAGAAAATACCTTACGAAGTTGGGCATTCATTCTTTAGACATTTAGCCCGCGCACAGATAACAGGCAGAACAACCGGAATGCTTAAAATTCTTTTCCATCGAGAAACTTTTGAAATACTTGGCATACATTGCTTTGGCTACGGCGCTTCAGAAATTATTCACATCGGGCAGGCTATTATGTCGCAAAAAGGTGAAGGCAATTCACTAATGTATTTTATAAATAGTACTTTTAACTATCCTACTATGGCAGAAGCTTACCGTGTTGCCGCATTAAACGGATTTAACCGTGTTGAACTAAGCGAAGTACATCTTAAACAAAAAAATCTGAACAATGGTTAAGAAAGTATATAATTATACTTCCGGATTTACACAAGAAGAAATAAGTTTTTTTAAGAGCTTTAAGAAGCCGCACGATATTCAGCTTTATCTTAATACCGTAGCCTACAATCCGGAATACATTACCCGCTCACCTAAAATGATTTTGCACTATAAACAAGCAAACTGTTTTGAAGGAGCTTTATTTGCAGCAGCAGCTTTAAGATTTCTTGGATACAAACCGCTAATTGTTGATATGATGGCCGTAAACGATGATGACCACGTTATTACCGTATTCAAGAAGAATAATCGTTGGGGCGCTGTTGCAAAATCCAACACAACGCTTTTGCGCTTTCGCGAACCGGTTTACAAAACACTTCGCGAGCTTGTTATGTCTTATTTCGAGTTCTACTTCAACACTCTCGGGGATAAATCGCTCCGGAGTTTCTCCAACCCCGTTAATCTTGAGAAATTTGATAAGCATAACTGGATGGCAACTGAAAATGATCTTGATTTCATTGGCGATTATCTTTTCGAAATTAAACACAAAGAGATTTACCCGAGCTCATCAAGATCGATTAACAAAGCAGATAAAGAAGTTATGGAAATTTGCTTCAGTGGAGCAGTTGCTCAAGGACTATTTGTACCTAAAGAAACAAAATCATAGTCGGCTTTTTCTGAAAACAAATCTCTTTGAATTGAGTCTATTTTTTTAACCCAAATTTTCCGTTAGGAAAATTTGCCCTTTGGGCCGACTAGCATTAAGTCATTTAGAGTAAATAGCTTATGTCGAAATTCTCAATTTTCAACAACGTCTTACTATCGGACTTCGGCAAAAAATTCATTTCTAATGAACTTTTTGGGTTTAATTTTAAGATTCGCTAAAGCATTCGGGAAAGACAATATTGTTTACTATCTGTTCAATTAAAAGTATGACCTTTGGTTTGCATACTCAATACTTAGTTCTGTCCTATAATTCATTCTTAACTCCAAATGGTTTCGATTGATACTAATTCAAAGATAATAATTTTTATGTGGTTTAGTTATCTTTAAAAACAAGGATATGAAATCCCTGAAATATTTACGTTAAGTCAAGGTGATCATTCGGCAAGCTCATCATTCGGCAAGCTCATGACAGGGTTTGTCGAACAATGACACTGCAAACGAAATTGCTACACTCGACTGGCACAGCGTGAACACAAAATCTGGCGGGAACCGGTTAATATTTCTTTATACTGCTTTCTTCAATATTCTCGTTTCTACACCATATAGAGCAGCAAGATCGCGGTCAAGAATAACTTTTTCTCCTCGCAAAAAATAAATCCTTCCAACAATTTCTTCTGGCTTAACAAGCAGTTTCATAAAATCCCTCCTAAAATATTTCTCTAAATTTCTTATGCGGTTTATTTCGAAAAGCAAAACATCGGCAGCAACGGAAACGTTCAGCGAATCAACTTTATATTTTTCGAATATAGTTGTGGGGTTAAAATGTTAAATAGATTGCTTTTCGATTTTAAAACCCAATTTTCCTTTTCGGTTTATCTTCTTCTTTAATTAATTCTCTTATTGCTTCAAACACAATTCTAAACTGCTTATCATACTTTGCTTCCAACTGTTCAATCTTCTTTGCAAGTTCTTTATTGGAATCAATAAGTTTTCTAAGCTGAACAAACGCTCTCATGATTTCGATATTCACTTTTATTGCTGTTTCAGAATTTAACAAACCGGAAAGCATAGCCACACCTTGTTCAGTGAAAGCCATTGGCGCATGCCTTAATCCCATCTTGTCAGAATTGGAGATCACAATTTGTGACCTCCAATTTTTGAATTCATCTGCACTTAGTGTGAACATGAAATCGGATGGAAACCGTTTAATATTTCTTTTCACTGCTTGCTTTAGAGCTCTTGTCTCAACTCCATAAAGAATTGCAAGATCACGATCAAGAATAACTTTTTCTCCGCGAAGAAAGAATATTCTTCCAGCAATTTCTTCTTGCTTAACTAACGATTTCATAAAATCCCCTCGTAAAGTATTTTTAGGAATTTCTCTGACGGTTTATTTCGAAAAGTAAAACTCCGGTTGCAACCGAAACGTTCAGCGAATCAACTTTACCTTTCATCGGAATCTTGACAAGAAAATCGCATGTCTCTGCAACAAGTTTTCGTATTCCCTTTTCTTCATTTCCCATTACAAGCGCAACAGGCATTTTATAATCCATCTCATTGTAGTTCTTTGAATTATTAAGAGATGTGCCTACTGCCCAAAAGCCTTCTTCTTTTAAAACATTCATTGTTTGAACAAGATTATGAACTCGGCAGATTTTTACATACGAGACTGCCCCGGCAGAAATTTTTTCAACCGTTTCGGTTATTGGTGAGCTTTGATTTGTTGTTACAATAATTCCATCAACGCCGGCACATTCGGCAGTGCGTAAAATAGCACCTAGATTATGTGGGTCTTGAATTGAATCGAGAAGTAGAAGAAGCGGATTTTTAATTTTCTTTGTTTCATCAATCAATTCGCCAAGCTCGTAAAATTTTTGTGAGGTCTTAAACGCAACAACACCTTGCGTGTCTTCGTTCTTTGCAATGGAATTAAATTTTTGCGGCGAGACTTGAGAAATTTTGATTCCATTTTTCTTAGCGGCAGTATAAATTCTGTTTATTGCATCGCCATGCTGCCCAAATGCAACATAAACAACTTCAATTTCGGCGCCCGAGTTGATTGCTTCTAAAACCGGTTTTCTGCCAATTATTTTTTGCATGCTTATCTCATGCCGGGTTAGTGTAGTTCGGAAAAGGAGAATTCATCTTCGGCAACAAGGAATTCACAAAAAAGGCGATTGTTTTTCTTCTTAGGTTTATACTGCTTCAATAAACTAAATTCTTTGTTGTAAATGTTGATATGAAAATCAGCACTGTTAATTGCGCCGTCTTGTTTTACAACGTTAACAGTAAAGTCGCCAAACAAATCTTCAAACAAAGATTCATTTCTTGCCGGTTGAACCCGAGGAACGGCATTCATCTTGGCTTTTAAACCCATCACAACAAGATTAATTACATTTTTATCTTTGATTACATCAACCGAAACTTCATAAGCAAATGCAGTAAACTCAACAACAGTTTCAATGGCAAAAGCATAAAATTGTTTTTTAGCTTTTTCATCATACCTGAAAAAGGCTTTGCAGTAATATTCTAATTTATCAGGTTTTTTTGCTGGAATGGCTTCGAGCGCGGCGTGCGGTTTCTTCTTTCTTGTCTTTGGAATTTTTGGGATATCTATTGGATTTCTAAGAGGCACTTAGTTTTCCCTTAGCTTGTTAATAATTTCCACCAAATTTTCTTTATTTATGTTTTTCTGTTCGCTTGTTGCCATGTTCTTTAGAACAACTTCGTCATTTGCAAATTCATCTCCGCCAATAAATAAAACAAACTTAGCGTTTAGTTTGTTAGCTTCACGCATTTGTGCTTTAACGCTTCTGGATAGATAATCTGTCTCAATTATTAACCCGCTTCTTCGCAAACTAAGTGCAGTTTGAAATGAAAGACTTTGTAAAGTTTTATCAATTGTAATAATGAATACATCAATTCTTTCTTCTTCGGCTTCAAAAGATTTTTCATTTTCGCAAGCAAGTAAAATTCTTTCCACTCCAGCAGCAAAACCAACACCCGGTAAATCGGGTCCGCCAAGCTCTTTTACTAATCCGTTATATCTTCCGCCTCCGCAAAGTGCGCTTTGCGATCCGACACTCCCACTAACAACTTCAAAAGTTGTGTGTGTGTAATAGTCTAAACCTCGCACAAGTGCTGCATCAACTTGATAAGGAACATTTGCTCTTTGCAGCGCAGATTTTACTTTCTCGAAATGCTCAATGCTTTCAGAATCAAGATAATCTAAAAGCAACGGCGCGGATTTCATAACAGATTTATCTCGCTCATCTTTGCTGTCAAAAACTCTAAGAATATTTGTTTCTAATCTCTTTAAGCTTTCTTCCGAAAGATTATCTAAATGCTCGTTAAGATAGCTTCGTAAAACATTTTTGTAATTTTTGCGCGAATTAGGAACGCCGAGCGAATTAATTTTTACCTCTAAATTTTTTAGCCCGAGTTTTGCAATTATATCGTAAGCAATAATTATCATTTCGGCATCAACCAAAGCATCGTGGCTGCCAAGCGCTTCGGCTCCAAACTGATGAAACTGGCGAAACCTTCCGGCTTGTGGTCTTTCTTGCCGGAACATTGGTCCAAAATAAAAAAGTTTATTTAGTCCTTGTTTCTTATCAAGCGAGTGTTCAACAAAAGCGCGGACTACACTAGCGGTTAATTCTGGACGTAGAGTTAGGCTGTCGCCGCTTCTGTCTATAAATGTGTACATCTCTTTGCTAACTATATCTGTAGCTTCACCTATTCCGCGTGCAAAGACTTGTGTTAGTTCAAAAATTGGAGTGCGTATTTCTTTGTAATTAAATTGTGCGAAAGTTTTTTTAACAATTTCTTCTAAGTAGTTCCAGCGCAGAATTTCGGCGGGCAGAATATCATTGGTTCCAGTAACTGCTTTAATCATACGCCTTCAAAATATTGTTTTTCTTCTGTTTCAAACAACTGGTATATCTCTTCTGCAGTTGCAGCTTTTGCTAAGTTTTCTCTAAAATCATCGAGATTCATCATTCTGGAAATTCTACTCAATAATTTAATATGCGGACCAACTAAATTTTCTTTACCTACCAAAAGAAACACTAAATTTACTGGTTGGTCATCAAGCGCTTGAAAATCAATAGGTTTATCAATCTTACCAAATGCTGCAATAATTTCGCTAACGCTGTTTGTCTTTGCGTGTGGAATTGCAAAGCCTTTTCCAACACCGGTGGACATAATTTTTTCTCTCTCAAACACAGCATTTTTTACTGATTCTGTGTCTTTCACACGGTCATCTTCTTTAAACAAATTAATAAGCTCAATTATGGCTTCCTCTTTGTTTGTACATTGCATAGAAGGAATAATTTTTTCGACTTTTAGGATTTCACAAATTTTCATAGTAGTTCAAAAGTTTATTAATAGGTGTGGCAAATTTAAGAAAGGGCATTCCTATAACCAAAATTTAGTTGGATTTATACTAATCTTTATTTCTTGCAGGCTTAAAGGCTAAGCGGTAATTTACACACGCTAAAAATTTAATTTTGAGGAATTTCATGGATATCAAAAACAAAACTGTTTTAGTGCTTGGCGGCTGGGGTCTTGTTGGTAATGCTGTTATCAGAAAACTTATGCCCGAAGAACCTAAGAAAATTATTGTAACCTCTTTGAGAAAAGAAGAGGCTGAAGATGAAGTAAAGCGCTTGAAAGTCGAATTTCCGGATAAGCCGGATGATTATTTTGAGCCATGGTGGGGAAATATTTTTGTGAGATACGAATTTAAGGACAGCGACAGAGTTGCTTTGCTTGAAGAAGCTGCAAGCCGAAAACGATTGATGCAAGATACTATGGAAGAATTGAGCGATGAAATTCTTCACAGTTCAGCCATTTTCAAACTAATGATGAAGTTTAAACCGGATATTGTAATTGACAGTATTAACACAGCTACCGGTATAGCTTATCAAGACCTTTACACAACTTACAGAAGAATTAAGAAAACAATAGAAAGAAAACCAACCGCAGAGGAAATTGCTGCTGAAACTGAAAAACTAATTTGTACGCAATACATTCCTCAGTTGATAAGACACGTTCAAATAATGTACAACTCTATGTACCAAGCCGGGACAAACATTTACGTTAAAATTGGGACAAGCGGAACCGGCGGAATGGGTTTGAACATTCCTTATACTCACAGCGAGGAAAAACCTTCCCGCGTACTGTTAAGCAAATCTTCTGTTGCAGGCGCTCATACTCTTCTTCTTTTCTTAATGGGAAGAACACCAGAAGGACCAATTACTAAAGAAATTAAACCAACGGCTGCCATTGCTTGGAAAAGAATCGAATTTGGAGAAATTAAAAAAGGCGGCAAACCGATTGAAGTTGTAGAAGTTCCGCTTGATAAAGCTGTATCCTTAACAAATAAATTTAAATTGAAACTCGATAATAAATTTATTCCAAGCGGTAATAAACTTCAGTCTGTTTTTATTGATACAGGCGAAAACGGCACTTTTTCTCGCGGTGAATTTGAAGCTATTACCGCACAAGGACAAATGGAGTATGTAACTCCAGAAGAAATTGCTGATGACGCAATTTATGAAATACTTGGCGGCAACACCGGACATGATATTATAAACGCTCTCGATAACGCGACTCTTGAACCTACGTATCGCGCCGGGTTTATGCAGCATTGGGCTGTGGAAAAACTGGAAGAGCTTGAAGAACTTCACGGCACAAACAGCGTAGCTTTTGAATTACTCGGACCGCCCAGACTTTCTAAACTCTTACACGAAATAAATCTCCTCAAACAAATTTACGGCGGTATGAGAAACATTATTAACGATTCTCCGGCTAATTTATCCTCAAAGGCTTTCGAGTATTTACAAAATAATGCTAAGCTTAGAAACGAAATGATTTCTATTGGAATACCAATACTTTTTGCTGATGGAAAATCTTTACTCAGAGGAAACGATATAAAAATTCCACCTTTCCGCGGAGATAACGAGCTTGATATCAATGACTCTAACATTGATCTATGGGCGCACGATGGCTGGATTGACCTTCGAGAAAGTAATATGAAGACTTGGCAGCACAGGTTAGAAGCAATTATTTCTGAAGCTGAAAGCATCCTTCCTTCTAACACAAGCTCTATGTATGTTAGAACAAAGAAATACTGGAGTGATTTTGAAAAAATTGACATTGGTAAAGTTGTTGGCTGGATTTTTATAAAAGAGGAAAAAGGGGAACGAATGAAAGCTTAAATCTTTATTAGTATTTCAAAATCATGATTCGGCGGGTTTTTTTACATTGTTAGCTACAAACTACAGAAAAGGGTCATCCCCCCAGTGACCCTTTTCTGTTTTAAAAAGTTAAGGTCGCTGAGTCTGGGATGCAATATATTGGTGGTTATTCAAAAAACTATTAGTACAAGTACCAACTTTTTACTCGTTTTTTGTCAATTATAGGCAAAAACCATGGTAATGATACCCTAAATCGTTCAATTAAAAAATAAACAATTCTGTTTGTTGAAATTATAAGCAGAAGTTAAAGATAAAAATTAATAACGCGGCTATTCGATTTGCTAATACTTTCGTTAACAATTGTATAACGTCTGCCATTGTTAAGTCTTTCTTGTGTTGTGCGTGTTTTTTGCTCTTCACTTGCAGATGATTTTCTAACTACTTTTAGTTCGCGCGGCTGAAATTGATCAATCGGGAATACATTAGGGTTAGATTGCGCCGCATTTGGGCGAATTTTGTTTTGTTCCCGTTGCAACTGGTTGGCAGGTAAAATTGAAGGAGCTTGATTTTGATAACTTACTCTTTCTCTTACTAATTGCTCCGAAATATTGCTTTTTTCAATTTGGTAATTGCTGCGAAGCTCTTGCTGCCTTGTTTTCGATACCACGTATGAAACTATCATGATAGCAAGAACAAAACCACCGCCAAAAAGCAATATGTTATAAATAATCTGGATTAATTCCATAATAATTTTAGTTTTTTTCTTTGAGATTACAACTGCGGTGCCAAGAATTTCTTTGAATTAGCTCCATTTTCACAGCGGCAATACTTAAAAAACGTATCAAGCTGAGATATAGTTTCCTAATAAGACATATTTTAAATTGATACTGGATTGCTGCGCGTAGAAGTAGATATAGGGCACCTCTAAAAATTAGTATTTTAAAAATTTTAATCCCGCAAAGCGCATAGGCGTCAACCTAATTTTTTGTAAATGAATTCTTTAGAACACAATATGTTGTGAAATTGAATTAGAAACCAAGTTTTTGGACT
>WPAE01000082.1 GCA_009773205.1 Ignavibacteria bacterium
AGATTATTTTTTTCATTTTCTTTTCTCCTTTTGTTTTCCCAAATTTACCTAAATAAAATAATATTTGAAGTCGGGAACTTTATATAAAAGTTTATTTTATTTGATCTTCTTTTTTGACTTCTTTTTTCTTTTCTTCATTGATTATGTTATTCCATAACTGCGCTTGTGTCTGTAAATCTCTAAGTGCTAAATGATATTCACCAGTCAGCTTTTTATAGTCATCTTCTATCTTTTGATATTGAACTTGTAGCTTTTGCAGTTGTTCATTAGCAAATTTTACTCTCTCATTTTCTTTTGGTTTTTCTTGTGCGAATGATTGACTAAATAAAATAATTGTTACAAGTATTACTAAAACATATCTGCCTTTCATGTGTACTCCTCTTTGTTAATTTCTTTTGTTCTTCTAAAATTCTGCTGTAATGATATTCTGAAATACCACTCCACTTTACTTTTATTGTGTCAAGTTGTCTCAACTGTAATTGTGCTTTCTTAAATTCGTCTATATGATATTTGAACAAAGTTGAATCAGTTTTTTCTTGTGCCATTATATTTGCAGTTAAGACGATTAGTGCAATTAAGAACAATTTTATTTTCATTTACTTGACCTATTTTGTTAATCGTAATTTACTTTTATCGTTATTATTATGATGTCGGTTAAGCATATTTGGCGTGCATAGCTATTTTAAAGCCGCCAAAGAAAACCGGAACTATCCAATAAATACAAATGAAATAAGTAAAATCTAACATTGTGAACTCCTTTTATGGAAAGACAATAGCGACTAATGTTTCAGAGCTAATTGAACTTATAACTCCGTTTGTTATTGTTATATCTTTATAAGAATACCCCGTAACTAATCCAGCATTAGCCCCACCGCTATTAACAGTTATACCCGTTATAACTCTCTGGGTTGCGCTTGCCCCTTTTGTTCCAAGTGCAGAGATTCTTAACTCCATTGTCCCCGAATCATAACTCAGCCCAATAGAACCTGCACTAATGGAAATCGGCGCAGCCACAGACCCTAAAGCTAAATTTCCACTTCCATCAAAATAAGCTGGCAGATTCCCGCCGCTACCAGTACGAACTTTAGAGTCTGCGATTTGCGTTATCCATGAAGGGTTTGAGTAAGACCCCGTTGTGTAAACTCCATTAGTTACGCTTCCCGCACTTGTGGCGTAAGGTGCTGTTACCGAACCGCCACCAGTTAATGTTATTGTGTTTCCGCTTGTTCCAAGAGTTTGTATTTCACTTGTTATATAACCTTGAGAAGTAACAAAAGATTGAGTTGCTAAAGCCGAACCGTTCCAAGTAAACGAACCGCTTCCAGTAGCCTCTATGTTCCTCGAACTTGTTAAATTAATATCGCCATAAAACCCAGCAGCAGAAAATGTTTGCAATGTAATATCAGAAGTTACCGAACCCGTTAAGGTTAAAGATGAACCGTCTATTCGTAAGATATTACTACCGCTTGCCATAGTACCAATAACACCGCCAGTTGTGCTATAAAATCTTAAATCATTATTAGCCCCGTTTAATTCTGCTCTCGCGCCACTTGAAGCCGTTCTAATGACTCCGCCCGTTATTGTATCAGAAGAAGTCATATTTAGTTTGCCGCTTAAAACCATATTCCCGCCACTTTGGTCTAAGTAGCTTCCTACTGTATTATCTGCCTTTACCCATTCAATCCTATTATTAGAGCCGTTTATTCTTACTCTTGCATTGCCAACGTTTGCTGTCTGAAATGTTAAACCTGTAAACACACCACTCTTGATAGAATCGGCGACCATGTTTTTAATCTTAGCTAAAGAAGCATCTATAACACCAGTCTTTAAATATCCGCCGTCAATCGTAGTATAAGCTGGTATCCAACTACCGCTATAATAAACATAAGGTTTGTCCCCATCATCTGAATCAAACCAAACATCATTCATTTCCATCCCGCTAACGGGTTGTGTGGCTTGTCTAAAAATTGTTGCAGTGCCAAAATCATTAGAGTTTAGAGCTGTAATTTTCCCCTTGATTTTTAATGTATCACCTTGCCAGCTTATATAATTATTGACATCTCCTTTGAAATAAAAATATCCGTTATCTCTAATGTAAGTCTGAAACGAACCACCAGAATAATGACCCATATAATTCTGGTTTAATAATAAACCGCTGCCAGAAGGTGCATCCCATATACCTGGTAAATAAGAAGTCCACGCAGCACCCGTCCAATAATAAGTAGCGAATCTATCAGATGAAGATGTGTTAATCCATAAATCACCTATATTCAAAGAATTGCTTATACTTGGGTCAGTTGCTTGCTTATATGTCTTAGTTGCATTTAATCCGGTTATTTGGGAATTATTAACGATTTCTATTTGTCCACCTACCTTTAAGGTGTCTATCATTAATTTTTCTATTGCAGCTTTTTTAGTATAAACACCAGTTGGGTCTATATGTGTTCTTTTCAAAGAATCAAGCAACACCCAAACAGAATTTTTCTTGTCCAAATACTTCAGATGGTTTGTGTTTGTATCGAACCAAATAGAATTAGAATCTGCGCTTGTTGAGGGGGTTGTATTTTGTCGGTAATATTTTGGCTCAAACTCTTTTGCATTTTGCCACTTATATATACCATATTTCAAATATCGGGTCTTAGTCGTTTTGGTCGAATCGTGCCTATCAAAGAGAATAGTTAGTGCATCAGTATAGACATCATATTTATTAATTTTAGGTAAATCTTTTATTCTTTGTGCATTAATCGCTGGTGCGTAAACGCTCGCCAGTATCAGAAGCGTAAATAATGCTACCCGTCTCGCTTGTTCTAATTGCATTGCCTACTCCGTAAGGTATTGTTTCTAATAAAGTAAAGTGAGTTGTACTTTTTTTTTTACTGAATCTGTTTGTTTTCCAATTATTTGGAACTGTTGTGAGTTATTTTTACTTGTCGGGATCATTAAAGGATAATTAATTAATACTCTATCGCCTATCTCGTATTGAATATGATTTTTAATATCACCAGTCCAATTAACGATTAACCTTTGATAACTGAACCAAAGAATTAATCTTTCTAAGAATAACTCTGCTGTAGTATCGTCTTGAATCCAATCTGAATTGTATTCGTATTTCCTTGAGATTTTATATTTTGTCTCTGCATTAAGGCAAGTAGCTTTATAACTATCGAGATATGAATTTGAAGAACTATTTTTATCAACTGTAATCTTTTTTGAATAAATCTTTTTAGTGTAATCATAGCCATAGTTAAGAACAAAACTTGAATAAATGTTTAATAAAGGCGTTAGTTGTGTAGTAACTAAAGCCTTTCCCTCGCTTCTTAATGGAGTGGTTAATGTTCCCGATACTTTTCCATCACCTAAGTCAATTAATCGCCATTGGTTGTAAGACTTGAACAATAAACAATGGGATTCGAATAATAATTGATTCAACACTTGTGTAGAACTTTGCTGAGATGTTAAAGAACGTGCGAACTTCCAGCCAGAACGCTTGCCTCGTATTTCGTAATTATCCCCGATCTTGAATAAATCATCTTCTAATACCAGTTGTATTTTTTACTAACATACCTGGCAAAACAGTAGATAAAAAGTTTTGTCCGATTGAAACTAATTTACCAGAACTTGTTGAGCTTGCCGATCCAGTTTCTACAATACCAGCTTGTATTACATCGAAAGAATTAGTGTCAATAGTGCAGTTAATATTTTTTATATAACATTTATTCCCAGCAGCCCAACCCGAAGGAGTAGAACCTAATGTTAAGACATAATTGCTATAATCAGTAATAGAATATCTTTCGTTTTTAGTTACATTGACTAAATAAGCACCGTTGTAATAATCTGCTATCGAACTTCTTAAAGGTGTATTATTGACACTTCCGTTTATCGTAATACTTGCACCACTTACAACATCGATAAGTAAATCCCTTTCGGTATGTATTTCATCTCTTAATAAAGATTCAATAATTCCAGATGGATTTTCGATTAAATCGTCAGTTGTGTATCCGTTAAATCTTGCCATTAGACCACCCAGCTATCATAAGCATATCCTTTAATCCCTATAAATATTGGAGATTCTGATGCTTCAAATTCTTGTTGAGTTAAATAGAACTTTGCTATTCTGGCTATTCTGCCGTCTGCTAAATCTCTTCTTGTTGCGCCTTTTCTGAAATAAGTTTTGGCCACTCTGCTTACTATTAGGTTGTTGAACCTATAGTATATACTTCTTATGTTAATGTCATTTGCCCCAGATAGTACATAAGCGTTTAGTGTATCTAAATAATCTATCGTCAGACTGCCAGTAGGTACACCTATTGAAAATGAAAACTTAGAGACATTCCAAGTCCCAGTTGTTAAACCCTCTATACCAGCCCAGTTATTCCCTAATAAATCATAGAATCGAACAGATACACTTGAAGAACCAGTAACCGGTTGCCATTCAATTATCAGTTGTAAATCGTCCGCTATCGTTAAAGGGTCTTTTGTAAATTGACCGAACTCACTTGCTGTTAATCCAGATTCAAGTTTCCATATTATTGTGCTTGTTTTTAGTTGTGTCAGATAAGTAGTATCGTTATCATCTACCGCCTTGCCTCCGTCTATTGTGTATTCACTATTTAATAGACTTGGTCGCAAATAAACTGATTGTACCAAGTCATCACCAACAGTCGGAGAATGTGAAAACTTTAATCCGTCTCTTGCATTTGTTATATTAAGACCACCGTTTCCTAAACTTGAATATCTTTTTACTGATGGGAGATACTTACTTAAGCTGAACTGATAAGCGCCATTTACATTATAACAAACATGAGAAGCAGCAATGTATTTTTTTGTTTTGCCTATTTGTATTACTGGGAACTCGGTAGTTTTGTTATTTATTATATCTATGCCAGCTAAAGCATTGCCATAAATTATTGGTACTATTTGCCCTTTTGTATCTTCGTCCGATTCTGTATAATAGCTTATACCATTGTCAGAATCATTTTGAATAGTATAATATGGTAATTCAACGGAAGTCAATTCATCATAAGCTATGCAAGTTAAAAACATCTGGGTATCGTTGTATTGATAATCTTCCATGCAGTAATAATCTAACCAAGTGATTTGTGATAAAGTAGTTGCACCAGACCAAACTACACCAACCTCAATAGTCTTAGAAGTCAATAAAGGTTTATTAGTAGCTGGGTAAAAATCTTCGTGAAAGTTAGAAGCACCCGAATAAGAATTATATCTTGCTATGCCTAAACTGAAATTTCCTACTTGACCTATTGAACCGCCGTTTACTACATCGATGTCTTTAGTTATCGCACTTAAAGAATCTTGTAATATTACTTTGCCGTCAAAGTCTATACCGTCTAAAGTTATTTTATTAATCGTATCAGAAAAATATAGAACACCATCAGCGTCAAGATTAATTCTTATTACGGTTATTAGATAACGGTCGTCTTTAGGAGTTTGATTCAATGTAATCAAAATTGATACCTCAAACGTGCATTATCAGAATTAGCCTTTAGCACTACTTTGTTAAGTTCTGCATTGCCTAATTGGTTTACTATTGTAATATTCCCGCCACCTACTCTATTAGTGAATAAACCACCCACTAAACCCGCACCAGGTATAATAAGATTTAATAAGTCAGTCATTAAACCTTTGCTTGCTATACTTGTTAAATCTCTTAACATTCCACCAAAGAAATCACTCCAAAAACTTTGCGCCGTTCCGAAAATATCATCCCACATTGAATTAAATACTCCAGCAATAGCATTAGCAGCGTTTTGAGCACCGATATATTGTAATTGAAAATCTTTTTGTATTTCTTCCATTGTCAATGAAGTAGAATAATCTGGTTTAGATGGAACATTACGCTCTCCGGTAATACCGAAAGAAGTCAACCCGCCAATATTAAACGCACCAAAATTATCTTTGCCTTTAGACAATATTTCAAATGTCTCACTTAAATCTTTTTTTATTTCTTTTACTGCTTTAGCTTGTTTCTCGGTTGCTGTGGCTTGTTGGAATCCTAATTCTTTTAATCTATCGGCTACTTTTATTCTTGATTCTAATTCAAGTTTCATAGCCTTAAATGTTTCAAGTTCTTTTTGAAGAGTTGCTAAATTTTCTTTTTCTTTTTCCGTTTTGATAAAAGAAGCTGCACTAATTCCTTGACCGCTTACTCCCGCATTTAATCCGGCTGCTAACTGGCGTGATTTTATAAGTTGGTTTGTTTTGTTTATTTCTTCATCAATTATTTTTATTGAGGCTTCAATGGTTTTTTTATCGCCTATGAATTTTAATCCTTTTGTAGGATCGCCTAAATCTATCATTGCTTTCAAAGATTTAGCTAATTCGTCAACCTCTTCCTTAGCACCTCTATTAGCTAATGCAAAAGCTGTAACTCCAGCAACAGCCAAGTTTAAGGCAAGCATCCAACCACCAAACCCAGACAAAGAAGATTTTAATACACTCGTGAAACTCTCCCCTCTTTGTTTCGCCATTGCGAAAGATTCAGCCAGTGGCCCAATATTATTACCGATACTCATTATACCCATATTAAATGAGGATAAGAAATACGGGGAATCCTGTACTATACGGTTGAAATTCATTCCGACCATATTCATTCTTGTTCCACTTTCGGCAGTTTGTTTTAATGAATTGTTTACCTTGCCAAAAGCATTAACTACATTCTGATCGCCTTGTATTCCTAATCTAAAATCAATATTTTGGTCTGCCATTAAAAAACTCTCGGTTCGTATTGATTGAATATCAATACAGCATCTTGGAAAATCATGTTGTCAATTAAATGAGGGGCATACTTGTAAGTTTGGTAAAGTTCCCAAAGTTGGAACGTTCGTCTGTCAAATAAACTTATTGTGTCATATATTCCTAAGTTGTCGCATATATCAATCAGTTTCAGTTGTTCCGGTTTATCTATTTCTTTTTGTATTAAGTCAATTAGTTCTTCTTTGGTCTTTACTTCAATTTCTTTGTAGCCCAATCCCTCGACTACTTTTAATGTCAAGGGAAATTGTTTCAATGTGCCTCTTAATCCACCTTCAAGTTTGAATCTTCCGAAGAGATGAATTTTTTTTTATCGTTTCCAGTCCATCTTAATACTTCTTGAATCTTAGTAAATAATAAGTAAGTCAATTCATCAAACTTGCATAAACCTTGCCATAGACTATCTTCTAATTCATTATTTACTATCTTACAGATTATTTCCGTTCCATCTTCAGTAGTTACACCTTGCCAGTTCTTTATTGTATATCTCAAATAGTGTCTTACATATCTATTCCATTTTGCTAAATCTATTTTACTTGTATCAATAGCATCTTGAAAGATTATGTTTTCCAGTTCATACTTTTGCTGTACGTTAGGATATTCAACAAAGAACTTAGCTCCCTCAACTTCTATTACTTTTTGACCTAAACCTAATATCATTAATAAGCTCCTTAATAAGCTCCGTCTATTGAATCAGTCCATTGAATTAAAGAAGAATAACCAGCACTCGGTTCTTCAGCACGAACTACTAATCTGATTGCCGATTTATCTCCGTCTGGTTGATATGGATTAGCTGTTAATGTTCCTTTAGTTGAATTGATATTAAGCGTTCCATCTGCATCACCAGTACCGTTATAGAAATTGACTAATACGCTATTGCCAGCTTTATAATGTCCTAAGATTGCGAAGTTTGAAGATGTATAAGGAATGTCAATCTCGAATGTTAATTCTGGTCTTGCTATGTTGTAGTTATTAGCTTTCCCGCCAGTTGTTTTACAGTCTGAATCCCAGTTATTAACTAAACGCATCGTAAAGCGTTTCCAGCAAACTGCAGTAAGTTCGAGCGCATCGATTGTAACATTTAATGTAAACCCTAATGTTGAATCATTCAAATATCCAGTAGTAGGTTGTGCTACCCATGTGCCAGAAAGGTTTTGTCCGAAGTTCATTTCGTTACCTTTCCAAGTAACATTAAGATTTACTAATCTTGAAACACCGTTAGCTAAGTTATCTACTGTTAATTCAAGGCTATCTATTACTGCGTTCTCTAAGATTATTCCATCGTTAGCAGTATCGCCACTTGGTGAAAAAGCTAATGAATAAACATATCCCGCATTTGCGTTGAAGTCTAAAAAAGCATTTATCGGGTCGATGTTTTTAGCATACGGAGTTATTGCTGCTTCGCTTACTTTTTGAAAAGCCGCTACTAAGTGATCTGCTAATAGACTTTTAGTTGCTGGACATGAATAACTTATCATTGGCATCCCAGAAATTCCATCAATGTATCTTCTGGTTTCTTGTGCCATTATTCCAGTTGTGCCAGTTGTATTAAAGTCTGATACATTAACCGATGGATCGAATGTAATTCCGGTATTTGCGTTTAT
>WPAE01000285.1 GCA_009773205.1 Ignavibacteria bacterium
ATACATTGCCTATCTCCTAATGCTGAGCTTAGTTTGTTGCCGATTTCCATATATGGAAATCGTAGACATCTGACCGAAAGTTGGGTATCTCAATACATTGCCTATCTCTTACCATTGGCGTTGACTTTCGCTTTTGATTTCACATTCGTTTGCCCATCTCAATGCATTGCCTATCTAAATACATTGCCCATCTCAATGCATTGCCCATCTAAATACATTGCCTATCTCCTAATGCTGAGCTAAGTTTTTTTGCCGATTTCCATATATGGAAATCGTAGACATCTGGCGGGAAGTTGGGTATCTAAATACATTGTCCATCTCAATTCATTGCCTATCTAAATACATTGCCTATCTCCTAATGCTGAGCTGAGTTTTTTTCGGACGATTTCCATATATGGAAGTCGTCCTCTCACCAATCAGAATACACGTAGTACTAAATGACCAACCAATCATAATCAGCCTCCGTCTAAATACATTGCCCATCTCAATGCATTGTCCATCTAAATACATTGCCCATCCCAATACATTGTCAAAATGCATTATTATAGTAATTATTACCCAATGTGTAATATAATTGTTTACTGATTATTATTGTAGACTGTTTCAGTTGTGCAATAATACAATTATAATTATTATTAAACTGACTGCACTGAATGCGGTTAAATAGTAGTCTTACATTAATAATATTAAATTGCTGTATACATAATGTATTATTTTTAATTATATTAATATTATAATTACATTGCCCATCTCAATACATTGTCCATCTCAATACATTGGTCATCTTAATGCATTGCCCATCTCGGTACATTAGGACGATTTCTATATATGGAGATCGTAGACATCTGACGGGAAGTTGGGTATCCAAATACACAGACTACCTCTGCAACGCTAGACATGTCAGTCTAACCATAGACTTATGAACATATCCAGGTGGCAATGCTTCTCAAAAAACTAGAGACGCACTGGGATACCCCTTTCCAATGTATTGGACTTACGTAAAATTGTAACGTAATACGTAAAGATTTTACGTAAACGTAAACATTTTACGTAACTCCAACGAAATTTGGGGTGAAAGTGGCAAATTTTCGGGTGACCTACTTAAATTTCGGGCGACCACGTGGTTTTCGGAAGACGTTTCCTATCTCCTCAATGTAATTTTACATGTAATTTTTCCTATGTCGCCGCGCGCGGAACCTTCGGCGACTACGTAAATTTACGTAGCTGCTTGCCGT
>WPAE01000286.1 GCA_009773205.1 Ignavibacteria bacterium
ACGTTCATTTAACTGGGATATATTTTTGATAATCGTGAAATGGCGGAAAGGGGGAAAGTCCTTTCACGATTATCAAAAATAGTCAGGTGCAAAATTTTCGTACACCAAAAAACGCGAAAATCTTCAAATTTAATTATCATTTTTAAGGAATGGTAGAACCCTATGACCAGATCAAATAATTCCCAGAGAGTTTGAGAGTCATTATTTATTTTCGACATTTAAAGACCATCAATTAAATTCTTATTTTGAAACTCTTTATGCATAAAGGCAGGCGTACACGGCGAATTGAGGGAGATAGGGAAACACGTGCTTTTCCTCTTGAGAATTTTTCTTTAACATTTTTTCTGATTTTTGAAAGTTTTACTAAGTTTAAGTTATTTTCGATAGAGAATCAAATTTCTAATGTTTTATCTTTTGGTATAGTCCACTGGAAATGCAAGTTGGATCCAGGAAGCGGTTTTTCGATTAAGACTCGGGGAGGGTGTGGAAATGTCCTATCCTTTTTGAACCGTTTCATAAGTTGGAAAGTATCCGAAAGGCCTTTTGTTTTCGCTCAACGTCACCAATAGGAGAATAATAGGAAATTGCATTCTCTATCGTTTGGTATGCTAAAATTTAGAGAAGCTAGAAATTGGTAAAAATGAAAATGAAAATATGAAACACAAAAATGCACGTGATTTCCTATCCCGTTCAATTTCTTATTTATGACATCTTTTATGCAATGCCACTTTCGAAAGAAAATTTTTTAAGAGTTCAATTACATGCGAAGAATAGACAGCGGGCCCACCTTCAACAGAAATTATATGATCTTCTCATAGAGTTCTACCCATCCTTTACAAATGGTAATTAAATTTGGAGAATCTCTCGTTTTTTAGGTGTACGAAAATTTTGCTCCTAACTATATATCCCAATCAAATATGCCAAGCTTTTCCAGCCTCGTACCTTAAATTGACGCTCGTTGAGGAAATCACACAGAGGAAGAGAAAGGAAGAATCATGAGCTAATGAGAATCTGGGTGGTGCATCGCGTTTGCAAAGTTGAAAAGGAAAATGCACAACGATGTTCAAACTTTGAGATGTACAATTAGCTTGGCAGATTTGATTGGGATATATTTTCGATAATCGTGAAAGGACTTTCCGCCATTTCACAATTATCAAAAATTTATCCCAGTTAAATGAAGGCCTTTCAAGCCTCATACCCAAAACTTGACGCTCGTGTTTCCTCATTAGAAAGGGGGATCACTTTTTTTCATGTACAGCTGAAAAAAAGTGATCCACTTCTATTGTTCTCGAACAATTGGAGTCACTTTTTTCAGGGATCACTTTTTTTCACTACACCGGGCTGAGATTATTCCTATAATCGTACCACGCAATATTACAAGGCCTAGACTGTACCAAATCGCTTATGATTAATGAACCTTCTTCTGGAAAAGAAATTAAGCCCGATATAAAATCGCACGCATCACGTTAGAAAGTGGACCTTGATTTTGATAGTCAATAATGGAGAATGCCCGTGCTTTTCCTTCTGGCACTTTCATTGGCGATTGCATGAGATATTAGTATATCTAAAATTATTATCAAGTATAAAAATAAAGCCAGAA
>WPAE01000287.1 GCA_009773205.1 Ignavibacteria bacterium
AGGCCCCCCCCCCGGCCGGGGGGGCTCTCCAATACATTACATGTTAACACCTATTAGTCCCTTTTATTTTCACTTGCTCTTTTATCTTTTCTTACCAGGTTCGGAAGCGAGGCTTGTGCGCATACGACGACAAGCGGTATCTCCTGGCCGACGGCATCAGCACTCTCGCCTTTGGCCATTACAGCATCCCGGCTACTGTCGTCGTTGCCGAGCAGGCAGCTGGAACGGCAAACGAGCTCACCGTGCTGACTGCAGCAGATGCTCACCGGCGCAAGATGCCGCTCTCAAAGCGCAAGTTCCTGCCGATCGGGCAGGATCCACGCTGCACAATGGACGAAGCACATCGTGTTCGTCGCGCAATCCTGCCGCGCCACCATGCACCCATTCCACACATCACTACAGCTCCACCAGCAGTCGATCAGAAGGAGCTCCTGCACTTCATGCTTGATGATGAGTAGAGATAACTGACTCTCTTTAAGCATTACACGAATGGCCTCTATATAAATTTGATTTTCATCATGCGCCTAATGAATTTAATTGAAAATGGCTTTCTCATTTCGGCATCCTACATCTATCGTGATTGCGGGGCCTACTCGTTCGGGTAAAACTTCATTTGTAAACAGATGCCTTCGAGAATCACTTGTTCAGCCGTTTCCGAATCGCATTATCTTTTTCTACAAAGAATGGCAACCTGCCTACGATGAATTAAAACAACTTATTCCAGAAACAGAATTTGCTGAAGGAATCTCATTGGATATTCTTAACTCCCTCACTGTTGCAGATAGAAATTTAGTTATAATTGATGATTTGATGAGCAGTGCTGGTGATTCCAAACAAATATCTCAACTTTTTACACAAGAGTCCCATCACAAAAATCTAACAGTAATTTTCCTGCTTCAAAATTTATTTTACCATGGTAAGGAAATGAGAAATATTAGTTTGAACGCTCATTATCTTGTTCTCTATAAAAACCCAAGAGATAAATCTCAAATTCGATTTTTAGCTCAGCAAACCTTCCCAGAAAATTCCAAGTTTTTATGCAACGCATTTCATCACGCAACTGAGGAACCTCATAGTTATTTGGTTTTGGATTTTCATCCCGATACAAAGGAGGAATTCAGAATTTTAACACGAATTTTTCCTGAAGAGGCAATACGTTTTTACCTACCTTCAAAGCTATAAAAGGGGTAAAATGGTTAAATCGAAAAGCAAATCCTTGAAAAGCACAATTGGTTAAATCGAAAAGCAAATCCTTGAAAAGCACAATCAAATTTCTCTCACGTTGTAAAGATCCTCGCATTATATCAGAAATTATTTCAAAATCTCCAGACAACGTTATTAAAACAATTTGCAACGCTGCTTTGAACGCAGCTCAAGGTGAAGTTCCTTTGAAAAGGAAACAAAAACGAGTGCTATCTGCTAACCGCCCACTCATTTCAAAACTTATTCAAAAAGGGGAATCGGCAAAATCGAAAAAGAAACTCCTGACTCAAACTGGTGGAAGTATTATTGTGCCTGCAATTTTATCCGCTGTACTTGCAGCACTTGGCTCACGACTTTTTAAATAATTAATGGCTGGGAAATACAAAACAATGACGCTTATTGAAGAAGCGGAACTCGAGCGCCTCCGCCAACGCCAACTTAAAGAATACAACCCAGGATTAAAATCGCTCGTCGGCATCCAAGATCAAATTGAAAAAATTCTAAACGATCCCGATTTTGATGATGAAAGTAAACATAAGGTTTTATGTAATCTTCA
>WPAE01000011.1 GCA_009773205.1 Ignavibacteria bacterium
TCATTTGACCCTGGGACTGGGGATTAATGTGATCCTACAGCTGGGGAATCATCTGGTCTTTTTTACCTTTTTGCTGGGGAATAATCTGGTCGCCGACACAGAGACGGCAAATGAGGCGACTTCCGTATTTGTCAAGCCGGAATTGACCGCACTCCAACTCGTGCCGTTATTGGTGGAAAGAAAGACGCCGCTGCCACTAGTCCCCGCAAAGAGATTCGTGCCCGAGACGGCAAGTGAGCCGACAGTCCTATCTGTCAAGCCGGAATTGACCTCACTCCAACTTATGCCGTTATTGGTGGAAATAAAGACGCCGCTGTCCCAAGTCCCCGCAAAAAGATTCGTGCCCGAGACGGCAAGTGAGAGGACATACTTATTTGTCAAGCCGGAATTGACCTCGCTCCAACTTGTGCCGTTATTGGTGGAAATAAAGACACCGCCGCCAAAAGTCCCAACAAAGAGCTTCGTACCAGAGACGGCGAGTGAGCGGACATCTGTATTTGTCAAGCCGGAATTGACCTCACTCCAACTTGTGCCGTTATTGGTGGAAAGAAAGATGCCTCTCACCAAAGTCCCCGCAAAGAGATTCGCGCCCGAGACGACAAGCGAGCGGATATCCCAATCTATCAAGCCGAAATTGACCGCAGTCCAACTTGTGCCGTTATTAGTAGAAATAAAGACGCCGCCGCCCCAAGTCCCCGCAAAGAGATTCGTGCCCGAGACAGCAAGTGAGCGGACATCCTTATTTGTCAAGCCGGAATTGACCTCACTCCAACTTGTGCCGTTATTTGTGGAAAGAAAGACGCCGCGGTCCCAAGTCCCCGCAAAAAGATTCGTGCCTGAGACAGCAAGTGAGTGGACATACTTAGTCCTCAAGCCGGAATTGACCTCACTCCAACTTGTGCCGTTGTTTGTGGAAATAAAGACACCGCTGCCAAAAGTCCCCACAAAGAGATTCGTGCCCGAGACGGCAAAGAGCTGTACACTGCCGCCATACGGTCCATTGGTTCGCACCCATTGGGCTAATATCGGATTGCTCGTTGTGAAGACAAGAACGACCAGCCAGACTGCGGTTTGGCGGAACAGTGCTCGAAAGCGATTGATTAGCTTCATAAAAACTGACTCCTTTCAGATGAATTTGTGAACAGACAATTGCACACAACATTTGCAAAAACGAATCACAACTAACCGAGAAAAAATAAAAGTGGAGTTAAAAAAACAACTCCCCAAAGTCGTAAGTTTGAGTTAGTCAAGTTTCATATATCCTCCAAGTTTGGTTATTTAACAATTATGTTTTTACTGCTGGTAAATAATGCTTTTTTTGCCGATAGGCAAATCTTGTTTGCCTATCGGAACGAGAAAAAAGCACTACGGAAAACAAATGATAAAAAGAACCAAAACAATTAAAAACATTTGCTATTGTTAATCATAAAACAGATTTATAAACTTGCCTACATTAATTACAAGGAAAGTAGATTTCTGTGAAGAGAACAATTTTTCTTTTGATGATTTTGTTTCTAATCCGAACAATTTTTGCTCAAGATATAATTCAAAAAGGGGAAGTTTATTATTTATCGAACACGTTAGTTGTAAAATATAAAAACGGTTACACTCCTTTAACAAACACACAGTTACTTCAAAAGAAAAGTTTTTCTACATTTACAGTTTTAGAATCAAAGCAGCTTTTTCCGGAAGAATCTCTTTTAAGAAAAGGAAACAGCGCGCTTGGCAATATTTATATTATAAAATACAGTTCCAATGAAGACCCGCTTGAGCTTTCAAAAAAAATTTCCAAGAGCAAAGAAATTGAATACGCAGAACCTAAATATGTTCATCGTGTAACAGTAGTGCCGAATGATTCATTGTTTCTTAACGGACAGCAAATTAATTTGAGCAGAATTAAGGCGGTAGAAGCTTGGGATATTACTAAAGGAGATTCTTCGGTTCTTATCGCAATAATAGACACGGGCGTGGAGTACGATCACCCGGATTTGAAAGCAAATATTTTAAGAGACAAAAACGGCAAAGTGGTTGGTTATGATTTTGGCGGATTGAACGGAACGCCAGATGATGACCCGAATGAAGACAAAGAGCCAAGCGGAAAACTTGCTTACCATGGAACGCACGTTGCAGGAATTGCTGCCGCTGTTACAGATAACAAAATCGGGATTGCTTCGATAGGTTATAACTGTACTATTCTTCCTGTAAAAACCAGCAGAAGCGATAAAAGAGATGCTAACGGATATCCTTATGTTTATTATGGATTTGAAGGGATAAAATACGCAGCAGATAAAGGCGCAAAAATAATTAATTGCAGTTGGGGCAGCTCTAGTTATTCTCGTTACGAACAAGAGATTATTGATTATGCAACATCGAAAGGAAGTTTGGTAATAGGCTCTGCCGGAAACAAAAATACAAACGCGCCTTTTTTCCCGGCAAACTACAAAGGAGTGCTCTCGGTTGTGTGGGGTTTGAATAGCGATATTCGTTTTTCCGATGCTACGTATGGAACAAACACAGATATTCTTGCGCCTGGTCTTTCAATATTATCAACTTATCCAACGTTTACAAATTTGCCGTATAGACAATTAAGCGGCTCGTCTATGTCTGCGCCTCTTGTTGCCGGAATTGCAGGATTGGTAGCAGCAAAATTTCCAAATTATTCTCCGCTTCAAATAGGAGAGCAGGTTCGCGTAACTACAGATGAAATTTATTCTAACGGCGTAAATCCAGACAGCATTAAGTATCTTATAGGAAAAGGAAGAGCAAATGCTTTTAGAGCAGTTACTGAAATAAACGCAGTCTCTGTACGCGCAACAAATATCAAACTAACGGAGCTGAGCGGAAGTAATTTTAACGGATTGTATGAAGCGGGAGAATCTGTTGCTGTTTCTGTTTCGCTTACAAATTTTTTAGCAAATTCTTCGGGCATTCAAATTAGTGCTGAGTGTAAAGATGCAGCAATTTCTCTTACTCAAACACCTGCAACTATAATTTCTATGCAAACGATGCAGACCTTAGAAAGCGCATTTAATTTCACATTCAAAGTAGAGCAAACAGCGCCATATAATCACGAAGTAAATATTCTTTTGAAATTTACCGGCGTAAACTACAACGATTATCAATGGATAAGCGTGCGTGTAAATCCAACTTACGATACTCACAACGCAAACAAAATTGTAATGAGCGTAACAAGCAAAGGCGCGCTTGGTTTTAATGATTATCCAATTAACACAGAAGGACAAGGTTTTAGATACGACAACGGTGATAATCTGCTGTTTGAAGGCGCATTTATGTATGGAACATCAGAGACTACGGTTATGGATGCAGCGCGAACAGTGGGTGAACAGAGCAAGGATTTTAAAATGCTTGAGCCTATAGTCATGAAAACCAATTTAGTTGGTTATCAGAGGACGACCTCAAAATTCAATGATAGCGGAGCAGGAAACAATGCGTTAGGAATTGAAACCGGATTAGTAACTCATGCTTTTGCAGATTCGGCAAACTCAGATTATTTAATTCTTGAAAATTATCTCACGAACAAAACAGAAAAAGAAATAAGCAACTTATTTGTAGGTTATTTTTTAGATTGGGATATGAAGGCAGATGATCCAGTAAGGGATTCTACAGCTTATGATTTGAAGGATAATTTTGCTTATGCTTTTTATAAAGACAGAAATATTTTAAACACATATACCGGTTTTGCAGCAACACTTGGAGTTGGTCCTGTATCAGGATATTATCCCGTAAATAATGCTGCAACAGATGGTGATGTTAGATTATTTGATGCGGATGAGTTTTCTGATAGAGAAAAATGGATCATGCTTTCAAGCGGAATTGTAAACAAAGATGTGGGATATGCAGATGTTTCTTATGTGCTTTCGTGTGGACCTTATAAAATTGCACCGAAAGGTATTCTAAGAATTGCATACACAATTGCTGCGGGTAATAATTTTGAAGACTTGCGAAAAGCAATTGTTCGTAGTAGAAGTCAGTATAGATCAATGATTGGTTCCGTAAATGAAGAAATACAAGTTCCAACAGAATTTGCTTTGTATCAAAACTATCCAAATCCGTTTAATCCAACAACAGTTATAAGCTACAAGCTGCAAGCAGCAAGCCACGTAACTCTAAAAGTTTACGATGTTTTAGGAAGAGAAGTTGCAACGTTAGTTGATGAATACAAACAAGCCGGAAATCACTCTACACTCTTCCTGCCTCGACTGGCGCAAGGCAAGGCGGGCGTTCTAAGTTCTTCACTCGCTTCCGGCGTTTACTTCTATAAAATTTTTGCTGATGGATTTACTGAAACAAAAAAAATGGTTCTACTTAAATAAGGGCATTTGTCTTAATGTAAATAGACCTACATCAACATTCTTGTTTTAATAGTTTCAGAAATCGCTCGAAGCTCTTTTAAAATATCATCGGAATTTTCTTTGCTGTCAATATCAATAATAACGTAGCCAATCAAAGTATCTGTTTGGAGATACTGCGACGCAATGTTCAAATTTCTCGAAGTGAAAACGTTAGTAATCTTGTTTAGCACACCGGGTTGATTTTTGTGGATATGAAGATAACGCTGGCGGTCAACGTTAGGAGTAAGCGATATTTCTACAAAATTAGTAGCGCCAATAGTAGAACCAATATCACAATACTTAATAAGCTTTTCCGAAACTTCGAGTGCTATGTTTGCCTGTGCTTCGGACGTGCTGCCTCCGATATGAGGAGTTAAAATTACATTCTGAAATTTTTGCAGCGGTGAGATAAACGGGTCGTTATTTGAATTAGGCTCTTCGGGGAAAACATCAACCGCTGCCCCTGCAAGATGTTTTCTTTCTAACGCTGCTGCTAAATCGTCAACGTTAATAACTGCGCCTCTGGCAGCATTTATTAAGTAAGAACCCTTTTTCATCAAGCTCAATTCTTTGGCAGAAATTAAATTTTTTGTCGCCTCTGTTTCTGGAACGTGTAATGTAACTATATCCGAAACAGAAAGAAGTTCCTCTAATCTTGCAGCAACTTTAGCATTGCCAAGATTCAGTTTCTTTTCTATATCATAGAAGAAAACGTTCATTCCAAGTGCTTCGGCTAAAATAGAAACCTGCGAACCAATGTGTCCATAACCAATAATGCCTAAATTTTTTCCGCGTACTTCGTAAGAATGTGAAGCGTCTTTAACCCATTTACCGATGTGAGCAGCAAAATTTTTTTCTGGAATTCCGCGAATTAAAAATATACACTCGCTTATAACCAATTCTGCTACAGAACGTGTGTTAGAAAATGGCGCATTAAAAACAGGTATTCCTCTTAACTTAGCTGCTTGAAGATTGACCTGGTTTGTTCCTATACTATAACAGCCAACAGCAATTAGTTTTTTGGCTTTATCTAAAATCTCTTCGGTAAGGTTTGTTTTGGAACGGATTCCAATCAGATGAGCATCTTTAATTTTCTCTACAAGGTCATTTCCTTCCAAAGAACATTTTACATATTCAATATTAGAGTAGTTGTGTTCATTAAAAAGATGAAGCGCATTTTCGTGCAAGCCTTCCAAAAGGAGTATTTTTATTTTTTCTTTAGGCAGCGAATAATTTTTTGTCTCGTCTTTCATTTCTCTTCTATATCAATTTTACAATTAAGGTAATCTCTACATATTTTTTTCATAGCGGCATTTGCAGAATTAAAAGCCCAAATGATTGAACCACCTTTTGGGCCTGCAGTTAAATCTCCTGTTAAAAATAAACCTTGCACAGAAGTTTCGTAATGTTCTTTTAGAACAGGTTCAACACCGTCGAATTCAATTCCTAACATTTTCAAAAAGTTTTCTGGGGTTGAACCGCCGAGCGCATAAACTACAAAATCATAAGTTTGTTCGCCTAAAATTTCTTCTGCAAACTTGACTGCCGGCTTTTCATCTTTTTCTTCTAAAGAGGCGATTCTGCTTTCACGTAGTATTTTTACCTTATTTTCCCTTTCCAATTCAAGTAAACTATCACGATTAATATCATTCATTCGAGTAAAGTCTTTTTTCCTATAGCTCAGAACAACTTCATTTCCGTTTTGAGCTAAGTATTGACAGTATTCGGATGCAGAATCTCCGCCGCCAACAACAAGAACCTTAGCGTTTGTTATTTCAACTGAAGTTACATCAAACAAGGCGCGGTCTTTAAGATTGAGTGGAATTTTATAATCGGGCTTGTTTGGCTTACCCAATATTCCGATTGCTATGGTTACAATCTTTGTGTGGTATTCATTTTTGTTGGTAGAAACAATAAACGTTTTATCTTCATTCTGATGCATCTTCCAGACAGTTTCGTTATAACATACTTTAAGGTTGTTTTGCAAAATCGCCTTATCTAAGTAAGAAATTGTTTCGTGCTTCGTTAAATCTGGAATGCACATAACGCCCGTGCACTTAGCTTCAAATCCTTTGTAGTTTGCTGTAACAAGTTTGGAATCGGGATAATATTTTTTAATTGAAAAAGAATGCTCATCAGCTTTTTCGAGAACAACAATTCTACTCGAATCTATGCCGGCGTGTCGTGCTTCTACTGCCATACTTATTCCAGCGGGACCTGCTCCAATTACTAATAAATCGTACATATTATACTTTCTTTCAAATTTTCTTGCGAAGATAAGGAATCCTGAAATAAAGAATAGGTTCAATTTTTCGTAATTTAACGAAGAGGAAAATTTATGAAAGAATACACTTATTCTATTTTTGGAAAAATTTGGTATCGTTATATAAACATAATATTAACTGCCTTTCTGCTCTTATACACGGTTAGCTCGCTTTACATGTTTTTTCAAAATTGGTATTACATTTTCTTAGCACTATTAAATGTTCTAATCGTTATTCTAATCAACAACTTTTATATAAACAGCTACAAGCATTTCCCATTTTTAGTTTTTATTGATGATAAAGGAATTTCGTGCAGCAATTTTTTTCTCAGCAGGAAAAAGATAAGAATTAATTACGAAGACATTTCCGGCATTTCCGGCGGAATGTTTACAGGATGGAATTTAAGACCGGTTTATATTTACGATGCAAAACAAGGGATCAAAATTGGTTTTTTTACACATGGCAAGTTCAAAGAATTACTAAAGACCGTTCTTCAAAATATTAACGAAGACGTTTACAACGAATTGCTTGCAAGAATGAAAGAATTAAACAGATTAAAATAAAAACAGCCCCGATTAGAGAATCGAGGCTGTTAATAAAGATTTAAGATTATTTCTTCTTTGGTGGAGCAATAGCATCTTTAGCTTGTTTTGCAACTCTGAACTTAACAACTTTTTTAGCTGCTATTTTAATTTTTTCACCAGTTTTTGGGTTTCTGCCCATTCTTGCTTTTCTATCAACAAGAACTAATTTACCCAAACCGGGAATGACGAAACCTTTTTTAGCTTCTTTGTAGGCAAGCGTTATTAATTCATCTAAGAATTCGCCTGTAGCTTTTTTTGTTAAACCGGATTTTCCAGCTAAGTGAGTTAAGATTTGTCCTTTTGTCATTGCCATTGTGTTCGCCCTTTATTTTATGGTTAATAAGTTCGTGTGAAAATTAGTATTTTTTTAATATAAAACAAACAATTTTAGTCAGTTTAATTAAACAATTGATGTAAAACAAACGCTATGATGAAGCAATAAATACACGCCGAAAGCTACTTTGATAATTCTAAGAATGTTGGAATTTTTATGAATGAACAAAAATTTTTAAGAACAATTTTTTTTACTGCCGTTATTGCCGCGGCATGCAAATTTAGTTTTGCTCAAACTAAACAGCAAAAGATTAATAAAACCGATTCAACTTATGTGTCAAAATTGTCTGAGAGCGATTCTGTTAAAACGAAAGCAGGCAAGAGCGCTGCTAAAACTTTTGCAAAAGCCTCTATGCTCGACTCAAATTTTTCAAGTTACAAAGTTTCTCAAAATTATTTGGAAACAACAGATTATAGGTTTACAGAAGATTTTCTTGTTGGCACGCAAAGCGCGTTTATTAAAAAACTTGGTAACCGTGGAACGCCTGTTGAAGTAAGTTTATATGGGCTTAATTCTAGCACCGTCGTTTTTCTTAATGAAGGAACTAGCATTGCAAATAGAATAACAAATTTTTCAAATTTGCACTTTGTTCAATCGGAAAGTATTGAAGCAATTGAAGTGATTCCTCTGCCGCGTGGATTTTTGTATGGCAACTTTAACATAGCGGCAGTAAATTTTATTTCGAGAGAACCATCTACAATCAAGCCATATTCTCGTTTGCGTTACTATCAAGCACCTGAAGGCGAAGGGTTTATTGATGGAATTTTTAACATTAGTCCATTCAAAAATCTAAAAGCATTTATTGAACTTACAAATCATGGCGCTGATTCTTATTATTTAAATAGCAGGTTCTCTAACTGGCTTGCAAATATCCGTTTGAGTTATTTGCTTTCTCCAACAGAAACAATTAGAATAAATTACAAACATGTAAAGGCAAACACAGGTTTAAACGGCGGAGTTGATCTTGAGGAAACCGGTAAAAAGTATCCAAAATTTTCTTTAGATGATGTAGTTTACAATAATCTGACAGCAGCAGTTAGATTTCCGAATAGATACATAACTAATACCAATAATTTTATTGCTGCTACATTAATTACAAAAGCCATTAAAAAGACACCTGCGGAATTCAGTTTTTATTTTAGAGAAGAGCTCGCCGAGTTTCGACAAAACATTAGCGGTGCTTTAAGCGAAAATGTTCTTCCAGTTTCTCGCGATAATAAAATACAAACTTTAGGCGCGCGATTTCGGTTTGACTATCAAAACCAGCTCATTGATCTTGTATCAGTAACTACTTTTGAAAGAGACAAATACATTGCTGATGTACTACACAAAGAAAGTTTTAACTCGTCATTAGCAAGTTCACTAATAACAACTCTAAATTTACCCGGCAAAAAAATCATTCCTTCGGCATTTATTAAATATTTTTTAACAAGTCAAAAGTCAGATTATTTTGGTTTTGGCGGAGACGTTTTGATCAAAATTAATCAAGATTTAGCTTTGTATGCGGGCATAGCTAATTTTAACAAGCCAATCTCATTACTAAGCAGTTTTTATACATCACCAGACATAGGCAAGTCTCAGCAAATCCAAACTGCCGAACTTAAAGCCAGCGCAAATTTTGGAGTGCTAAACTTATCTGGAGGATATTTCTTAATAAACAATAGCAACGATTTAATAAGCGCATTTTATGATAGCGATAAATTGAATGATGAAGCATTTTATGTTAGCAGTTATGAATCTTCAACACAGGGTTTGTCTTTGCAGACAAACTTCAACATCTGGAAAATTCATTTGATGGCAAATTCAACTTTGTATCTACGAGAGAAAGAGCAGCAAAGAAACGGGCTGCCAAATTTTTCTACTAACGGCGGGCTCTATTATATAGACACATTATTCAATCAAAATTTAAAAATGAAAGCAGGCTTCAATTACTATAGCATTGGCTCGCGCTACGAGCAAAGAATAGATTTTGAAAAAGGAATTTCTTCTTCCTACTTTTTTGAAAGAACCAGCAGCTCTCTTTCTATGATAAACAAAACAGAATTTACTCCATCATTTCGGTTGGATTTTTTCTTTGCCGGCAGAATTCAAGACCGGGCAATAGTTTACTTCACTTGGGAAAATATTCTTAATTCAAGATTTTTTGATACGCCACTTTACCCAACAACACCACGCTCACTTCGGTTCGGAGTAGCTTGGGAATTCCTTGATTAGCATAGCATAACTTACATAAGTTAGCTAAGAAAATATTTCAAATACGAGGCACTATGAAAAGCAGATTATTTGTTTTCGCACTACTTTATCCTTACTTGGTTTTTGCGCAGACCACTTTCACTACAACCCCACAGTTTCCTAAACAGACAGATGTAATAACTATTGTGTTTGATGTTAAAAATTCAACTCACCCAAATAAACTTGCAGGTTATAGCGGAGCGGTTTATGCTCACACAGGAGTTTATATTAATAATGATAAGGCTTCTTGGCAGAAGGTAATAGGCACATGGGGAAACAATTCTGTTCAACCATTGCTAACGAATTTAGGAAGTAATCGTTATCAACTTGTTATAAATAATCCACGTAACTTTTATGGAGTAACCTCAGCATCCCAAAACATAACAACATTAAATTTTGTGCTGCGAAGCGCAGATGGAAGGCAGCAAACCGAAGATATTTTTGTGCCGATCTACGAATCTGGTATTTCGATAATATTTAACAAACCAACGGTTAATGTTTCCTTTGGAGATCCAATGCGCTCTCCGGTTTTTGTTAAGTCCGGCGGCACAGTTGATATTGATGTTACTGTTGCTGAGGTTGGAACTAAATCTAAATCCCTTAAACTATTTGTAAACGGCGCTGAGAAAGCGCAGACTACAGGCACTTCTCTTACTTACCAATTCGTCTCTAATAATTTTCCCAGCGGTAAAAACGAAATAAAAGTTGTTACTCAAGATGAATCGAATAAAAAAGATTCTTCTGCTTTTGTAATTATGAAAAATCCAACTGTTAAAAATTTGCCTCTTCCGGCGGGAAACCAAATTGGAATAAATAGAAGCTCGAATATAGTTGCGCTTTACGCACCGCAAAAAGAATTTGTTTATTTGTTAAGTCAGCTTAACGATTGGAAAGTTGATACTTCATATTTTATGAACAGATACGAACCCAAACCGGATAGTGTTATTTGGTGGATGAATATGCCAACCGCTCTTTCTGGCAACGGGCACGCATATCAATACTTAATTGATGGAACAATTCGTGTTGCGGATCCTTATTCGGAGCTTATTCTTGATCCCGCAAACGATCCTCATATACCATCTTCGGTTTATCCAAATCTTCCGCAATATCCTGCTGGCAAAACAACAAACGCAGTTTCGTTTTATGAATATGGCGAACAGCAATATTCTTGGAAGGTGAATAACTTTGTTCGTCCGCCAAAAGAAAAACTTATTATTTACGAATTGCTTGTCCGTGATTTCGCAGAATCGCATACATTCAAAGCTCTTAAAGACAGCATCGGTTACTTTAAGAAACTTGGTATTAATGCAATAGAGCTTATGCCGATAAATGAGTTTGAAGGAAACAATAGTTGGGGTTATAATACTTCATTCTATTTTGCTGTTGATAAATATTATGGTACAAAGAATGACCTAAAAGCATTTATAGATGAATGCCACGCAAATGGTATTGCAGTACTTCTGGATATTGTACTCAATCACGCTTACGGTTCAAGCCCTATGGTTAGAATGTATTGGGATAACTCAACGGGCAAGCCCGCCGCTAACAATCCTTGGTTTAATCAGCAATCTAATTTTGCAAATACAGAAGCACATTGGGGGTATGATCTTAACCACGAAAGTAAAGCGACACAATATTTTGTAGATCGTGTTCTACATTACTGGTTAACGGAGTTCAAGTTTGACGGCTTCCGTTTTGATTTTACAAAAGGATTCGGCAATAACTTTAAGTCAATGTCGGATTCTTGGGGAAGCAATTATGATGCAGATAGAATTCGGCTGTTAAAAAGAATGGTAAATAAAGCATGGGCTTACGATCCGACTGCAATAATGATTTTTGAACACCTTTCTGTTAACTCTGAAGAAAAAGAATTAGCCGATGCCGGAATTCTTCTTTGGGGCAACATGAACTCTGCATACAATGAAGCAACAATGGGTTTTCATGAATCAAATAAATCCAATTTCGAAGGAATATCTTATAAACTACGAGGATGGGCAAATCCAAACTTAGTTGGTTATATGGAAAGCCATGATGAAGAAAGGTTGATGTATAAAAATTTAACTTTCGGAAATGTGAGCGGAAGTTACAGTGTAAGAAATCTTCCAACCGCTTTGCAAAGAATGAAAGCAGCCGGAGCATTTTTATTTACCGTTCCCGGACCAAAAATGATTTGGCAGTTTGGCGAACTTGGCTACGATTATTCGATCAATTACAATGGAAGACTTGGTGTAAAGCCAATTCCTTTTAGTGCCTCGCTTAATTATTTAGCAAACATTGATAGAGTTAGACTATTTAAAACGTGGAGCGCATTAATAAAACTAAAGAAAGATTATCCGGCTTTTTCCAGCAGCGATTTTAGAATGAGCGCTAGCGGATACTTGAAGCGAATGTGGATTAATCATTCTTCTATGAATGTTGTTGTTGTGGGAAATTTTGGCACCGCCAAAGATACGCTGCTGCCGGAGTTTCAGAATGTTGGTAAATGGTATAATTATTTTACCGGTGAAGAACTAAATGTTAGCAACACAGATTTACCTGTTGGACTTGAAGCCGGGGAGTTTAAAATCTTTACTACTGTAAAACTGCCAACACCAGAGCGGGGAATTCTTTCTGACATTATTTCAAACGAAAATATTCCTACAGAATTTAAATTAGAACAGAATTATCCTAATCCGTTTAATCCAACAACAGTTATAAGGTACAAGCTGCAAGCAGCAAGCCACGTAACTCTAAAAGTTTACGATGTTTTAGGAAGAGAAGTTGCAACCTTAGTTGATGAGTTTCAGAATGCAGGTATATATAATTCTCAATTCTCAATTCCTCGCCTCGCTGGGCGCGAGTCGAAGCGAGTCAATTCTCAATTGAGTTCCGGTGTTTATTTTTATCGCCTAACCGCCAGAAATCCTTCGGCAGGCTCAGGACGTGGTTTTGTAGAAACAAAGAAGATGACTCTGATGAAATAATTAGTATTGAGTAGTTAGACAAAAGCCCGCTCCATGCCTCGTCAAGGCGGGCGCTTTGCGGCTTAACGAGAAGCTGCGGCTAATATGAAAAATGAAATTTTTGAAAATATTTAACGAGACTCAAACAGCTCAAGCTTACGTCCTCGTTAAATTGTTTTGAAGGTCATAAAAAATTACCGCTGCTTGCTTTGCTTGTAGAGCAGCTGCGTTTTCACTCTCATCATCTGGCGGTCTATAATTAAATCAGCAAGCTGTTCCGGTATTGTAGTTCTGTCTTTCGAGTGAAGTATTTCTCTAACCTTCTTTTCGTTTACATCTATTCTGTAGAGACTATTTAGAAAGCGGTCGTAATCGCGAGACATTAATTCTTTTACTTTAATTACTAAGTGTTTACGAATGACTTCTAAATTATCAATCGCCGGCAAATTTTCTTTTTCCAAAGAAAAATCTTTGTGCAGTTTTTCTATAAGCGAAGGATAAATTTCTTCTTCTTTCATATTGTAATATACAATTTAATAGAACGCAGATTACGCGGATTTTTCGGATGTACGCGGATCAAATCAGTCTAAATCCCCGCCTCTAACGACATAGTCGGGCGGGCGTTTGATCTTCGTTATCCGCGTTCTATTATTAATACAAATCAATATTTGTATTTAAGCCACTTAACTACTTCGCTCCATTTTGGTTTTTTACCCGTTCGCAAAATTCCAACACGGTAAATTTTGCCTGCAATTGGAAACACGAAAAATATTGCAATTATATTAACTACTATGCTTAGCACTAATTGCCAAATTGGAACTTCGACAATAGTCATTTTTACCGGCATTACCATTATGGATGTAAATGGAAGGAGCGCAGTTATGTTGCCAATCGGGCTGTTAGGGTTTTGCATCATTGCCATAGCTACAAAAAACGGAATCATAATTAACATCATTACAGGCCACATTCCACTTTGTGCATCTTGCGGGTTGTCGAATATCGAACCAACCATTCCAAACAAGCTAAGGAATAAAACCAAGCCTACGGCAAAATTTACCATCAAGAAAATTACTTGAACTGGTTTTATGCTTACTACTATTTCCGGCGGCAAAGCAAAAACAGCAGAAGAGGCAACGCTAATAATTGCACCTAACCAAATACTCATTTGAATAATTGCGGTAATTGCAGAACCAATTATTTTCCCGGTCATCATTTCATTTGGACTAACAGAAGACAAAATTACTTCTACTATTCGGCTAGCCTTTTCTTCAATTACAGATTGAAGCATTAACTGCCCTGTCATAAGCAGGCTAATGTAAAGTAAAAACGCAAAAACGTATGAAAGAATTAAACTGCCAAATCCCTCTTCTTTAATACTTTCTTCTTTAGAAACTTTAAAGCCGCTGAAATCAACGCCTTTACGGGCAAAATCAAGTTCTTCGCCAGACAGAGCTTTGCTGCTGAAGTAAGCATTAATTAATACTTTGTTAATTGGTCCTTCAATTTTTCGAGAGAGCGTAAAGTTATTTGGAGATTTGGAAAAATATTGAATAATCTTATTATTAAATACTGTATCGGGGACAAAAACCACACCGGTTAATTTATCATCAAGCATCGCTTTTTTGTTTTCGTCTAAGTACTTTCTTAGTTCATTCCTATTCATCGTAAAAAAATCGAAAGTAAACTTGCCCTCTTTCATCAAATCGGACCTTAGTAATTGAGCTTGCAGCGAATCAGTTAGTGCTTTTTGTTCAGCAATTATTGTCAGTTTAGACGCGCCTTCATCCATTTGCAACACTGCTTGGATTCCTACAATAACAAACAAGAATACAGGAAACAGAACTGTAGTTAGAATGAACGATTTTGATAACAGTTTTTCTCTTAGTTCCCGCTTTATAATTCCAAGAATTCTGTAATTAAACATTTGAACCTCCTTCCTCTTTTCCGGCATACTCGATAAATATTTCTTGGAGCGAAATGTCGTTGGCATCGAATTTCTTAACTATTACATTTCTTTCGACTAACATTTTAAGAAGCAGTTGTGTTTGATTTGCTTCTTTAAGCCTAATGCCTGTTGTATTTCCGTAGTCAGCCATTTTTTCAACTAATGGGTGTCCGTGCAAAAAGGAAATATCGCCGTCGTAACTTAAGCTAACATTTCTCTGCGAGTGTTTTTTCTTAATTTCATTTAACGAGCCTTTTAAAATAATTTTGCCGTGGTCAATCATAGCAATATGATCGCACATCCTCTCGGCAAAATCCATTAAGTGGGTTGAAAAGATTATCACTTTTCCTTTGCTCTTCATTTCAAGAATTATGTCTTTAAGGAGGTTTGTGTTTACAGGGTCAAGTCCGCTAAATGGTTCATCAAGAATAATAAAATCTGGTTCGTGAAGAATTGTTCCGATGAATTGAATCTTTTGCTGGTTGCCTTTTGACAAATCTTCAATTTTGGATAAGCGGCGGTCGTACAAATCGAATCTCTTTAAATACTCTTCGGCTTTCATTTGAATCGGTCTGCCGTTTTTACCTTTTAGTTCCGCAAAGTAAAGAAGCGTATCCATTACTTTCATTTTTTTGTAAAGCCCGCGTTCCTCTGGTAAATAACCAACGCGGTTTTTAAATTCCTGTCCAACTTTTACACCTTTCAAAACAACTTCTCCGCTATCGGGCAGATAAATACCCATCATCATTCTAATGGTTGTTGTTTTACCTGCGCCATTTCTTCCAATCAAGCCGAATATTGAACCATCCGGAACTTCGAAAGCAGCGTTATCTACCGCAACAACTTTTTCAAATGTCTTCGTAAGATTTCTTACTTCAAGTGAATACATCTATTATCCTTTTGTGTATTTGTGTTTTCGAGTTTTAATATACGTAAATCAGATTAAGATTATGAGCAAGGGCTTGATACTAAAACCGTACTCTTGTTAGAATCAATTACCAGCTTTTAACAATCTTGGTATCGGGCAAACACCACTTACGCGAAGCCAAAAACTGAAAAATCTTTTGCTTGATTAACATTGCTATCCAAATTTTTCAATTAAAACCTATTGCTGCTTTAAGCTGCTATCGTACCATTTAAAACTAGAAATGAATAAACAATTAAAAACAAAGCTGAAAGCCACCAAAGACTTCGTTTGTTTTGCATGCTAACTCCAAAAATGAATTACGTTTTGTTAAATTTAGACGGCAATTGCGGAATTTTGTTTTACGCTAAAATAAAACTCGATGAGCTAATAGGAAAATAAAATGTAAACTCGGTTCCGTTAGAAACCATATTATATTTTGTCTGACCAAACAAGTTTTGTGCGCTTACTGTTGCCACTAAACTGCATTCAAGCAATTCTTACCGAACTGTAGCACCAGTTATCATGAACATCTCTGTTTTTTAAAAATATTGCGTAATCAAACAGAAGTTTTTGAGATGGGCTGGTTTGGTTTGAAAAAGAAAAGAAAGTATTAATTGCTTTTAGATATGTATCAATTGTACTTGGCGCATAATTTCTTACAGTTAGAACTTCCCGCAATAGATTAATTTTATTATTTTCCATTCACATAAGTTTATTTTTAGTTGGACTACACGCAGTAAAAATAAGAAAATCACTTAAATAAATTTTGCGGTAAATAAAGAGTTATTGCAATAAAGAATTATCGGCAACCCCAGGGCGACACTGCAAACTTGAAAGAGACGAGCAAAAATTGAACTGACAAAAAACAACCGACAACATTTTTTACCTACATTTGAAACATGAATTACTGGACAGAACTAAGTATTGAGTATGCAAACCAGAGGAGTTATTTGGACGACCTTTTTCAGGTTTACCCAACAATTCCAGAAGGCATCAGAGATATAAACAAAGACCATTGGAGCAACATTGAGAAGGCGTTCAAGAAAAAAAACAACGAGGCGCTTATCAAGGAACTTTTAAAACTCAACTTGTTTCCAATCAAGGACAGTTACATTGCCTACTTGAAAAGAGACGCTTCATCCATTGAATGAAATCCAAAAACCATAAACAGAATTTGCGGACGACTTTATGAAATGGGTTTGGATAAAATTTTTGAAAGATGCAGCGAACCCAAAGAAACCAACCGACAAATCGGACCATTTTTCAGACGATGGACTAACAGCAAAGCATTTGGCCTTCAACCTGTTTCGCTTGACGACTTCACGAAAAATAGAAAAGATGCAATCCTTAACGGCAGCGATAAACAGTTGATGGTCTTCGCTTCTGACGCACTCAATTACAAGCATCCAAAAGGACTTGACTTCATCGGAAGATTCAACGGCAAGTATGTAGTTGGTGAAGCAAAACTTCTCACCGAATTTGGCGGACATCAAAACGCACAATTCAACGATGCTATCAGCACAGTTGAAAGTAAAAATGTAAAGGCAATTAAAATTGCAATCCTTGACGGAGTGCTTTACATCAAAGGCAACAACAAGATGTATAAAGACATCACCACTCGTTACAAGGACTTGAACATAATGAGCAGTTTAGTTTTACGAGAGTTTCTCTACCAAATTTAAAATCATGAAACTGCATTACGCAAATAAAAAATCAGAAACGGAAATACTTGACAGTATTCCCGATATTGATTTACAGCAACAAAACATTTCATCAAGCAAAAATCTTTTAATTAATAGCAACAATCTTGTTGCTTTGAAACAACTCATTACAGTTCACAATCTCAAAGGAAAAATTGACTTAGTTTACATTGACCCACCGTTTGCAACCAACAACACTTTCACAATTACAAACGGCAGAGCAAACACAATCAGCAACAGCAACAACGGAACGGTTGCCTACAAAGACACTTTGAAGGGTGCAGATTTCATTGAGTTTCTTCGTGAGAGATTGGTATTGCTGAATATGTTGCTTTCTGACAAAGGTTCAATTTATCTGCATATTGATTACAAGATTGGGCATTATGTGAAAGTAATGATGGATGAAATTTTCGGAATAGAAAACTTTCGCAACGACATCACACGAATCAAATGCAACCCTAAAAACTTTGAACGCAAAGGATATGGCAACATCAAAGATTTGATTTTGTTTTATTCCAAGTCAGACAATTTGATTTGGCACGAACCGAAAATAACTTACACCGAAGAAGATAAACTCAAACTATTTCCCAAGAAAGACAAAGACGGAAGACACTACACGACTATTCCACTCCATGCACCAGGCGAAACGAAAAATGGTAAATCATCACAACTATTCAAAGGCATTCCACCGCCAACAGGCAGGCATTGGAGAACAGATGTAAATACTTTGGAGCAGTGGGACAATGACGGACTTATTGAGTGGAGTGACAATGGCAACCCACGAAAGATAATTTACTTTGACGAACAAGAAGGAAAGCGAATGCAAGATATTTGGGAATTAAAAGACCCTCAATATCCAGTTTATCCAACGGAAAAAAATCCTGACTTGTTGGACATCATCGTAAGGACATCTTCTAATGAAGGCAGTTATGTTCTTGACTGTTTCTGCGGTAGCGGAACAACTTTGAAAGCAGCCCAAATCAACGGAAGAAAATGGATTGGCATTGACCAATCGGACGAAGCAATTAAAGCAACGACTACAAAATTAAACAACATTGAAGGCGACTTATTTATTTCACAAGCCGACTTTCAACTCTTGACTGAAGAAAAGATTGGTGCTTCTAAAAAACAGTTGGCTAAAATTTAAATTGACGAACTCCGAATGGACAGCAGCACAGCGGCTAACATAAGATTAAACGAAATAAAAAAAAGAAGGGCTTTGTTCGTTAATCCCTTCTTCGTTAGCGGTAATTTTTCGACACCTCATTTTCAAAAGACAAACTTTTGTATATTTGAAAAAAGTTTCAAATGACAACAAAGGAAAACATATTAAAAACGCTAGAATCTAATAAGCTTAAGCTTTCGGAGTTTGGTATTCGAAAAGTTGGCTTATTTGGTTCATACATCAGCAATGAACAATCAAGCGGTAGTGATATCGATTTACTGATTGACTTTGAACCCGAAAAAGAAACCTTTGATAACTATATGGCAGTTTACGATTTATTCGAGAAAATCTTCAAGAACGAAAAAATCGAAGTTGTAACTAAAAATGGATTAAGTCCATATATTGGTCCGAAAATCTTAAAAGAAGTCCAGTATGTCTAAAGAGCCAAAAGAATATCTTAGACATATTCAAGATGAATGTTTATATCTAATTTCTGTTAGTGAAAACTTATTGTTCGATGATTTCATGGAAGGTGAAACTTTGAAGCGAGCTGTTATAAGAAGTCTTGAAATTATTGGTGAAGCTGCAAAGAAAATTCCAGCTGATGTAAAGTAAAATGGAACACCATTCAATGGAAAAATATGACCGGAATGAGAGATAGACTGATTCACGATTATATGGGAGTTAACTATACAATCGTTTGGGATGTTATGAAAAACAAAATTCCCGATATGAATAAACAGATCTCTGAACTCCTAACAGAAGAGTAAAAACTAGCGCTAACAGCAGTTTGGCGTAAAAGAGACTAACGTGGTTCATTGAAAGTTTGTGCTTCTATTTTCTTAATGGCACCTCTAAAAACTATCTTTTTAAAAAATGAACGCTGATAAAACGCCCGCCCGACTGCGTCGTTCGAGGCGGGGAAGTTATTAGAGGTGCCCTTAAATAGTAATACCGTCTTTACTTCAACGCTTTCTTCCAAAATAGAATTTGCTTTTCTACTTCTACCGGAGAAGTACTTCCTTGCGAAAGTTTATTATTTACGCTGGTTTTAGATTTAAGCAAAGTAAATATCTCTTCTTCAAACTTTGTAGAGAACTGCTTGTATTGTGCAATCGAAAGCTCGTTTAGCTTTTTGTTTTGATCAACGCACACAGCAACAATTTCTCCAATTATCTGATGTGCTTTTCTAAATGGTACCTGTTTGCCTACAAGATAATCAACAAGATCGGTTGCGAGAAGAAGATTGCCGTCAAGTTCTTTCTCGAAACGCTTTTTATCAAATCTGATTTTCTTCAAAAGTTCTGTTGCCATATTCAAACAATCTTTGGTTGTATCAACTGCTTCAAGTAAATGAACTTTATCTTCCTGCATATCGCGGTTGTAAGCAAGCGGAAGCGATTTCATAATTGTAAGAATTGCAAACAAAGAGCCATAAACCCGTCCAACTTTTCCTCGTATCAATTCTGCAATGTCTGGATTTTTCTTTTGCGGCATTAAACTGCTGCCTGTTGCAAAGGAATCATCAATAAGTGCAAAAGAAAATTCTTGAGAGCTCCACAAAACTATTTCTTCCGAGAAGCGGCTTAAGTGCATCATTATTGTAGCGCACGCGCTAATTAATTCTATAAGAACGTCGCGGTCAGAAACAGCATCAATCGAGTTAATAATAACGCCATTCATATCAAGCAGTTTTGCGGTGTACTGGCGGTCAATAGGCAGCGAAGTTCCGGCTAACGCAGCGGCGCCTAAGGGCGAATTGTTTGCGCGCTTCTTGCAATCGTTAAGCCTATCAACATCGCGCTCCAACATTGAAACATAAGCTATAAGATGATGCGCAAACAAAAGCGGCTGCGCACGCTGCAAGTGTGTATAACCACTGATAATAGTGTCTTTATGCTGCTGCGCTTGTTTCAAAAGCGTCCGCTGAAAAATTTTTGTTAGTTTAATAATGCTATCAACTTCTTTACGGATGTAAAGACGTTCATCAAGTGCAACTTGGTCGTTTCTGCTGCGTGCAGTGTGCAGCCTCTTGCCGCGCTCGCCAATCTTATCTACCAAACGCTCTTCAATTATAGAATGAATATCTTCTTTCTGCCAATCTAATTTCAGCTTTCCGCTTTTTATTTCTTTTCTAATTTCTTCTAACGCTTTTAATATTGCAATTCCATCATTTGCCGAGACAATTTTCTGTTTCATCAGCATCTTTACGTGCGCTTTACTCCCATCAATATCTTCGTTGTAAAGCTTCCCATCAACAACAACCGAAGACGAAAACTTTAATGCACCTTTATCAAAACTTTTCTTAAATCTGCTGTTCCAAAGCGACATTGCTGCTCCATTATAATCTTTTACCTAATAACTAACTGCTAACCGCTAAAAGCTAACCACTAACACCTACTTCAAGCTACATCTTTCTTAGCAGCGTTTGCTTTCTGCATTACTCTGTTAATTGTTTTATACGGTAACCCGTAAATTTTTATAAATCCTTCAGATGCTTTATGATCGAACTGATCAGCAGCCGTATAGGTAGCTAATTCTGGGTCATACAAAGAGAAAGGCGAAGTTCTGCCCGAAATAATTGTATTTCCTTTGTAAAGCTTCATCTTAACTGTTCCAGTTACCCTTTCTTGTGTTTTATCTACAAACATTTGCAAAGCTTCGCGAAGCGGTGAGAACCATAAACCATTATAAATTAGATTTGCATATTCCTGCGAAATATGAGTTTTGTAATGAGCAACCGCTTTATCCAAAGTAATTCTTTCTAATTCTTTATGGGCAGAGTGTAATATTATTCCGGCGGGTGCTTCGTAAACTTCGCGAGATTTAATTCCAACCAATCTGTTTTCAATCATGTCAATTCTGCCGATTGCATTTCTGCCTCCAATCTTATTTAATTCCCTCACTAAAGAAACACATTCCATTGCTACACCATTTACCGCAACTGGAATTCCTTTTTCAAAATCAATTGTTACATATTCCGGTTCGTCTGGAGCTTCTTCTGGCGAAACAGTATGTTGATAAGCATCTTCCGGCGGCTCAACCATTGGATCTTCGAGAACACCGCACTCTATTGCTGTACCCCAAATATTTTCATCTATTGAGTATGGATTTTCTTTTGTAACCAAAACAGGAATGTTATGCTTTGCAGCGTAATCTATTTCTTCTTCGCGGCTTTTGAATTCCCATGTTCTAAGCGGAGCTAAATTTTCCAAATCCGGCGCAAGCGCACCAACAGCAACCTCAAAACGCACTTGATCGTTTCCTTTACCCGTGCAGCCGTGAGCTACCATGTTTGCGTTCTCCTTGCGGGCAATATCAACAAGTTTTTTTGCAAGGAGCGGTCTTCCAATAGAACACGCCATCGGATACGATTCTTCATACATAGCACCTGCACGCAAAGCTGGAAAAACATAATCTTCAATAAATTCTTTGGTTAAATCAAGTATGTACGATTTAGAAGCTCCCGACTTAAGCGCTTTCTCCTCGAGACCAATAAGTTCTTTTGTTTGTCCCAAGTTTCCAGTAAATGTAATTATTTCGGCATCGTAATTATCTTTGAGCCATTTTACCATAACCGATGTATCGAGTCCGCCGGAGTAAGCAACTACAATTTTGTTTTTTACCATTATTTTATTCCTAAACTATTTTTAAGCTGGTTGATAGTTTTTTCAATTGATTTTACCGAACGTGGAATAACAATTATTGTATCATCACCGGCTAACGTTCCTATACTTTCTGATATCGCGCTTTTATCCAAGAACAAAGCTACTCCTTGCGCCCTTCCCGGAAATGTTTTTACAACAACCAAGTTTTCATTCGAGTTAATAGAAACTATTTCTTCGGCAATGTGAAGTTTTAGCGCTGGCTCATTTCCGCTTGCATTAATTTTGTAAGTAGCGCCTTTTGCTGTTGGAACTCGTCCAACTCCAAGCTCTGTTAAATCGCGGGATAAGGTAGCCTGTGTAACTTTAATTCCATTTTGTTTTAAAACCTTTACAAGTTGTGTCTGGTTGCAAATATCTTGAGAAGAAATAATTGATTTAATTACCGAATGACGTTTATAAATATCTTCCAATTTCTTGCTCATTTGTTCCTCTGTTTGTTTTTGAGTTTTTATTCGTTTACTAGTTCGGTGCCAATACCCTCTTTGGTAAATATTTCTAAAAGCAGTGCGTGTTCAATTCTACCATCAATAATGTGAACTTTTTGCACGCCAGAATCTAACGCTGAAAGCGCAGATTCCACCTTTGGAATCATTCCGCCGTTTATTGATCCATCTGCAATAAATTTTTGCGCTTCTTCTTGTGTTAGACGAGAAGCAAGATTTCCGTTTAACTTCACGCCATCAACATCGGTTAGATAAACAAGTTTGGTTGCGCTTAGCGATGCCGCAATCTGTCCAGCGGCAATATCAGCGTTTACGTTATAGATTGTACCTTCAGCATTAACGCCAATAGGCGCAATAACGGGCAAGTAACCATCACTCAAAAGATTTCTAATGAATGATGCATTTACATCAGTTACTTTACCAACTAAACCAAGTTCTTCATCAAGTTGTTTTACGGTAACTAAGTTGGCATCAATTCCGCTAACGCCAACGGCTCTGCCGCCATGCATATTTATGCGTCTAACAATATCTTTGTTTATCAATCCGCCCAACACCATTTGCACAACATCGCGCATGTCTTCGTCTGTGTAACGCTGCCCGTTTACAAACTTTGTTTTGATATCGAGCTTTTCTGCAAGCAAAGTAATTTCTTTTCCACCGCCATGAACAATTACAATATCAATTCCGATTTTTCTTAATAGAGTTACATCTTGCGCAACCATCGCTTTTAAGTTTTCATCAGTCATTACAGCGCCGCCATATTTTATAACAAACGTAGTTTTCTCAAACTGTTGAATGTATGGCAGAGCTTCGATCAATACGTCTTCTTTTCGGAAAATCGGTTTCGTCAAGTTCTGTAGCTCCCGTTAATCTTTACATACTCTTCGGAAAAATCACACGTCCAGCAAGTTGCTTTTCCTTCGCCGAAGTGTAGTTCTAATAACAGATTAATCTTTTCTGCTTTCAGCGTTTGATTAGCTATTGCATTTGGCAGTGTAACAAAATAGTTCTGTTTCAAAATCTTCACTTCATTTATTGTTATTTCAAACTTATCTGGGTTAAATTCAATTCCAGAGTAACCAACTGCGGCAAGAATTCTTCCCCAGTTTGCATCTTCTCCGTAAATTGCTGTTTTAACCAATGGCGATAAGGCTACAGTTCTTGCTGCTTTTTCAGCATCCGCATCGGTCAGAGCGCCATCAACTGTAATTTCGATTAGCTTAGTTGCGCCTTCGCCATCTTTTACAATATCCATCGAAAGATTTTTTAATAAGCCGAATAATTCTTCTTCGAACAAATTGTATTCTTTAGTTCCATCTTCAATTCTAATTCCACTTGCGCCATTTGCGAGCATAATAACCATGTCGTTTGTGCTTGTATCTCCATCAACTACTATTCTATTAAACGTTTTTTTGTTCGCGGAACTTAAAAGTTTTTGTAAAGTTTGTTTCTCAATAGATGCATCTGTAGTAATAAATCCAAGCATAGTAGCCATGTTTGGGTGAATCATTCCGCTGCCTTTTGCAATTCCGCCTATGCTCACTTCAATTCCGTTCAGCATAAAAGAAGTTTGGCGCGACTTAACAAAAGTATCTGTTGTCATAATTGCTTCAGCTGCAGAAAGGAATTCGTTTTCACTTGTTTCCTTTGCTGCTTTTTTAATTCCGGCTATTACTTTATCCATTGGTAATTTTTCCCCTATAACTCCAGTTGAAGAAACGAAAACTTCTTCGGCGTTAATTCCCAAAGCATTAGCGGCTTCTTTTGCAATATTCGCCGCATCTTGATAACCCTTTTCTCCAGTGCAAGCATTAGCGTTTCCGCTATTGCACACAATTGCGCGGAATGTATCACCGTTAGTTAAATTTTCTTTACATACAAGGACCGGCGCTGCTTGCACTTTATTCAAAGTAAATACGCCCGCTGCTGTTGCCGGAAAATCAGATACAATCAAAGCCAAATCTTTCTTGGATTTCTTAATTCCACAGTGTATTCCAACCGACTTAAAACCTTTTGGCGTTGTTATTCCTTTATTCACCTTGCTCTCAATAAGTTTTTCTTGAAACATTTTAGTAATCCTTCCGTTTGGTCGAACCCGAACATGATGTTCATATTTTGAATTGCCTGACCGGCAGCGCCTTTTACCAAATTGTCTATAGTTGAAAAAACGACAAGCGTTTCGTTATCTATTTGCTTCCAGGCAATATCACAAAAATTAGTATGATGAACGTCTTTCAAATCCGGAATTTCCTGTGCCAATAATCTTATAAATGGTTTTTCGGCATATACATTTTGAAAAACATTACTTGCTTTAGATTCAGCAGTTGCGTTTTTTAGTTTTGCGTGGATTGTAGTATAAATACCTCTTGTGGCAGGCAAAATGTGAGGAACAAAACTAAAAGTTGTTTCTTTCGTAGAAAATTTTTGCAGATACTGTTTTATTTCCGGTATATGCTGATGATTGCCAACCTTGTAAGCTCTTACGCTTTCATTCACCTCGCTGTAAAGCATATTTTGTGATAAAGATTTACCAGCGCCACTAGCTCCGCTGTAAGAAACTATGCTCACAGAATTGCTTTCAATTACTTCAGCTTCTAACAGTGGAATTAATGGAAGAAGAATGCTTGTTGGGTAGCAGCCGGGATTAGCAATTAATTTCGCCTTAGAAATTTCTCTTTCATTCCACTCGCTCAAGCCATAAACAGCCACGCCGAGTAGATTTACTGCTGAGTGATCATGCTGGTAATACTTTGCATAATCCGTAATATTGTTCAATCTAAAATCTCCACCTAAATCAATTATTTTAATTTCTGCTTCGTATGCATCTGCTATTACCTTTGTTGATTGTCCTGAAGGCAATGCAACATAAACTAGATCCAATCCGGTTAAGGCTTTCTTGCTAATCTCTTCAATTTCCAACGAGATCATTCCGCGTAGCGAAGTATGCACATGTTCTATTCTACTTCCAACGGTAGAGTGACCAAACAACTTCACAATCTCCGCTTCCGGGTGATCCATTAGTAGATTTAATAACTCCAGCCCGGAGTAACCCGCAGCGCCTATTATACCGATTTTTACCAACCACAAGCCCTAAAAATTTTGAGCATAATTATACAGAATATTGCATAAATATACAATTATAATTTTATTGCGCTTTGATTAGTTCGATGTGTTTTTAATCTGCCCGAAAACATTTTATACAACTTGTGGTTACCAATTCAGTTAAGCTAAAAATTTCTTTTATTAACTTTAGCCCAAACATTAAGAGTTCTAAAATGAAGAAAAAAAACAAATTCTATTTAACGGCAATTCTGCTTATAAACATTTTTACATTAGCCCTGAATGCACAGCCTCAATTTAGAAACAAAATTAACTTTCCAGATATACTCGGCTACAGATCGCTCAAATGCGATTTTCATACGCACACTGTTTTTTCCGATGGTAATGTTTGGCCAACTTTTCGAGTTGAAGAAGCTTGGCGAGACGGACTTGATGTAATTGCATTAACGGATCACTTAGAATATCAACCTCATAAAGACCATATTCCTTCTAATCATAATGCGCCGTTTCAAATTGCTAAGAAACTAGCAAGCGAATTAGACATTACGCTAATTCAGGGTGCAGAGATAACCCGCAATATGCCGCCCGGACATTTGAACGCAATTTTTGTTAAGGATGGAAACGCTCTAGTTAAAGACGATTGGAAAGAAGTTGTGCTTGAAGCAAAAAAGCAAGGCGCACTTTTGTTTTGGAATCATCCTTCATGGGTTGCGCAGCAGCCGGATGGAATTGCAAAGTGGTACGCCGAACATGATTGGCTTTTAGAAACCGGTATTCTTTTTGGCTTGGAAGTTTACAACGCAAATATTTATTCGCCCGAAACTCATCAGTGGTGTATAGATAAAAATCTTGCGGTACTCGGAAATTCAGATGTGCACGATCCTCTTCATTTTGAATGGGAAGCCGAGAAAGTTGCTCATAGACCCATTACACTGGTTTTTGCTAAAGACAGCTCACCAGAGTCTGTGCGCGAAGCTTTATTAGATAGAAGAACGGCAATTTGGTACGATCACAAAATAATTGGTGATAAAAAATATTTGAAAGAAATTTACAGCAAGAGTGTTTCGATAGACAAAAATAAAATCAGCGCTATTGGTAGAGATAGCAAACCATTGTTAGTAACAAACAACAGCGATGTTGATTATGACTTGAATCTTGTCAGCGCTAATCCGAACATACAATTTCCGAAAGAAATGAAGTTGATGGCAAACAGAACTTTAAAAGTTAGTGTTCGTGCTGCAAAAGAAGATGTTTCTGTTAAAGAAAAAGTAACTGTTGTTTACGAAGTGAAAAATTTGATTACAGCACCAGGCAAAACGCTGCAAGTTACTTACGAAATAGATTTTGACATACGGCCAAAGAAGTAACAAGTTTTGTGTCATTCTGAACGCCCGCTTCGTATTAGCGAAGCGGGCATCGAAGAATCTGAAAACTATTCTTTAATGTATGAACAGCAATAATCCGAAACAGAATTAACCTTTAAAGAAAATTTAGAGTTAGCCGGGACGTAAAACGAATCGCCGCCGACAAACTTCTTCCATTCCGTTTCGTTTGGTAGAAGAACATCCATATCGCCGGCAAGTATTTCCATCAATTCCTTGTCCGCAGCGCCAAACTCATATTCACCGGGCATCATTATTCCCAACGTTTTCTTGCTTCCATCTGCAAACAAAACTGTTCGGCTAGTTACATTGCCGTTAAAATAGACATTAGCTTTTTTAACAATTGTTACATTTGAAAATTCCGACATAATCACTCCTTACTGAACTTTAACATATTTTGTTGGAAGAGCGCCGCAGACGGGGCACTTATCTTTTGGTTCGCCAAATTCAATGTGTCCGCAAATAGGGCATAAATAAATTTCGCTAACATCTAAATCTTTTCCTTGTTCGGCTGCTGCCAACGCAATTTTGTATAAATCTGCATGAACTTTTTCTGCATCGAGCGCATACTTAAACATGCGTTGAGCTTTATGTTCTTCGGTGGCGGCTAATTCGTGCATAGGCGGATACATTTCTGCAAATTCGTAGGTTTCGCCATCTATTGCGGACTTAAGATTTTCAACTGTTGAACCGATACCATCAAGCGAGCCGAGATGTCCTTCCGCATGAATTCTTTCTGCTTCTGCTGCTGTAGCAAAAAGTTTTGCTATGTTTGGAAATCCATCCTTCTCTGCCTTCTTTGCAAAAGCGCGGTACTTTTGATTTGCCTGGCTTTCACCTGCAAATGCTTCTTTCAAATTTTCTTTTGTTGTTGCCATTTTGGTTCTCCTTTTTTTAGATATATGTATATGTTACAAGCATGCTCATCTAATCGCACTTAAGAAATTTATTCACAAGACGCTTCGCAGAAGCGCCTGTTTATTTATCTTGAATTCTACTTTCAAATATAAAAGATACACAGACAATAATTCCCCCGAGTAGTTTTCATTAGCCAACTTATTTTCCCGCCTGTTCCACGTAAGTTGTGCCAGTTGGACAAAAACCTCTTATATACAATAAAACTTCTCCCGTTTTTGCATAAGCATAATGATGTTGATTGCTTGGCTCGGTAAAGTAAGTTCCCTGCGGCATCTCATACACTTTGCTTTCGTCAAATGTAGAACCGTAGCCATAATAAAACTTACCGGATACAACAACTACAGTTCTGGTTTCGGGATGAAAATGGGGCGGTAGTTTTAATCCATCTGGAATTATCACAAACATTATGTAAAAGCCCGGTGTTGCAGGATCGCCGTAAAGCACGGATGTCCGAATACCATTTGCAGCCACAGTCCATTTTACATCTGCAGGAACAATTACTTTTGGTTCGAGCTTTAATTCCTGCGCAAAGTTTAACGAGGCGGCTAAAATAAGTAGTAAGCTAAAAATTTTGAAAAAGTGTTTCATAAAGCCATCTTAGGTTATTTGGCTAATCTAATTTTATAAACAGATGTCTGTGCGGTTATGTACAAAGTTTTTCTATCGGCATCGCCCCAGTTGCAGTTTGTTGGAGTTTCTGGTGTAGCAATTTTATCAAGTAATTTTCCTTCGGGAGAAATTATCCAAATACCGCCGGGGCCAGTACAATACAAATTCCCAGCGGCATCGCATTTCATCCCGTCTGCGTAACCTTTTTCCGGAATAGAATAAAAAAGTTTTTTATTTGCGAGCGTAGAATCATCAACTACATCCCAAACGTAAACTATTGCTTTGGGAGATTCACATACATAAAGTTTTTTCTCGTCGGGAGAAAAGCAAATGCCGTTTGGTTTGTCAAAAGTATCATCAAGTAATTTTAGCGAACCGTTTTTGCCAAGCCGGTAAATTCCTTTAATGGTTAGCTCAGCTTTTTCACCAGGTGGAATGTTAAAATCTGGATCAGTAAAGAAAATTGTTCCGCTGGATTTAACCGCAATATCGTTTGGGCTGTTAAATCTTTTTCCTTCAAATTTATTTGCTAACGATGTTTGTGTTATTCCATCTTTTTCTAAACGTGCAACGCGGCGCTTCCCTGTCTGCATTAAAATTAAGTTTCCGTCGTTATCATAAGATAAGCCGTTAGAAACGAATGATGGTTTTAGAAAAACTGTAGTTCCGTTTTCCCGGCTCCACTTGTTAATGCAGTTAGAACCCATGTCAGAAAAAAGTAATCCAACTCCATCTTTCCAAACCGGTCCTTCAACAAAAACATGTCCGGTAGAAATTTTTTCCAACTTAGCATTTAGGGGAACCGGCGTCTGTGAAAACATAAAAGAAGAAAACAAAAACACAAGTACTAAAATCTTTCTCAAAATAATCTCCTTTACCTTTTATTGTTTGATTATTTGAAACACAAAGCCAACATAATTAATATGAAACAAAAGCGAAACGGTAAGGAAAATTGTTCAGCATAATCTGCACGTCGAAACTTTCAGCTACCCTTAAAATGAATCTCCTCGCCGCAACCTGCCCGCCGCTTTGCTTTGGCAGGCGTGGCAGCGAGGTTTCTGAAAACAAATTTTATTTATTCGCCTCAAGAGGCGGGGAATTTGACCCTCGTCCGCCTCTGGCGGATTAAATACTGCAATAATAACGATGAATCAATCCGCGCTTTGCCGAAATTCGATTAGCAATGAGGACGAATTCTAAATGAAAAAATGGTTTGAGATGGAACTTGGTACATCAATTAAGATTTTGTTGGTTGAAGACGCATATACAATGAGCAAAATGGAAATTAAAACTCTTGGCTCGCTAGATTTCAAAAATGTTTTGGAAGCAACATCGGAGTTGAAGCAATAAAAATTCTAGAAATGGAAAAAGATATTGCGCTGCTATTAGTGATTGGAATATGCCAGAAACCGATGGCTTTGAATAGGGCAGAAATGAAGCAACTAAAGCGGTTCCTTTTTAATGGCAACCAAACGCTGCAAAAAAAAGAAAGTTGAGAAAGCATTAGAAGCCGGAGTTTCGGCATTTAGTTAAATTAAACGCGTCATTCCCGAATGCTTTTCTCGATATGCAGTATTTAGCTAAGCATTTTTCTGTTTTATAAATAACCACAGTGTAAAATGAAAACAACACATTCGGGAATGATGTTAAACTTTCTTCGTTAACAAGAGAAACTATTTATTAGAATGAAAGGCTACTCTGTTTCCTTCACTGTCTATAAAAATTGCCATGTAGCCAATTTCTTCTGTAACTAATTTTTTTGGCAGAACAACATGACCGCCGGCTGCTTCAATTTTAGAAAGAGGAATTGCTAAATCTGGATTTGCGTTTAAGTAAATAATAGGACCATCGGCAGTTGGTTTGTACCATTCGCCTTTGCAAAGCGAACCGCCAACACTTTCGTCATCCATAGGAAAGAACGCCATATCAAGTCCTTCCATGTTGGTTTGGTACATTGATTCATATCCCATAACTTCGCAATAGAACTTTACTGCGCGTTCGATATCGGTTGCCGGAATTTCAAACCAATTTAAAACATTAGCCATAACTTTCCTTTCTTTTTGTTTGATGGTGTATTGCTTGCAACGGTAAAATAGAAATAGTTCAGCTATTATTTAAGCTGTTTTTATTTCTTTTAAAAATTACGTAACGGTTTCCATATTTAAGAGGCTGTGTATATTCATCAACCGCCAGCCTTTTGAGAATACGATTAATTGACTGAGGATAAAGCAGCACATCTTTTTTGCCCAAAAAACCGTTTGTTAATTCGGATGAATCGCATGAATATTTTTGGGCAAGCTCTCCAAAATCACCGCCTTTATTTAGCTTACTCAAAACTGCCAATGCCGTATCGTAAGAATCGCATAAAATATGGGAAAGAATAATGTAATGGGGCTCTTCGTACTGAAGTTTTATCTTTTGAATTAGCCAAATGTTAACAGGCTGATTATCAATACTAGCCGGTTCATATTTCCATTTTTTAATTGATAAGCAGGCAAGCGAATCCCAATAAGAGTCTCCGCTTCCGTTAATAAGCGCAGCGCGGGCTACTTTTCCTTTTTCATCTACCAGCATTTTAACAACGAGCCGAAAATCTGGATTAACAAGTTTTCTTGGTATTTGGGGAAGTTCTGAGTGTTCTAACAGTATTGGTAAGTTAGAATGCTTTTGACTTGTTTGATTAGCCGTACAACCAAAAATAAAAACTAAGCAGCAGTAAACAATTAACTTTTTCATGGCTCACTCCACCTTCTTTGAGTGAATAGAAAAAAGATTTTAAGAACTGTTTATTAGCGAATAATTTTCTGTGGCTGTAATGTAATCCGATTTTAAATCAAAAGCGATTCATTTTACTTTATCGAAAGCCTCAAGAAGATGTCTTCCTCTTGCTTTAACCGCAGGCGCTCCATTAATCATTTGTTTTTCTATCTCTTCTCGTACTCTTTTAATCAATATTTTGTCTCGTAAAGCAAAATCTGCAAGTGTTTGTATGCACATAACTTTTACAATTATACTGCTTTGTTCATTAAGCCATTTATGAATCTGAAATATTACTTTTTTCTTTTCTTTAGCTGTAAGCACTAACAATCCAAGCATTGAGGCTATATGCCAGACAACCTCTTTTTGATGAAATGATTTAAGATTTTTGAGAATAATACTTTTCTTTTTTTGAATAAACACGGGAAATTTCCTAGCAGCTTTTTCTAAAGCATCTGCACAGCGCGCACGAACAATTTTGTCTTCGTGAAATATTCCGTTAAAAACTTCATCAAACAATTCTGGATCGCTTGTTACAAGCTCTATAACTTCATTTGCCCTGCCAATTGAGCGGAAATCGTTTCCCTTTAACAAATCGTAAACAGTAAGCATCTTTTAATCAACTTGTTTTATTTTGTCGCCTATTTTAATTATGCCGCTTCCCTTGTGAAGCAGGTTCATTCCAAAGATTACTTTACCACCAAAGTTTCTATAGCCGGAAAGAGTGCGTAACGGCTCTTCCGATTTATTACCTGTATTCTGATCTATTGTTGTAACAACACATCTGGCGCAAGGTTTAACTCCAAAAAAGGAAACTTCTCCAATCATAAAATCTTTCATCTCATCTTCTTCAAACGGCTTTCCGCCGGTAAAAACTAAATTAGGACGAAACCTGTTGATCGGCACTTTATCAATAAGCCTGCTATTAAGCTCATCTAAAGAAGGCTGACCAATAATCAAGAAAGGATAGCCATCCGAAAGACTTGTAATTTCGTTATTAGCGGCATATTTACTATCAACTGCGCGTAAGGTTTCTTCAGGCATAAATACAAGTTTACATTTTTTATTTACCGCTTGACTAAACCATTCGTCAGCAATAGAATTAACGTGTAAGAGTTCAAGGTGATCGCTCCACACAACGGCATTAATTTTCTTTCCTGTGGTTTCTGCAATTCCAACACTAAACTGATCTGTGGTTTTAATATTTCTAAAAAAAAGAGTGTCAAAGGAAAAATCAACTTTTATTAATGCCATTTGTGGATGTGTTCGCTGAGTTAAAAAATTTCCGCTCGAATCAACCAGCATCCAGCGCCGATCATATTTAAACCCGCGATCGGTAACTTCAACTTCTTTAACAGAAATTCCACCAAGAGATTTTACCGGATATACATAAATTTCACTTACAATCTTTTCTTTCATTTATTTAATCACTTCCATTTGTTTCAAAATTTTTCTTGGAATATAATCTCGTAGTTTAGCTGCTTTTTCAAAACTTGCAGCTTCTATGTTGAAAGCAAAAAAGTAAACATTATTTTCCTTTTCAACATAACCAACAAGCCAGGCTATCCACTTACCATCTTCTTTAGTTCCAGTGCCGGTTTTAAATTTCAGAACAGAGTATTTGTATTTTTCTTCGGGTAAAATTTTCTTTACAATGTCAACCGTTCGTTTAGAAAAAGGTAGTTTATAATCATAGAATCGTTTCAAGAAAGCTATTTGTTCTTCGGCAGATATTTTGAGCGAATTATCAAGCCAATAGAAATCCACATTGTCTCCAATTCTGCAGTTTCCGTAGCCAATATCGGTTAAGTATTTTGCCGATTTTTCCTTACCAACACGTCTTGCAAGTTCTTGATAATATGGTACGCATGAATTTTTAATTGCACTTGAAAGAGTGTTGTCTCTGTTCCACTCTTTTCTCCATCTTTTTACTCCATCCCACTTGATGGTAAAACTCTCATCGGTTATAACTCCCGATTCTAATCCAAACAGAGAGTTGGGAATTTTGAAAGTTGATGCCGGAGTAAATCTTTCTGCGGCAAGTGGTTGATTGTATCTGTAATATTTTTCTTTGGTTTTATCAAATACAACCATACTTCCTATGTTCTTCCCAAATATTTTTGCAACTTTAATAGAATCCCACATTTGCGCGCTAATGAGAGAGTTTATAGTGAACAGTACAATTACAATTTTTTTCATTTATGCTTCTCATTAAATATTGAAAAATCTTTTGGTGCTTCCATGCTCAAATATAAATCGAAATAATCACTGCTGTAAATCAAGCTGCTTTTTTCGGGTATTACAGGTTCGGAAAATGGCTTTCCAAAAGTGCCGGCTGGACCAAAAGGCGCTTTATCTTTCTTCTGAACAATGAAATATACTTTATCATACCAACGCCAGTAAACAGCCGATAATGTTTCCTGCCTTACAGCCATGTTTCTAAAAATCCATGTTGACCAAAACTCGAAACCATGTCTTGCAACTATAAGCGATCTCTCGTCCTGATGTAATACAGATTTCATATTAATCATTTCTTTATACAGCGCACTATTCATGTTCGAGTAATTCCTTCTCACAACGCTTAACGATGTTGAAGCTACAAGCACAAACAAAATAATGACGAAAAAGTATTTCTTTCTGTTTGCAAATTTTGTTGTTACGCAAATAAACGCTAATAACGGAACTGTAGTTACGTAAGAAATAAAGTAGAGCCGTTGTGCATATTCAAGTGAAAGAAACGGAGAAGCGAGAAATAAAGAAAGTAAAGTAATGGTTAAAATGTAAGTGCGCTGCGGTTCACTTAGTGTTTTATAATTTCTGCAATATTGAATTGCCGAAAACAAAACAACAATATTTATCATAATAATTGTAACAAAATCTATGAGCGAAATTATATGTTCTTTTTTGAAAATGTAAAACAATACCGGTTGATCAAAAATGCTAAAAGGAATTTGAATTAGTGTTCGAAAGCGAATCGGATAGAGTAAGTAAATGAATATTAAGGCGGCGCTTACAACAACAACCATAATGGCGGCGGCTATCAAAAATCTCTTCCATGAAAAATTTAACGTAAATTGAATAATGATGCTTAAAGCAACAAGTGCAATTGCAACGCCAGTACAACCGTAATGTGTTATTGCGGTTAGGAAAAAGAAGAATGCAGCCCAAGCAATATTCTTTTTCGTTTTATATTCGTGAGTTCTTAAAAGCCAATAAATCAGCCAGTTGAGCCACAACAAGCCAAGTGCATTTTTTTGAAAATCAGAAACTATGGTGAAGAAGTAAATATATAACACAGAAACAGAAGCTATAATTAACTTAGAAACAAGTTTTTCTTCGCCGCCTAAAATACTTTTTGCAGTTAAGTATGCAGGAATAATTGAAAATACGGGAACAATTGAATCGAAAATACGGCAGGAAAAATCAACTGCCGAGTTAATGTCCATCAGCCCAAGATTTATTATAATATACGCAAGAACAGCTTCTAAACTAAAAACTAGTGGAAAGTCAGCGTACCCCGCGCTACCTCTTTCTAAAATATTTCTAACCGCTACAAGGTAGTATGCGCCATTTCCTCCGGGAAAGTAATCTGTGCTAAAATTAATGTGCAGTCTAACAAACACCGAGATAAGGAAAACGATCGAAATGCCGATTATTTCATTTTTAGAAAAAGTGATTTTTCCCATTGAGTTTATTTACGCAGTTTAACTTATAGATTAATACTGCTGGTGAAAATAGGAAATCTTTTGTTGATAGAATAAACGGAAGTTCATTTGCTCTTAAGCGACTTAAAGTTTTTCATATACTTTTTTGTGAATTCGCTAAGAACAAGCTTGCCGCTTATTTCGGCGCGTGCTTCTAAAAGGGAATCCCAATTTTCTGTTCCTTCCCAAAAAATTTTTTTCATATCTGCAATTGCTTCTGTACTGCAAACAGAAATTTTTTTTGCAAATGTATTAATGGCTTCATCCAAATCATGTTTGTTTGCAAAAACTTTTGTGAAAAGCCCTGCTTGCTTTGCCCAAAACGCATCGTGCCAGTCTGCATCTATAGACATTGTAACAAAATTTGTTTTGCCAATTTTTCTTTCTATTGCGGGACCAACAACAAACGGACCGAGTCCCAGCGCCAAATCACCCAAGCGAATAGATGCTTCGTTGCATGCCATTGTATAATCCGAAACAGCGGCAATTCCAACTCCGCCGCCAACTGCTTTAGCATGAACACGCGCTATTATAATCTTAGGACATTTACGCATTTCATTTAACAAGCGTGCAAAATGCATAAAAAATTCTTTGCCTGTTTTAAAATCTTTTATATCAAGCATTTCATCGAAAGAAGCGCCTGCACAAAAAGATTTTTCTCCTTCACTTCTTACTACGATTACCCTTACATTTTTATCAAGGGCTGCATTGTTAATTGAGTGGGTGAGTTCGATGAGAAGTCTGCTTGTTAAACAGTTGCTTTGCGGATGCGAAAAACTAATTGATGCCACACTTTCTACAAGCGTAACCGAAACCTTGCCGTGCTTATCCATAGAACATTTTCCTTTAGCATTTTACATTCCATTAACTATATACTCTAAGTCTTCAATATTGTCAATCAAAAAATCGGGAAGCTGTTTCTCTAAAAATTCTTTCTCGCGATAACCATAAGTAACCGCGCAAGTTTTAGAACCGGCTTTTTTACCGCAGATAATATCCATCTCCGTATCGCCAACTATAATTGTTTTATGTGGTTCAACATGTAAATCTTTGCAGATTAGCAGAAGCGGTTCTGGCGAAGGTTTATGCGCAATTCCAGGTCTTCTTCCCATTACATACGAAAAGCGCTCGCGAAGTCCAAAATGTTTTAACAACAACTCTGCTTGGTCTTGCCCCTTTGTTGTTAAAAGAGCTGTAAAAATATTTTTGCTGTTCAGCAGTTTAATAATGTTGTTAACGCCGTTGTAAACAAAAGAGGAACCTAGATAAGTGAAATAGTTCGATTTGTAAATCGTTATAAATTCTTCAAAGTTAGGAACAGAAAAGCCGAAGTCATGAAATATATCTTCAAAGTGTAAGCCGATTTTTTTGCAGAACTTATCTTCCGGAATTTCTCTATTTATACCAACTTCTTTAAGTGCGTGAAGTGTTGTTTTGTAGATTGTCTCATGCGAAGAGACAAGTGTTCCATCTAAATCGAATACAACAAGTGAAATATTCATTTTGTTTTAGAGATTATTGCCATGCGCCGAGTACTATGCCGAAAACTAAAAATATTATTAAGTGATAACCGCCGTCAACCAGAACTAACCTTAGCGACTTTCCTTCAAGTAATGCGTTAATTGTCATTGTAGTTAGTGTAAATCCAAACCAGCATAAAAAGCCTATGCGCATTCCTTCGGTTACTGTTGTTGCGTTTACGTAAATCATAATTCGAGAAAGTGAGTAAGCAAGAATTAAATATGCAATAAAAGAAATACCGTACGTTTTTATCGGCTTAATGTCTTTACGCACTTCTTCTTCTGTCTTCTCCATAGAATCCAGCCACATTTTGCCAAGCAGAAACGGACTGTACCAAAAATAGCTAATTGTCATAGCAATAATTGCACAAACAAAAACAGCTAAAAAGGTTTCTAAGGTCATTAATCACTCCAACTTTAGTTGTGTTTAACAACCCCCGTTAATTAATTTTTAAATATTTGTACAACTGGTTTGCCATCGCTTAAATGATAACCGCGGTACATTCCATCGGTATTGAAAGGCATAGAGATGTTTCCGTTCTTATCAATTGCTATTACGCCGCCAGTTCCGCCAAGCTTTGTAAGCTTTATGTTTATTACTTCTGTTGCCGCTTGATCGAGAGAGAAATTTTTGTACTCAATTAATGAAGAAATATCTTTAGCAACACCGAGACGAATAAAATACTCTCCATGTCCTGTTGCAGAAACAGCACAAGTGCTATTGTTGGCATAAGTTCCAGCACCAATAATTGGCGCATCGCCAACGCGTCCAAATTTTTTCATCATCATTCCGCCGGTTGAAGTTCCAGCAGCGAGATTTCCATTTTTATCTAATGCAACACAGCCAACAGTACCATGCTTTTTATCTTGAGTTTCTTTTATTTTAAGATATTGCTGCCAGCGCTCTTCTGTAATAAAATACTTGTTATCAACAAACTCATAATTATTTTGTTTAGCAAACTCTTCGGCGCCGCTGCCAATCATCATAACGTGTTTAGATTTTTCCATAACTAAACGCGCTAAGTTGATTGGGTTTTTAATATGTTTAAGACCTGCAACAGCTCCGGCGGCTAAAGTTTTTCCATCCATAATTGATGCGTCGAGTTCTGCTTCTCCCTTTTCCGTTAGCACTGCACCCTTGCCTGCATTAAATAATGGCGAGTCTTCTAAAATGTTGATTGCCGCGTTTACTGCATCGAGAGAAGTTCCTCCGTTTTCTAAAATTTTGTATCCGGCAGATAACGCTTCGTTTAGTTTTGCTGTGTATTCGGCTTCCTTTTCTAGCGGCATATCTTTCTTCAATATAGTTCCCGCTCCGCCATGAATTACTAATCCGAACTTTGAAAATTGTGAGTAAATGTTTTCTGATGTGAAATGTAAAAAGAGCAAAAGAAGAAAAAATGTAAGATTTCTCTTAGAGACACACACTTAACACTCCGCTAAATAATTACAAATTAAGTTATACCGAGTAAAACTAAAAAGCAATCATTCTTTTTGAGATTAGCCTATAGATTAATTGTATTTGAAAATGGGATAACAGAAACGAGGGCTAATTCTTTATAGAAGCAGCGGTTTTAGTTTCTATGCCTTTTCTTAACAATTTATATTTTATTTTTTTTGTTTTGCTCCTCAACTCTATGGCGTCTCTTACTTGTGTTCAGTATTTTTTTCGGCACCCGCCGCAAATGCTCTTTGTAACGAAACTCCACCTGCCGTAGATTCAATTGCTTTGAGTGCAATTGTCTGAACCTGCTGCCCTGATTCATTTACTTTTAACATAAGCTGCTTTATTTGTTCGGTTTGTTCTTTAATTTTATTCTCAAGTGATTGAACAAGCTGTTTATGTAAATTTCGTTCTCCTTCCATTTCTTTCTGGCTAAGTTCGGATTGATGTCTAAACTTAAGCTCAATTTTTTCAATTACGGATTTTTCGGTTTCTTTAACGGCATTTTCCAATTCCTTAGAAAAATTTTCAACTTTAGCCTTAAGCTCTGCGAATTCTTTTTCTTTTGATGCAACTATTTTCTCACGTTCGGTTAATTCTTTTTCAACGGCTCCCCTTTTATCAACAAGCTCTTTTTCAAGGAACTCTTTTTGCTCAGAATATGTGTCTGAATCCTTTTTCCTCTTAAGCTGAATATTATAACTATATTCATCTTCTTCTCTTTGCCGTTCCTTTTTTAATAGAGTATCTCTTTCCTTCTTTGAATTTTCATAATTGTCTTGTTCTAGTTTCCACTGTAATTTTTTCTGAAGCAATTCTTCTTCAAACGATGTTTTTTTATTCTCCATTTCGGTCTTAAAGTTCGCATCCTTTTCTTTCTGTGCTAAAAACATTGCCGAAAGAGTATCCGCAACAATTTTTATTTCGTAAATATCTTCAAGATATTTTTGCTCAATCTCAATTGCACTCTTTATTTCTTCTAACTTTTTAAACTCCGAGGAAAGATTATCCCCAACTTCATCCAAAGCGTTTATTATCTCAATTTTTGTCCGCCCAACACTGTTCACTATTTTTTCAAGCGAATTCCCGGAAGCCTGCTTAACAATTTTTTGTTCTTCTTCTTTTTTCTTTTCAGATTTTCTATCCTCATGTTTCTGCTCTTTCAATTTTGCAAGAGCTTCATCATATGCTTGTAAGATTTGACTCTTCGTGCTTTTTTCTGTTACCTGTGCTAACATATTTTACCTCTCAAAATTTTTGCAAATAAATTTACCTAAAACAGTTCCCGAATAGCAAAGAGTTTACGGCGAGAAAATGGAAACGATGGATGGGAGACTGGAGAAGTGAAAAGCATATCCCGAGTTCTTTTCGAGGGATGGAAAGTGTGAAATGAAAGGTGAAAGAGCCTGTCCCGCAGATTTTTTGCGGGATGAAAAGGCAAACGTGAAAGGTGAGAGTGTAATAAAAGAATTTGAGCTTATTTCTTTCTGTAAATTTCTTTACGGTGACCAACGTGTAGAATAATTATTTTTTCATCGATCACATCAAAAATAACTCTATAATCACCTACACGAAACCGGTAGCTGCCGATATAGTAGTTTGTCAGTTTTTCCGCGTGATCAAATGGGCTTACAGAAAATAATTCAAGCGATTTTTTGATTCGAAACTTTACGCGCTGGTCTAAGTTTTGAATATCCTTAAATGCCCTTTTTGTATAAACGAGTTCGAATTTCACTTTGAGTCGAATACCTCATCGTGTGTGTAAACACGTCCTTTTTTATAATCGGTACGCGCTTCTTCAATGCTTTTAAGGTACTCCGGACTTGCTCATCCGCATTATAGCTTCAATAATCTGGGCTGGCGTGATATCTATCGCAAGAGAAAATTTACTTTCCATTGGTGTTTCCTTCTTTGTTTGAATTAATTGTCTCTGCTTCTTCCGTAACCACTACACTATCGCCTTTCTTTTCTTCCAACCAGAGTTCTACTAAATCTTTCGCTGCACTTTCAGCGCCTTCAATTCCTAAACCATGAGTTGTTAAATCAAGGCTTGGAATGTGAGCATAAAAATATCCCGGCGGAAAGCTAGCGTCTTTTATTTTTTCATAAACAATTGTGTAAGTCATTTTTGCACCCGCTATTATTCAATTACTTGAAAGATATATTACAATAATTACTTTTTCAAATTTACTACTGCGGTAAGAAATGCATTTTTGACTTAAATAAGTATGGAAAAACGGAAGACAGGAAGGGAAAAACGGGAAACGTGAGAAGCCTGTCACGAGTTCTTTTCGAGGGATGAAATGTGAGAAGTGAAAGGTGAAACGAGAAAGAGCCTGTCCCGCAGATTTTTTTGCGGTATGAGATAAGAAAAACGGAAGATAGAAATGAATTTGTATTGTTCGTTTCACCTCTCACCTTTCAAGTCTTACGTTTTATTACCTCATCAATACAAATTTTTTGGTTTTACTAAAACCTTGTCCTGAGCCAGCCGAAGGATTACCAGCTTGTAAACGGTAAAAATATATTCCGCTCGGTAAAGATGATCCGCCAGAGGCGGAATGCCTCGCCTCTACGTTAAATTTGACATTATATGTTCCGGCTTGCTGATATTCATCAACTAATATCGCAACTTCGCTTCCAAGAACACCATACACTTTAAGTGTAGCGTGTACCGAAGTCTCACCTCCCGCTCCGCCTTGCGTTGAGCGAGGCGAGTTGGGGAGATTTAGAGGGGCTATTTGGTAACTGATTGTTGTGCTTGGATTAAACGGGTTTGGATAGTTTTGAGAAAGAGAAAAGTTTGTAGGTGTTTTCTCCTGACTTCCTTTAACCGATGTAGTTTTATCAGCACTTCTAAAAACTTCACCTTTATTAGTCCCCGCAAAAATTTGACCGCCACCATTTATTGCAAGAGAAAGTACATGTGTATTAATGAAGCTCCCCGCAGCAAGCAGCGTGGAATTCAACCCTTAGTGATTAAATCAGGTTCGTCCATAATGTATTATCCGGATAATTTTGAACGTTTCCTTTTAAAACAAAAAAAGGACGCAACTTTCGTTACATCCTTCATAGAGGCACTGGCATGCCCAATCACAAAGACATAAGAAAGCGCGTCCATTATCTGGACGCAACCTTCTTGCATGTTCTTGTGATTTGAAAATTACCAGTTTTCTGTTAAGAACAACGCAATAGCTGCGTTATATTATTTTAGTTTACTAAAAGCTCCTTTCAAAAAAAATTATTTATAAACTTCTTTTCTATGACCAATTTTTGTTATGACAACAATTTTATCTTTGTCATTAGTATAGTAAACCACACGATAATCGCCAACCCGTATTCTATACAAATCAGAGTTCGCTAATTTTTTGGATTTATGAGAATACGGGTTAATACCTAATGAATTAATTGGATCAACAAGAGAATGTTTTACTTCTAAACTTAGTTTTCTAAATTCCTTAGCCGCAGAACTTAAAAATTCTATCGAATAATTAATTTGCTTTCTGTTTGGTTTCATGAAGTGAGTTTTTTAACACTTCCCATTTAATTCTCTTTTCATTTCTTCTGGAATATGAAACAAGAATATCATAGATATCTTCCCATTTATCAGCATAGATATCAAGATCAAGAAGAACCGCTTTCTTCTTTCCATTTTCATCTACTATATATTGTAAACCTTTCATATGCCTCACTTCTTCATTCTTTATTTTTTCCTTCGAAAATAAACTAACTTATTTTTCATTAAAAGCCAAGTTTAAAAAAGCTTATAAGTAGCCTTTCTTCTGCTCTATGCTTGAATAAAAATTAGGGCACTTATAAAAATATTCACAAAGGGCGACATAGTCGTCCATTCGTGCTGGGCGCAACCTTCTATCATGCTCTTGTGTACTTGTAAATTACCTGCTATCAATGAGCCTACTATAAAAAGGTATTTCGGATGAAAAAATGCTTTGATTATTGCTCAAATTCAAAGTGCAAAAACTCAATTTGAGGCTTTTTAGAGATCAAGTTCGCAAGCATTTAACCTATATACAGTTTCCATATATGCCTTTCTTAATTAGTCTATTTTCATTTAAAGTAATTGTTTCATTTCAAAAAGCCAAACCACAAATTCTTTCTGGTTTATAGTATATTTGGCTTGAAATTATGAGGTTGTTTTGGTAAACACTTACAAAGATGCCGGCGTAAATATTCAAGCAGGCGAAGAAACTGTAGAGAGAATTAAGTCACTCGCTAAATCTACATTCAACAAAAATGTTCTTTCCGGCATTGGCCTCTTTGGCGCGTTCTACCAAGTTGATCTAGCGGCGTGGAAAAATCCTGTTCTCGTCTCTAGTGTGGATGGTGTTGGCACAAAACTGAAAATTGCCTTCGCGATGGATAAGCACGATACAATTGGTCAAGATCTGGTGAACCATTGCGTTGATGATATTGCAGTCTGCGGTGCTGTTCCTCAATATTTTATGGATTATATGGCATTCGGGAAATTAAACCCGGACGTAGCCGAACAAATCATAAAAGGCTTTTCTATTGCTTGTAAAGAAAATGGCGTTGCTCTGATTGGGGGAGAAACTGCTGAGATGCCAGGACTTTATTCCGAAAACGAGTATGATATTTCTGGAACAATTGTTGGAATTGTTGAGCGCGACAAAGTAATTGATGGAAGAAATGTTGCTAAAGGAAATGTACTCGTCGGATTTCGCTCAACCGGTCTTCACACAAACGGATATTCACTAGCGAGAAAAATTTTGTTAGAACAATATTCTTTGAGCGATAAACCAGATTTATTAAATCAAACTTTGGGCGAAGAACTTCTTAGCGTTCATAAATCTTATCTAAAATTGATTACCGAATTAAAAAATAAAATTACAATCAACGCATTTTCTCATATTACCGGCGGCGGAATTATAGGTAACACAAAAAGAGTTGTTCCAAAAGATCTGTTAATTAAAATGGATTGGAGTTCGTGGGAAACGCTTCCAATCTTTAAGTTGATAAAAGAAGTAGGAAAAGTTGCCGACGAAGAAATGAGAGAAGTTTTCAATCTCGGTATTGGTTTAATTGCAATTGTAAACTCTGAAGCTGTAAACAAAGTTATTGAAGCCGCTGCAGCAATTGGCGAAAAAGGATTTGTTGTAGGAGAGATAGTTTGAAAGCAGTACAAGATTATGAGCAAGAAAAGAATACTATCGTGCTCATGCTCGTAATCATAATCTTTTTATTTCACTGAGCGAATATGAATAAAGTTTTAGCATAAGTAGAAAGGTTCTATGTTTATAGATACTCACGCACATCTATTTTATCCTAATTTTGAAAATGATTTAGATCAGGTGATCGAGCGCGCTAAAAATTCCGGCGTTGATTACATGATTGTTCCCGGAACGAATTTGGCAACTTCGGAAAAAGCTGTTAAACTTGCTGAAAAATATGATTGCATTTATGCAGCAGTTGGTGTTCATCCGCACGATTCAAAAGATTGGAACGAGAATTATATTCCAAAACTCGAAGAACTAGCAAAACAAAACAAAGTTGTTGCAATTGGGGAAACAGGACTTGATTACTATTACGATTTTTCTCCAAAGGAAAAACAGATTGCTGCTTTCAAAGATCAAATAGAATTAGCTCTCAAACTTAAGCTGCCAATTATAGTTCACAACCGCGATGCTAACGAAGACATGATGAACATTATCCGTTTTTATAAAAGCTCCGAATTGCGCGCACAGTTTCATTGTTTTGCTGGTTCGGTTGAAGACGCACGAGAGCTTGTGGAAATGCATCATTACATTTCTTTTCCGGGCAACGTTACTTTTAAAAAGATGGATAGTATCCGCAAAGTATTAAGCCGTGTTGCAATAGAAAATCTTTTGCTAGAAACCGACTCTCCATTTATGACACCAGTTCCTCACCGCGGTGAAAGAAACGAACCTGCGTTGATAAAATTCACAGCAGAAAAATTTGCCGAAGTTCATCATCTTACAATTGAAGATGTTGGAAGAGCAACATCTGCAAACGTTCATAAACTTTTTGGCATTGGTATGAAACCAGAATTGCATTTTACTTATCAGATTGGTCAATCACTATACATTAACGTAACAAATCGTTGTAACGCAGATTGCGTTTTTTGCGATCGCAAAGGCGACGCAATAATTAACGGCTATAGTTTGAAGATGACAAAATCTCAAGAACCCGAAGCCGATGTTTACATTAAAGAAATTGGGAATCCAACGCGCTTCAACGAAATTGTTTTTTGCGGATACGGCGAGCCCACTATTCGCTGGGATGTTGTGAAAGAAGTTGCAGCATATATTAAAACTAATGGGGGCAAAACAAGAATGAACACTGACGGTCACGGAAATTTTATCAACAAACGAGATATAACTCCAGAGCTTAAAGACACTATTGATACTGTTTCGATAAGCTTAAACTCAGCCAATCCAGAACAATATGCAAAACTTATGCGCGTTGATGCTTCTATGCATAGCGAGATGATTGACTTTGCCAAGAAAGCTAAAAATTATACACACGTGGTTTTATCAATAGTTGGATTGAATGAAATTGATAAAGAAGCCGCCAAAAAATTTGTAACGGAAGATGTGGGTGTTGATTTTAGAGAACGCGAATATTTTTAGAGATAAAAATGCAAAATAAAACCCTCTTAATCTTGATCTTGCTCTTGACCCTGATCTTCTTCCATGGTTGTTCAACTTTTATTTCACGAGAGAAATTAGTAACGCAAAGAATAGACACCGTTTTGGTTTCTTCGCTTTTTACAACTGCTAACGCCGGCATTTCTGTTATTGAGTTAAAATCTAAACAGCCAATTTATCAGCAAAACGAGAAAAAACTTTTCCGTCCCGCTTCTAACCAAAAACTTTTAACAACCGCTGCAGCGTGTTTATTTCTTGGAACCGATTATAATTTCGAGACAACACTTTATCATACCGGCGAAATAATAGACTCTGTTTGCAACGGAGATATATTTTTTGTTGGCGGATTTGATCCCGAATTTACTTCTGAAAATTTAGATTCAATGATATACGATCTGAGAAAATTTGGTATAAAAAAAATTAATGGAAATTTATACGCTGATGTTTCTTCTATGGATTCACTTTTCTGGGGAGAAGGATGGATGTGGAATGATGATCCGGCAACGTACATTCCATATTTATCGCCTCTAACAATTAACAAGAACGCGGTAAAAGTTATTTATGAGCCGGGAGAAGTTGGGATGCCCGCAAATCTCAAACTTTTTCCCAATTCAGATTTTTTCAAAATTGAAAATGGATCAGTAACTGATACTGGAAAGACCAGCTTTGTAATTGAACGCGATTGGTTAAGAAGAAAAAACACAATTTTTGCAGGCGGAACAATTTCTGCTGCGGCAAAGCAAGATTCAGCATCGTTTAATGTAGTTGAGCCGGCATTATATTTTTTAACACTCGCGAAAGAAGGTTTAGAAAGAAACCAAATTGAGCTTTCAGGCAAAATTGACACACTAACTTTACCAAATAATTCAACTAAGATTTTCGCGTTCAGAAGGAACATTGTTCCTGTTATAAACCGCACAAACAAAATTAGTGATAACCTAAACGCAGAGCTTCTACTTCGTGCGTTATCTAAAAGAATATCAAACGAAAAAGCTTCTTCAAGAACCGGTAAGAGATTAATTGACAGTTTAATTACACTTATCGGCGCAGAACCCAAGACGTATAGAATTACAGATGGCTCCGGGTTATCATACTATAACTTAGCAGCCGCCGAGTTGTTTACTAAAGTTTTAGTTTACATGTTTGAACAAGAGGCAAAAACCTACGATGCTTTTTTTAAATCGTTGCCAATATGCGGAGTTGACGGAACATTATCTAACCGTTGCCAAAATTCTTCTGCTAAAGGAAATGTTTTTGCAAAAACTGGAACACTTAGCGGCGTGGCGTCTCTTTCCGGTTACATAAAAACAAGAAAAGATAACTGGTTAGCATTTTCAATTTTAATTCAGAACTATGTGGGAAGCGCCGCCGAAGCAAGAAAAATTCATGATAAAATTTGTGAAATATTATTTGAAGAATTATGAAAACATATAAAGAGATCAAAGTAACAACTATTCCATTTGATGCCGATATTGTAAGCGGAATGCTCTGGCAGCTTGATATTGACGGCGTAAATGAGTTTGATGAATATTTAACTGTATTTATTACCGAAACGAAGAAGACAACCCTCAAAGACGTAGAAGAAATTTTGCAGCGCCTTGTTGATGAAAAGCTGATAGAATCATTTCAAACGGAAGAACAAATTTTTGCAGAAAAGAATTGGAATGAAGAATATGAAAAGAAAGTTCGTGTTGTTGAAGTAACCGACCGTATTGTTATTAAGCCATCATTTAAAGAATATTTTTCCAAACCAGAACAGCTTGTACTAACTATTGATCCAAAAATGTCTTTTGGAACAGGTGAGCACGCAACAACAAAACTTGTTTTGCAGCATCTTGAAAAGCATGTACACGGCGGAGAAAAAGTTTTGGATATTGGTTCCGGAACCGGTGTTTTAGGTATTGCATCTGTAATGTTAGGAGCCTCAAATGCTATTTGCATAGATAACGATGAATGGTGTTTGTTAAACGGAATTGAAAATGTAAAAACAAATAATCTTGCTAACAAAATCGAAGTTCGCCAATGTGAGCTAAAAGATGTTAAAGAAAATGATTTCGATTTAATTGTTGCCAACATCAATAAACATATTCTTATTGATATTGCTGAATTAATAACAAGCAAAATAAAAAAGACCGGAACATTAATTCTTTCCGGTCTTTTAGACATAGACGAAGCTGATATTATCGGCTTATACGCTTCAAAAGGATTTAAGCTTCAAGAGCAGTCCGTTGTTGATGAGTGGATCGCTATCGTGTTAAAATCCTAATGCTATTGTTGAAGTTTATTCAACAATCTGATTAATTCTTTTTGTTCTGCATCTGATAAAGAACTAACCAAGGACGCCATACTTTCAGCGTATGCCGGTAATATAGACTCAACTTTTGCTCTCCCCGGCGTGGTTAAATCTGCATGTATAACACGCCTGTCTTCTTTTGAAGGAATTCTTTTTACAAATCCTTCCTTTTCAAGATTATCCACAACACATGTTATGTTGGCGCCGGTAACCATCATTTCTTCACTTATTTTTTTAAGTGGAACCGGACCAGTTTTGTTCAAAATATCCAACACTCCAAATTGAGGTGTTGTTAGTTTGTACTCAAACATCTGTTTGGATTGTACTCTTCGGACTTTGTCGTAAGCCTTTGAAAGCTTTTCCCACAAGTCCAGGGCGGTTTGTTTCTTATCAGCCATAAATGTACCCTTTCTATTGTTTGTTGTTGCCCTAATCGTAACATTAACTACAACTTCTATAAGAAAAATATGTTATTCGTTGATAAAAATAAAATTAATAATCTTTACTCATCAACCATCGAAATATATTGTATTTAGTTGATTTTTAATTGATTTGAAACTTTTCCTCGAGAATTCGTATTATATTTACAATAAAAACTAAAACAGCTTGAACAAATTTTTAGCAGGAATCTTAGATTTTAGCAAACACCAAATTGTCCCAGATGACAAATTTGTTAGATTTGCTTTCCAGTACAATTTACCGAACCTAGAAACACTATTTGAATCTTTAAAAATTATTGATTGCTTGTTTTTCTTCTCTAAGCCCTCAGATGCAGGTAAGTTTTTAAGTATCGGCAGCATAAAAGATGTGAATATTGATGAATTAGTTGCTAAAATTTCGGCAGGGAATTTTGAATCTAATTTTATTATTGATGCAAACCATAGCTTACAAATTCCGAATTACATTCCTTTAGTTTTAGGCGCTGCAAAATTTCCATCGGATAAGAATGAATGTGGCTGGAACGGTTTTTCCGACTCTAAATGGTTTATACCGCAGGTTTTACTTTACGAAGATTCAACTTCGTCATTTATAATTTTTCACTACTTTGGAAATAAACCTCCTATAGATTTTTTTGAACGAGTAATAATTTCGATAACAAAATCCAGCACGGAAACAAAGCAAAGCAAAACTCGCTTTGAATTATTACACTCAACCGAAATTGAGCGATGGACAAATGCTGTTAATTTTGCACTTAATGAAATACGGAACAACAACATTGAGAAAGTAGTGCTTGCCAGAAAAATTCAGCTAAAACTAAAAAGCTGTTTTTCAATATCCTTTGCATTACTTCAACTACAACACAAATATTTAGACTGTGCAACATTTGCTTATAAAGAAAAAGATGCAACATTTTTTGGTTCTACTCCGGAAAAATTATTCTCCTTGAATGGAAAAGTGCTTGAAACTGAAGCCTTAGCCGGTTCAATCTCAAGAGGATTGAATAATGAAGAAGATTTAATCAAAGAAAAAAAATTATTGAACGACACAAAAGAAATGAACGAGCATAAAAATGTTTTGAGTTTCCTTATAGAGCGCTTGGAAAAATTTACTGAGAATGTTTCTTGCGCCCTTCAGCCTCAAATTAAAAAACTTTATAACATTCAGCATCTTCAAACACATATTACAGCTAAACTGAAAGATGAGGTTGGTATTTTAGAGCTTCAAAAGGCAATACACCCAACACCTGCCGTATGCGGGCTGCCGCAGAAAAATGCTTTGGAATTGATAAAAGAATTAGAATATTTTGAAAGAGGATTGTACGCTGGTGTTATTGGCTGGTTTAACGAAAAAAAGAGAGCTGAATTTTTTGTTGGCATCAGAAGCGCGCTATTGAAGGAAAATATTTTAACGGCATTTGCCGGCAGTGGAATTGTTGAAGGCTCGGATCCTATTTCCGAGTATTATGAAACCGAACTAAAACTTAGACCAATTTTGTCCTTGCTAGAAAATGAAATTATCAATCAATCGTAATATTATTTGGTGTGATGTTTTTACGAATCGTCTTTCTGAACTTGGTGTTAAACACGTTTGTATCTCGCCCGGCTCACGAAGCACGCCTCTCACACTATCGTTTGCTTCCACCAAGCTCTTTACAATTTATCCTATTGTAGATGAAAGAAGCTCCGCATTTTTTGCTTTAGGGCTCGCAAAGAAATACAAATCTCCTGTTGCCATTGTAACTACATCTGGAACCGCGGTTGCAGAACTGTATCCGGCAATAATTGAAGCATTCTATCAAAGGATACCACTAATAATTTGCACTGCAGATAGACCACGAAAACTTCGCGGCAGCGGCGCAAATCAAACTATCAATCAGAACAACATTTATAAAAATCACATTAGAATGTTTGAAGATGTAGGTTTGCCAGATTTAAAAAATATTAGTGTTGTAAAAAAATATGCAGAAGAAGCTGTACGAGTTTCTTTTTTCAAAAACAGAGGTCCTGTTCACCTCAATTTTCAATTTGAAAAACCGTTCGAACCAAATTCTGCAACGGATACTGTAGATGTAACACTTCTAGAAAACATTTACGCTCCAACTTTTTTCGAACTGAAAGAGACTCAATCCACGCAAATTGATTTTGAAAGACTTGCTAAAAAGTTATTTGATAAGCGTGGTTTAATGCTAATTGGGTTTAATAGTTATGGAGAAGGATTCGCAAAGCAAGTTATGCGCTTTTCAGAATCTTTTGGTTTTCCAGTTTACGTGGATGGTTCTTCATCGCTCCGATTTGGCAGCCACAGAAAAGACAACATTATCGAAAACTTTACCGCAATTGTACGCGCAAAAGATTTTCAAGAAAATTATGATCCGGAATTAATAATTCAGTTTGGAAGCGCTCCAACTGCAAATGTTATACTTGAGTTTTTCAAAAACTCTAAGGCAGAAAAAATTCTTTGCAACGAGTTTGGCGATTTGAATGATCCTTCTCTTACTGCCAAAAAAATAATTAGAATGAATCCTGAGTTTTTTTGCGAATCAATATGCAACACTGTTGCACAAAAAAAATATTCACCGGAATGGCTTGATGACTGGCGTGCGCTTAATGCGACAGCCGCAATTTTGAAAGAAGAGTTAATAGAAAATTCTTCATTCCCGTTTGAAGGAAGAATACCGAGCGAAATAGTTGCTTGCTTACCAGATAAATCTAATTTATTTGTTTCTAATTCTCTTCCAATCCGCGATTTTGATTTCTTTGCTTCAACTCATAACAAGCGCTTGAACATATTTACCAACCGTGGCGCAAGCGGAATTGATGGGATAATTTCTACTGCGCTCGGAATTGCTAAAGCTTCTAAAGAACCAACTTTTCTGGTAACCGGAGATTTAGCTTTCTTTCACGATATGAACGGGTTACACAATTCGATAAAATTCAAAATTCCTATCACCATAATTCTTATAAATAATGGCGGCGGCGGAATTTTTGAATCACTGCCCATTTCCGAATACCGTGAAGTGATGAAGGATAATTTTCTTACTCCGCTCAATATTAATTTTAAAAAGTTTGTTGAGGCATACGGCGGCAAACACGTTAAAATTAAGAGCTGGAATCATTTGCGCAAGGAACTTAAATTATCATCTATTAGTAGAAAACTTGCTGTACTCGAAGTTATAACCGACGCTAAAAAATCTAAATTGATTAGGCAAAAATATTGGAGCGCGGTGATAAAGCAAATAAATCTATACATAAAGGGCGCTTCTAAAAACAACAATTTTCTTGGCGCTCTTTACGTTTTCTTTGCGTTCTTTGCGTGAAATTTCTTAAACAACAGTTTTTAGAAGCGCCCTAAATGAAATTAAAACTCGACGGAATCAAGTATAACGTTCTATGCAATGAATCTAAAACTCATGCGAATAAAATTCCCATTTTATTTTTACATGGTTTTACTGGCTGCGCTTACGATTGGAATTTTATTTTAGACAAACTGCCTCACAAGTATTTTCCATTTGCTATTGATTTAATAGGACACGGAGAAACAGACTCGCCAGAAAACGAAGCTGAATATACTTGCACAGCCATTGTACGCCATCTCAACTTAATACTAAATCACTTTGGTTTTGAAAAAACAATTATAGCCGGATATTCTATGGGCGGAAGAGCCGCTATTTCTTTTTCACTAAAAAATCCTCATAAAATTATTGCAGGTATTTTTGAAAGCGCTACTGCAGGTATTGAAGACATTCAAGCAAAGAAAGAACGTGTTGAACACGATTTTATTTTGGCAGACAAAATACGCGATGAAGGTGTTGAACCGTTCCTTGAGTTTTGGTTTAGCTCTCCAATGTTCAGATCGTTACAAAATCTAAGTGCATTTGAAGAACTAAAAACCAGAAGAAGCCAAAACACAATTACCGGATTAGCAAATTCTCTTTCTGCTTTTTCTACCGGACTGATGAACAGCTATTGGCAAGAACTTTACAAACTAAAATTCCCTATACTTCTTATTTCCGGCGAACAAGACGAAAAGTACACATCACTTAACAAGAAAATGTTTTTAAAACTTAAAGACTCATCACACAAAATCATTCCACAAGCCGGGCACAATACACACTTAGAAAAACCGGAGCTTTTTACTAATTTAGTCTTGGAATTTTTAAACAAGATAGAAGGAAGTAATGAGCTTAAAATGGTTTAAAGTAAAAGAATACCAAGATATTACATACGAGAAGATGGATGGAATCGCCAAGATTACTATTAACCGTCCCGAAAAAAGAAACGCATTCCGCTCCGAAACTACAAAAGAATTATACGATGCTTTTTCTGACGCACGAGAAGATTCCGAAATTGGTGTTGTTCTATTAACAGGTGCTGGTCCTGCAAAAGATGGAAAGTATGCGTTCTGCTCCGGCGGCGATCAATCTATCCGAGGAAACAAAGGTTATGTTGGCAAAGATGGCGTTCCTCGTCTCAACATTCTCGATGTACAAAAGCAAATAAGAAGCATTCCAAAACCGGTTATTGCGTTAGTTGCCGGTTACGCAATTGGCGGCGGACATGTTCTTCATGTAGTTTGTGATTTAACAATTGCGGCTGATAACGCAATCTTTGGGCAGACGGGTCCAAGAGTTGGAAGTTTCGACGGCGGTTTCGGCTCGAGTTATTTAGCAAGAATTGTTGGTCAGAAAAAAGCGCGCGAAATTTGGTATTTGTGCCGGCAATACAATGCACAAGAAGCTATGCAAATGGGATTGGTAAATAAAGTTGTGCCGGTTGAACAGCTTGAATCTGAAGGCGTTCAGTGGGCAAAAGAAATTTTGGAAATGAGTCCGCTTGCAATACGTTTACTAAAATCTGCTTTTAATGCAGAGCTTGATGGACAAGCCGGAATACAAGAACTTGCCGGCAATGCAACTTTACTTTATTACATGAGCGATGAAGCACAAGAAGGCAAAAACGCTTACAATGAAAAACGGAAACCGAATTTTAAAAAGTTTCCAAGAGTGCCGTAAAGATGGAGCAAAAACTAGATTTAACTTTCTTTACTAACGAGCGAGCTATTTTTCGTCAGATATTTTTGGTCCAAGAGAAGTAATTTTAACTGAGTATTTAATAGGTAACCAAGATGCTTGATGTAGATTATAAATTATTTTGTGACGAGAGCTGCCATCTTGAAAGAGATAATTCACCGGTAATGACAGTTGGTCATATAAAAGTACCAACTGTAAATTACGATTTATACAAGCAAGAGTTAAAAAAAATAAAATATCAGTTTCATTCGCCTTTCGACCTTAAATGGTCTCATGTTTCAAAAGCTAAGTTGCCTTTATATAAATCTTTAATTGACTATTTCTTTTCTTCTGAGTTAGAGTTTCGCTCTGTCTTAGTTAAATACAAAGACAAACTTGATCACAGTCAATTTAACCAAGGCAGCCATGATAATTTTTATTATAAGATGGTTTACTTCTTATTATACAATCCTTTAACCACAGCAGCAGACAAGAAATATGCGGTTTACTTAGATATTAAAGACACAAAAAGTAAAAGCAAACTCATAAAACTTGAGGACGTTTTTAATAACAAGTTCTCTGGTCAATCTCCGTTTAAACATTTTCAATCTATAAATAGCGCCGAATCTGTCTTTCTTCAGTTAGCTGATCTTTTCATTGGAGCAATCACATATAAAGCTCGCAATTTTTGCAATTCAAAGGGAAAAAGTCTCGCCAAAAATTCATTTATTGATTACCTTGAATTAAAATCCGGTTATTCATTAGACGAAGGCACCGAGCCATGGGAAAAAAAGTTTAATATTTTTGATCATCAGCCTAAGAGAATCTTGTGATTTTGCTTGATGATTTAGAACCTTATTTTGATGCTTTATTTGAGCACGAGCTCGATAAGATAAATTCCATTTACCAAATATTTTTAGATGATTTTCTGAGTAATTCTTTTTTTATCAACAATAAAAAAGTTATTATTAAAAACCATTACTCAACCCTAAAAGGTTATGAGAAATATTTTGAAACTTTTGTTCATATCGTTACCTGGAAAAGCTCTAAGGCTGGGAAAAGAGTTTTTGACTTTCGAAGAGCCAATAGAGTTCATTGGATTAGATCAATACTTGAGCAAAGAAATGATCCGCGAATTAAATATTTTCAGTATGCTGAAGGTGACGGAGCTCTTAGAGATTACTACTGGTTTGATGAGAAGGATTATATCGTCATTGTTGAACAAATAACAGTGGAATATCTTCTTGTAACCGGATTTGTTATTGATAATCGAAATAGAATTCAAAAAAGATATGAGAAGTATCTGGACGGTTTAAAATAAAAAACCGCAGTTACGGTACTGCGGTAAACCACGTCAAACACCCTTATGGGCAATGACTAAAAAAAACACTTGAAAACAACCTTGAAGTACAGAACCTTCAAGCTTTTTTCTGTCGTGATTCTCGTATGCAAAATTAATCCATTTAACATAAAAGTCAATAATTTTTTATGAACAAACAAGAAGGCAAGAACGCTTACAATGAAAAACGGAAACCGAATTTTAAAAAGTTTCCAAGAGTGCCGTAAAGATGGAGCAAAAACTAGATTTAACTTTCTTTACTAACGAGCAAACCCTTGATACTACTAAACATTTTGATATTCTGGTCGGATATTTCCGCACAAGTGGCTTTTTCCGCTTATACAAATCCTTTGAATCCATAGAAAAAATTAGAATTCTTGTAGGACTAAATACTGATAAGGAAACATTTGAAATAATTGAAGATTCAAAGCAAACGTCAATTGATTTTGAAACCCATCAAAATACTCGTTTGAGTTTCTCTTCAGAAGTCATTTCCGAATTGGAAAAATCAGAAGATTCCTTTGATGTCGAAATTGGTGTAAAAAAGTTTATAGAATTTCTACAATCCGGTAAACTTGAAATTCGAGCCTATCCTTCTAAAGACCTTCACGCAAAAGTGTATATAATTCGTTTTGCTGAAAACGATAGAGACTATGGTAGAGTAATAACCGGCTCAAGTAATTTTTCAGAATCTGGCTTAGTGGCTAATCGTGAGTTTAATGTTGAACTAAAAAACTCTTCTGATGTAAAATATGCTCTTAATCAATTTGAAGAACTTTGGAGAGATGGTGTTGATATTTCCAAAGAGTACATAGATACGGTTGACACAAAAACATGGCTTAATGATGTCATAACTCCTCACGAACTTTACTTAAAATTTCTCTACGAATATTTCAAAGAAAAAATTAGCGTTGATAAGGAAAGTCTTTCTAAAAAATACATTCCATTAAATTTTATGGAATTAGAATACCAGAACGAGGCGGTTAAAGATGCAAAGACAAAACTTGAAGCGTATGGCGGCGTCTTTATTTCAGATGTTGTTGGTCTTGGTAAAACTTTCATTTCTGCGTTACTCGCAAATGAACTTGACGGCTATACACTTGTTATCGCTCCACCAGTTTTGTTAGATGAAGAAAATCCCGGTTCGTGGCCAAATGTCTTTTCTGATTTTAAGATTGCTGCCGACTATGAATCAACCGGTAAACTGGAAAATATTCTTAAACAGGGTGTCGAGAAATATAAAAATGTTATTATTGATGAAGCACATCGTTTTCGTTCTGAATCAAACATCACCTATGAACAGCTCGCTCAAATTTGTAGAGGTAAAAGGGTTATTCTTGTTTCTGCTACTCCACTGAATAATACTCCATCGGATATTTTAAGCCAGCTAAAACTTTTTCAAAGCAGTCGGAATAGTACAATTCCAAATGTTAAAAACCTTGAATCCTTCTTTAAGTTTTTAGAAAACAGATTGAAAGGACTTGATAGACTTACCAATAAAGATGAATACTTATTTATAGTTAGAGACAATGCAAAGCAAATTCGCGATAAAGTTCTAAAGTATTTAATGGTTCGCAGAACCAGAAAAGAAGTTACTCGTTATTTTTATGAAGATATGATTAAACAAGGTCTCAAGTTTCCTGATGTTGAAGACCCGACACCTGTTCTTTATCAGTTCGATGAAAAAATTGACCATGCTTTTGATTATACAATAAAAGCATTAACTAATCCGGCATTTAATTATTCGAGGTATTCTCCGCTTTTGTATTTACTCGACGATAAAGGCTTATCTCAAATCCAAAAACTATCACAAGAAAACTTAAAAAGTTTGATGAAAATTCTCATTATTAAACGTCTTGAGAGTAGTTTCTATGCATTTAAGAATACGCTTAATAATTTTATCAGATCATACGAAGCATTTATAAAAGCATTTGACGATGGTTCTGTTTATATAAGTAAAAAATATATTAACAAGATTTTTGACTATCTGGAAGATGAAGACTATAACTCTATTGACCGATTAATCGAAGAAGATAGAGCCGTGAAATATGATGCATCTTTATTTTCAGAAGATTTGCGCAAAAAACTTGTATCTGATTTGGCAACTTTGAAACAAATTCAAGCCCTTTGGATAGTTATTGATACCGATCCTAAACTTGATGAAATGATTAATCTATTAAAAACTGAAACCATTCTAAAAGATTCTAAACTTATAATTTTTACTGAATCCAAAGACACAGCCAATTATCTTGAAAATGAACTTCAAAAAGTATTTGGTACAACTGTTTTGGCTTATACAGGTAATTCAAAAGCCGGTATAAAAGAAAAGATAATTGAAAACTTTGATGCTAAAGTTAGAAAACAAAAAAATGATATTAAAATTTTAGTTTCAACCGAAGTTCTATCTGAAGGTGTGAATCTACATCAATCTAACATTGTAATTAATTATGATATCCCTTGGAACCCAACTCGTTTAATTCAAAGAGTAGGGAGAGTAAATCGTGTTGATACAAAGTTTAGTAAAATATTCACATACAATTTCTTCCCGACTGTAAAAAGCAATGATTTCATCAAACTCAAGGAAGCAGCAGAAGCTAAAATTCATGCTTTTATTGAAATGCTTGGTAATGATGCTCGTTTATTAACAGAAGGTGAGGAAATTAAATCTCACGATATATTCCAGCGATTGACTTCTAAAAATACTATTACTGGCGAGGATGAAGAAGTTGAAAGTGAATTAAAATACCTTGAAATTATTCGCAACATTCGTGATAAAGACGTAGAGCTTTTTTCTAAGATTAAGCACTTGCCAAAGAAAGCACGTACTGCTAAAAAATATTCTCTAACTAATAATTCAATAATTACCTATTTCCGTAAAGGAAAACTCAATAAGTATTTTATTACTAATAATAATGAAACTAAAGAACTCGATTTTGTCGAAACCGCAAAAATTCTTGATTCTAAATTTGATACAAAGCGTGAAAAAATCGAAAGAGAATTTTACAATTTTTTAGAGAAAAATAAAGAAGCGTTCAAAGAATCACTTCTAGAAAATGATCTTGAGCCTTCTTCTAAAGGCGGAAAAGACAATGCTACAAAAATATTACGCATTCTAAAATCCAAACAAATCAAAAATTATCAAGGTTTTACAGACGATGATGACCTCTATATTCAAAATGTAATTAAATTACTTCAAGAAGGTGCTTTACCAAAGCAAACTACTAAAACACTAGCAAATGCTTTGGAAGGAATTGAAGAGCCAATAAAAATGTTATCAAAAATTAAAACCAATATTCCCGATGAGTTCTTTAAGGAACATATTAGCCATTCATCCGCAGATATTTATGGTCCAAGAGAAGTAATTTTATCTGAGTATTTAATAGGAAATTAGATGCTTAAAAAAGAAAATAACTTTGCATTTATTGATGGTCAAAATCTCAATCTCGGTATTAAAGGTTCGGGTTGGCTTTTGGATCTTAAAAAATTTCGAGTTTACCTGCGTGAAAAATACAGCGTTCAAAAAGCATATTATTTTATCGGATATGTTCCCGGTAATTCTGATTTATATTCTTCCCTTCAGCAATATGGATATATTTTAATATTCAAACCGACATTTAAAAACAGTGCCGGTATAATTAAAGGTAATTGCGATGCCGAACTCGTTCTACAAACGATGATAGATTTTAACCATTATGAAAGAGCTGTTATAGTTTCTGGAGACGGTGATTTTAGCTGCTTGATAAAATACTTGAAAGAAAAGGATAAACTAAAAACTGTTCTTGTACCGGATAAGAATAAATATTCTTCGCTTTTAATAAAAGCGTCAAATAATATTGCATTTATGAATGATTTGAGAAATAAACTGGAGTTCAATGCTGAAAAATGAAAAAACCCTTTAAGGACGGAACCTCAAAGGGCGTTTTCTATCGTGATTCTACATACAAAAATAACTCTTTCACACTAAAAGTCAATATTTTTTATGAATAAACAAGAAGCCAAAAACCTAATTGTCAACACCTTTGAAAAACCATTCAATGAAGTTCAGTTCACTTACTTCATCAAAAACCTTCTTAATGATCTTGATGAGTCTAAACGCAAAGAATATCGTGGTCAATATGTGCCGGATTCATTCAGCGATGCAGTAAAACATTACAAACGTATCGGTCAGTATAAAGATTCTAAAAACAATGTTATTGATGTTTTAATTGTTAATCTCCATCGCGGTACATCTTTAGAAAGGGCAAGATCATTACAGCGCAATTTTATCGCCCGCTATCTTAAACAACGCACTCACGATGCTGCTCTTGTAGCATACTATACGGATGGCAATAATGATTGGCGTTTCTCTCTTGTTAAAATGGATATAAATCTAAATGATAAGAAGATTGAAACAGATTTTAGCCCCGCTCGTAGATACTCATTTCTTGTCGGCGCTAATGAAGGGAGCCACACAGCCCAAAATCAATTTGTAAAACTATTAACTGAAAAAGAAGTAAATCCAACTCTCGATAATATTGAAGATACGTTTAATATAGAAACTGTTACTAAAGAATTTTTCTTGAAGTATCGCGAATTATTTATTCATATTAAACAATCTCTTGATAAGGTAATTAAAAACGATTCAACAATTGAATTAGAGTTTAAGTCCAAAGAAATTAACTCAGTTGATTTCGCTAAAAAATTACTTGGGCAAATTGTATTTCTTTACTTCTTACAAAAAAAAGGTTGGTTTGGGGTAGAGAAAAATTCCAAATGGGGTTCTGGTTCAAAAAAATTCTTACGTGAGATTTATGAGAAGAAACATGGTAGTTATAATAACTTCTTCAATGATATTTTAGAACCATTATTTTACGAAGCTTTAAGAAATGATAGAACACATGACGACCACTATTACAGCCGTTTCAATTGTAAAATCCCTTTCTTAAACGGCGGGCTTTTCGATCCTATCGGCAATTATGATTGGTCTAAGACTGATATTATTCTACCAAACGATATATTTTCAAATACTCTACAAACCAAAGAAGGAGATACTGGCGATGGAATACTTGATGTATTTGATCGCTATAATTTTACTGTAATTGAAGATGAACCGCTTGAAAAAGAAGTTGCTATTGACCCCGAACTTCTTGGTAAAACTTACGAAAAATTTAATGCCATCCGTCCAGATAACTTTGATGAATATCTAAAAATTCTCAAGAGTGGAAACAAAGGTGAGGAAAGTAAGTTTAACAAACAGTATGGCGTGTTTTATACTCCGCGAGAAATTGTTCACTATATGTGTCAGCAGAGTTTAATTAATTATCTAACAACTGGTCTTGACGGAAAAGTAAGTAAAGAATCAATCGAGTTTCTAATACTCGAAGGTGAAAAGTTTATTGAACATCTTAGAACTGCCAAAGAGAAAAATGAAAACAATGAAGATTACACCGGTAAGTATAAAGAGAGCAATCATTTTTTAGAACTAAAAGAATATGCAAACGAAATAGATAATTTATTTACTAACTTAAAAATGTGCGATCCAGCAGTTGGCTCTGGTGCTTTTCCTGTAGGCATGATGACTGAAATTGTGAAAGCAAGAATGTTTCTTATTCTTACAAACTGTTTGGATGAAACATACATTAATCCGCATAACCAAAAAGTAAAACGTAACCCATATAATTTCAAAAGAGATTGCATTGAAAATTCCCTTTACGGCGTTGATATTGATTCCGGTGCAGTAGAAATTGCCAAACTCCGTCTCTGGCTCTCACTCGTTGTTGATGAAGATAATTTTGAAGAGATTAGACCATTACCAAATCTTGATTACAAAATCGTTTGCGGTAATTCTTTAATTGGTGTAAAAAAAGATTTATTAAACGCACATTTTTTTGATGAACTTGAAAAACTAAAACTACTTCACTTTAACGAAACCAATCCAACAAAAAAACAAAATCATAAGCGTCAGATTGATGAATTAATTCTTAAACTCTCAAACGGGCATAAAGACTTTGATTTTGAAGTTTACTTTTCTGAAGTATTTCATCAGAAGGGTGGATTTGATATACTCATTGCTAATCCACCTTATGTTAATATTTCTAATTTATCTAAAATACAACGCGAGCTATATAAAGAAATTTACACTGTTACAAAAAATAAAGTTGATTTGTATGCTTATTTTATTGAGCGTGGAAATCATATTTTAAAAAAAGTTGGAATTTTAACATATATCGTCCCACATACTTGGAAGGCTACTACAAGTTTCTCAATTCTCCGCGCATTAATCTTTAAGAATTTTGAACTAAAAGTTATTTCAGAATTGAATTACGGTGCATTTGAAGCTACAGTCAAACCAGTTGTAATAATTCTAAAAAAACATAAAGTGCAAGACTATCATATATCAGTACTTGATTCCTCTTTTGAGCCAATCAATTATGTCCATATTAAAGAAGTTCTCCAAAATGATGATTTTACTTTTGATACTCTTTCTACTACCACAGAAAAGTTACTTTTTAAAAAAATTGAAAATGATACAATTCCACTAAAAAATATTTGCAAGTTTACTCGCGGAATTAAAACAAGCAATGATGAGAAATTCATTAAAAGAGATGTAATTGATAGCAATTGTAAAAAGGTAATAAGGGGTAGGAATATTAAGAAATATTATTATTGCTGGGATGGCGAATATGTATGGTATCGTCCAGATAAAATGAAAGAAAAAGTCGGTAGTCTCCCCCACAATAAGAAATTGTTTGAGGTTCCAGAAAAATTGATACTTCAAAGAATAAGTAAGGGTCTAGCTGGTAGCTTTGATAATGAAAGAATTTATGCTCTTGATACTTGTTTAGTTAGTGATACTAAAACTTTAAATAACAAGTATTCACTTAAGTTTATTTTAGGTCTTATAAATTCTCGCTTATTAAATTTTTGGTATTATAAAAAATTTGCTCTACCAACAGTCTCTGGATACGAACTACATCAATTACCAATAAAAATAGTTCACGATGAAATCCAGCAAATAATTATATCGTTAGTCAACAAAATCTTAACTGTTAAGCAACAAAATCCTCAAACGGATACAAAGCAGTTAGAAAACCAAATAGACATAATGGTTTACAAACTTTACAACCTCACCTACGAAGAAGTTGAGATTATTGATCCACAAATTGGCAACATTATCAACAAAACAGACTATATGAAATTTGAGATACAATAAAATAAATAAATCGAAATCCCGCTTTCGCGGGATGAAGATTATAGACCCAAACATAGAGCAGATAATAAGTAAAGAAGAATATGAGTCTAACACCAAGAATATCATAGAAATTCTTTAAGCTTATGGTAATTAAACGAGTAAAGACAGAAATATTTCAACAAGAATATGAGACGCGCGGCAGTTATCCAAGTCTCTTTGATTGCAGCGATGGAAATCGATATGTTGTAAAGCATTCTCAACAAGAAAGAAATTACAGACATTTGATAAATGAATTCGTTGCTTCACAACTTTCACAGCTGGTAAATATTTCAACACCGGAACCGGCATTTATAGAAATAAAACAAAATATCTTACCAAACGACTATAAATATTCTTCCGGCAAGCCCTCAGGATTAGGATTTGGTTCGCAATTTTTATTTGGAACTGTTAAGTCGGTTACTAATGTTGAATTTATTATTAACTTGACTAAGCACAAGAATGACGAAATAGTAGAGGATTTGATAAAAATATGTGCTTTTGATATTTGGCTTAGAAATGCAGATCGTGTTATTAATAATCCTAATTTACTGGTTCAAGAAGTTGGAAAGAGAATAAGATTGTTTGCGATAGATCATTCGAGTATATTTTCAGAGCTAAATTATCTCGTTATTGAAAAAGAAATAGATGAACTTCCTTCGGTTGGTGAAAATTTAATTGATGGAGAGCTTTTTTCGCATCTTTATTATAGGTATGGTTTATTCTTTGGTAAAGTAAAGAAGGAGATCTGTAGAGCTATTTTGAATGTATCTGAAATGGATATTGAGAATATTATTGATAATATCCCTATCGAATGGAAAATAAGTATCGAGGAAAAGAAAGCTATTTCTAATTTTATTAATAAAAGAAAATCTACTGTAGAAAGTCAGTTTGAATTTTTGTTAAATGAGATAGGATTGTAATATGAAAAACTATCTGTCAATCGTAAAATATTATCCTGATACTAATCGTGATGAGGGGTTTGGTATAGGTTTAATTCTAATTTCGGAAGAAACTAACCAATCCATTGCTAGAATTTCATCTGAGCGTCTAAGAAGAATTAATTCTGCATATGGTATTAAAAAGTCTGCGCTCATAGAGTTTGCCATGGATGAAATAGCTAAAAAATCATACGACAAAAAAACTTTGGATTACAATGCGGTTTATGAAAACGGCAATATACGATATTCTAAACCTCAGATAATCGATAGTGCCGATCTATTAAAAAAATTTAATGAGCTCTATCTGAAGTTCGTGGCAGATTATTACGAAGAGGGTTTTGAAACAACTTCTACACTCAAAAAGGAAATCCCGGAACGGTTGGGAGGAAAATTAAGAAGGAAGCTACAGTCAAATATCCTTACTAAAGAACGGCTAAATATTGGTTATGATTTCAGAGATAACTCTATAGGTAATTTTCTTATCGGAAGTTCTAAAATTGATTTTATCGGTGGTAATGGTGTCGTATACGCCGGTGAGATTATAAATCTTGATTTGAATGAAGAAACTCTTCAAAGAAATCTTTTTAAAATTATTACTTTGTTCGAAGCTCTGGAAAAAACATATCCCAAGCGTTTCTCTCAGAGCGAATGTAAAATGCTCGTTCTGACAGAACAAGCTTTAAATCCTGAAAAAGAAATTTACATGGACAAACTGAATACATGGAATAAAAAAGCCGGCTATGATTTAGTTATTAAACAAAGCTTAGACGATTTTCAAAATAATATTGAAAACGATGTTCAAGAAAAAAATATCGTTCGATATGATGAATGGATTAAGACAGTATAAATTTCATAGTGCCCTCCAAAAGCGGTTAAAGCACCACCGCACTCGAAAACGAACTGGACATAATAGTTTACAAACTCTACAACCTCACCTACGAAGAAGTTGAGATTATAGACCCGGGAATAGAAAAGATTTTCAGCCAAGAAGAGTATCGGAGATTTTCCTTATGAACTTAGATTTTTCAAATCATCTTGTTGATTTCGCTTGTTGGTTTTTGGTAATGTTCAAAGAAAACCACGAAGTCATTAATGCAATTATTCTCTTTTCAACATTAATTGCTATAATTATTTATACAAGAGAAACATTCCTATTGCGTAAAAGAAGTGAAGAAAACGTGAACCTTCTAAAAGAACAATTAGAATTAGAGATACAAAAAAATGAACCAAACGTTATTGCTTACTTTGACTCTGGAAATTCAATAAGAAAAATATTATTAATTCTTAGCAACGAAGGAGGAGGCATTGCAAATGAAGTTAAGGCAAAAATTGAACCGCAATTATTATTTACTGAAGCCAACTTTGAAAAGTATTTTTATAAAAATGCACTTTTTAACCAAGGCATCACCATTGCACCAAGCAGCAAGTATGTAATATATGTTAGCTTTATTGATGGAGAATTGAGAAAGATGTTTGATGAAGGTAAGTTGCAAACAGAATATACAATTAGAATACAATACAAGAATTCAAGTGGCAATTCAATTACAAGAACAATTGAACAATCAATCGCTCAATTCTTTTATAGGATTGATCCTGAGGGTGAGACACCGATTGAGAAACAATTGAAAGAAATTAATACAAAGCTGAGTGGTATTACCTCGGCAATAAATGGAACAAAAAAATCGGATGAGTAAATATATAGTTTACAATCCGCCTTGGCGGACTACAGCCTTAACCAGGAAGAAGTTGAGGTTGTTGATCCACAAATTGGCAACATCATAAGCAAAATTGACTATGATAAATATCAGATACAATAAAACAAACAACCCCCAAGAAGGTAGAGTAATTCATTCTTAGGGTGTATATCATGAGAAACACTATTATATAAAAGGATTATGAACATTGACTAATACCACTACAACCAATTCAATCACAAAATTTGATGCTTGGATGATGGCCGCAAGACCAAGAACTTTGCCCGCAGCACTCGTTCCGGTTTTGGTTGGAAGCTCGATTGCAGTTCAAGATGGAAAGTTTAAACCGCTTGCTGCAATTATTGCCCTAATATGCGCTCTGCTTATTCAAATAGGAACAAACTTTGTTAATGATCTTTACGATTTTCTTCACGGCACAGACAAGAAAGACCGTGTGGGTCCAAAGAGAGTTGTAACTGCAGGGTTAATTTCTATTACCGAAATTAAAATAGGAATTATTGCGGTGTTTGTTTTGAGCTTTGTATTTGGAATGTATTTGGTTTACATAACTGGCTGGGAAGTTTTATTGCTCGGTGTTGTTTCTATTTTAGCAGGCATTGCATACACCGCCGGACCATTTCCACTTGCATATAATGGACTTGGGGATATTGCTTCGTTTCTATTTTTTGGATTGGTTGGCACGATTGGCACATATTACGTTCAAGCCGGCGAAGTTTCTGCTTTTGCATTCTGGTCTTCAATTCCAGTTGGCGCGTTAATTACAAACATTTTAGTAGTAAACAATTACCGCGACCGCGAAGAAGATCAATTGAACGGAAAAAACACGCTGGCTGTTTTGCTTGGCGTAAAATTCGCACGCTTTCAGTATGTAGTTTTTATGCTAGTTTCATATGCTATATTACTGGTTGTTTACTTCACTTACAAAAACAGCGTTTGGGTTTTTCTTCCGATGCTGTCGCTTCCACTTTCTGTAAAACTTGTAAAAATGGTTTTTACTTTACAAGGAAGCGAACTAAATAAAACATTAGAACTTACTGCAAAACTTTCCGCATTGTATGGGTTATTATTTGCAGCCGGTATTTTGATATGAAAATTAAAGAAGCTAAGTATTTTCCTTTTTCATTAAAGCTAAAAATTCCCTTTGTAAATTCTACTGGAATCTTAACTGAGAGAAAGGGGTTTGTTTTAAAGCTAACGGATGTGTTTGGAAATATAGGCTACGGAGAATGCTCTCCACTGCCCGGATTTAGCACAGAAACACTTAGAGATGCTGAGCAATCGTTAAACAAAATAATTTCTTTCCTGCTGAGTTCTAAGCAAGAAGATGATTATAATGTTCCATCGGATTTTTCTTCGGTTACTTTTGCAGCCGAACAAGCCTTGTTAAATTTAGCACTTGCACAAAACAAAACTCTTTGGCTTGAAAAACTTGGCGTTGAAGATAAAGTCATTCCAGTTAATGCTGTAATTGGCTTCGATGACTACCAAAATATTTTTGATAAGATTAAATGCAAGATTGAGTTGGGTTACACAACGTTTAAGATAAAAGTTGGAAGAGATAACCCTTACGAAGATTTTGAGCTGCTGGAGACAATCAGAACAAATTTTGGTTTTGATATAAAACTACGGCTTGATGTAAACCAGAAATGGACATCGGATGAAGCTATTGAATATCTTGATAGATTCCGAGCGTTTGAAATTGAATATGTAGAAGAACCATGTGAGTTTGCATGCAGCACTTTTAGAACCGGCGAAGAAACACAAATACCTATTGCTTTGGATGATTCTCTTAAATCGTATTTTGATTTAGTAAACTTTATAGCAGATAGTAACATAGAATATTTTGTAGTTAAACCTATGATTGTTGGAGGCATCTCCGCTACAAAAAGAATTATCAAACTTGCAGAGCAGAACAACAGAAAAATTATCATTTCTTCTGCATTCGAAAGCGCAATTGGCAAGCAGGCGTTAGTTATGCTTGCTTCTCTTACAAATCACTCGCTGGCTCACGGGCTGGATACTTCGGAGTGTTTTATAAATGACATTTGCACAGATGTTTATTCTGTTAAAAAAGGCAGCGTTGAGTTTATTTCTTCTGTTATTCCTCACAAAACCGATTTGCGGATTCAATGATTAATTTAACTAACTCAGAGCACTGGCTCATCGAGAAATCTGCACAAACTCCCAAACAAATTGCAATTTTTTCTGATACCGAGAAATTAACCTTTGAACAACTTACTAATGCTTCAATTTTTGCTGCAAAATATTTATCTAAATGTGGAGTTAAGCAGGGCGATAATGTTGGCATCCTTGCTGAACATAACTATAGATTTTGGATTTTAGTAAATGCTCTCTGGTTAATTGGCGCGGTTCCAGTTTCATTAAATTCTAGAAACACTTCAAAAGAACTTGTGTTGCAGCTTCAGAAGGTCGGGGCGAATGCTTTAATAAACTTAACAGAAGAAAAACACAAATACACTTTTATTGGCAACCTATCTTTTGATGATTTCGATTTTACAAACACAGAACCAAGCCAAATAGATTTCCAACACACTGCATTCTCCCTCGCCTTAGGCGGGCAAGCTCATCACTCTTCACTTATCATGTTTACTTCTGGTTCTACGGGAAAGCCAAAAGCTGTTGTTCATACTTTTAAGAGCTTGTTTGAAAGTGTAAAAGCTGCCGACGCTTATTTTAATTTAAGCGATCAAGATCTATGGCTTGCCTCGCTTCCACTTTATCACATTGGTGGATTTATGATTTTAGTAAGAAGCTTGGTTAATGGAAGCAGTGTTGTTTTTCCCCAAAGTTTGAAACACAATGATATTATTGAATGCAGCTACACTTACAATCCAACGCATATTTCTTTTGTATCAACTACCTTGAAAAGAATACTTGAAAATGGACAAAGACCAAATAAGAATCTTAAATACGTTTTTCTTGGCGGTGGACTGCTTTCTAAAGAACTTTGCGAGGCGGCTTTACAAAAAGGGTTTCCGATTGTAAAAGTTTACGGCTCTACAGAAACGGGTTCTATGGTTTGCGCGCTCAAGCCCGAAGGCTTTAATAACAAAGCCGAATCGGTTGGAAAGGCTCTTACAGAAGAAATCAAACTCCTTGTATCGAATGGAGAATTATTGGTTTCATCGCCTACTTTATTTAAAGAGTATTACAAAGATGAAGAGACAACTAAACAAAAGTTAATAAATGGATTTTATCATACAGGAGATTTAGGCAGAATTGATAACGATGGATACTTTTACATTGATTCTCGCCACGAGAATATTATAATTACCGGCGGCGAAAATGTTAGCGCTAACGAAGTTGAAATGGGGCTTGCCTCTTTACCGGGCGTAACAGATAGTTTTGTTTTTGGATTACCAGATGAAACTTGGGGTGAAATTCTTTGCGCTGCAATTGTAGCTCAAAACTTATTTGAAGAAGAAATAAAATCTGTGCTCAGACTTAAACTTGCTCCATTTAAAATTCCGAAGAAGTTTTTCTTTGTTAAAGAAATTCCGCGTAACGAAATGGGAAAAGTAACCAGAATAGGATTAAAGCAGATGCTTAACTTAAATGAAGCTGAAGCTGGTCTTGAAAATCCTTAGGAAGTTCTATCTTTTCAAATTTTTCTTTAAGTGCGCAAACGTGAACGGTTTTTGCAATAGCCGTAAACTGATCGTCGCGATAAAAACGGAATGTAAGTTCGAACGAAGAACTTTTTAACAAACTTACTGTTACATCTACTTTTAGTTCATCGCCAACAAGAATTGGGCGAACATAATCAGCCTCGGCGTGCATTATTGGCAAAATATATTCGCGGTCGAAGAAGAAATTTCTTTGCGGAGAAAGACTGCGCATAAAGTCTTCGTAAACTGCATGAACATATTTAAAAATACTTGCGTAAAAAATTATTCCCGCCGGATCGGCATCGTAGAAGTAAACTTTAACATTAGCAGAAAACACTTGCACCTCAATTTCTTAATGCAAATCTAATCAACTCTTTAGCATTTCACATTATAAATTTTGTGGTTAACTTCGCCTCGTAAATATTCTATGAACTACAAACTCAGAAAAATATCGCTCATCTTGCTTTTTGCTGCCGCCATTTCACAAGTTTTTTCGCAAGAAATAAAGCGGGAGTATTACAAGAACGGCAAAGTAAAATCCGAAGGCACTTACTTTGGCGAAGTGCGCAATGGTATTTACAAAGAGTTTTATGAATCTGGCAGACTTTGGAAAGAATGGAACTATCTAAACGGGAAAGAAGAGGGTATCTCTACCTGGTATTTTGAAGATGGAACAAAAAGTATGGAGTGGAGTTACAGAAACGGAAAGCTTGAAGGTGTATCAAAATGGTTTTATGAATCTGGGGAACTTTGGTCAGAACCAAATTACGAGAGCAATATTCAAGAAGGATTTACAAAAACTTATTACAAGAGCGGCAAACTACAGGCAATTTGGAATTACAAAATTGGAAAGCTCAACGGACTTTCTAAAATTTTTTTCGAGAATGGAAAGGTTGAAGTAGAGCGCAATTATGTTGATGACAAACTTGAAGGCATTAACAAAGTATATTATGATTACGGCGTTCTCGCTCTTGAAGCAAAATACGTTAATGATAAATTGGAAGGCGAATCATATCTATACTATCCGGATGGTTCAATTAAGGTAATTGACATTTACAAAAACGGGCAAATTGTAAAACGCACTCGTTACGGAATTCAGGGCAAGTTTGATAAAATAGAGGAGAGCTTTGAGGAATTTCATGACGAAGGAACTTTAGGCAGGCAGCTTCACTTTAGAGAAGGAAAACTTGAAGGAATTATTAAAGAATATTACCCTAGCGGATTCTTGAAATCAGTTACGAACTACAAGGCTGATAAACTTGATGGAGAAGCGGTTTATTATTTTGATGGCGGAACTAAAGCTGAAACAGCAAATTTTAAAAATGGAATAAAGGTTGGATTAGCAACAAAGTTTGATACTAACGGAACAAAAATTTCCGAAGAGAATTATTCCGACAATGTTAGAGAAGGTGAAGCAAAAACATTTTACTCTGCTGGAGAAATTGAATCTATCAGAAACTACAAAAACGATAAACTTAGCGGAACGGTTATGTGGTTTTCTAAAAACGGCAGAGTCTTAGCAGAAGAAGAATATTCCGAAGGATTGCGCGAAGGCATTTCAAAATCGTATCACGAGAATGGACAAGTAGCAGATTTCAGGATTTACAAGAACAATCTGTTGAATGGCAAATGTTATTCTTACGATGATACAGGCAAACCGATAAAACAAGCTGAGTACAGAGATGGTGAATTAGTTAATGGCTTCTCTCAAAATATCAACAAGCTTCCCAATACCACTCAATAAACATTTTTTTAAGTATCTCCGAAAAATTGTTGCAGTGTCAAGGTGAGTCTTCGACACAAGCTCTGCAACAGGCTCTTCGATTGGAACAACTTTTCTGCAGCAACCAGCACTAACGTATCAAAATATAATTTTTCGGAAGTATCATAAAACCAAGTTTTAGTGTGCCCTAAAGATCATAAGAGGCTATAAATGAGCCGAATCTAACCCGCCATCTTGCCCGCCCGACGTTTTATGGATGGTTGGGCGCTAAATCGAAAACAATGTTTTTTAATCCGCCAGAGGCGGACGAGGGTCAAATTCCCCGCCTCTTGAGGCTCATAAATATCTCATAGTTTAGCTTTTAGCAATTTCGTTTTTTACAAAATTCTCAATCCCAAACTTGATGCTATTAACTCGGCAGTAATTTCCGCACTTCTGTTTTTGTTATCAAGAATTGGATTTACCTCTGCAACTTCGAGCGAAGACATACATCCACACTCGGCAATAGTTTCCATTAACAAATGAGCTTCACGGTAATTCAGTCCGCCGCTTACCGGAGTTCCAACTCCTGGCGCAAAAGAAGGATCAATGCAGTCAGCATCGAAGCTTACGTGAATATGTTGAACGCGCGATTTAAGATCTTTTAAAACTTTATTGATGATATAGTTGATTCCTTTCCGGTCAATTTCTGTCATTGTATAAACTTTTAAACCAAGTTTTTTTATCGTTTCCCTCTCCTCGGTATCTATGCTTCTAATTCCAATGAACGCAATGTTTTCTGGTTTAATCTTTGGTGAGAAGCCATAAAGTTCTGATAATGCTTTGCTGCCTAACCCAAGCGAAGCAGCCACACTCATTCCGTGAATATTTCCGGAGGGAGTTGTCGCGTCGGTGTTCATATCTGCGTGAGCGTCAATCCAAATTAAACCTAATTCTTGTTTATGCTTTTTACAATGAGCCGCAACACCGGCAAGAGTTCCAATTGCCATAGAATGATCTCCGCCGATGCAAAGAGGAAAATTTCCAAGCGCTAAAGATTTTTCTACCTTCTTTGCAATCATTTCCGTGGTTCGCAAAATCTCATCCAAGTATTTTAGTTTCTGATTTTTTACGACTTGTCTCTCTTGGTTCTTTATAAATACATCGCCGTGGTCTGTAACTCTGTATCCAATTTGTTCAAGCTGATGTTCGATTCCGGCAATTCTAAGCGCCGAGGGACCCATATCTACACCGCGCCTTCCGGCGCCAAGATCCATCGGAAATCCAAAAATATCTATGTGTTTGCTTATTGCTGCATGTTTCATTTCATTTCCTAAACTTTATAAATAAATTTACAACCGAAGTCCATCAGAACAAACTATTTACAGAAGAAAGATTTAGGAATCTTTATAGAAGAAAAAACATCTAACCTAACAAAATGGAGAAATGTTATGGCGGTAAAATCAGCTGTAGTTAAGCATATTAAAGGCGTTACATTTATAGGTAAAGCAGATTCCAATCATTGGGTTTCTATGGATGGACCGGAGGAGTTTGGCGGAAGCAATGCAGGAATGCGCCCGAAAGAATTATTGTTATTGGCGCTTGGCGGCTGCACAGGAAGCGATGTTGCTGTTATTTTGAAAAAGAAGAAAATTAACGTGGATGGTTTTGATATTTTCTTGACCGCCGAAGTACAAGAAACTCATCCGCAAGTTTATACAAAAATTACTGTGGAGTATGTATTCTACGGAAAAGGGATTCCGGCTGAAGCAGTTGAGCGTGCGATAGAGCTTTCTCAAAAGACTTATTGCAGTGTTACGGCAATGCTGCAAAAATCTATCGAGATTACTCATTCTTTTAGAATTGAAGAAGCAAAGTAGTTGTTGAAGTATGGCGCGTTACACTAATCGGACTTGTGGTGAGCAAAGCTGAACCAGACGCCCGCCTGATGAGCCGACGGGAGGCAGGAAGTGGGGCGTTTTGCCTGCAGATCATTTCTCGGCTTCTCTCTAAATGACTAAAGCGAAAAGCTATAGATATTCTTCGGGAATTAGCTTTCTTCCTGTAAACCCATCAAGCAAGCCATGATAATGAAGAATATTTTCTTCATCGCTTCGCCAGCAGAGAAGAGCTTCCTGCCCATTAATTATAGATGGAAAATCAACCAGCCCTATTTCAAAATTCCAATCTTTATATGTACAGCCTAATTCTTCCAACTCACGCATAAAGCTGTGTATTTCGGCGGTAAGAGATTTTACTTCTGCAGATTCTTCAAAACCTTCGCCAATAGCTCCCGCCAAATCCTTTATTTGATTAGCGGTCTTGAGAATATCTTTTACAATCTGTTTAACAAGAGGCAGTGTTTTTTTCGCTTCTTGTGGTGTAAAATATTTAACTGCTACTTGAGGCATTTACATTCCTTTCTCTTACGGCAAATTTAGCTTAATTAGCCCAACTTGACAAACCACTCAGCAATAATTATTTTGATGTCGTAATAATCGAGTTAGTGATAAATATGAAAACAACAAAAAGGTATGGTAAAAAAGCAGATTTAGCTCTATCCACTTGGGTAAAATTGGCAAGAGCTTATACTTCGTTTAACAAAAAATCTACAGATAACATTAGAACATTTGGTTTAACTCAGCCTCAGTTTGCAGTTATTGAAGTTCTTGGTCACTTGGGCGCATTAAAGGTAGGAGAAATTTGCAGCAAAATGCTTGCAAGCGGCGGAAACATGACTTTAGTTTTAGACAATGTTGAAAAGTTGGGTTTTGTAGAAAGAACTCACAGCAGAGAAGACAGGCGCGCTATTCTTGTTCAACTTACACCTAAAGGAAAACAGCTCTTTGATGATGTTTTTGTTAAGCACGCCGAGCAGCTTACTAAGTATATGTCAGCGCTATCTTCAGAAGAACAAAAAATTTTGGGGGATTTGTTGAAAAAATTGGGAACGTCAGTCGGTAAACTCTAAAATTGCTATGTGTTAAGTTTTTATAAAAACAATTAGAAAGGGAAGTATATGTTGGAAGTATTAAGATCTAAAGAACGAGGAAGAACTAAAATAGATTGGTTAGACAGCTATCACAGCTTTTCTTTTGGGGAATATTATAATCCAAAGAATATGGGATTTGGACCTATTCGCGTATTCAATGATGATTTAATTCTACCAAGCGGCGGATTTCCAACTCACCCGCACCGCGATATGGAAATAGTTACAATTGTAACCGAAGGTGCAGTTGAGCACCGCGATAGTTCTGGCGGTGAAGGGATTATTCGTGTTGGCGAAGTGCAAAAAATGACAGCCGGTAAAGGAATTTTTCACTCGGAGTTTAATGCTTCCGATAAAAATATTTTAAAACTCTACCAAATTTGGATTATTCCAAATCAGCTTAGGTTAAAACCATCTTACGAGGATATCCGCTACAACATTGATGAGAAGAAAAATAAATTGCTCCTTGTAGCAAGCAACAACCATAGCGATGGTGTAATTTTCCTGAATCAAGATGCAAAAATTTATTTGGCCGATTTAGAAGCTGGCAAAGGCATAGGCTATAAAACAGAAAAGCCGCGCGGTATTTATTTACACGTAACAGAAGGAAAAGTTGCTTTTGCCGGAACAGAACTTTCGAGCGGTGATGCTGCAAAATTGACCGAGATAGAAAGCCTGGAAATAGTTTCTGATCAAAATGCGGGCTTTATTCTTTTTGATGTGGCAATGAATTTTTGACTAACTAAGTGTTGTTTGAAAAATTAAACTCTTAAACGCCCGATCGTGAGTCGGGCATTTTGATTTTAGTGTTTTACAATCATACCTATAAGTGCTAATTTCACTAATAAAATTTTAATATCTGGAGAAATAATGGCTATAATTCGTCCTTTTCAGGCAGTTCGTCCAAACGAAAAAGTTGCTCACCTTGTAGCAAGCGTACCTTATGATGTTGTAAACAAAGAAGAATCCGCAGAGCTTGCTAAAGGAAATCCAATCAGTTTTTTGCGTGTAACGAGATCGGAAATTGAGTTGAAGGAAGTAACCGACGTGTATTCGCCAGAAGTTTATGCAAAGGCAAAAGAAAATTTTCTTCGATTAAAAGAAGAAGCCCCGATGATTCAAGATGCAAATCCATCAATCTACATTTACAAATTAACAATGGGAGAACAAACTCAAGTTGGATTGGCTGCAACTTTTTCTGTAGAAGATTACAACAAAGATGTAATCAAAAAACATGAGAAAACCAGAAAGGTGAAAGAAGATGATAGAACGAACCACATAATTGCTACCGAAGCGCAAACTGGTCCGGTATTTTTAACATACAAAGCGGTTTCGGAAATTGATAAAGTTGTTAACGATACGATGAAGAAAACTTTGCCGATTTACGATATTTTGGCTGTTGATGGAATTAAACACACTGTTTGGATTTTACCCGCCGAGCATAACGACTTAGTGATTAAAGGAATTGCAAAGGTTAAAAACTTATACATTGCAGATGGACATCACCGCGCAGCAAGTGCGAGCCGCGCTCAAAAAGCTAAAATGGAAAAAAATCCGGCGCACAACGGAACGGAAGAATACAATTATTTTCTTGCGGTTTTATTTCCTGCAGAGCAGCTTAGAATTATGCCATATAACCGCGTTGTACACGAACTCAAAATGAGCGAAGCGGAGTTTATGGACAAAGTAAAACAAAATTTTTCTGTTGAAGAAGTAAAATCAGCCAGTCCACCAGCTAAGAAAACAATAGGAATGTATTTGAGCGGCAAGTGGCATTTGTTGCTGCCAAACGAAAATGTTAAACCCGGTAAAACAGTTGGCGATAATCTTGATGTAAGCATTTTACAAAATTTTTTACTGCACCCGGTTTTAGGAATTGAAGACCCAAGAACAGATAACAACATAGATTTTATAGGTGGAATTAGAGGCACTGAAGAATTGGAAAGATTAGTAAACAGCAAAAAAGCAGCTGCAGCATTTTCAATGTATCCGGTTACTATGGATGATTTAATTAAAATATCTGATGCAGGAGAAATTATGCCGCCTAAATCAACTTGGTTCGAGCCTAAGCTGCGCGATGGTTTGTTAGTACACACCATTTAGCGTAAGTAAATGAATTGCTGAAAACAATGCACATATTTTCGATTTATAGCCGCTTTGAATATTTGCTCATAGCGGCTTTTCTAACTTGTTCAACTTTGATTGCTCAGACCAAAGCAGTTGAAGATCAAAATCTCATTAAGCTAAATGGCGCAGAACGCGTTGATTCTCTCAACTCTCTTTCCAGCCTTCTCAAAAGAAGCTCATTTGAAAAATCAAAATCTTACGCAGAAGAAGCACTAAAACTAGCACGCAAAATTGAGTACAGCAATGGCGAAGCTATAGCGCTTGTTAATTTGGGGTTTGTAGAATATGCGAATAACAATCTTGGAAAAGCCGAGAGCTTTTATTTAACGGCGCTCGAAATTTTTAAAGAGTTAGAGAATGATATTGAAACAGCGCGGACAAAAAACCAGATTGGTTTAATCTATTGGCGGCGCAATCAATATGTTTTAGCTTTTAAGCGTTACCGCGAAGCTCTTAATTTGGCAAACAAAGCCGGCGCAGAAAATTTAGCTGCAGAAGCTCTTAATTACATGGGCTTAATTTACTGGAAGTGGAGCGATTATGATAAGGCAATAGAATATTTCTTCAGCTCACTCAAAATTAAAGAAGCGCTTGGCGATAAATTTGAAATAGGATTAACGCTAAACAACATTGCATTTGTCTATAACGAAATAAACCAAATTGATCAATCTATAACTTATTCCAACAAAGTTTTGGAGATTACCAAAACTTTGAAAGACAATTATGTATTAGGGCGCGCGCTAAATAATTTGGGCGTAAGTTATTATAAGAAAAGAGATTATAATAGAGCAGCAAACTATCAAACAGAATCCCTTAAAATGAAAGAACAGGCGGGCGATAAAAGCGGTATGGCTTATTCTTACAATGATTTGGGAAATATTTATTTAGCCCAAGAAAAATATGATGAAGCGTTAAATCAATACAACCGCTCTATGGAAATTAGAACGCAACTTAAAGATCAATATGGAATTGCTTCGGCTCTGTTTAGCATTGCTAAAGTACAGAAACTTAAAGGAAATAAAACGGTGGCGCTTGCTGCTTTTAACTCTGCTCTTCATTCAGCAGTCTCTATAGGCAACAAAAGATTGGAAGCAAATATTTACAAAGAGCTTTCGGAGATGAGCAGAGAATCCGGCAACACTAATTTAGCTTTTAGCTATTTGAAAAAATACTCGACAATTATTGATTCTGTTTTGAGTAAAGAGAAAGGTGATAAAATTTTGGAGCTTTCGGTTATTTATGATGTAGAGTCAAAAGAAAACGAGTTAAAAATCAAAAATCTTGAAATAGAAAAAGAGCATGCCCGAACAACTTATAACTACATTATTATTATTGCTTTCTTAATAGCAACGGTTGTTTTGTACACAAGATATGCTTCCGTAAAGAAAGTTAAAAAGCAATTAGAAAAATTAAATAGAGATTTGGAAGAGAAATCCAAAGTTCTTGAAAGTACAGTTAAAACCCGCGATAGATTCTTTTCGATTGTAGCACACGATTTGAAAAGCCCGTTCTTTGGTCTTAAAGGCTTGGTAGAAATTATTACAAATGAAAGCGAAGAATTAACTGAGCATGAAAAAAAGAGTTTCTTAATAAAGCTTAACAGATCGGTAAAAGAAATAAATATGCTTCTCGAAAACCTGCTTGATTGGTCGGGATTACAATCAAGGCGAATAGATTATAACCCCGAAGTTTTCGATATGCATACAGAAATTTCGCAAACACTTTTTCTTTTATCACAAAATGCTGAGCGTAAACTAATAAAACTGATTAACCCAGATTAGTCAATAGGAAAAAAATCTAATGGCGGTCATTAGAAAAAAGATAAGATAAAGTGTTTATAAACAAAGAGATAAGTGTTAAGTTCAC
>WPAE01000083.1 GCA_009773205.1 Ignavibacteria bacterium
AGACTTCAGGTTCGACCCCTGACGGGGCAGCAATAAAAGGTTTGAAAATGATTTGTTTTCAAACCTTTTTCTTTTTAGCACCGGCAGGAAACCCGATTACTTTTCAGAATTTAAAGTAGGGACTGAGTAGGGACTTTTAGATTTCCTATCTTTTATTCTACTGGACATTATTTTACGTGAATAATAACTAAGAAAGTTCTGGATGCCGAACCGTTAAACTTTGTTAATTATTCACAGAACATTTTTTGCTTCCAAACGGCTTTGAACTTTTTTCATTTTCAATATAGTGAATTTGTTCAACAAGAGAAATAACCGGAAGCTATGCAGCTTCCGATTTTGCGATAACTTCTGTTTGAGAAATATCAAAAACCGTTGCTGTAAAAAAGTGAACATCTTCCTCATCAGAAATCATTTCTGAATTATTTTCTTGCTTAGCTTTAGATGGGACAAAGATTAAGAAGCCGTGCTCACCTTTGCGAACAATTCTACCGGCTTTCTTCCATTGCTGAAACCCTCCAACAATTGAAAAGTTAATGTCTGATTGAGCCACCAAAAAGCATTGATTGTGAGGTGTTAATAAATGCCCTTCAACTGTAACAATACCAAATTTATTCGCTATGGCTTGGCGTTGTTCTTCCGTCATTTCAGAAAGAGTTTTTCTAATGCGGATGATCTTTTCTTTTTTCTCTTGTCTAAACTGTTGTTTTTGTTCTTCTGATAACATGGCGATAACTCCTTTAAGTTATTTTAATTGATTTGATAAAAGCGTTTAGGAAAGCGTAAGCGGTTGCAAGTGAAGTGAAGCTATAAGAATGCAAAGAACCATTACCAGTAAAGACATTAATAAAGAATTTCTCTTTTGATTGAATTAACCGAATGAGAAAGTTTTTATGCCTTTTGGAATAGTGAATTTTGGATAATGCCACGACCGACCTTTTACGCTGTTAAAAAACATATTTTGCCCGCCTAGGCGCTCTTTTGCGAAATAATGACTGGTTATCATGTTGGTGTAAGAAAAGATGATAATTCAAGGCAAGGGCGAATCCCGAATAACTACGAAATACTTAATAGAATTTTCGGGAGAGTTTCATAAACCCTTGCCCCGATTGACTACCAAGCTTCGAATAACACTAAGCTTGTTTGCCGGCGGGCAAAATGATGCTTTAATGAGCCGAACAAAGTGAGGCAAACTATTCAGAAGAGATGTTTGAAAAGGTTGGAGCGAATGAGAGAATGGAATGAGCGACAACTTTTTGATTTTGATCTACGAGCGAAACATTTTGAGGAAAGAAAGGATTTTCTTTTTACAAAGTGTGAGCAAGATAAACGTTCCCGATGAAAGTTCATTTCTCTTTAAGCAATTTATGAGTTTGGAAATTGGCGCGAGTTATTGTATCAATAACCGTGAGCAAGAGAAAAACGAATAATTTGCGTAATTCTTTTTAGCGAACAATTTTAATTGAACGAAGTGAATGCAAATTTGTGAGCTATCGGTATGTAAACAGAAAAGGGTTACCGGAGGCGATAACCCTTTTACTGTAAGGATTAGCTGAGTTTGGTGTAGGTTGAGGAGTTTTGAACAACCTTACCATCAGCGGTTTTGGAAGCAACGATTAAGTAAAGAATGCTATGTTGATATTTAGTAGCCACAGCCTCTTGTAAAACGTTGTAGTCAATCTGCAGATTGTATGACTGTGTGAAGTTGAATGCGGCAACTTCTTTTGAAAGAGAGATGATCTTAAATGGTTCATCTTCTTCGTTAGAAGGATCATAATAACAGACTAGAGCGTTTGCAGAGAGATTTACTTCATCAGAGCCGAAAACAGATGCAGTGTTTAATGCTGGAAGTGTAGCTGTGATTTTATCGGCTTCTACTGCGGCAGTTGTTATAGGTAAAGCGAAACCTTCCGGAGTAATGATATTTTGCTCGGTAGGTTTTTCTGTGGACGAATAACCAAAGTTTGCTTTGAAGATAGCATTAAATACTGAAATGCCGGCAGTCTTGGTTTTTCTCCAGGTCTCATCAAGAGTTGATAAAGCAAGAACAGATTTTGCAAATGACCCGGTAACTGCAAATTTTTGTCTTACTTCTACTACTGCAGGTGATTGACTTGCATTAAAGCTCGATGGACGAGCTGCCATGATTGTTTGACCGTTTACGGTCCTTGCGGAAAGATTGCCAAGCTTACCGCTTAGATTTCCGATTACGTTTCCACTTAAATAAGCCATTGTAACCTCCTTATAAGGATTTATTGTTGATTGATTATTTACGGTGGCAATTATACTTTTTATGAATGGGGAATGCGTTGTAATGAAATGGCACTATAGTAATGATGAGTTGAAAGAATGGTGAGACTTGGAATAGACTTGTTAGAGACTTGTTGCAGATTAATTTGATTGAGGGATTATAACAGGTTTACGGGAAGATTTTCTGTAAAGAATATGATGAATTGAATCGAAGGAAAGTTCATATTTTTCGGAAAGTTCGAAAATAGCGCCAAGCTGGGATTTTGTTTTTTTTAGCAGTCTATATTCATTGCAAATGATAAGATTGCGTAAAGCAATTTCATCTATCAAGCCGATGGATCTAAATTCTTTGAAAGTAGGATCACTTATGAGTCGCGCGATATTTAATTCAATGTTATTCAATTGACCAGATGCCAAGTTTCTTTTTTCTAGCTGTGTTTCTGAGATTATAGAATAAACTGTAATAACGTTTTTCTTTTGTGTAATAACTGATTCTTGATAAACCATTTTTAAGAAGTTCTGCTTGAACGAAAAGAGAATCTTTACCTTGTGAATTAGTCGACCATACATAAGCGAGTAATCTACCAAAAATATCAAATGCTCTTCCTTCAAAAGTGAGTTTTACTGTTTTGTGCTCGATTAGTGATATTATTTTTTGTGCTGCTTGATTTGCAAATGGTTCTGCTGGTTTATTTTGTTTTGCAATTTCAGGGCAATTAACACCAAGCATTCTTACATGTTGGGAATCTGATAGGACAAATGTATCCCCATCGATTACACGAGAGACATAAACTTTCTTTGAGTAGTTGTATGGGTAGGAAAAATTAGGATTTTGCCCGAATACTTTTGAAGAAAGTAAAAGATGAAGAATGAAGATTACTAATATGAGCCTTTGTTTCATTATATAAATACCAGTAATTATTATCCAAACATACTTTGATAGGAGAAAAAATAAAGGAAAAGGTTGATTTGAAAAACGCTCAATGTTAATGATATGATTGCCGATGTTTGCATTAGTGAATAAAAAAGATGTGAGTTTGTAAAAATGTGTGAGTGATGATAATAAGATTCGTTTAAGGAGTGGGCGTGTCGAGAGCGCGAGCCGCCCACGACTGAAAGTGATGTTAGGTTAGTATATAAATGTTATGACCGATTGACAGCTTTGAAAATATAAGATGAGGTGATTAGTATTCTTTAGTGCCGAGTTTGCATAATGCAACATTATGTTGATTCGATTGGAATTGAGAATTGCCTTTGTTGGGACTACCCAAAGCCAAAACATAATGTTCTATTATGTAATACTGGCTGTCACATTTATTTTGATGAGCTGAGACCTCACACAAAATGATGCTTGAATATCTTAAATTCGCTGTATTGAAAGGTGGGTATTGAATCAATGGACGGAAAGATTTTCTGTCCTTACAAATAGTAAATCTCTATACATGGCTAAATAACTTGCTGAACTGCGAAGAGATTTAAGAACATTTTTAATTTGTGTGTTATATTTTTTGTAATCATCACTTAATAACTTTAATGCCTTTTCGCAATCATTTGGATTTGTTAGCAATAATATTTTTGATCCTTTTAATTCCAGTTCTTCATGGAAGAAGCGGAAAAGTTTTAACTGGCTGCCGTTTTTGAAGCTAACCGCGATTTGTTTGTTGCCTTCCGTAAAGTAAACATTGTATGTGTTGAAGAAATTACTTTCCCCGGCTTTAATATCTTTTGGAAATTTTGCGGGAAGATTGGGAATGTTGAATTCTTCTGTCTCTTTGTTTTCAATGAGCGAAGTGTATGAGCGAACTTCCGGGAAACGTTCTTGAATTAATTTGAGTGAGGTTTCATAGTCCGGTTTTTGTTTGGATTTTATTGTAGTAACGGAACCAGCTTTTTCGTTACGATTAAGCCTTAGTTCGGAAGCTTCTTTATAGAGTTCATCGACATCTTTAACTTTTAAGCCAAGTACTTCGAAAATAATTGTATCAAGTTTTCGTCTGTCCTTCTGTTTCACTTCTTTATAAATAGTTTCTTGCTCTCTTGACCTTAACGATTTATAAATTTCTTTCAATTCCTTTTCGTAAGGTTTTAAGAGTTCAGGATCAATTACCACGGTATTATCAACTACAACAACGTCAATATCGGTTAATCCTTCTCCCATTTGCCGAGCAAATAGTTCTAATAAGAATCTGAAGAATGTGCTGTTCATAATTAAAAATATTATTTCAGCATATTTAGAATAACCTTTCTTAATACTTATGTTATAATTAACCTTATCGCAAAATACTTTTGATTTGCGATTGTCTATCAATCCATATTTTTCGTGAATCTTAGAAGGGAAAATAAAATCGCCGACGGGTAAATCTTTGCCAAGATTAAACCAGTCGCGTTCGCTGCCTTTTACATTAGAAATTCTTTGAGCATTGGTTGGATTATTGTGTAAGTCGAACTGTTTTTCGGCAATCTCGATATATTTAGAAATCTTAGTGTTGTATTTCTTTAGTGTGGCCAAAGATTCATTACAAATGAGAACTTGATAACGCAAATTCTTTTTATTCACTTCAAGATTTTCAGCTTCTTTTTGAGATTTGAATAGCGGCTGGAAATAAGCACGTTCCATTAAGTGATGGTTTTTAGTAAGCTCGCTGTAATACCAGCC
>WPAE01000288.1 GCA_009773205.1 Ignavibacteria bacterium
TATTTCACTCGCTACCCAGCAAACCAATTTGTGCGAAAATCGGTACCGAACGGTACCGATTCGCCACACTTTTCTACCACGTGTTGCGATTCGGTACCGATTCGCCACACGTGTTGCGAATCGGTACCGAATCGCCACATGCCCTCCGAACGTGTGGCGAATCGGGACCGATTCGCCACCTCTAGGAAGCACATGTTAAAATAGCCCGGGGCAGTGTGGGTAACTCAGAGAATTGGTATCCTTGACTTTTTTATAACAATTATGTTGTTCCAATAATTCATAATATCCTTTATTACGAATTATTAGTTGAGAATTTTGCTCATTTTTCGCTGATTAATGTTTATTTAACCTCAGATTTTTAATGAAATAATTATCAATTTTGATGAAGGAACACAGAAAAAGGATAACCCGCTAAAATGGATTTCGAAATCAGCTAGCGGGCAATATCTGGGTGATTTTACTTGTTAGGGGCATGTTAGTTTTTATCATTTTTCATAAATTTACAATTTTTCACTTTAATTATTATTAAAGTAATAATTATTAAATTCATAATATTTATTGGTTCAATTTATTTTCTTAATGCTTAGAATATTGTTGTTGAAATTATTTTCAATGTAATAATTCGTGATATTTTTATCTTTCTTAATTCTGAAATTATATTCATTTTAATATTTCATAATATTTTAGTATACATACATTCGGATTTCTTCATTTTATTATTTCATAAGACATAATAATTAATTTGAAGTTATTTGCTGATTATTTTTGTGAAGATTTCCCTTTCTCAAATCTCATTGTTAATTATATTAATCGTGTGTGCATTTATTGGCAAATTCAAGCACTTTATCTCAACATTTGTAAGAATTAATTTTTGTGAATTTTCACCAAATTTTCCAACTCATTGCAGCTCTCTAATGATCTCTTAATCTGTATTATTCAATCAAAAACTTTTCATCGCCTCATTTAGCGGATTAAGAAAGAATATTGTGATAGAAAACACTTTTCGACGACATGTTGCGATTCGGTACCGATTCGCCACACTGGTTGCGAATCGGTACCGATTCGTCACACTGGTTGCGAATCGGTACCGATTCGCCAACCCTTAGGGAGGTCATTCATAAATCAGCCCGGGTAATTTGGCCATCTCATAAGTACTTTATGCACTTTTCGGATCCGAAAAGTGCATAAAGTACTTATGCAAGTGTCTGAGGCATGTACATGCATATGTATTCTGTATAAATATGTATGCTGTACAAAATACATTCAAACATACATGCATCTGTATGTTTGCGAATCTGGTTTCACTAGGTTTCGAATTTCGATATGCATGAGAAAAAACCAATAAGGATGCAATAAAATTTTAAATACTACAACAAACCATGCTTTCCTCAATGTCAACATGCCTTGGGAGCAAACAAAGAATTTTCTTATTCCATGTGAAATGGAAAGCTTCCAACAGAAACAGCTTTTTGCAACTTTGCAAAACCAGAATTACCATATTGAAGTCAATATTGAAGCCCATAATGAAGTTCATACTCGATACGCATCCGCAATCGGTCAGAAAATTTCCTCACTTTCCCATTTGCCTAAATTTATGATCATAGCGGGGCATAGAAAACACAGTACACGGTGACCAAATTTCCTCTCTAATGAACAATGAGTGCCTTATGCCTCATTGACTTATAAATGACAATCATAGAAAAAGTTAAAAATATTTAGCTTTTCTACGGTCGCAATGGTAATAAGATTTAATGCCCATTGTGCATGCGGATCGAATATGAATTAATAATCATCTGTTAATTAAGGCTTCAGAATTAATAATCTTCTGTTTTCAACTATTTTCTAAGTTTTCGTCGCTTTAAAAAATTGATAATTACTTTTCATAAAATGCCTTTTAAAAAGTCCATTAACGGCTTATTTCAGGGTAGTTTATATATCCATAATATTCATACACAAGTCTGATAATTGTCGATTTTACTAGTATTTAATATTGATACATATTATGGATAGCTTTAAATATTATTAAAATTATTATTGGTCACATATTAAAATAATATTCTCTCATTATTCTGGAATATCCTTAAAATAAATTTTCATTTTTTGAGAAATTTATTTTTAAAAATTCCTATTATTCCAGTTTAAATACAAAAAATTTTCTACTCGGCAAATGCAATTAATTCTTAATTAATGGCATAATATAGTTAATAGTTTTACATACCTAATTATTATTAATAATTTTAAAAGCATAAACAATTGAAATGTATATTTATTTTTATCAAAAAAATCATAACCCATTAATTCTTTTTATTCCAACTTTATTGAAATAATTTTTATTAGCTAATCATTTTATCCAATAATAATAATTAGTCATAATTTCAGTAAACATCGTTAATAAATTATTTTCAAGAATTTTTAATTATAAATTAATGTTAGTATTTTTTAATTATGTTTAAATTATTTT
>WPAE01000012.1 GCA_009773205.1 Ignavibacteria bacterium
CTTGTCGGGGTTAACCCCGAAAGTAAAATGTTTAGAAATAACATTTTACTTTCGGCCTTCGGCAAAAAATTCAGTTTCTAATGAATTTTTTGGGTTAATAATATATGGCGTTGATTTCTTCAGCTACGAAAGGGAATTGTACTTCTACAGCTTTATTGCAGTTATTGGAACACTCTTAACCCCATTATGGTTTTTTCAAGGTACGGAGAGAATGATTGTAATTACAGGCGTAACTTTTTTAGTTAGGCTAATATTGGCTGCTTCAATATTTGTTTTAGTTACAGAAAGCAGTGATTACAAATTTTATGCGCTACTAAACAGTATAAGTACTTTTTCTATTGGAATAATATCATTTCTCTTTTTAAGCAAAAAAATTACACTTCCTAATAAAGCCAATGCAGCCGTACTTTTGCATGAATTGAAAGAAGGAAGCATTTTATTTGTTTCTAACTTGGCAATTAATTTGTACACTGTATCGAATACATTCATTTTAGGATTATTCGCACCGCCGATTATTGTTGGGTATTGGTCAGCCGCAGATAAAATGAGAATGGCAGTGCAAAATATGTTAATGCCGTTTACACAAGGAATGTATCCTCATTTATCAAAACTATTTAACGAATCTATTGAAATTGCAATGAGGTTTATCAAGAAGTTGTTTTCTGTAATCTTACTGCTAAGTTTAACTCTTTCTATTATGTTGTTCTTTTTTGCCGAACCAATAGTAAGCATTATTCTTGGCGATGATTATTTAAGCTCGGGTTACATTCTGAAAATAATTTCTTTCTTGCCATTTATAATTACTCTGAGCAACATTGCTGGAATACAAATATTACTGAATATTAGAGGCAGCAAAGAGTTTACATTCACTGTGTTAATTGCAGCGGGATTCAACATAGTGTTTTCGCTAACAGTTGTTCCTAAAATGCTGGCAATTGGCACTGCGGTATCAGTGCTAATTACCGAAGTGATTGTAACTATGCTTATGTTTTACTTTGCTCATAGAAAACTGAAAAAGATTGGCGGTACAAGTGAAATATGATTACCTAATAGTAGGCGCCGGTTTTGCCGGTGCAGTTATGGCAGAGAGAATTGCAAGTCAATTAAACAAAAAAGTTTTAATTGTTGAAAAAAGAAATCACATTGGCGGCAATGCTTATGATGAATATGACGAGCATGGGATCTTGTTGCATAAATATGGACCGCATATATTTCATACAAACAGTAAAGAAGTGTTCGATTATTTATCTCAATTTACTGAGTGGCGTTTTTATGAACATAAAGTATTAGCAAAACTTGAGAATGAATTATACCCAATTCCAATAAACCGAACTACAGTAAACAAACTATACGGATTAAACCTCAAAACGGATGAAGAAACACAAAAGTATTTTGATTCTGTGAAGGAGAAAAGATTTCCAATAAGTAATTCAGAAGACATTATTGTAAATCAGATTGGCTATGATTTGTTTGAAAAGTTCTTTAAACATTATACAATCAAGCAGTGGAATTTGGAACCAAAAGAACTATCGCCGGCGGTTTGTGGAAGAATTCCAGTGAGAACAAATGATGACTGCCGATACTTTTCAGATAAGTATCAGCTTATGCCGAAAGACGGCTATACTAAAATGTTTGAAAAGATGTTAAGTAACTCTAATATTGAAGTATTACTAAATACAGATTATAAGAGTATAGGCAATAATATCAAATTTGATAAAATGATTTATACCGGTCCGATTGATTATTTTTTTGATTACAAGTATGGAAAACTTCCGTACCGTTCGATACGGTTTGAGTGGGAAACGCATGAAACTGAGATATATCAAGAGGTGGCTCAAATTAACCACCTGAATTTTGAAGTTTCGTTTACAAGAGTAGTAGAACATAAAACTCTCAGTGGCATAGAAAATAAGTTCACAACAATTTCCAAAGAGTATTCTCTTACAGAAGGTGAGCATTATTATCCTATTCTCACAGAAGATAACCGCAAATTGTTTCTCAAATATCAGATTGAAAGTGAGAAAAATAGCAAAGTAGTTTTTTGCGGGAGATTAGCCGAATACCAGTATTATAATATGGATCAAGTGGTTGTTAACACATTGAATAAGTTCAGAGATGAAATTGCGAACATACAAGTAGATAGTTTTAAAGTAGCTGCTGTTGTTGTAACTTATAATAGGCAAGCCTTATTAAGTGAATGTATAAACGCTTTAAGAAATCAAACCAGAAGACTTGATGAGATTTTCGTAATAAACAACTCAAGTAGCGATGGAACTGAAGAATGGCTAAATGCTCAGGCAGACTTAACTGTAATTACACAGCCAAACACGGGAAGTGCTGGCGGACAGCACACGGGTATAAAGAGTGCGTATGAAAAGGGATATGATTGGGTATGGTGTATGGATGATGATGTGGTAGTATATGACATTTGTTTAGAAGTTCTACTCAATTTTATTAGAACTAAAAGAGAAACAAAAATTGCGGCTATACAATCTTTGAAAATTGTGAACGAAATAGAAACTTGGCATGGAGCAGAGTTTGTAAATGTTGATAAAATGAGAATTATACGGGTTGCAGATAGAGCTGTTAAAGAAGGATTTGTTGAAACAAACTCTTTTTGCTTTGAAGGAATTTTGATTGCTCGAGAAATTGTTCAAAAAATTGGATTGCCTAACATTAGTTTTTTTATAAACAACGATGATTTAGAATATGCATTAAGAATCAAATCTCAACTTAAAGACCATAGTATAATACTTCTAGGTAATGTTTTGATGAGAAGGAAACGTAAGACCAAAAGCGAGCTAAAGAAATATGATTGTCTTTCAAAATGTAAACAGGTAAGTGATTGGGATATTTTTATGATGGAGAAATACTTTAAAAATTTTTTTATTGCTGTTAAACTCAATTATCCCTCAAAATTCTCTTACCTAAATGCCTTTCGCTTCCTTTTTTCTCATTATCGCTGGATTTTCAAAGTAGTGTTAGCAATCTTGTTTTTTAGAACAAATAGATATCAACGATTAACAAATTTATTTAGGCAGATAGTTTCTCAGGGTGTTTTTGCAGGTTGATTAAAATATGCAGATACTAAGAACAGTCATTTTTCACATAATGAATTTCATTTACTGCTTCGCAAGTTTCCGAGAGAATAAAAATCAAATTAGTAATGTTCACTCTCTTGTGATTTACTTAAAAGGTGGAATTGGAGATTTTTTTATGCTTCTTCCTACAGTTGAAGCTATCAAACAAAACTCTAAAATTAAGGTACACCTTTTTATACCAAGTGAAATTAAAATAATTGCAGAAAAGTATTCATATTTTGAAAGCATTGTAGGAACTAAAACTAGTAAAAACAAATTGAGCGAAAGGATTAAATCGGTTTTTATAGAACACAAAGCTTTTAGTGAAATAAAATACCAATTACTATTTGTGCCTCCAGTCGGATCGAATCTGGTGCTCTGTTTTTTAGGATTATTTATTAGGAAGAAAATCTTTGTTGGGTTTTCGAATTCAGACTGCTCCAACTTTTTTAACTACTTGATGAAATTTTCCGATCAACCAATTATTGTTCAAAATTCCCAATTGTTAATATTGCTTGGTATTCAATCATTAATTAAAATACCAGATTTGCCATTTCTTAGCTCCGACTGCAAAACTTATCCTGAAGCAAGTCGCAAAAAATTAAAAGAACAAGAAAAAGTGATTATCGCACTTTATTTGTTTACCTATCAAAATGGAAATAGCAAGGCAGCATTTAACATAAAAGGATATTCTGATTTAATAAAAGAGCTTAATAGTTACAGCAATAATTATCTATTTATACTTCTTGGCGGCGAAAAGGATGCGGCTGCTTGCGAAGATGTGATAAAAGAATTAAATGAAAAAGTTAGCATAAATAAATTAGCAGAACATTCATCTATTTTCCAAAACGCATCATTAGTAAGTAAATCTAAGGCAATTATTGGTATTGATGGTGGCTTTATGCATGTAATTCAATGGATTGATGTAAAAAAAATCACTCTTTGGAATGGAACGAATTTCTTACATTATGGATATGAGTCAGAGAATAATTTAAACATTCATGTTGAAAAATATAGATTCCACAATTATGATTATAATATCGGTGCTATTGGTAAAGAAATCTATGAGTTTATTTGTAAATGAAAATAACATTCCCTTTAATGGACTGTTATTGTGTTTTTATTGGAACATAGCCTATTACTTATCAAACACGTATTGGGATTGAGTGATACTACAATTAAAACTATAGAGCTTGTTAGAATGAAGAACTTGCTGTTTATTACTACCGATTTTAATTATTCTTCTGGCGTTACAAGGCATGTAATAAACCTGCTAAACGATACCGGCAGATGGAACGGTTATAATTTATTTTTTATGAGCAATGGCGGCGATGCCATAAATGAAATAAAAAAGACAAATGTCAAAACAGTTTTTGAAATTCATTATGGAAAAGGCAACATAAAGTACACTTATTTCATACATAACTACATAAAAATTTTAAGTGTGATATTGGATTACAAGATAGATATAGTTCATACACACCATAGATATCCAGAACTACTCGCATCCTTAATCCCTTTTAGAAAGTTTAAGTTAATTTCAACTGTGCATAGCAAAGTACAGAAGTGGAATTATCTCAGCTTCCGCTCGGATTTATTAATTTCTGTTAGTCATGCAGTTAAAAATCACATTATTCAAAAATATTCAACAACTCCATCGAAAGTTGTAGTTGTGTACAACTATTTATCTTGCTATAAAAATGAAGCAGAAAAAATTAAGAAAAATGATCTGCTGAAACCTGAATCAAAAAGTGAAATGAAGAAAGTACTATTTGTCGGCAGATTGTGTTATACAAAAGGTGTAGATATTCTTATAAAAGCTGTAAATGAATTAAAAAATAGGATGCTGCTTGATTTAGTTTTAGTTGGTAAAATAGAGGAGGAATTCGAGAGTGAGCTTGATAATTTAGATGTAAGCATAACCAAAATATTTGAACCGGTTGCAGACATTTCTAAATATTATTTAACTACTGATATTGTAGTATTACCGGCCAGAGAAGATCCGTTTCCTTATGTAATGTTGGAAGCCGGTTTGTTTATGAAACCATTTATTGGAAGCAATGTTGATGGTATAGCAGAGTTTATTGATGACGGAGTAAACGGATTATTATTTAATAAGGATGATCATCTTGATCTGGCTGATAAGATAGAATTCTTATTCGCTAATAGACCATTAGCCCAAAAAATGAGCTTAGAGTTGTTTAATAAAGTTGAAAATGTATGCTGCAAAAAAACTTATCTTGAAATACTGAAACAATTTTATGAAAAGTAAGAATAACAATTATATCAAACTGCTATACGAGCTTGTAGAAAAGTTAATCAAAAACCAAGATGAAGTATTCTTAAGAATAGTTGAAGCTGTAGAATCCCAAAACAATTTACTCCTTACTTATTTTAACCAGAACTCGTTCATTGTTGCAAAAAGTAGCAATGCTTTTAGAAGACTTCTTACAGAGAAATTTCATCTATTTTCAGATGGTATCGGGATTTATATCCTTCAAAAGATTATGAATAAAAAATGTGAACTATTTAACGCTACTGATTTGTATGATAGCGTCTTCAACTGGTTAATTAAATCAAATAGAAAAATTGTAATTATCGGAGGCGATTTCTCAGAAGCTGCAGTTACTAAATATTGTGCACATAAAAAGGTCAATCTTTATAAATATTTTAATGGTTATAAAGATTTAGAGAATTTCTATCAGATAAAAAAAACGATCAACTCTCTTGATTACGCGATTGTAATAATTGGAATCGGGACACCAAAGCAAGAAATTTTAGCTGAGCAAATTAGTATAGAGACAGAAAAGAGTTGCGTTCTTTGTACAGGTAAGTATTTTGAATATTTTACTGGCAGTATAAGACGATCTCCTAAAATATTTAGAAAATTTGGTCTTGAATGGTTTTTCAGACTTATATCAAATCCCCAGAAGTATTTCGGAAGGTATGTTGTAGGAATACCAAAATTCTTATTCTATTTAACAATAATGAAGGTTTATCTTGGCAGAGAGAAGAGTCCTTAGAATAGGTCTACTTTTATTTATTAAAATTGTTTTAGTATCTTATTTGTTGGCAGGCACTCATTCTACTGTGAAACAAAAAAATGAATCTGGTTTTCAAATCAAATTATCATTTGAAAATGTGAAGTATGAAATAGAGAAGGGCGAACAATCCAGAATTATTTTCCCGGATGCTATGGACGAGAGCCAACCCGGCTCATTAATTTTGCCTCATAAAATCATTTACATTGCGCTTCCACCAAACGATGAAAGTGAAATCACTTTTATTAATAAAACATCTCAACTAATCAATTCTGTAATACCAGAGATTAACCCACAGTGGGAAATTATAAACGATTCAACAATACATTACAAAGAAGCTCAGCTATCTATTCCAACTCTTCAAGCGTCAAGTTCGCTTCCCGATTTTACAGTAATGGGTTATACGTGGATAAGAAATTTCTATGTTGCAGTTGTTAAAATTAATATAGCAAAGTTTTCCCTTGAGGAAAACACTGTAGAACTTTTTAACTCTATTGAACTAAAGGTAACATATAAGAACAAACATACTACACAACACAATACTGTAGTTAACGGAGATTTTGATAATTCGTTAAATGATTTGATATGTAATTATGATAATGCGAAGGAATTCTTCGGCTCAAACAAAATCCATAATTCTGATGAGAGCCAATGGATTGATTTCGGCAAGGACTATGTTAAGCTATCAATCCACAAAGATGGAATTTATAGAATTTTGTATAACGATTTAGTTTCGTATGGTATAGATCCAAGCATTATTCATCCAACTACTTTTAAGTTATTTGTTAGAGGGAAGCAATTACCACTTTACATTTCTGGTGAAGAAGATGGAGTTTTTAATAAAGAGGATTTCATAGAATTTTATTGTCGTAAGAATTATGAATTAGATGATTATAAAAGAATTGTAAATACTGGACAACAGTATGTAAACTATCTCAATAAGTATGTAGATTCAACTTATGCCTGGCTTACATGGAACGGGGAACAAGGACAAAGAACTAAAAATAGAAATTCATCAGAAAAAGCCGGGCTTAACTCCCTTAGTACACACAGAGCTAAGATTCATCTGGAAAGCGATGAAAGACTATGGTATTACTCTGGAAGCGAACCAAGATATCAGCTCCCGATTTGGTCGGAAAATAAAGTCTATACATGGTTGTTTTTTGGTTCGCCTGGAAGTATTTCTGCAAAATTTAATGCAGAAAATATTGTCCAAAATTCAAGTGTTAATTTTACTAGCCGATTGCTGAGTAATGCATCTAATGTTAGCAAAGACGCTCACAAAGTGGGCTTTGCATTGAACTCTTCAACTGCATCGGATACAATCAAATTTGATTTTAAGTCCATAATAAATTTTAATGTAGTTTCAAGTTCTAATTTACTGAAAGAAGGCTCCAACCAAATAAATATTTATGGTTATCAAACTTTCGCTAGTATTAATCAAGTATTGTTAGATTGGATTGATGTAACTTATTCCCAACACAATGTAATTAAAAACGACACTCTCCATCTTCGTTTTGATGATTTATCCAAAGCAGATGTTTATAATATTATTATTAAAAATGTTGAGGATGTAGAAAATATCCAAATCTACCGCTTGACCCCCACTTACGAAAAAATAATTGGCTTTAGCAAAGATGCAAAACAAAAACATGTTGTTTTTAGCGATACTGTTAAAATAAATTCTTCATATTATATCAGCGGAATAAAAAAGATTCGAAAGGCGAAGTTTATCTATAAAAAGCGATTTTCTGATCTGTTGAATAACGCTAATGGCGCAGACTATATTTTGATATCGAATCTAGCCTTTTCAAATTCTACTCAAGACTATGAAAAATTTATAAAGTCGAATTATTCTATTAGAACTTACACAGCATACATTAATGAGGTTTACGATCAATTTACTTTTGGATATCCTGAGCCAGAAGCAATAAAGAAATTTTTGATAGGCTGCTTCTCAAAGTGGAAAGCACCATTACCATCTTACTTAATTTTGCTTGGCGATGCAAATTACGATTACAAAACTTTATGGAAACCACTTCCGGCAAAAGTAAAGACAAACTTTGTTCCTACTTATGGGCAGCCGGCTAGCGATAATTGGTTTTGTACATTTGACTCTGTATCTGTTTCGTTGCCGCAAATGTTTGTTGGAAGATTACCTGTACAAAATGATGATCAACTGAATGCCTATTTAAACAGGCATAAAAATTATTTGAATAGAAAACCTAATATTCTAAATAAAAAGTTTATTCTTTTTAGTGGAGGCGACCCTAAAAACCCAAACGAGCTAAGTACATTAAAAACAGCAAATGATCTTCTTCAGACCAAAATTACAGATGATTCAATTAGTGGTATTGCGAAGCATTTTTTTAAAACTACTAATCCACTTACTAACTTTGGCCCAATCAGCCATACAGATTATCAAGCCACAATTGATTCTGGTGCTTTGGCTATCTCTTACTCTGGGCACAGCGGAACAAGAACTTGGGATAATGGCATTAATGAAGTGAAAAATCTAAAAAACTTGGGAAGTATCTATCCATTAATATCTGATTTTGGATGTTCTACAGGAAGATTTGCTGAACCTGATGTTGATTCCTTTGGTGAGCTTTTTGTTTCACAATCTGTTGATGGACAAGCAATTGGATACTTGGGTAACTCTAACTTAGGATTTCTTTCGACTGCCGCAAAATTTCCTTCCTACTTTTTTAGTGAATTGTTTAATCGCGAACATAGTTCTTTGGGGTCGGTTCATTTTAGAGCAAAAGTAAAACAAATGGTTGAAGGAGGATATTCTGAGGTTACAAGAGCATTCAACTATTGCAATCTTTTATTTGCCGACCCAATAATAAAAATAGCAATTCCAACAAAACCAAACTTAACTATAACCCAAAATGATATTAGATTATTGTCCAATACAACAATTACCGATATTATGGATTCTGTGAAAGTTCGATTTAAAGTAACAAATCTGGGGCGAGGAACTCCAAACAAATTCAATATCCTTGTAACTCAAGAATTAAACGGAAAGAAAATATTCTTCAAAGAAATTATGGCGAGAAACGCATTCCTGTTTTCTTATTATGAGTGTAATATCCCTATAAAAAATAATTCGGGAAATAATTTAATTAAAATCGAATTAGATAAAGATAATTCGATTGATGAGTTGTTTGAAGATGATAATAATGTTGAGTATAGTTTTTATGTTGCAAGCGACAAAACGAAAACTCTTTTAACGGATAAATACTTTTTGAGAGGAAATTTTTCTACAATAAAATTGTTAAATCCTCATTCTAAAACTAATTATGAAACGCCGGAAATAACTTTATCATTTGCAGGCAAAGAGAGTTTTCAAGACCATTCTATATTTACAAAAAAAAGTGAAATTGTAACTACTTCATTTATATTGCCAGAATTGCTCTTGGGTAAGCGATATTGGTTTAGGACTATGTTGAGAGGGACAGTTAATGAATGGTCAGAAACTTACTCTTTCATTTATGATAACAACTCCCCAAGGTGGAGCCTCCATCCATCCGCAAAATCGAGTAATGCAGGATTGACAAATGTCATTTGCGACAGTATTGCTAATGGCTGGATTCTTAGCAATGCTCTCAGCAAACTTGTTATTACATCAGCGGGATCAAGCGACGGGAAATATGCTTCCATTACATTGAATAATACAGAAAAGCTGACTAATACTTTTTTCTGGGGAATTGCTGCGGCTATTCTTGATACAGTTACTTTAATCCCAGCCGATATCAGATATTTTACCTTTCCGGCTTCACAGTCATCAATAACACTTACAAAATATATTAATGAATTGCCTAAAGGAACTACTATAATTATGGTTGTTTGCGATGATGCCGCTCAATCAGTTCTGGGTTTCGATTTCAATTCCGATATCCGTAAACTAATTGAAACTTCATTCGGTAGTATTTATTCAAGAAAAGTTGGCTACCGCGAATCTTGGTGTATGATTAGTAAAAAAGGAGCCACTTATGGTACAGCATTAGAAACTTATAAAAAACAGTTTGAAGGATTAGCAATAATTGATAAAACAAAAAGTGTGCAATTAAAAGAGGGTTATATTTTAACACCTTTATTAACCAACGTAAGTAAATGGAAAGAAATTGGAATTGAAGCCACAATACCTGTAGGTGCGCTAATAGAAGTAAATCCAATTAGTATTAATAAAGATGGAAAGATGGACACGTTGAAAACGAAGCCTCTGTTAAACAAGAAAGCAAAACTTGATGATATTGATGAGAAGTTACATCCAAATATGCAATTCTTAATAAGAATGAAAGCAAACGAAACTTTAGTATCTCCGCTTCTAAAAACAATTGATATAGACTTTACAGGCGTCCCAGAACTTGCCACAAACTATCAAGTCGTATCTATTTCTAAAGACTCTCTCGATCAAGGCGAAAAAGTAAATCTTAACTTTGCTGTGTATAATGTTGGTGAATCAACTGCCGCTAACTTCAAAGTTAGAGTTGATTTGGTAAAGAAAGATAATTCTAAAGAAAAACTCTTTGAGCAAGTTGTTGATTCGATTCAAACGGAAAATAAAAAAGACTTTAGACTTGCATACACAACGGATAAAATTACCGGTAGTAATCAATTTCAAATAAGTATTGATCCCGAGAACAAGGTTACAGAATTATATAAGGACAATAATTTTTATTCTGTTCCATTTTATGTAAAACCAAATAACAAGCCGGCTTCAATTAAATTAACTATTGATGGAACTGATATTCTTAACGGTGATTTTATTTCATCAAAACCAAATTTTAAGATTGAACTTAATGACGAATCTCTTATACCAATAACTGATACTTCCAAAGTTTTGCTTTACCTGAACAACAAGAGAATTTTCTTTGCGGACAATTTAAGTACTCTCAGTTACAGCTTTTCGTCTAACAACCCAAAGATGGCAGTAAATTACAACCCAACACTTGCAGATGGAAATTACACTTTCAAAGTAGTTGGCAAAAATGCAACTGACCAAATAATAGATTCTACAGGAATTGTAAGAAAGTTTACTGTTAAAAATCAGCTTCACTTGTTGAATGCTTATAATTATCCAAATCCATTTAAGGGAGAGACCTATTTCACTTTCAAAATCACTCAGCTTCCGGATGAATTAAAGATTTTAATTTACACAATTGCCGGAAGGAAGATTAAAGAAATAAAGCTGAGTTCATCTGATTTAAGATATGACTTTAACAGAATTTATTGGGATGGTAGAGATAATGATGGAGATATTCTTGGTAACGGAGTTTACATTTACAAAATAATTTCTAAAAAAGGGAATGAAAAAACAGAACTAACTCAAAAGCTCTCTATTTTAAGATAGATGGTTACACTATTTAATGCATCATTTCACCAAACACTAAATCTATAAATTAATAAACGATAGTAATTGAAATTTTTAACAGGCGGTAAAATATTTGCAACAAAATTGAGTACCTTAATATTATTTTCCATAACAACCCTTTAATGGGCTAATTGGAATATGTATTAAACCCAAATTTTCCATTAGGAAAATTTGCCATACGGGCCGACAAGCATTAAGTCATTTATAGTAAATAACTTATGTAAGATTTTTAATTTATAAAGCCAATTAAAATCTTACCATGCTTGTCGGGGTTAATATAATCGAAGTGATTGAGATATTTTAGCAACCCATGGTGATAAAATAAAATTTAGCAGTTGAAAGAAAAGGAGTTCTCTCATAGATTTGTTTTTACGATAATTACTTTGCAAATCATTGAATAAGAACTCTTTAGCAACAATAATACTTTTTCATTTTCTGTTTAATGCTTTTCTTTTTTCGCAGACAAGAGAAGTAAGTGATACATTAAGAATCAATCTCAAGAATTACTACAAAATTTCCGAGTTAAACATCATTCCATTTTCTGAAAAAGTTTTATTACGTAATAGAACTCTTAACAGAAGCGAATACGAGGCAGATTACTCATCCGGAACGTTTAAGATTTTACAACACGTAACTTATTCTTTGCTCGATACGTTAATTATTACATACAAATCTGTTAAAATCAATCTTAAGCAGGAGTATAAACACCGAAATCTGGAAATCCATTTGGATGAAAAAACGCTTGATACTCTTCGCATTGCAAAACCAAGCAGAAATATCTTAAACACGGAATCTATTTTTGGGAAAGATTTGCAGAGGAGCGGCGCGCTTGTAAGAGGATTTACAATAGGCACGAACAGAGATTTTACATTAAACAGCGGGTTAAGATTACAATTGACCGGGAGGCTTTCCGATGATATTGATATTGTAGCTGCGCTTTCCGATGAGAACACGCCAATTCAACCTGAAGGGAACACTGAGACTTTGGAAGAGTTGGACAAAGTATTTATAGAACTTAAGCATAGAAATGCTGTAGGTACTTTTGGCGATTATGAATTTAATGTACGCAATTCGGAGTTTGCACAGATAACAAGAAAACTGCAAGGATTACAAGGAGAAATATTATTTGAGAATACAAAGGGAAAAATCGCGGTAGCTGGCTCACGAGGGAAATACAATTCAAACTTGCTTCAAGGGCAAGACGGAAATCAAGGTCCGTACAGATTAACCGGCGCAAATAACGAAAGAGCAATCTTTGTTATTGCCGGAAGTGAAAAGGTTTTTGTTGATGGTGCTGCAATGAAACGCGGTGAAAACAATGATTATGTAATTGATTACTCAAACGCAGAAGTTACTTTTACTGCAAAAAAGTTAATCACATCTGCAAGTAGAATTACGATAGAGTTTGAATACACAGATCAAAAATTTAAGAGAAACTTTTTTGGTGCAGACTTTAAGACAATGCTTATGAGTAACAAATTGAAAGTGGGCGTCAGTTATTTTCAAGAAGGAGATGATGAAAACAGCCCTATAGATTTTTCTTACACAGATGAGCAGCTGGAAATTCTGAAGCACGCCGGAAACGATAGAAATAAAGCAATTGTAAGCGGTGTTACAGTTGCTGGTTTGGATTCACTTGGAAAAACTCAAGGCATTTACTTAAAAGCTGATACAACTATTTACGGCAAAAATTTTTCGTACTATAGATATTTCCCAAAGAACACGCAAGCAATTTACAATGTAACTTTTAGCTTTGTAGGAGAGGGAAACGGAGACTATTCAAAAGAAAGTTTAGGTAGATATAAATTTGCTGGAATTAAATCCGGTTCGTATCTACCTATTATTTACATACCAATGCCAGAACAAAAACGTCTCGGAAATCTTTCACTTGATTACAACTTGAGTAAAGGAGTTTCGCTCAATGCAGAACTTTCTGCAAGCTCGTGGGATCAAAACAAAATTTCGGATTTTCATGATGCTAAGAATTTTGGATATGCAAGAAAACTTAATTTCAATTTTGAAACTCAGGAAGTTTCATTGGCGGGTGTTTCGCTTGGCAAAATTGGTTTAAGCTACAAGGACAGATTTATCGAATCAAGATATTCTTCACTTGATAGAATTGATGATGTTGAGTTCAACAGAAATTACAACATTAGCTCAAGCGGCGGAGATCAAACTCTAAGAGAAATTCGATTGCAACTTGAGCCAACACAAAATCTTAATCTTACTTCTAAATACGGATATTTGAAACAAGGCGAATCATTTCAATCAGATCGTTTACTAAATCATCTTAAATTTTCAATCCCAAAAACTTTAACAGCCAATTACACTTTCGATTATGTTGCTGCGAACAATAAGTTGACTGAATCGAAGTGGGTTAGGCAAAACAGTAATGTAAATATTTTGTTTGGGGAATTCAGCGCCGGATTAGATTTCCTAAATGAAGACAAAAAAGAAAAACTAGCCGGATTGGATTCGCTCTCGGCAACAAGTTTGCGTTATTTAGAATTTTCTCCGTTCGTTCAATATACCAGCTCTGCAAGTTTTGATGTAAAAGCTAATGTTGGCTACAGAGAAGAATCCTTTCCGTTAAAAGGAAAGTTAGAAAAACAATCCAGCGCATTTACTCAGCAATACCAAGTTAACTACCGCGGAACTAAAGAGTTTACTACAAGTATTAATCTTACATTAAGAAATAAAACTTACACAGAAGTATTTAAAAATCTTGGCTACGGCAACAACGAAACAATTCTATTACTTTCTCAAAGCAGAATTAATTTGTTCAACAATTTCTTAAATGGAGAGTTGTACTACCAAGCTGCAACTGAACAATCAGCTCGAATGGAAAAAGTTTTTGTTAAAGTTCCGGTTGGCACCGGCAATTACATCTATCTTGGCGATAGAAACAATAATGGAATTCCAGAAGAAAGTGAGTTTCAACTTTCTCTATATGAAGCAGATTTTGTTTTGGTAACAATTCCTACAGATAAACTGTTTCCAGTTATTGACCTCAAAACAAATATTAGATGGAAGCTGGATTTTAGCCGCTTAGTTGAAGGCGATGGAATGTTTCATAAAATTGTTAAGGCATTTTCAACAGAAACTTTTTGGAGAGTTGAAGAAAACTCTAAAGACAAGGAAACAAAAAATATTTATCTGCTCAACTTTTCTAAGTTCTTGAATGAAACAAACACGCTACGCGGAACAAACTATTTTCAGAAAGATGTAAACATACTTCAAAACAATAAAGAGCTATCTTTTCGGCTTAGATATAATCAGCGCAAGTCACTTAATCAATATTCCGGTGGAGTTGAAAGAGGCTATTTGCGCGAGCGTTCTTTAAGAATTCGTTTTAAGATGGTTGAAGAAATTAATAATCAGACCGATTTTATTAACCAAACTGATAACATGATTTCTCCGGTTTCTACAAGCAGAGCAAGAGAAATTAATAAAAACAGTTTTGTCTCAGATTTTAGTTACAGACCAATAAGAGAAATGGAAGTTGGATTTAAGTTTGAAGCTGCGCGGAGTTTGGATCAATACCCGGCAAAGCCATCAACTGTTGATATGAATTCATTTGTGCTTCGTTCAACTTATTCTTTCGAAAATAGTGGAAGGCTTAGAGTTGAAGTTGAGCGAACAGAATTGACTTCATCTTCTGTGGAATACAACATTCCTTTTGAAGTTCTGCGTGGAAATGTGATAGGTAAAAATTATTTTTGGAGAGCGTTTTTTGATTTTCGTGTATCAAGCTTGCTACAAACTTCTGTTAGTTACGATGCAAGAAAGCTCGGAGGCAGCCGAATTATTCACACAATGCGCGCTGAAGCTAAAGCGTATTTTTAAATCTTAATCTTAAACTGATCTTCTTTTCGCGTTAAGGCGGGCAAGTGCAAGAGAAATCATTTGCAGTTTTTTAATTGGAGTGTAAATGCAAGTAGTATCAAACTTAATAGAAGCCCATGTTTTTAGATTTAATGACGGCAAATTGGAATTTCTTCTTATGAAAAGATCAGAAAACGAAAAGTATCCAAATATTTGGCAGATGGTTACTGGTACTATCTCCGAAAATGAAAAAGCTTATCAAACAGCACTTAGAGAAATACAAGAAGAAACCGGTTTAACACCAGAAAGATTTTGGATTGTTCCTCAAGTGAATTCTTTTTATTCACACGAAAACGATGAGGTATGTTTTGTCCCAATATTTGCTGCTTTGGTTAAAGTTAATAGTGAAGTACAGATTTCCCCAGAGCATTCAGAGTTTTTGTGGCTAGATAATAAGAACGCTAAAAAACGATTGGCGTGGAAAGGGCAGAGAAATGCTGTTGATACTATTTATGAATATTTTTCAAGCAAAGACATAAATCTAAAATTTATTGAAATTGATTTAACTTCGATCTGAAAAGAGTAGTAGTTTACTTATATTTAGCACATAAAAATTACGAGAGAAACTTGGGACTTTTAATAGTTGGCTCAATCGGTTTAGACGATATCGAAACACCATTTGATAAAATTGAAGGTGCACTCGGTGGTTCAACAACATACATTTCACTTGCTGCTAGTTACTTTACTGGGCCAATTAGCATAGTTGGCGTTGTAGGAGATGATTTTTCAAAAGAGCATATCAAGATGATTGAAGATCATAATATAGATCACGAAGGATTGCAGATTGTGGAAGGCGGAAAAACCTTCCGCTATGGCTGCCGGTATCATTACGATTTAAACACGCGCGATTCTCTTTTTACTCATCTAAACGTTTTTGATAGCTTTAATCCGATTATACCTGAGAAGAAAAGAAAATATAGATTTGTAATTCTCGGCAACATTGCTCCATCATTACAAATGAATGTTCTAGATCAGCTTGAGAATCCAAAGTTTATTGTTTGTGATACGATGAATTTTTGGATTGATCGTGCACAAGAAGATTTGATGAAAGTTCTGAAAAGAGTGAACGTGCTTATCATTAACGATTCTGAAGCGCGGTTGCTTTCTAAAGAACCAAATCTTATTAAAGCGGCAAAGATTATTTCGGATATGGGACCAAAATATTTGATTATTAAAAAAGGCGAGCATGGCGCGCTTTTGTTTGGAGAGAATCAAATCTTTGCAGCACCGGCTTATCCAATGGAAAACATTTTTGATCCTACAGGCGCGGGCGATGCTTTTGCAGGCGGGTTTACTGGTTATCTGCATAAGAATATGGAATTTTCATTCGAGAATCTTAAACGCGCTGTAATCTATGGAAGTATTATGGCTTCTTTCTGTGTAGAAAAATTCAGCACAAAAGGATTGGAAAACTTAAGCTATCTAGAAATTAAAAATAGATTCATCGAGTTCAGAGAATTATCCAGTTTTAATTAATACGTTTGTTACACTGTGCTAATTAGATGTGTATAATTCTGGTTTTAGCCATCATAGTGCACTCCTCAAGAAATTTTAAAGGATGAAAACGTTGCAAGCCGTTGAATATATCTCAGGTAAACTTCACATAATTGATCAGACAAAACTTCCACTCGAAGAAGTAGAGATTATTACAAATGATCTCGAACGAATTTCTCTTTCTATTGAAAGATTAGAAGTTAGAGGCGCTCCTGCAATTGGGGTTACTGCCGCGTATGCACTTGCAATTGCTATGCAAAATTCAAGCATAGAAAACCGTCAGAGTATTTTTCTAGAAGCATGCAGCCGGCTTGCAAAAACCCGTCCAACTGCCGTAAATCTTTTTTATGCTCTCGATGAGATGAAGAAAATATTTAATGAAAATGTCTCAAAAGAAAATCTGCCGGAAATATTACTAAGCAAGGCAATCTCGATACATGATGAAGATAAAAACCTTTGCACTTTGATTGCCAGAAACGGACTGGAAATTTTTACGAAGAAAAGCCGAGTCTTAACTCATTGCCATACCGGCGCACTTGCAACCGGCGGAAATGGAACAGCGCTCAATATCATCAGAAATGCATTTGAAAACGGATTGATAGAACATGTTTACGCAGATGAAACACGTCCGCTGTTTCAAGGCTCGCGTTTAACTGCTTGGGAATTGGATAAACTCAAAATCCCATTTTCGTTTAATACGGATTCTACCGCCGCTGTGTTGATGCAGCAAAGCAAAGTTGATTTAGTAATTACCGGCGCAGATAGAATTGCTGCAAACGGAGACACGGCAAATAAAATTGGCACTTACAACTTAGCTGTGTTGTGCAATTACCACAAAATTCCATTTTACATTGCAGCGCCATCAACCACAATTGATAAATCTTGTAAAAGCGGAGACGAAATTAAAATTGAATTGCGGAGTAATAAAGAATTAACACAAGTGCGGGGAATTGAAATTACAAAAGATGAATACCAGGCTTACTCTCCGGCATTTGATGTAACTCCAAACTCTCTAATTACAGCTATCATAACGGAAAAACAAGTTTACAAACCAGCGTTCAATTTTAATGTCTGAAATTGTTAAAACAAGAGCAATAGTTTTGCGCAGGTTAGATTTTGGCGATACAAGCCGCATAGCTCATTTCTTTACAGAAGAATTTGGCAAACTCTCTGCGATGGTTAAAGGAGCTAAGTCCCCAAAATCTAAAACAGGTTTAGTGATTGATCTATTAAATGTTGTAGAACTTGTTCTTTACAAAAAAGAAACCCGGGAAGTTCAGCTTGTTAGCCAAGTAGATTTATTAAAACACTTTCCAAATATCCGAGATGATTTTGAGAAGTTCCGTTTTGCTTCAGCTGTAATTGAGTTGCTTGCAACAATGATTACTGAAAGCGAACCTCATCCAAAACTTTTTGAAGGCAGCGTAAAAATCCTTTCGCTGATTGATTCATCTAACGAGAGCCCGAAAATATTATTTGCCAAGTACTTTTTCTTTTTTCTAAAAGAGCTTGGTTATGAGTTTCAATTTGAGCGGTGCAGTGTTTGCGGCAGAGTTCTTTCTAAAGGCGAGCAGGCTTCCTATAATTTTGAAGCTGGAATGATTTGCACTGATTGCCGGGCAGATAGACTGACAAATTTTAATTTCTCAGAGGAACTTTTTGAATTAGTTTTTTGTCTAAACCAAAAAAAATGCTCTTATACTTACAAAGAGGAAAATATAAACTCCATCATAGTTTTGTTGGAAAAATTTTTAGCTTACAATGTAGGTGAGTTCAAGGGCTTGAAATCATTAAAAATATAGAAGTAAAGGAGATAAAAATGCGTAAAAAAAATTTTCTAGGTACACTAACATTGGTGTTTATCGGAATTGTTTTTGGAGCCATACTTGTTTCTGGGTTTGGATGGGTTAGACCAAGCTATGGTGATGTTAAAATTGGGGCAGATAATCCACCTGTTCCACAACTCGATGCAGATGCAGCAGCCTTTAATAATGCTTTCGTTCATGTGGCAGAAAAAGTAACTCCTTCAATCGTTCAAATTGAAGTAGTCTCTTCTGCAAAAAATCCTATTCCGCGAGATAGATTTCATTTTTTCTTCCCTTTTAGAGATGACGCTCCTCAAGAGCAGCAAGGCGGCGGCAGCGGAATTATTATTTCTGGAGATGGATATATAATGACTAACAATCACGTTGTAGAAAATGCGAAAAGTGTAACTGTTACTTTGCATGATAACCGTGAGTTTGAAGCGACAGTTGTTGGTACAGATAAATCAACTGACTTAGCCGTTATTAAAATAGATGAAAAAAATTTGCCGGTTGCTTTTTTAGGCGATTCGGATAAACTAAAAGTCGGTCAATGGGTAATGGCTATTGGCAATCCGCTTTCTCTTGCTTCAACAGTTACTGCAGGAATTGTCAGTGCTATTAGCCGCGATATTAATATCAATCAAGGCGAGTTCAAGATTAACAATTTTATTCAAACCGATGCTGCTATTAATCCAGGTAACAGCGGAGGCGCTTTAGTTGATCTTAACGGCGGTGTAATTGGTGTTAATTCTGCAATTGCAACAAATGGATTCACTCAGAATTATATTGGTTATGGATTTGCTATACCAATTAATTTGGCAAAATCTGTTGCAGCAGATTTAATTGCTAATGGCAAAGTGAATAGAGGTTACATCGGTGTTCAAATTTCTCCTTTAGATGCTCAAACTGCAAAATCAATAGGACTTGATGAACCAAAAGGAATAATGATTCAAAGTATTGTAGAAGGAGGCGCTGCTTCTAAAGAAGATATTAAAGAAGGTGATGTTATTCTTAAAGTGGATGATAAAGAAGTAAGCCAGCCTAATGAATTACAATCTTATGTTGCTACAAAGAGAGCAGGTACAAAAGTCCGCTTAACAATTTTTAGAGACGAAAAGAAAATTGAACGTTATGTTACATTGAAATCTAATGAAGAAGATGGCAGCTCAAAAACAGTTGCAACAGCTTTGAAGAATCAAAAAGGCAAAGATGTTGATGTACGTGAAATTAATTTTGAAAGTATAGGAATGAAGGTCAAAACACTCTCTGCCGATGAAAAGGAAGCCTACAAAGTTGATTCAGGGGTTATGATTACAGATGTAAAACAATTTGGAAGAGCATTTAATCAAGGTTTGGGTCAAGGTTTAGTTATTGTTGCAGCTGATAGAAAAGAAGTAAGTTCAGCTTCAGATTTGCAATCAGTTATCGAAAGCAAAAAAGGGAAAGCTGTATTACTAAAAATTATAGATAAACAAGAGAACAGCCGTTTAGTTGGTCTTGATATTCCGAAATAAATAACTCTTAAATTCTCTAAAAAAGCGCTCAAAGTTTGAGCGCTTTTTTTATATTTGCACAAAACACATCAAGAAAATTAAATGATAAAATTTGTTACGGCTGGTGAATCTCACGGCAAAGGATTAATTACTGTTGTTTCCGGCTTCCCATCTAATCTGCCAATTTCTGAAAGTTATATTAACAACGAATTGAGAAGAAGACAATCCGGCTATGGACGCGGTTTACGAATGAAAATTGAAACTGATACGGCAGAACTTTTTAGCGGCGTTCGTTTTGGAAAAACAATAGGCTCCCCAATTTCTATGTTGATTAGAAACAAAGACTGGGAAAACTGGGCAGAGAAAATGTCTGTGTCCCCAATTGATAGAGAAATTGAAAAGATTACAATACCTCGCCCAGGCCATGCAGATTTGGTAGGTTCTCAAAAATATAATTATGATGACATAAGAAATTCTATAGATAGATCCAGCGCAAGAGAAACAGCCGCGCGCGTTTCTGCTGCTTCGGTTGCAAAAATGTTTTTAGAAGAACTCGGTATAAGCATTGGCAGCTTTGTAGAAAGTATTGGCGGAGTTTATCCAAAACAAAATTTTGTTGATAAACTATTCGCGTGCAAATTACCTGATAAGTTTAATGCTAAGAAAATAAATGAAGAAGTAGATAAAAGCAGTGTAAGAGTTTTTGATGAAGCGCACGAGAAGAAAATTATAAGCAAAATTAAAACGGCTAAGAAAAATGGAGATACACTCGGCGGAACTTTCTTTGTAATTGTTACTGGGGTGCCGGTTGGGCTTGGAAGTTTTATCCAGTACGATACTAGAATTGAAGCTTCGATTGCACATGCCATTATGTCAATCCAAGCTGTTAAAGGCGTTGAAGTTGGGATTGGTTTTGAAGGTGCAGAGTTGTTTGGCTCGCAAGTGCATGATGAAATAATTTTGAAGAAAGAAAAATTCTGGCGCGCTACAAACCGTGCAGGTGGAATTGAAGGAGGCATAACCACTGGATTGCCGATTATTATTCGAGCTGCTATGAAGCCGATTTCGACGCTGATGACGCCGCTTAATTCTATTGATCTTGCCACAATGAAAAAAGTTGAAGCAAGAAGAGAGCGCAGTGATTTTGTTGCGGTACCTTCTTGCGCTGTAATAGCAGAAGGAATGGCAGCTTGGGTTGTTGCAGATTTCGTGCTGCAGAAATTCGGCGGCGATTCCATTGAAGAAACAAAAAATAATATAAATGCTTACGTTAGAAACAATTTTCAAAACATTAAGAAGAATTTCAGAAGGAAGTAAATGTTAAAAATTCAGCGTTTTGTTTTTAATCTTTTTCATGTAAACACGTTTCTAATTTGTGATGACGAAACAAAAGTTGCTGCAGTAATTGACCCCGGCATGTATGAAGAAGCGGAAAAAAGTGCTTTCAAATCTTTTGTCTTGAATAATGTATTAAAACTGAACTATTGCATAAACACACATTGCCATATTGATCATGTTTTAGGCAACTCATTTGTTAAAAGAGAGTTTGGTGCGCAGCTTATGATTCCTAAAGATGATGAATTTTTGCTGGAGATGATGATTGAACAAGCCAATAAATTTGGTCTTGAAGCGGAAATATCTCCTAAACCGAATTTATTTATTAATGAAACAAGTACTCTTCAGCTTGGCAAAATAGAAGGAAAATTTATCTTTACGCCTGGACATACGCCGGGCGAAGTTTGTCTTTATTTTGAAAAAGAAAAAGTTTTATTTGCCGGAGATGTTTTGTTTAAGGAGAGTATTGGCAGAACAGATTTGTGGGGCGGAGATTATGAAACTTTGATTAGATCTATCAAAGAGAAATTGTTAGCATTGCCAGATGATGTTAAAGTTTATCCCGGGCATGAATCTGCAACTACAATTGGTTACGAAAAACTGCATAATCCATTTTTGGTTAATTGATTTAGCTTTGCTCAAATAATATATTGATAGCGAATATTTTGGTTTAGAGAATGAATAACTACAAACACAAGTTGAAATTACTTTCCGCACTGCTTTTCGTTTACATCATTCTTTTCGAGTTTATTTTAGAGCATAACAAGTTTTTACCTAAGCCTTCAATTCTTTTCGAATCGTTGTTCCAAATTTGGAAAGATTACAATTTGCTTAGCGGAATTTTGATAACCGCTGGAATAGTATATTTTTCAATTGTGGGCAGTTTTATTTTATTGTGGCTGCTCAAAAACCCAATTATTAAGTTCTTTGCAAAGTACTCGTGCGGGATAGAGGCTTTGCAGTTGTTTAAGTCTGTTCCTGTGTTTATGCTTATTCTTATTGTTTCTTTGTGGTTTGATGCAAGCGAATCTGCAAAATCAGTTTTTATATTTTTGATTACTTTTATTAGTCTATCAAGAGTGCTCGCTAAAGAACTTTCCAGAACCAAGAAAGAATATCTTGAAGTTGCTCAGAATCTCAACCCCGAAAAATTATACGCAGAAGTTTACTGGAAGTCGTCACTTCCAAGTCTGCTCGAACTCGCTGTTCGTTTCCAAAGAGTTCTTTGGCTAATAGTGTTAGTTTACGAATTCGTTTCTATGTCTTTTGGAATGGGGGCGATAATGAGGCTTGCTTTGCTTTATCAAGACCTTAGCGGAATAATAATTATTGGAATTATTCAAGTCTTACTAATTTGGTTAGGAACAGTTACATTACAATTTCTAAAAAAGAAAATTGCATTCTGGGAAACGTAATATGAAATTTGAAAACATTAATAAGACTTTTTCATATAAGAACGGTTTGAATGTAAAACTGCTAAACAATATTTCGTTTGAAATTAATAGTGGGGAAATAACTTCGATACTTGCTTCTGCTGGTTCAGGTAAAACTACGCTGCTCAAAATAATATGCGGACTTGAAACTGCCGATTCACCCATAAAACAAGAGAGCAAATTTTGTTTTATTCCAAGTAAGCCATCAAGTTTTCCTTGGCTCAATGTAAAAGAAAACATTTTGTTTGCAAATGAAAATCTCGATTCTGTTTCTATAAACAGTTTGATAAAAGCTGTTGGATTGGATGGCTATGAAAATCATTATCCAAACAACAAAAGCTTGGGTTTTCGTTTTAGGATATCGCTTGCCCGCGCTCTTGCATCCAACCCAAAAGTGTTGGCACTGGATGAACCTTTCGCTTCTATGGATCAGCGTACAAAATTTGAAATTCTACAGTTAATTGTTGATCTAAATAAGCTGCAGAAAACTACATTTTTATTTGCAACTTCTAATTTATGCGAAGCCTTGCTCGTTTCTCATACTACTTTTTTGATGAAAAAAGAAAGCACTGGAGTTTTACTATCGCGAAAAACTGAATATCAAAGTGATAATGTTTTTGAAAGAGTTAGATCAGATAACTACTCAAAATATTTGGCAGACGAAGAGAACCTTGCAAAAGGTTTCGCAACACAACAATCATTCACAATCTCACTATAGAATGAAAACCAAGATCGAAAAACTTGAAAAGCTTCGTGAAGCATCAAAAAGAGGCGGCGGCGAAGATAAAATTCGTATTCAGCATGAAAAAGGGAAACTTACTGCCCGCGAAAGAATTCAGCTTTTAGTAGATGAAGGCAGCTTTTCTGAAATTGATATGTTTGTGAAACATAGATGTAGTGATTTTGGTTTGGAAAGGCAAAAATTTTCTGGCGATGGAGTTGTTACAGGCTTTGCCAAAATTAACGGAAGACAAATAGCATTATTTAGCCAAGACTTTACTGTATTTGGCGGTTCTCTTTCCGAAACCAATGCCGAAAAAATTTGCAAGATTATGGATATGGCGCTTAAACTTGGCATTCCAATTATTGGATTAAATGATTCTGGCGGTGCAAGAATTCAAGAAGGTGTAAACAGTTTAGGAGGCTATGCTGAAATTTTTCTTCGTAACACTCTTGCCTCCGGTGTAGTGCCGCAAATTTCTGCAATACTTGGACCTTGTGCTGGCGGTGCTGTTTATTCACCGGCTATTACCGATTTTGTTTTTATGGCTAATCATACGAGCCACATGTTTGTTACTGGGCCAAATGTTGTAAAAACAGTAACTCACGAAGATGTTAGTTTTGAAGATTTAGGCGGCGCCGAAACTCACGCAACAAAAAGCGGTGTAGCTCATTTTGCCTTTGATAGTGAAATCGAAATACTTGAAAACATTAGAAAACTTATTGGCTTTTTGCCGCTAAATTGGAAAGATACTTGTCCAGAAGCAAAGTTCGATTTTTCATCTCCATTGATAAATGAAAAACTTGACTGCATTATACCGGATAATCCTAACAAACCATATAACATGCACGATATAATCCAACTTCTTATAGATGATGGAAACTTTTTAGAAGTTCAGCCTAATTATGCTCAGAACATTATTGTTGGCTTTGGAAGAGTAGGCGGAGTTTCAGTAGGCATTGTAGCTAATCAACCATCGGTCTTGGCCGGAGTTTTAGATATTAATGCTTCGGTAAAAGGTGCAAGATTTGTCCGTTTCTGTGATGCGTTCAATATTCCTTTGTTAGTTCTCGAAGATGTTCCTGGTTTCTTGCCCGGAACTGAGCAAGAATGGAATGGAATTATTAGGCACGGTGCTAAATTGCTTTTTGCTTTCTGTGAAGCAACGGTTCCAAAAGTAACTGTAATTGTTCGTAAAGCATACGGCGGCGCTTACGATGTAATGAACTCTAAACACATACGCGGAGATTTTAATTATGCATGGCCAAGCGCAGAAATTGCTGTTATGGGACCTAAAGGAGCAGTAGAGATAATCTTTAAGAAAGAGATTGCAGGCGCTGCCGATAAAGAAGCAAAAGCTGCAGATGTTCTAAGTGATTACATCGAAAAATTTACTAATCCTTACATTGCCGCCGAACGTGGTTTTATTGATGAGGTGATAATTCCAAGAGAAACACGCTTAAAAATTGTTCAAGCATTTCAGCTGTTAAAAACTAAAGTAGATTCCAATCCTAAAAAGAAACATTGCAACATTCCTTTATAGTCTAAGTTATTGTTTTTTCTAACTAAATTATGTGAGTAGTAATAAGTAACTTGACATTATTTTCTCACTGGTTTAAATTGCAACACAAAATCAAACTCTCGGAGTCGTGTGTGAAGAAACTACTCATCTTCCCGATGATTGTGGTTAGTGTGTTTATTTTTACTGCCTGCTCATCGTTTAAATCGTCAAATAACAAATCCCAAAATTATTCTCAAGTATATATCCCAGATTCAGTAAGATCGGTTGAAAGCAAATCGATTGTAAACCAGATGATGGAAAGCGCGCGCCGCGATTACGTGAACGCTCTTTACCAGGATAAACTTGGCTTTAAGACAGAAGCAATAAACTATTATGAATCTGCTTTATCTACAATTAATAAACTTAGTTACTATCCAGAAATTGAAGAGAATGAAGCCTTTGATGAGTTGGAAGGTTCGATTGTAGAGGATTATCAAAAATTAGTTGACAGCTTTGAAGAGATTCCTGAAGATGTTTCTTTTAGCGCATTAAAAGAATGGATGGACAATAGAATTAACCTTTCTGAGGCAGTTACTGATGTAGATGATTCAACTGCGCTTGCCGAACCTACAATCGAGGAAAAAGGAACTATTGTTAGAGTAGGAGATTTTCCCTTAGAAGTTAACAGTCATGTTGAGCAATGGATTGAATACTTTACTGGCAGAGGGAGAAAACATATGGAAGTTTGGCTTTCTAGATCAGGTAAATATTTCCCTATGATGGCTCAAATTTTTCAAGAGGAAAAAGTACCACAGCAGTTAATTTTCTTAAGCATGGTTGAAAGCGGATTGAACCCATTTGCACGTTCTTGGGCAAGGGCAGTAGGTTTGTGGCAGTTTATTAAAGGAACTGGGCTGCTTTACGATCTAAAAGTCAATTTTCATATAGACGAAAGAAGGGATCCGGAAAAAGCTACAAGGGCAGCGGCACGCCACTTAAAAGACTTATACATGTCTCTTGGCGATTGGAATTTAGCCTTAGCTGCTTATAACAGTGGCGAAGGAAGAGTTAGAAAAGCAGCAAGAAGAGCTGGTGTTAGTGTTTCAACACCAAAGGAAATGAGAAATTATTTTGATGACGAATCTATGAAAAGTTTTTGGGCACTAAGAAAATTTTTACCCAAAGAAACCAGAAATTATGTACCGCAATATATTGCTGTTACGCTAATTGCTAGCCAGCCGGATAAATTTGGATTTACAGATATTCAATATCAAAGACCTTATGATTTTGCAACTTATTCAATTAAAGAGGCTTATGATTTAAACTTATTGGCAAAGTGTGCAGGCATTAGTTTAGAACTACTAAAAGAGTTGAATCCAGAATTAACACAAAATGCAACTCCGCCAGATTTTGATGGAGGCTATCCATTAAAGATACCTGCTAAAACATTAGAGGCATTTGCAGAAAATGTTAAGAATATTCCTAATGATGCTAAAGTTCAGTTTCTATCACACACAGTTAAGGCAGGGGAAAAATTATCTCAGATAGCCAAAAAATATGATGTAAGTATATCTCAGTTAGCAGAAGTGAATAATGTTTCTACACGCAAAAAATTACCAACTGGCAAAGAATTAAAAATTCCAACAACTAAGGTTAATGATTTTGATTTTGTAGTTAATACAGATGAACTGCCTGCTGTAGAAGAAGATTTTAGATCATTAGGGAGTAAACCATCTTATACTTTGCATCTAACAGATGCTTCCACTGCCGAACAGTTTGCTAACCTTTACCAAGATAATTTCAACTCTACAGGCGATACAATTGTTTACATTGTGCCTGATGGGAAGACAGCTATAAAATATGCAGTTAAGAGCAAAGATAACTTAGTTAATATTTCGGATTTGTTTGGTGTAAGAATTGCGGATATAAGAAACTGGAATAATTTACCTTATACTTCCCGTGCAAGAGTTGGGCAGGAGCTAACTATATATGTTCCAAGTGATAAAATTGAATATTATTCATCTATCAATACGATGACAGAAAGCGAAAAGGGAAGTTTGTTGTTTGGCAGTTCGGGCGATTCTTCAGTTGAACACAGAGTAAAATCGGGCGAATCGCTTTCAAGTATTGCATCAAAGTATGGTGTTACCGTTTCGCAGTTAAAAGAATGGAACAGTTTAAGAAGCAACAGCATTCAACGCGGGAAAAAATTAGTTGTCTATAACAGCAGCAGCACGAAATCAAAACAAATTGCTTCTAATACTAATGGTAAAACAACTAACTACAAAGTTAAAGGCGGTGATTCGCTTGGCAAAATTGCAGAAAAATTTGGAATAACAGTCAGTCAGTTGAGAAAGTGGAATAATTTAGAATCTACTAAAATTAACAAAGGGCAGGTTTTAGCTATTCACGGTAAAGGTAATGTTAGTTCTATTGGAGATAACAGTCCGCGCAGAGATAATACTACAACACGATATACAATTAAACCTGGCGATACTATTGGAGAAATTGCAGAAAATTTCGATGTATCAATAAGCGATATAAAATCTTGGAACGGTTTGACCTCCAATAAATTAATTGCTGGCAAATCGTTAATGATATATTCTGAAAACACTTCTTCAAAAGAAACTACAGAAAAACCAAATTCTGACAAAAAGAAATCTGAAAACACTAATGGTGAACAAGGTGCATCTTTAGAACCAGAGACAAATAGTAAAGCTACTCTTTATAAAGTTAAGCAAGGTGAAAGTCTTGACGCTATAGCAAAGAAGTACAAAGTTTCTGTTGATGAATTAAAAACTTGGAACAATCTGAATAGTAACAAAATTTTAGAAGGGCAGGCATTGCTAGTTTACACATCATCAAAAGCAGGTACAAAATCTAATAATAACAGCGGCTTTACAATTCACGCGGTTAGAGAAGGTGAAAACCTTTGGACAATTGCTAAAAATAACAAAGTAACAGTTGCTGATATTATGGCTTGGAATAACTTAAACGATGAAAAAGTAAAAGCCGGTCAGAAAATAAAAATTCAAAACTAACTGTTCATTACATAATTTCGAAAGCTGTTAGGGGTGCCCTCAATTATTCCTGAGGCGCTGAGAACACACCCTTGAACCTGAACTGGGTAATACCAGCGTAGGAAAACGTGCAGAATAATTAAGTATGCCGTTTTCACTGCCGTTGTTTGGCAAGTTCGAACGGCTTTCTCATTTTAAAGGAGAAAAACATGAAATACTTGGTTGTTCTTTTGTTATTTAGTCAAGCAGTATTTGCGCAGCAAAAAATAACTGCTAAAGTTGCTAATCAAGCAGATAAACACACCTTACAATTTGTCTCGGTAGTTGTAGAAGGAAAAAATATTGGCGATGCAACCGATGAAGAGGGGATATTTAAACTCAGTGGCGATATAACTGTTTCTGATCGAATCACTTTTACACATGTTGGATTTGAGAGCAAAACAATTTCTGCTTCTGACATTCTCAATCAAAAAAACCGCATCGTTTATCTTATTCCTAAGTTGATTTCGAGCCAGACTATTCTTGTAAAAGGAAGCATTGGAATTGAAGGGCAGTCTCCTGTAAGTTTTTCTAAACTAAACAGAGATGAGTTTATTTCGAACTATACTAATCAAGATGTTCCCGAACTGTTAAGCTATTTGCCTTCTGTTACTTTCTATTCCGAAAATGGAAATGGAATAGGATACAACTACTTAAGTATTCGCGGTTTTGATCAGCGAAGAATTTCTGTTTCTATCAATGGTATTCCGCAAAACGATCCTGAAGACCACAATGTATATTGGTTAAATTTTCCGGACTTAATAGAAAACACAGATTTAATTCAAGTTCAGCGTGGAGCCGGTTCGGGAATGATTGGCTATCCGGCAATTGGCGGTTCTGTAAATATTATAACTTCATCATTTTCAGATAGACCTCGCTTTGAGCTCAACTCATCAATAGGAAGTTATAACACTACAAAAAATTCCATCTTGCTTTCCAGCGGTTTGATCTCTAAGAAGTATTCATTCTCTGCTAGGCTTTCTCAGATTAGAAGCAGCGGCTACAGAGAATACAGTTGGGCAGACTTTAAGTCATATCATTTTAGCGCTGTAAGGTTTGATGACAAACTTACATCGCAAATAAATCTTTACGGCGGACCGATAGCCGATGGATTAGCTTACACGGGCTTGCCAAAATTTGCTATAAAAGATAATGTCTTACGAAGAGCAAACTATTCATATTGGGAAGCCGATGGAAATAAAATAACCTACGCCACACAACGAAGAGCAGATGAAATAGAAAATTTCTCTCAACCTCATTTTGAATTGCTAAACGAGTATAAACTTAATTCTAACATTTCAATTAACTCAGCTTTGTTTTTGGTTTTAGGCGATGGCTTTTTTGATTACGATGCTTCTTGGGCAGATACAAGTTACTTTCGTCTTAATAAAGAGTTTGGTTACAATGCAACTCAAAATCCGGGCAATGCAATTATACGGGCGATGGTTAACAATAAACAATGGGGATGGATACCAAAAATAAGTGTTAAACATACTAACGGTGAATTAATAATTGGCGGCGAAGTTAGGTTCCATAATTCAATTCACTGGGGAAGCATTAAGTTTGCCGATAATCTCCCAGCAAACACATCAAGTTTTTACAGATACTACCAATATGCCGGAGGCAAAGATATTTTAGCATTTTATATAAACGAAAATTATTCTCTCAATGAGAAGATTAATATTCTTGCTGAAGCGCAGTTATCTTATCATAAATACAAATTGTACGATGAAAAATATTTGAATAATAACTTTGAAGTGAGCAATCTATTTTTGAACCCGAGATTTGGGATTAATTACAAACTTGATGAAAAAACAAATTTCTATTTTTCTTTTGCTAGAGTTTCGAGAGAACCAAGACTAAAGAATTATTATGATGCTGCTGAATCGAGCGGAGGTGAAGTCCCTCAGTTCAAGAAAAATTCCGATGGGTCTTATGATTTTACTAATCCGCTCGTAAAACCAGAAACTATGAATAACTTTGAACTTGGCTCTTACTATAATGATGGCAAATACTCAGTGCAGTTTAACGGCTATTACATGCTTTTCAACAACGAAATTGTTAAGAAAGGACAGTTAGATAGATTTGGACAACCAATTACTGGCAATATGGAAAGAACCATTCACTATGGTTTAGAATTATCCTTAAACACCAAACTTACTAATCAACTCGAATTTGTATTGAATGGGTCTGTGAGTAAAAACTATATAAGCAAGGGTTTTACATTTGTTAAAACAACTGTAAATGGTGTTAAGACACAACTACCAATAGACCTTTCACAAAACTCTATAAGCGGATTTCCAGAATCTACTCTAAGCGGTATTCTACAATACAAAAGTGAGAATCTGTTTTTCAGCGCTTCCGCACGTTTCGTAGGTGAGTTTTACACAGACAACTTTTCAGAATCTTTACCAGCATTGCTGAAAAAATATCCAGCAATTACTAACTATACAGATAATGTTGTGGATTCCTATCTTGTAGTAAATGCATTTGGTTCTTACGAATTTGATGCTGCGCCTTATTTTGAAAATGTAAAATTATTTTTTCAGATTAATAATGTTTTTGACAGCCTTTATGCTTCCTATGGAATTGGAAGCGAATTTTTTCCGGCTGCCGAAAGAAACTTCTTATGCGGTATAAAACTTAGTTTATGAAAAAGTGTATCATATTAGCAAACGGTGATAAACCGAAAAAATCTGTTGTAGCCTTTCTAAAAAAGAAAGGCTACGCTACTTTAATTTGTGCGGATGGCGGCGCCAACAGCGCTCAAAAATTAAATTTAGTTCCGGACTACATTATTGGCGATTTTGATTCTATTGATAAAAGCGTAAGAGAATTTTTTTCTGATAAATGCAGCATAATTCAAATTAAGCGGCAGAATGATACTGATGTTGAAAAGTGCTTAAAGTTTGCAATCAAAAAAGGTTTTACGGATGTAATGCTGCTTGGCGCTACCGGCAGCAGGCTTGATCATTCATTTTGCAATTTGGGATTAGTTCTTAAATTTTTTGAGCAAATAAAGATCAAGATTCTTCACGAGAATTCTTTATTGGAAGCAGTAGATGGCAGTGTAACACTCAAGGCATCAGCTAACGAAATAATTTCCATATACGGAATTGATCAAAAGACTACAATTACTTCAAATGGGTTAAAATATATATTGGATAACACCGCTCTTCCTTTTGGAGAAAAGGAAAGCACGAGCAATGTTGCTTTAGCTAATTCTGTTTCTCTTGATATAAAAAGGGGAAGAATCTTTCTTATAAGAGATTTTGAAGCGATGAAGAAAAATGATCTCATTTAGCTCGTTAGATTATTTAGTTATTGGGTCTTTTTTTCTAATCTTAATTTCTATTGGATTTCTTGTTAGAAATAAAAATAAAAATGACAGCAGCGAATTTTTGCTTTCCGGCAGAAAGATGGGACTGCTTCTTTTCGTTTTCACAAATGTTTCTACTTGGTATGGTGGAATACTCGGTATTGGCGAGTTTACTTATCGTTACGGAATTTTAAGCTGGGTTACACAAGGACTTCCTTATTATATCTTCGCATTATTGTTTGCTTTCTTTTTAGCAAAAAAAGTTAACGCTTCTTCACTGTTTACTATTCCGGATAAATTGGAAGAAACTTACGGTAGAGAAGTAGGTTTACTTTCTTCCATTCTTGTGTTCATTTTGGTTTCTCCTGCTCCTTACCTGTTAATGGTTGGTAATCTTATTAGCATTATGTTCAATATTAATTTGTTTTACGGATTATTGATTGGCTTCCTCTTTTCTGGGTTATACTTAATTAAAGGCGGGTATAAATCCGATCTATTTACAGATGTATTCCAATTTTTTGTAATGTTCATCGGATTTATACTTGCTGTTGTTATTTCAGTAAATAATTACGGTGGATTTGAATTTCTGCAAATGCAGCTTCCGGCTTCACATCTTCAGTTTGATGGAAATGTCTCAATAGTTTATTTGGTTGTTTGGTTTTTGATTGCACTCTGGACATTTGCCGATCCGGGATTTCATCAAAGGTGCTATGCAGCCAAAAGCGGCAACGTAGCAAAATGGGGGATCATTATTTCTATTGCGTTATGGGCACTGTTCGATTTCTTAACAACAACAACAGGATTATATGCAAGAGCAGTTAATCCAAATCTAGAAAACCCTGTATTGTCTTTCCCAGTTTACGCAGAGAGTTCGCTGGGCAGCGGAATAAAAGGTTTATTCTATGCTGCAATGTTTGCTACAATTCTTTCTACACTAAATAGCTTTTTATTTTTAAGCGCTACTACATTTGGCAGAGATTTAGTTTTCAAACTTTCTAAAAGCAGAGATGAAAGAAGAATTGTTCTTTACACACGAATTGGAATTATTGTATCAGCAGTTATTTCTATTGGGCTGGCCTACTATGTTCAATCTGTTGTAACAATTTGGTATTTAATTGGCAGCATTTGCATTCCGCCAATAATTATTTTGATATTTGGCAGCTATTATCAAAAAATGAGTGTGAACAAATCTGTTGCAATTTCCGAAATTATAACATCTGTCTTAGCAAGTTTATCGTGGATTCACTTTAGAGAATTTTTGGGAACAAGCTGGTTGTATGAAGTAGAACCAATGATAATTGGTTTAATTACTGCATTAATTATTCACTTATACGGAATAAGAATGCGGCTTATAAATAAGCCGCATTAAAATATCAACTATATTATGGAAGCAGTACTGCACAAGAAAGTACTGTTGTCCATAATCCGTTTTTATCACCTTGAGCCGATTGTGTTACGTTGAAAGAGCGAACAATCTTTCCGCTCATCTTAAATACTTGCTCTTTTTCGTTCCAAGCATTATCAGCATCAAACTCAACACCAAGAGTGGTTGCTAACATTGTAGCAGCTAAATCCTCTGCATAATCGCCTGCAACTTTTTCTGTTTCTCCGTAAGGATGATGCTCGGATAAATATCCGTACATATGCTTATCTGCCGGAATTGCTACCCCGATTGAAGAAGCGATTAATCTATTTGGTTCGTTTGTTGAGTTTCTTGCTATTACGCAGTGTGTTATCTGGCCTGGGCGTAAAATCTTAGTGCCTTGCGAGCGTGTAATTATTTTACAGCCAACCGGATAGATTGAGCTTACAGAAACAAGATTACATATTTCTATACCAGCGCTGCGAAGCGCAAGCTCGAACGATGCAAGGTATTCTTTGTGTTTTCCTACACCTTTGGTGAAGAATATTCTTGTTGGTACGTACATTGTATTATCCTATTTATTGCAAATTATTTTTATAAAATTTCTCTTGCCAACCTTTAGAATCATCTCGTGGTTTAATTTTACTACTTCTTTGTAGTCGGAGATTTTTTCTCCATCTATTGTAACACCGCCCTGCTGAACAAGACGGCGAGCTTCACCTTTTGATGGCGCAAAATTTACTTTTACAATTAACTCAAGTATGTCTATCTCAACTAATTCCTTTTCAATTACAAGTTCCGGAATTTCATCTGGCAAGCCTTTTTTAACAAAAATATTATCGAACTCTGTCTCGGCATCAATACAGGCTTGTGTTGAATGGTACATTTCTACAAGTTTACGAGCAAGCGCTCTCTTTACATTTCTCGGGTTTGTATTTGGATCGGCTAATTCATTCTTAATTGAATTGAGATCCACACTTGTAACATTAGTAGCTAATTCAAAGTAAGTGTAAATCAAATCATCTGGAATAGAAAGCGTTTTTCCATAAATTTCTTTAGGAGATTCATTGATGCCAATGTAATTGTCGTATGATTTACTCATCTTTTCAACGCCATCTGTTCCTGCTAACAGCGGCATTGTAAGAATAACTTGCGGCGAAACCCCGAACTCTCTTTGAATATCGCGTCCAACAAGCAAATTAAATTTTTGATCTGTTCCACCTAATTCTACATCACTTTTTATTGCTACAGAATCCATAGCTTGAGCAAGTGGATAAAGAATTTCGTGCATGCTTATTGGGATCCCGCCTTTATAGCGTTTTGTAAAATCATCTCGTTCTAACATTCTTGCCACAGTATATTTTGAAGAAAGTTTAATCACATCTTCAAATGTCATTTTGCCAAGCCACTCAGAATTGTGAACGATATTAGTCTTCTCTGGATGTAAAATTTTTGAAGATTGCTCAAAGTAACTTTGTCCATTTGCTCTTGCTTCTTCAAAAGAGAGAGGCGGACGTGAGCTGTTTCTGCCTGATGGATCGCCGATCATTCCTGTAAAATCGCCAATTATTAATATCGCATTATGTCCAAGCTCCTGAAATTGTGCAAGCTTTCTTAAAACTACCGAATGGCCAAGATGTAAATCGGGACGTGTAGGATCGCAGCCAAGTTTAATGTTAAGAGGTATATTTTCTTTGTAAGCTTTTTCTAATTTCTGAACTAATTCTTCTTCGGGAATTATTTCTACCGAACCCCTTTTTATCAAATCCATTTGTTCGTTGATTGGTGGGAAGAGAATTTTTTTATCCAATAATATCTCCGCTACTTAAATTTTCTTAATGTTTCTCTCTGAAGATCACGCTTTGCTATATCTTCACGTTTATCATATTTCTTTTTACCGGATACAACTCCAAGCTCAACTTTTGCTTTTCCATCTTTAAAGTATAATCTCAACGGAATCAATGTATAACCCTTTTCTAAAGTTGCACGAGCTAATTTTTTTATTTCACTTTTGTTAAGAAGTAATTTTCGTTTTCTAAGCGGATCGTGATTGTTGTAACTGCCTTGATCGTAAACATTGATGTTTGCGTTTAATAGCCAAACCTCACCTTGTTGAATTACTGCATAACTATCAACAAGAGCCGCTTTACCTTGTCTAAGGGATTTTACTTCAGTTCCCACTAAAACAATACCGGCTTCGTATGAATAATGAATGAAATATTCATGACGGGCTTTACGGTTAGTTATTATGTTTTTTTCGGTCGAAGTTTCTGACATAATTTCAAAAATGATGGCAAAATTTATTCTTTTCGTTAAAGTTATGCAAGAAATTCTCTAATTTTTACACTAGGCAAGCAAAATTTCTTAAATCAGCTGCTAAAAGGAAATGGCTGAGAGCTAAAATTTGGTTTTAGAATTGTTATTTAGTTCTTTAATTTTACACTCAAAATAACGAACCAACAAATGGCTGAAAAACATTTTTACGAGCAAGCTGAGTACACAAAAAAATATCTTATCCCTTATTTTCAAAAACATATTCCAGAGTTTCACAAACTTAGTGTCCTGGAAGTAGGCTGTGCAGAAGGCGGTTTGTTAGAATCGTTAATGGATTTAGGAATGGAGGTTTGTGGTATAGAATTAAGTGTAGAAAGAGCAGCTATTGCAAAAGAGAAAAACCCAAAACTTAATATTTTGGTTGGAGATATAATGGATTTACAGCTTCAAGAAAAATTAGGAAGAAAGTTTGATTTTGTAATTTTGAGAGAAGTTATCGAGCACGTTCCTAACAAGTATGCAGCATTTAAAAATTTGAATTTACTAACTAACCACGATGGATACTTATTTGTAAGCTTTCCTCCAAAACGTTCTCCATTTGCCGGGCACCAGCAGATTGCCAGAAGTTTTCTTAAAATGATACCATACTTGCACATTCTCCCGCAAGCAGTATTGCGCACTATCGCAAAAAAATTAGGTGAAAAAGAAGATTATGTAGATGAAATTAAACTTCACTTTTCTACTGGATTGGTTATTAAGCAATTCGAAACTCTTTGTGCGCTTAATTTATTCGAACCACTAAAAACAGATTTGTTCTTGTTTAGACCTATTTACGCATACCGTTTTGGTCTTCCAACAATAAAACTGCCTAATATTCCGTTAATTAGAGAATTCATTTCCTTAGGTTGTGAGGTTTTACTTAGGAAACAGTTTTTGCCCAAATAAATAGATAGGGATGCGATTAGAGAAATAAATAAACAGAATAACAGAGAATTCAAATTAGACTCGTTTCAAATGGAGGCACTGTGTTAGAGATTCAGAAAAAACTTACAAATTCTTTCTATGCTATATTAGCTTTACCTGCAACAGCTGTTGGCTTTGCTTTATCAACTCAAATAGCGGCTCTAAGCTGGATACTTAGCAAAAAATTTGGACTTAACATTCACGAAGTTTCTTTTGTTTGGCTTGCTGGGCCACTTGCCGGAATATTTGGACAAGTTATTGTTGGAATGATAAGCGATAATGTTTGGTTTTTGGGAGGAAGAAGAAGACCCTTCATCCTTATTGGTGGCATTGTTGGTGCTTTGATGTTCTTAGCTTTACCACAAATTGGAGTTATTTCGGAGGCAACCGGTATTACAAGCATAATTCTTATTGCTTCTGTTATTGCGCTAATGCTGGATTTATCTGTAAATGTTACTTTCAATCCAGCTAGGAGCATTATAGCAGATTTAACGCCAGAAGGAAAGAAGCGCACAACAGGATACGTTTGGATGCAGGTTATCTCCGGAACCTTCGGAGTATTTGCATATTTTCTTTCGATGCTTTATGGAAATGAGACGCTGCTTTTAATAGCTGCAATTTTTGTCTTAGTATGCTCCGTTGTCCCTATTCTTTTTATTGATGAACCCAAAGTGTTGAATGCAGATTCTAATACAACAAAAAGTAAACACACAATTCTTGATATATTTAAATCAATATTCCCCTTGTATGGTTTTTTAGTTTTCGGAGCATTCAGCCTTGTGTTTCACTTCTACCAAAATGAATTAAGAGTAATACATAACCCTTTATTAATTATAGCTTTAGCTTATACAGTTATAATTGGTTTTTGGATTATTGCACAAGGGAAAAGAGAGGAATCCGATCAAAATGAGTTTCAAAAAATTATGCTGGCGCATACTTTTACTTGGGTGGCATTCCAGAGTATGTTTGTTATGTCAGGATTTTTCATTGATAAACAGATAATTCCAAATTTAGATTTAGCGAATGTATTTGCAAATAAATTTGCCGAATATTTAACTGCAAGGCAACAATCAATAGATTCTACAACTGGTAATATCATTTCATTTGGATTCTTGATACTTAACGCTGTTGGAGCATTGTTTCCATTCGTTCTATCATTTATTGCAAAAAAGATTGGAAGAGTAAAAACTTATACAGCGGCGTTATCTTTTAGTGCTATTGGTTATTTCTACATTGCATTTTTAGGAAACAATGAATTTAGTTTTTATTTAGGTATGTTTTTAGCAGGAATAGGCTGGTCGGCAGTTATTTCAATAATATTTTCGATAATGACAGAAAGAATAAACCAAGCCAAGACAGGCTTATTTATGGGAATTTTTAATTTGGCTGTTGTGCTCCCGCAAATGATGAGTCAAGGCGTTGCAAACATAATCTCTGAAACGCAGAATTATCAGTTATTGTACATTCTTTGCGGTGTATTTGTCTGCTTTTCTGTCTTTTTCTGGTTCTTTGTTAAAGAGCCAAGAGCAACAGTAATCGAATCTACTTCAAGCACTAATGAGAGACATTAATTATGAGTTTAAAGATAGTCTTAGCTGTTGTAGCATTGTTTTTCTCATCAAGTATAGCTTTGGCTCAAAATCCGTATCATGTTGAATTCAATGAAGTTAATGGTATTCTTAAAAGCACAGATAAGTACAAAAAGGATTTCGGTAGATATCAGGGGTTTGAGTTCCCTTTATATGAAGGAGAGAAGGCGAATTTCGCTCTCTTCTCTTCTGGATTTGATGCAAGAATGATACTTGTGGATCCGAACGGGAAAGTTTACAGACGCTCGGGCGAAGCACGCGAAGGCGTAGTATCCATTTTAACCGAAATTCCAATAAGCGGTGATTGGATACTCTATGTTGTTGGTGACAAGGATGATTACGGAGGCTTTGCTCTTAGATATGCTCTTGCTTCGGTAAATTCATATAACATAAGTCAGAATATGGATTTATGTTCGTCACTTAACTTTCTGATAGCGCATACACCAGCATATTTTATGATGCTGCCAATAGATCAAATAAATAGTTCTGGTATGGAACTGATTGGGGCTAATGGATTTGCCGAATTTGGAGAAGAAGATGGTTCGCTTGTAATTACAAAATATTCTGGAGCAAGTGAAAAATCTGCTAAAATGCAGTATGAATATTTAATTGATAGAATTGGTAACTGCGTTGGTGACTGGGAAATTAGTGAGTTTAGAACGGAAAATAACACTGTAGCGGAGCAAATTAGCGGAACGATGTTTACAAATAAAGCAGAGAAATTTGGTGTTAAAATATTTATAGAATTATTTACCCAATTAAGTGTAACTAAAATAAATGCAAATAGTTATACAGTTTCTATAACTATAAAAAAATGAGTGTTAACTAAATTCCTAAATTCAGAATACAAGTATTGTGGTTTTAAAAGTTGTTATTTTTTTTAGTTTCTTTAGGGCACATCTAAAAATTTTTGTTTTAAAATATTTCCTTCCGCAAAGCGGGACAAAGAAAAAGGAAAGCCCGCAAAGGAAATTGATATTTTTAGAGGCGCCATTTAATTAATCGGTATTACGATTGATATTTGCTCCGGTGCGCCAACTTGCAACAATTCTTTTTCATAGTGTGTTGATGTAACCCAGCTCCCGACAGTGTAACCGATTAATCCGCCAAAGAAAACATCGCTTACCCAATGCTTATCTTGGTAAACACGTGAGAAAGCTGTTAAAATTGCAGGAACATAGCACAATACTTTTACAAGATTGGATTCAGAATTTTTTGCTAAAACTGTAGAAATTGAAAAGGCAATTGTTGTGTGCCCTGAAGGAAACGCTCGAAATGAATCATCGAACAAAGACTTATTACCGAATGACTTAGAACCTTTTTCTGTAAACGGGCGTGCGCGTCCAAAGGCAAACTTTAGAGCGGTTGTAATTGCTCCGGCGTAAATTGTTGTTTGAATTATTTCGTAACCAATTTTTCTTGAGGTTTTATCGTTATTAAATATGCCATTAAGTCCAAATGCTCCGGCAAAAAGTAGCGGAGAGTAAAGTTCGCCATACATTCTTCCCAATTCAATAGGAAAACTTTTATAATAACTTCTCTCTTTCATAAACTCTGTACGAACGGATTGATCTGTCTGCATAATTGCAAATGCAGCAACGCTGGCAAGACCTAATTTTAGCCAATCTTTATTTTCCCATTTCGCCGGCTGCTTAAGAAAATCTATAGCTTCATCTTTGAATTGAGTTAAGTTGTAATTGTTTTGTGCAAACATTTGATTTGCTAACATAAATACTAACAAAACCACACATAGGAACTTAGGCACTTAGAAACTCCTTTTGATCATAATTTATTAAATGTTTTTAAAAGGGAAATTTGGTAAACATCTTTATCTAAATGTTTGTTACAATATAAAAATAATGGGTAAAAAATCTTTGAGAAATCGTGTAACAAAAAGTATAGGTGGCAAGTCTAAATTAACAGAAAAAAACAAAATGGAGTGTGTAATGAATAACTACAATTTAGTTACTAAAAAAGCCTTATTGCTTCTTGGTACTTTGGCATTTCTTTCATCATTTGGTTATGCCCACGATTTAAGAGTGCTAAAAGAAAAAACTTTTCAGATGAAAGATTATCAAAATCTTTTTGTTGAAGTTTCTGGAGCTGATGTTAAAGTTGAAAATTGGGGAAAACAAGAAGTGTATGTCAAAATTTCCGGCAACGAAAAAGCCGCTGCTAAACTGAAGTATGACGTTTTTCAAGATGGCGATGTTGTTCGCGTTATTATAAAGAAGAAAGATTCATTTTGGAATTGGTTCGGCAGCAATGTTAAAGTTGAGGTCGAAGCGTTCGTTCCATCAAAATTCAATGCAAACGTAAAAACATCCGGCGGCGATATTACAGCTAAAGGAATTTCTGGAGGCTTCAGTTTTGGAACATCTGGCGGTGATATTAATCTCAAAAATCTTAACGGAAAAGTAAATGCAGAAACAAGCGGCGGAGATATTCATCTTTTTGAACATAAAGGAAGTATGTACTTATCTACTTCTGGAGGAGATATTATCTGCAAGATTGTTGCCGGAGATGTTAAAGCAGAAACATCCGGTGGAGATATAAATGTTGATCAAAAGGAAGGAAGGCTTTTTGCAGAGACAAGCGGCGGAGATATTACTATTGTTTACAGCGGTGTGAATAAGGGAATTGAAGCTTCTACTTCTGGAGGTGATATTACAGCAAAATTACCGTCTGATTTCAAGGCTAAAGTACATTTGCATTCAAGTGGCGGAAGTGTGAAAAGCAACTTCAATAATGTAAAAACTACAAATGTTAAACGCAGTCAGCTTGATGCAGAATATAATGGCGGCGGTCCCTCGCTCAGATTAGAAACTTCCGGTGGCGATGTTCACGTTCATCAAAAGTAGCACAAAAAAAATAGCATGAGCAAAAGCATGAGCAAGAGCAAGTTCTAGCAAAGTTAATATTCTTTCTCTTGCTCTTATTCCTGCTCTTGCTATTGTAACAGTTCCATTGGATTAACACTTCATTTTTAGATACTTTTCGAGTGTAATTACCAAATAAAACCAACCTGAGAGGTTCAAAATGAAAATGGATTGGAAAAAATATGTTGGAAGAACGCTAAATATTACGATGATAGAAAATTATGGCGTTGTTTATGGAACACCGGAGAAGAGTGAACATCCTGCATTTTACGAAATTGTTTTTAAGACCGGTTTGCTGTCAGATGTTTTTGACGAAGGACTTCTACTAGAATCGAAGCGTGAAGAATTAGTTTACAATATTTTCGTACCATTTGGGGTTATCAAATGCGTAGAAATTTATTAATTATATTTTTTTTTGCTTATCTGATTCCGACTGTAATTTTACGTGCCGAAATAGAAATTAAAAGTCTTCGTGTTTACATCGGAAGTAATGAAACATCCTTTCCTGTGATTGACTTTGCTTCAAGCGATGAAAAGACTATAACAATAGATTTTGATGTGCAAACTACATCTTATCCAAATTTGATAATCCAGTTCAAGTTTTGCGATTCGAACTGGCAGCCCTACGAAAACCAATTTTTGCAAAATCCACTTTACAATACCGAATACAATTTATGGTTGGATAAAATTCCCAATGGCATAAAGGGCGCACGCTTTCATTACACTGGTTCTTTTCCAAACAATAATGTTCAATTTCCTTTTTCTGGCAAGTGGATGTTTTTTATTACGGATTCGCACAACAAAAATTTAGTTTATGCAGCGCAAAAATTCTTTGTAGTGTTGCCAGGTATTAAGCTGAACGTGCAGGTTACAAGAGAAACTATGCAAGGAAGTTTTGGCGATAAAGCAAATTTGGGAAGAACTTTAGCAATTAAAACAAGTTTTACTTTGCCGGATTCTCTTTTCCCATCCAATGTTAGAAAAATTGAAATTGTTAAAAACAGAATGATTACATCTCCAATTGTTATTGATAGAAATGTTAATAATCAAGAAAGATATTATGAATGGGACGCCGCAAGAAAGTTTAGTTTTGTTGCCCGGCAACTTAGACCCGGAAACGAATACAGGCAGATTGATACACGCAGCATAACAAACTATCCAACCGAAACAGTTGATGCAAGATTCGGCGAGCATGATCAATCCGATTTGTTTACAAAGCGTAAACGAGATTTTAATGGCTCATCGCTTTTGCTGAATTATAGAAATCCAAATGCTGATTACCAGAATGTTGTTTTCAAATTAAAAGCGCCGGAAAATGTTACTAAGCCAATCTTCTTGGTTGGTTCTTTTAATGATTGGAAACTTTTACCAGAATTTGAAATGTATGATGATAAGGGAATGATGAATTTTTCTATTTCCTTAAAACGGGGCGTACATGCTTATCAATATGTAGCGGCTAACATTAATGGAAACAGAATTGCAAATGCTGATTGGGAAATTCTCGAAGGTAATTTCTTCGAAACGGAAAATGAGTACTTTATTTTTCTTTATTATGAATCTCCAGAAAAAGGGGGTTACAATAAAATTATTGGTTATGAAAAAATTAGAACCGGAGCGTTATGAAAAAAGTTAAAGCCGGAATTATTGGAACCGGACATCTTGGAAAAATTCACACTAAACTATTTAGAGAAGTTGAACACTGCGAGTTTGTAGGTATCTATGACTTGGATTTTGAAAGAGCTAAAGCAGTTGCAGAAGAGTTTAAAATAAAACCGTTTAAGGAACTTGATGAATTGCTGAATGAAATTGATGCAGTGGACATTGTAGCTACTACAAGTGCGCATTACAAATTGGCTAAACAAGCATTTGATAAACACAAACATGTGTTTGTTGAAAAACCAATTACTGCTCAAATTTGGGAAGCGGAAGAACTTGTTAAAGAAGCTGATGAAAAGAAACTTATTTTTCAAGTTGGGCATATTGAAAGATTTAACCCCGCTCTGCTTGCTTTGGAAAAGTATAAGCTTAATCCTTTATTTGTTCAAACCGATAGATTAGCGCAGTTCAATCCACGCGGTACAGATGTAGCTGTTGTTTTAGATCTAATGATTCATGATATTGACATAATTCTTAGTTTGATTGACAGCGATGTAAAAAATGTAAGCGCCAGCGGTGTAGCTGTTGTTTCAGAGCAGATTGATATTGCCAACGCAAGAATTGAATTTGAGAATGGTGCCGTTGCTAACGTTACTGCAAGCAGAATATCTCAAAAGAAAATGAGAAAGATGAGAATGTTTCAGCGCGATGCTTATTTATCTTTAGATTTTAATACCGGAACTACAGAAGTTTACCGCTTGATAAATCCAGAAAAGATGCCTCCAAATCCTTTCATCAATTTTGGCGAAATGGGATTAGGCGAAAAGAAAAAGTTAGTTGTTTATGAGCAGCCTGAAGTAAAAGAAATTAACGCACTCAAACTTGAACTGGAATATTTTATTGATTCAATTCTGCACAATAAAAAACCGATTGTAAGCGGCAAAGATGGGCTTAAAGCTTTGCGCGTAGCAGAAATGATTATTAAGAAAATTGAAGAGACAAGAATCTATTGAGGAACATAACTTCAGTTAAGCACTTATGTAACGCAGAATGGGATTTAGCCAATTTTGCAAAGGTGAATTAATAATAAGTGTTAAGGACGATGGTTGCTTAAGAGTTATGAAACAACCTCTTTACAGCAGAGAAGTTAGAAATTCTTAACTAAAACCATTTTCGTTTTCTAATTGCCAGCGAAAAATATGTTGAGAAGAAAAATTTTAATAGATGAAAAAATTTAATATTAACATAACAGTAATCTTTTTCTTTTTTACATCAGCATTGTTTTCTCAACAGAAAGAAAGTGCTGTAAATATTTTTAGTCCAGATTCCTTAAAAGCCGCGCAAAAAGATTCTGTTGCGGTTTCGGATTCATTAAAACAAAAGAAGCAAACCGATATTGATGCTGTAATAAATGCGGCGGCTTCAGACTCGCTCATCTTTCAAGTGAAGAAGAAAAAGATGTTTATGTATGGATCTGGTGAATTAAAGTATAAATCAACCGATCTTAAGAGCGCGAAAATTTTTATTGATTACGAAAAAAATGAGCTTGAAGCATTTGGAGCCGAAGATACATCCGATACAGCGAAAGTAAAAATTAAAGGAACTCCAAGTCTAACTGAAGGCAGAGAAACTTTTGAAGGAAGTTACATTCGGCATAATTTCAAAACTCAAAAAGGATTTATTTCTTTAGCAAAGAATAAAGAGAAAGACCAACGCTACGAAGGCGAAAAAGTTAAGAAGGTGGACAAATCTACTTTCTTTATTGAAGACGGAATGTTTACTTCTTGCGAAAGTGACACGCCGCATACTCACTTTACCGCAAGTCAAATGAAAGTTTTGCAGAAAGATAAAATTATTGCTAAGTGGATTTTTATGAACATTGGCGGAGTTCCCTTGCCAATTCCAATTCCTTTTGCTGTTATTCCAAATGAAACTGGAAGACGTTCCGGAATTATTGTCCCAGGTTACGGGCAGGATGGAAGGCGCGGGCAGTACTTTCATAACTTTGGATACTTTTGGGCAATTAGTGATTATTTTGATGCTGCATTGACTGGAGATTATTATACAAAAGGCGGCTGGGGCGCAAGAAGCCGTTTTCGCTATGCAAAAAGATATAATTTCAACGGCTCGTTTGATGCTGGGTACTCTAAGATTTCTATCGGCGATGCTAATGATCCGGATAGTAAAAGAAGTGAGCAAAATGATTGGCGTTTGTCTTGGAATCATTTTCAATCTATTGATCCTACAGCACAGCTAAGCGCTAATCTGCAGTTTGTTTCAAGCAACTATCTGAGTAACAACAGTATAGATTACAACACTTTGCTTTCTCAACAAATTTATTCCGCCGCTTCTTTTTCTAAAAGCTGGGAAAACTCAAGCATCTCTATGAATTACAGCAGAACTCAATATTTGAATAACGGAGATATTGATGAAGCTTTTCCTAATGTGAGTTATTCGCAAAACATTTTCTATCCGTTTAGAAAAGAAAACTCAGCTTCTGAAGCTAAACAAAAGTGGTATGAACTTATTGGTATTTCATATTCGGGACAGTTTTCGAACTCAAATACTAAAAAAGGTAATGTAAAAACTTCTAAGTTGGGAGCTTTGCATAATCTCAGTCTAAATTTTTCTCCTAAAGTTGGTTATGTAAACGTATCGCCAAATTTTAGCTATCAAGAGAAATGGTACAATAAAAGAATTAAGATGGAACCGGCTAAGTATGATTATACATATCTCTCCACCGGAAAAAGTGAATCGAGAGATACAGTAATCGAAAGATCAATAAAGGAATTAAATTTTGTAAGAACATTTAGCATGGGAGTTTCCGCTTCTACAAAAATTTACGGTTTGATGAACCCAAATCTTATGGGTGTTGAATCATTTCGCCATACTTTAATGCCAAGCATTTCTTACAACTATGAGCCCGATTTTTCTGATGATGTTTGGGGCTATTGGGATTCTTTTACTGATGCAAAAGGAAATGTTGTTAGATATGATAAGTTCAGAAGCGGAATTTTTGGTGGAGCTGGAAACACAAGAAGTCAGAGTATCAATTTTTCTGCTGGAAATGTTTTTGAGATTAAAATGGCAAAAACTCCGGGCGATACAACTAAAGAGCAAAAGAAAATTCAATTGCTAAATTTTGATGCAAGCGTTGGTTACAATTTTGCCGCCGATAGTATGAAACTTCGCGATTTAAGTTTGAGCTACAGAACTCAAATTGGCGATTTGTTGAATTTATCAGGTTCCTCTTCTTATACATTTTACGATCAGATTGTTGAAAAAGGAATAAACGGGCAGGAAACTTATCGTTATGTAAACCAATATTTGGCTTCTAACGGAAAAGGTTTGTTGAGATTAACGAACTTGAATTTCTCTATTTCGAGTACACTCAGCGGCGAGCGTTTGAAATCCGATGATCAGAAAACAGAGAAAAACCCGGAAGCAAATGACGACTTAGTTGCAATCAAGAAAAAAGATTTTATTGCACTGTATGATGATTCTCAAGCGCCGGATTTAGCCATCCCTTGGAATCTGAGTTTAAGCTACAATTTCAATTACTCAAAACCGAATCCAAAGCAATCCGATGTTTTCTCAAACCTTAGCGCCGATCTTGGATTTAGTCTAACAAAAAATTGGAAGTTTACTTTGCGAGGCAGTTACGATTTTCAAGAGAAAAAAATTTCTGCGCCGCAAATTACAGTTTACAGAGATTTGCATTGCTGGGAAATGAATTTTACATGGAATCCGTTAGGTACTTACAACGGTTTCCGTTTCGAGATTAGAATGAAAGCTCCGGAGCTGCAAGATATTAAAGTTACAAAAGCCGGCGGCTTATACTCTGGAAGAAGATAGAATTATGTTTTTTTTGATCCCCAGAAGAAAAGCCGAAAGAAGTTGTGAAGTTTTATTAAATACCAAAAAAAATCTTTTAACTTTTCTTATAAATAAGTTGAAGAGAACCTAAACGATAAAAAAAGAGAAAGTATGATTAACTTATTTGACAATAACAAGTTTAGTAAACTATGGAAATCTATTCTGCGCGTTTCAGCCTTTTTGAATGTTTTTGCAATATTAGTTTCTGCTCAAGATCATAAAAGCTGGAGTTACAACTTAAATCTCTACGAAGTTAATACGCGCAATTACACTGCATCCGGCACTTTCAACGAGTTTAGATTAAATCATTTAGATAGACTTAAAGAAATGGGAGTTGGAATTATTTGGTTTATGCCTGTAAATCCTATTGGTTCTAAAAATAAACTTGGCTCGCTCGGCAGTCCTTACTCTGTTAAAGATTATTTTGCTGTTAATCCAGAGCTTGGCACATTGGAAGATTTCAAAACTCTTGTTAAAGCAATTCATTCTAAAGGAATGTTTGTAATAATAGATTGGGTGGCTAATCATACTTCTTGGGATAATGTACTTACTGCCACTAATCCAGAATGGTATGTTAAAAACACTAGCGGCAATTTTACTTCGCCCGCCGGAACAAACTGGTCGGATGTTATTCAGCTCGATTATTCTAAACGCGGACTTCGCGATTACATGATTGGAGCTATGTCCTTTTGGGTAAAAGAAGTTGGAGTTGATGGATTTAGATGCGATGCTGTAAGTTTTATGCCTGGTGATTTTTGGAGCGAAGCCAACTCTAAACTAAAAGCTATAAATCCAAAATTATTTATGCTTGCAGAAGATGATAAATATGCTTATCAGTTCCTTGGTTTCGATATGTCTTACGCTTGGGGAATGTATGGTTTTGGCAGCGGTGTATTAAAACGAATTGCTTCCGGCTCTAATAACGCAAACGATTTTGCTCATTATATGCACACAGAAAATATTTCTTATGATCAACATTATCGTCTGTATTTTACCTCGAACCATGATGAAAACTCTTGGTATGGGACTGATAAAGAATTGTTTGGAAATTTTTCAGAAACTTTTGCTGCTCTTACTGCAACAGTTGGCGGCATGCAGCTTGTTTACGGCGGGCAAGAAGCGGGGCTTAGCAAGCGTTTAGCTTTTTTTGATAAAGATAGAATTATCTGGCAGACAAGTCCGCTTAACAATGTTTACTCTACTCTCAATAAACTTAAAAAAGAAAACAGCGCACTGTGGAATGGCTTCAGCGAAAATTTTTATAAGAGAGTAAAAACTAATAACGAAGATCGGCTTTTTTCTTTTGTTAGAAAAAAGGGAAGTGATAAAATATTTGCGGTGTTCAATTTAAGCGGTAATAATTATGATGCAGTAATTTCAGACACAAATAGTTATGGCACTTATGAAGATGTATTTACTAAACAAAGAGTTTCTTATACTCAACCGTTTTCGGTTTCTGTTCAACCTTATGGTTACAAAATTTTTAAGAAATATGATTCTTCAACTAATGTTGAAAAGCATAGCATTACAAATCGCACATTTCAATTAATGCAGAACTATCCAAATCCATTCAATCCAAGTACAGCTATTAGCTACGTGCTGCAAGCTGCAAGCCACGTAACTCTTAAAGTTTACGATGTTTTAGGAAGAGAAGTTGTAACACTTGTTAATGAGTTCAAACCGGCTGGAACTCACTCTACACTCTTCCTGCCTCCTGTAGCGCAAGGCAAGGCGGGCGTTCTTAGTTCTTTGTTCGCTTCCGGCGTTTACTTTTACCGCTTAACTACACCAACAACTTCAATAACAAAGAAGATGATTCTTGCAAGATAATGCAAAATAAATACCTTTTAGATTAATACTGTTTTGCATATTTTCATTTATAAATTATTTCAGAGGGGCTTTCATGCGGGAAAATTATTCTTTCAACTTTAGAACTTTTACAAGTTTCTTTCTAATTATTTTTTCTTTTGCTTATCACACCAACGCACAGACTGCAAGTAAAGTATATTCAAAATTTAACATCAATAGAATATCCACTTACATTTACAACGATGGAATTGCTGACGTTCAACTTAATTCAAATTCCGGCTTTGAATTTCCTAAAGGCTCAAACCTTCATACAAATCATTATGGCGGGTTTATTTGGGGTGGTAAAGTTAACGGAAAAATTACAGCGGGAGGTTCATCTTATCGCTCAGGTTTAAGACCAGGTAAAATTCTTCCCAATGGCAAAGCTGATGATCCAAATTCTGATATGGCAAGAGTTTTTAGAGTTAGAAGAGATTACAGAACAGCAGATCTTTCTATGGAAGCAAAGGATGAAAACAAAAGTGTGAGTGATATCTACATACAGTATGAAAAAGATTGGAAGCAATGGCCAGCTTCAGATGGTGCACCATTTGTAGACCTTAATAAAGATGGCGTCTATCAGCCCGGGATTGATATTCCCGGAATTATTGGTGCTGATCAAACTTTGTGGTTTGTGGCTAATGATCTCGATTCAATTCAAACAAAGTATTTTACCGGCTCGCTGCCTATAGGTATAGAAATGCAAGTTACTGTTTGGGGTTATAAATACGATGGAACTTACCGTGGAGACGCTTTATTCAAGAAATATGTACTAATTAACAAAAGCAAAAATGAAATTAAAGAAATGTGTTTTGGAATTTGGGCAGACCCAGATGTTGGCGATGCCTCAGATGATTTAGCTGGATGCGATACAACATTGAATATGGTTTATACTTTTGGTGGAAAAGATAATGATCTTCAATATGGGAAATATTCTCCGGCGTTTGGTTATAGCTTACTTCAAGGTCCAGTGGTAGATGGTTTACCAAATGATAAGGCTATTTTTAAGAATAGAATTATAGGCGGTAAAAAAAACTTAAAAATGTCTGCATTTGGATGGATATTTAAACATTTAGATTGGGGTGATCCACAATTGGGAACAGATAAAACGGCGGAACAACTTTATAACTTCTTAAATGGTAAATCAAAGTCCGGACTTGATTGGCAAATTCCACAAAGATTAGGCGGCGGTATTACAAGGTTTCCATTTTCAGGAGATTATGTAAATAAGACCGGTTACTTTGACGGTGTTGAAAATGCACTATCAGATAAAAGAATGATGCTTTGCATTGGTCCATTTAACGTGGCTGCGGGCGATACTCAAGAAGTTGTGTTTATGGAAAGCGCTGCCGGCGCAGTTAAATCAAAATCTCATTTAGATGCTATAGTACAACTCAAGAAAGATGCCGCTTCGGCTATAAATAATTATTCTCATGAATTTAAATACTATACAAATCCCGCTAAAATTGATTTAGACATAATTAATTTGGATAGTCAAGTTATTCTTGATTGGGGCGAGAACATAGAAAGAATTAAGCAAATAGAAAACGAATATTACGAGTACTCTTTTCAAGGATACAATGTTTATCAATTTGCTGATAGCGCTTACGATAAAGCATCTGCCAAGTTGTTATTGTCTTGCGATAAAGCTGATAACATCAACAAGATTTCTCCTGTTAAATACGATAATCTCTTAGAAAAATTTGAAAACAATACAGTATTCTATACAAATAATTCCGGTGTAAAAAGATTTTTCATAATGTCGTTCGATTCTATTACGAAAAAACCTCTTATAAATTGGTCTCAGATTTACTTGGGAGTTACTTATTTCTCAACAAGAAAGGAAGGGAATAACTATTATTATATAGAATCTGATGTATTTCGTTGTAAAGCTTTACCTAATTCTGCATCGAAAGGTGGTAACCAGAACAGTTTGGCTGGCAGCTTTATAAACGCAGCTCAAGTTTACGGAAATTCAAATGAGTATGTTTTCTCTGCACAAATTATTAATCCTTTTAAACTTGGCAATTACGATTATCAAGTATCATTTAATAAGATAGGAACTGACTTCAATTTTACGCTGGTAAATTTAACAACGGGTAAATTAGTTTTTGAAAATTATCCCTTATTTTTTCAAGGAGATATTCCACACTTTAACGGACTGCGTTTTGGTTATACAAAGAAGGGCTACATTCCAGTATTTCCATTAAAAGAAACAGACGTGTTCCGGTTCAGCGCTAAATCAATAATTTACGAGACACAATTAGAAATAAATCAATTTGCAAACATTAATGTCTTCCCAAATCCATTTTACGGGTTGAACAAAATGGATACTCGAAGCTCTGATAAGTTTGTAACATTTACTCACTTGCCTCAAGAAGCTGTTATTAGAATATTTAACTTAAGCGGACAGCTTGTTAGAGTTTTGGAAAAGAATTCTGCTGCTAAAACAATAACTTGGAATTTATGTAACAACGATGGCTGGCTGATACCTGGCGGTTTTTATATCGCTCAAATTGAACTGCCCGATTATGGAAAAATTAAAACACTTAAAATGATTATTATCCCGAGCAGTACAATTAATCCTTAGTTTTATTTCAGTAACTCATGTTGCGCAATATAAACTTAAATTCATTCCCGAATGTGCATTCTTTTGTTCCGCTTTTGTAATCCAACACTTACCGGAATCCAAAAGGCAGAGAAGTTAATATGTGCGTGAATGATAGCTGGTTTTTGTGTTTTTGTGTAACTTCGTTTCCAAATCTTACTCTTCCGCATTATATAGTTCAAACTACTTACCCTAATGCAATACCGGAAGAAGTAGAAAAACAGATAATCAAGACTTCAACTATACTTTTTGTATAGTAACTGTCGGCGACCAGATTATTCCCCATAAAAAGGGAAAAAAAAGATCACAAGATTCCCCAGCTGTAGGTTCACATTATTCCTCACCACGCAAGCAAAAAATCTAAAAACGAGTGGCATTTTTGCATTTAGCAAGCTTGGATAAACTGCTGCACCACTCCTATCCTTTTTTGATTAACGGTAAGAGCTTCAGATCGAAAAATATTCTCAAAAATAATTAACCCAAATTTTCCATTAGGAAAATTTGCCATACGGGCCGACAAGCCCGCCTGCTACGGGCAGGCATTAAGTCATTTATAGTAAATAACTTATGTAA
>WPAE01000289.1 GCA_009773205.1 Ignavibacteria bacterium
CGGTATATTCCGGGCACATCCTTTACACTTTATTCCGAGCACATGGTTTACACTTTAAGGCATATTAACTCTAAGGAGGAAATATATGCCTTGGAAGGAAACACATGTTATGGACGAAAGAATAAAGTTTATTGGACGACTTTTATCCGGAGAAAAAATGTCGGGTTTGTGTCGGGAATTTGGTATTTCCAGAGTTACTGGTTACAAAATATGGGATAATTATCAAGAATATGGATACAAAGGTATCTATAACCAAAGCAGATCCCCTCATAAACATCCAAACCAAACCCCTTTTGAAATCGAAAACCTTATTGTCCGCTTAAAAAAAGAAAGACCAACCTGGGGTGCCCCGAAAATCAGAGAAATCATATCCAATAAATATCCAACAATAAAAATTCCAGCTACCAGCACCGTACATACTATTTTAGATCGCCACGATCTCGTAAAGAAAAGAAGAAAAAGAAATAGGTTTCAAGCTATAGCTAGCTATCTTTCCAATCCTGAGCAGCCCAATAATTTATGGTGCGTTGATTTCAAAGGCCAATTTAGAATGGGTAACAAAAATTACTGTTATCCTCTTACACTTTCTGATTTTGTAAGTCGTTTTTTAATTAGCTGCGAAGCTCTCAGCAGTACTGAGGAAAAACCTTGCTTCCCTGTATTTGAAGCAGCTTTTAAAGAATATGGACTCCCTGATGCTATCAGAAGCGATAACGGCATTCCTTTTGCAAGCGGCAATTCCCTATGGAATTTAACCAAACTTTCAATTTGGTGGATAAGATTGGGAATTAAATTAGAGAGAATTGAGCCGGGCAACCCCCAACAAAATGGACGCCACGAGAGGATGCATCGTACGCTAAAATTAGAAGCGACAAATCCGGCACGTTCAAATCTGTTACAACAGCAAGAAACATTTGATAAATTTAAATTGCAGTTTAATTGCGAAAGGCCTCACCAAGCTTTAGCGATGAAATTCCCGAATGAAGTTTATAAGAAATCTTTACGAATATATCATGGATTGCCAGATATTCTATATCCAGCCAGTGACAAAACAATCCTTATAAGTAACTGCGGAAGAATTTGCTTTAAAAAAGTAAAAATACACTTAAGCAAGGCTTTTGCAAATCAGCCAGTTGGAATAAAGGAGGTGGATACTGGAATTTGGCAAGTAGAGTTCATGAATTATATTCTGGGTTATTTTGACGAAGAAAGCAG
>WPAE01000290.1 GCA_009773205.1 Ignavibacteria bacterium
CCGCAGCAATGGGGTCGGTTTGAATAATCAATTTCTGTGAATATTTATACAAAAGTATTATTGAATTTTTATTCAAACCAGGTTAACTAAAGTAAACAAAGGAATTTCTCGAAGCCACGCAGATATTCTGATAGCGCTCGATGAGCCGCATCGAATACCCCTATATTGGCCTAAATCCATCCATACCCAGTGCAATGGGGTCATTTTGAAGAATCAATTTCTGTGAATATTTATACAAAACTGTTATTTAATTTTTCTTCAAACCAGGGTAACTATAGTTAACAATGGAATTTCTCGAAGCTACGCATAGATTCTGATAGAGCTCGATAAGCCGCATCGAATGCCCCTATAGTGGCCTAAATCCTTCCATTCCCGCAGCAATGGGGTCGGTTTGAAGAATCAATTTCTGTGAATATTTATAAAAAACTATTATTGAATTTTTCTTCAAACCAGGGTAACTATAGTAAACAATGGAATTTCTCGAAGCTACCCATAGATTCTGATAGAGCTCGATGAGCCGCATCGAATGCCACTATAGTGGCCTAAATCCATCCATTCCCGCAGCAATGGGGTCGTTTTGAAGAATCAATTTCTGTGAATATTTATACAAAACTTTTATTGAATTTTTCTTCAAACCAGGGTAACTATAGTAAACAATGGAATTTCTCGAAGGTACGCATAGATTCTGATAGAGCTCAATGAGCCGCATCGAGGGCCCCTATAGTGGCCTAAATTCTTCCATTCCCGCAGCAATTGGGTCGGTTTGAAGAATCAATTTCTGTGAATATTTATACAAAACTATTATTGAATTTTTCTTCAAACCTATTAACTAAAGTAAACAATGGAATTTCTCGAAGCTACGCATAGATTCTGATAGGGCTCAATGAGCCGCATCGAGCGCCCCTATAGTGGCCTAAATCCTTCCATTCCCTCAGCAATGGGGTCGGTATGAATAATCAATTTCTGTGAATATTTATACAAAACTATTATTGAATTTTTCTTCAAACCAGGTTAACTAAAGTAAACAATGGAATTTCTCGAAGCTACGCGTGGATTCTGATAGTGATCCATGAGCCGCATCGAGCGCCCCGATAGTGGCCTATATCCATCCATTTCCGCAGCAATGGGGTCGGTTTGAATAATCAATTTCTGTGAATATTTATACAAAAGTATTATTGAATTTTTATTCAAACCAGGTTAACTAAAGTAAACAA
>WPAE01000291.1 GCA_009773205.1 Ignavibacteria bacterium
TTTGAAATATTTCGCTACATGTCCCTATATGAGAGAGTGTCCCTATATGAGAGAGATGTAGCGTGATAATTCAAAACCTTGCAACCCACCTCTCGCGAATGGAGCCATGGTTGGAGTACTGATCTCGTCTCATGTGAGTTGCTAGGTTTTGAAATATTTCGCTACATGTCCCTATATGAGAGAGTGTCCCTATATGAGAGAGATGTAGCGTGATAATTCAAAACCTAGCAACCCACCTCTCGCGAATGGAGCCATGGTTGGAGTACTGATCTCGTCTCATCTGAGTTGCTAGGTTTTGAAATATTTCGCTAGATGTCCCTATATGAGCGAGATGTAGCGTGATAATTCAAAACCTAGCAACCCTCCTCTCGCGAATGGAGCCATGGTTGGAGTAGTGATCTCGTCTCATGTGAGTTGCTAGGTTTTGAAATATTTCGCTACAGATGCCCATTCTACTCAAATATTTGTATAAGAAAAAATAGATAACTCGCTTTTATCATATTTAGGTAATCTTTTCACAATATTTCTAAATCCCAATGTCCAAATAATGTCTAATGGTATATTTAAATAAGTTCAAGTTAAAACATTTATACTAGAGTTTATAGGATTTTTGATTTTCTATCGAAAACAACCAAAATGGAAGAAATATCTCTATATAAAAAGCTTAATTCAGATTTTTGATGGAAATCATGTAGATTCAAAATTATATTAAAAAATACAAGAGTTCTTTTTAACTAAAAGAGAAGAATTCAAGTAGAGAGTTTGGTTCTCGGTTAAGAACATTCATCGTTAAAAATTTTCTCTCGAATTCTAAATAGACTTTGAAAATTTCATTAATTTCATCTCAACTTTTGAAAATTGCTCTCAACAGCAGAAAAATTATATTCCAACGCCCTCTCAAAAAAGAAATCCCAAACATTTGTCCTATCCGTCAACTGAAAAATCCTCAAGGAAATATGAGTAAAAAACCATTCCAAAATATCAGAATAGCGCTGTTTTAAAAAATATCCTATGTCAGGGGGCTGAGGAGGACCAGTCGCTGCATCTCCTCAGCTCAGCAGAATGACTCACTATATTTTAGAATAAAACGCTAGACCATCTCGCATTAACCATATGATTTCAGCAAATTTATTTGATTGGTCAATTTCAGGCCATTTCCATTTGAGGTTGTTGCTAATTTCTGCATTCAATCAAGACCTTAAAAAATCAAGCCC
>WPAE01000292.1 GCA_009773205.1 Ignavibacteria bacterium
AATTGATTTTGTGAGTTTCTCCGATTTTCTATTAACTTTGAACCTCAATATTACGACATTTATGTAAAGCTATAAAAAGGCATTCCAAATTGATGTTAAAGTTCACAATTCTGACGAAAAGGCGATTTTCCATATAATTTAAAGAAGGTTGACTGATTTACTTTTTGAAAATTTTATCGCAACTCCATCCGAATTTTTCTGGTAAATAAATCATGTCGTTTTTGGTATGGACTCGAGGCTCCTTTTTCCAATGGCTTTCATAAGTAGAAATCTGAAACTATTACATCGGAGGGGGGGGGAGGCCCCAAGCCAAATGACATACTGGTGTGCTAGAAAGCATTACACAAGGGGATGCCCACCGAAACAAAACCCGTACTATTTCCCTTATTGCAATCTCTAGTCTAGTGTTCAGGATATGTGTAGGATAGCGGTAGATGAGCCTATGAGGCCAAGAGTAATCATGTAGGTTATGTCCTAAAATAGTAATTGAGCTCATTAATCAGCTATAAATGATCAGTTATAAATGATAATTTCAAGGACAGTTTACAGCCATTATATTGATTAAAAGTATGAAGCAATTAACTTTCAATAATATAATGAGTTCAATATTTTAGTTCAGTTGTTTTCCTTTTCAACTTACTTATTTTAACGCTCAATTAATGCCTACTATTTAGATTTCAATTAAAATGATGGTTTCTAAGAAAAGAGAGCGAATAATTTCCCTTAATGAATAACAATTATAATTCCCTTAACAAAATCGGTACAGAATAATATAATAGCAGATATTGATTCAGCGTGGTCAACGGGTTATTTAAGCATTTGGGCAAAAATAGCGCGTCATATCTGTTGGATATAATGTTTAGGTGGGCACGAGGAGATTGCCCCCCCTGGACCCGCTCAACATCTCTGGCGGCGGAGACCCCCTCCTCCGCCGACCCAAAACACACAAGGGCGAAAATAGAAAACCGCGTTTGATGCGAATTTACACTACCACTTTTGAACCCGGCGGACCCCGCCCCTCCATCGGACCCCCTTGGAGGGCCCCACATATGGAACGCGTAACTCTATTAGCGCTATTTAGGCCGTGAAAATATTTAGCAGAGAAGTTAAAAAACATTGGTTATCTATATATAAAAAATTAGCAATAACCTGTAATAGTGCGTTAAATGTTACAAACCTGTAAAGAGAATAACGGTTTTGCACTGAATTGCTAACGTTTTTGAAAAATAAGCTCAATTATTTGTAAGAAGCAAACAAATAGTAAAATGACTTTCCGAAGCGAATCAGCGCATTTATTCTTGAAATTCTCTAAGTTTGAATATATATATGGTGAAGAAATCCGCATGAAGAATATTCGAGTTATTCCGTTTCAGACATAATAAGCATTGTGCATTTCAAATGTCAAGTAATCGATAAATTGATAGGTTTGCACAACGGGGAAAACCCCTGAGCCGCCAAGGGCTTGTGGGTAGAGATGCACGATTTGTAGATACTTATTTAACTAACATATCTAACCAAGTTAGGTATCGATATCTAACAAAACCGTATCTAACACGTATCTATATAAAAGATGCATGATTTGTTAGATATTTATTTAACATGCAAATCTAACCGAGTTAGATATTGATATCTAACATACAAATATCTAAGACGTGCATCTCTAGTTGCTGATTCAATTTTTTTCAATGGAAAAATTTGAAAAAAGTATAAGGGGGCACAGGAGTCCTAGGGGTTGACCCCATACATTGACACGGGGGGGATTGGGGTCGGAAAATTCCCCCCCCCTTGGAAAATCGCGGCTGGGGGTCCGAGGGGGAAAACGGAAAAAGAGGGGAAGAAAGGGAAAAGAGAAAGGGAGAAAGAGAAAAAAAGGAAAAGGAAGGAAAAAGAAAAGAAAAGAAAGAGGGAAAGAGAAGAAAATGAAGAGAAAATAGTAAATTAAAGGTATATTTAAAATATTCGTTCTGGCTGGGGGTCCAGGCAAAATAGAATCACATTGGCTGGGGGTCCAGGCAAGTTAGATTCACTTTGGCTGGGGGTCCAGGCCAGTTAGATTCACTTTGGCTGGGGGTCCAGGCAAGTTAGATTCACTTTGGCAGGGGGTCCAGGCAAGTTAGATTCACTTTGGCTGGGGGTCCAGGGAAACTAGATTCACTTTGGCTGGGGGTCCAGGCAAGTTAGATTCACTTTGGCTGGGGGTCCAGGCAAGTTAGATTCACTTTGGCTGGGGGTCCAGGCAAGTTAGATTCACTTTGGCTGGGGGTCCAGGCTAACT
>WPAE01000084.1 GCA_009773205.1 Ignavibacteria bacterium
CCAACAATAAAAAACTTAACATCGTTTGTGCCAAACCGGTTTTGGTAAAAGTATTTTATGTCATCGTTTGTAATGTTTTTAACGGTTTCGTTGTAACCACGATTCGACTTTCTCCCGCCTACCGCAGGCACATAGGCGTCAACTTAAGAAAAGGTTGCCATTTGCTAAGAGAATAGTGATTTTAAGTTATCATACAAAAAAAGGACTATTCAATGAAAGCAAACAGCAACCGAAGAGACAATGAATCATTTATTGATAAAAAAATATCAGAGATTCCAATAGATAAACTATCAAGAGAAAGTAATTATTGCAAACGAAAGCCAAGAAAAATTTTACCGGCAGAACTGATAAAAGGATTTTTTTTAATGGCATTTGGGAAGGAACAAAATTCATTCAAAAATTGGGCAGAAAAAATAGGTTTATTGGTTCATACAACGATTACGAAACAAGCGTTATGGAAAAGAATGAGTTGTGAGCAAGTTCAATTTTTACGAAAGGTGTTCGAAGTTGTATTTTCACAAAGGGCGGTCAAAGATTGGGATATCTCTAAGAGTGAAAAACTCAAACAATTTCAAAATGTTTTTATAGAAGATGGCACACATATACAACTCGATGAATCAATGGCAAGAGTCTATCCAGGTAATAAATATTGGGATCGAACAAACAAACGCATTGGAAAAACAAAAGCGATAATGAAAATCCAAGCGACCTATAATATTGTTACACAACAATTCATCAGATTTATTATAGGTAGTTATCGGACCAATGATCAGCAGTACGCAGCTACAATAACACAATACGCACGCCCGGGTGATTTAGTCATCAGAGATTTAGGATATTTCAGCAGCAAAGTATTTAAGTTATTGTTAAAAGAAGGGATCAGTTTTATTAGTCGGCTCCGAATGAAAGTATCATTATTCTCTGTTAAGGAGGAAACGCCGATAGACTTAGCCAAGATGTTGAGGAGGCGAGGAATTATCGATACAGATATTCTTATTAGTAAAGATGAAAAAACGCCTGTGCGATTAATTGCTTTTCCGGTTGAGGAGACTATAGCAGTTGCACGAAGGAGGAAAGCCAAGAAACAAAAGAAAACTAATTTAACTAAAGAGCAATCATTCTTTATGGGATTTCATTTTTTCGTAACTGATGTTCCTGCTGATAAAATTAGTATACAAGATGTTGAACTGCTTTATAGGATACGTTGGCGTATTGAAATTATATTTAAGAGTTGGAAAAGTTGTATGAAGATTACAGATATTCAACAAGATACGAATCAATACCGGTTAGAATCATATATTTATTGCATGCTGATGTTTATAATTTTCTTTCAAGTTGATCTATATAATCACCTTTCGGAAGTGGCGTTTAAGAAATCTGGGGTTACACAAAAGCGGGGACTTAGTTTAATGAAATTCACTCAGTATGTTGTCAATAATATTGTTCTGTTTGTGCTAGGTTATCATTGTTACAAACTTACTTGCAGCAGTAAGTCCGATATGGAGTTAATAGAAAAACAAATGATTCTAAATTCCCTTTATGAATCTCGCTCTGATAGAATCAATTATCATCAGTATTTCTTAAAATTAAGTTGACGCCTATGTACCGCAGGCAGGCTTGTGGATGATTCCTCTGCTGCCTTCTTCCTTGATTTTTTTTAAGATCCTATAGGTTTGTCTCGTACTCATTCCCAGTAATTCTGAGCATTCTTCTACTGTTATTTTTTTCTCCTCTAACTGGCTTATTGCCTTGAGACGACCCACTTCTTTAATACTCATTGTCAGTAATCCTTCCATTTGACAGATCCCCTTTTTTTTGAGATCCGTAAACTACATTTTACTGACATTTCTATTGTGTCCTATCTATGACATTTCTATTGTGCTATTACACATAATGAGGGAAAAGAAAAAAGGACTTGACTATCAAAAAATAAAATGCTATTTACAAATAGTTAAAATATATTTTACTTAATATACTTTGGTGAGATATGAAACCCCTTTTGAAGACCATCGTATTATGTACTCTTCTATTAACTATCTACTCTTGTGAAAATACTACAGAGCCTGTAAAAACCGAAGAAGTAGTTCCCTATATGTCTTTGCATGTTGGAGATATTAGACAATATTATGAGGAAACAAGTGGTGTACGTTTTCAGTGGTCGGTTATTGATACTGTTTATAGAACTGATGGACAAAAAGTATATGCTGTAAAAGAATCTTGGCTGTTTGAAAGTGGTCTATATACAGTCATCTTGTATTATTACATACATGATGGTTATTTCATTCAGACCGACTTAGAATCAAATGCGAAACAATCTGGGGAAACTGGTCTAGCTAAAACAAATAATTTTAATGAACAAAAATTGGCACCTGTATATCCTAAGGCGGGCATGTACTGTTTTGACGAAAAAGAATTGAACGATAGTCTTAAGATATTTTTAAGAGTTAGATTTGTCAATTCATTTGCAACAGATATTGCTTTATTTAACACTGTTGCAGAGTTAAATATAGTTAGAAAAGACAATACAACTAGAAATTATATTTATTATGCGCCTCATTGGGGACATATTGGGAGCGTTGCTGATAATCAAAATAACAAGGCTCAAATGCTTGCCAACTATATTAAAGTAAATAATGAAGAAATTGGTAATCATTTACCTTTTGCATCAAAACTCCATTTTAAATCGGATCAATCTTCGGATATACTCAAAAAGAATACACTATTTGAAAAGTTTATTCATCTAAATGGAATAGAAAGATGAAATTCATAATTTGTTATTTATTACTTACTTGCTCTTTTTTTGCACAAACCCATAATGAAGACACCACCATTACTTCAACTTCATATGGTATTTATTGTGGCGTTAATGTTAATAAAAATATGTTTGTAAGTAATGCATTCCTTATTGAAGGAAAAGTATTTTTAACCAAGAATATCTTTGCCAAAATTAATATTGGTTACTATCGTACTGTTGTTAAGGATTCATATCGGGTTTTTTCTTTCAAATATATCCAAATACAAGATTATAAAAAATATAATACGGTATATTATGATGTAATGAAAACCCAATATGATGTTTTTCCAATATCGATAGGTTCGCTATACCTGTATAGAAGCAGTCCTTTGAATTACTATGCTGGCATTGACATTTCATATAATCTAATTGATCCATTTCAATATAGAACTTCTGAGAAAATTATTAATGAATTTGATTCTATAAATGATATACCCAATGTTTACAAAAACATCGTAGTATTACCAAATGGATCATATTCAGTTACACTTGGTGCCGGGGCAATTTTTCATTTTACTGCAAATTTGTATTTAGATGTACGATATATATTTAAGTACGATAACGAATTAATCAATAGTCATCAAATACTAATAGGAATAAACATTTAAATAAATTTTTAAATTAACAAGAAGTCTGCAGCAGCTAACAAAAAAAAACCCTGCGATTGCGGCGCAGGGGCAATTAGTTAACAAACGATTACCAATAACACTGTACCACTGCCTTGCAAGCTGTTTGGCTCGTTAGTTTACACTTGAAAAATAACAAATCCGCAGAAAAATAATATTAAATATGGAGAAATATTATGAAAAGGATTTTGTTACTATTTGTTTTATTATCATCTTATTCTTTTGGTCAGAACATCTGGTTTACCGAACCAACTTCTAATCACGTTGACTATATTGGGCAAAGTGGAACCGGACCGATAGCTTACTCATCGGCTCATGCTACTTATCTTTATGTATATCGTTTCTGGGCAAGAATCAAGTCTCCCTACGGCAGTTGGAGCGCCTGGCAAGAAGGCGAGTCTGGGGGCTGGTGGGTTTCGAAAGCGGGCACATATGAAATTGAAGGCAAAGCTTCAGTTGAAAGCATTTTTTATCCAGGGACTATTTACATGGTTTACCGCTCCCCATTCTCATTCAGTGTTGTGGATAGTTATGCTCCATCAACACCACAAACTCCCAGTATGAGTAGTAATTATGGACAATATGGGAACGTGCGTTTAGATTGGTCTGCGAACACTGAAGCAGACTTAAGCCATTATGAAGTTTGGCGATATATTGATGAAGAGGCCGAATGGCGAGGATGGGAACAAATTGGCACCACAGCAAATAATTATTTTATTGATACCGAGGTTTTTTATGCACCGAATGCAGGTAACGTTCATGCCCGTTATAAAATAAAAGCTGTCGATATTAATAATAACTATTCAAACTTTAGTGCTGAAGTTACAGAACGGGTCGAACCAACATGGAAGAGACAGCCATCAAACTTAGATAGTCATGAATTGTTTCAGAAAGAAATTGTTGAGGAAACACCTAAAGAGTATAGCGTTTCGAATTACCCCAACCCATTTAATCCTACAACTACGATAAATTATCAATTGCCAGCTGATGGTTTTGTTACTATTAAAGTCTATGATATAGTTGGAAAAGAAATATCAACTTTAGTAAACGAACACAAGGTGGCAGGTAAGTATAAAATAAATTTTGATGCGTCTTCATTACCTAGCGGCGTCTATATCTATTCTATAAGCACAAGAGGATATGCCCAGACAAAGAAAATGATCTTAACCAAGTAGCGGCAAGGGACAAGGTTCAAGCGACAAGTTAAAAAAGCCCCGCAAAAAACACTGGGGCTTTTCTTTTTTAAGAAAAATCAATGCGTAATTATAAGAGGCAGCACTACTAAATAATCTTTCCTTCGTTTGTCAATTCAGCAGCATCAACGCCAAGCTCATCTTTCAATTGTTTGGCAACATTTTCTTTTTCACCGCAGATAACAACAAAAGATTCTTCCGGGAAAATATTATTAACCG
>WPAE01000013.1 GCA_009773205.1 Ignavibacteria bacterium
AATTGTTTGCTTTGTTCTTTTGCTCAAACACCGAATAACTTTCCAAACCTTCTGCCTTAACCAAGTTTTTTAGTTCGCGTACAACATCTAAATAATCTAGTCTGCGTTCTGGTTGAATGCTGTATTTGATTGAAAAAACTACTCTGCTCATTTATTTCCTCTTATGTTGTTATCTCACCATTAAAAACTACTTTTGCCGGACCGGTTAGAGAGACATCTGTAAATTTTTGTCCGTCAAATATAAAATCAACAAAAAGCTGATCTCCACTTTTTGCAAGTATTTCAACAGGCTTGTTTACTAATTTGTTGTATAACATTAAAACAGCAGATGCAACTGCTCCGGTTCCGCAAGAAAAAGTTTCGTCTTCTACGCCACGCTCATAAGTTCTAATTTTTATTTTCCCATTCTCAACTTGAACAAAATTTACGTTTGTACCTTCAGGAGCAAAATCGGGATGATATCTGATTTCCTTGCCTATATCATAAACCGGAAACTCTTCGATTTTCTTGTAAGAAGAAGAAAGATCCAACGAATTTTTAAGTACATCTTCAATTCTTATTACTATGTGCGGTGAACCTGTATTTGCATAGCATGCATTAACTAACTGACCAGCAGTTTTTATCTTGAAGTTAATCTTAATTTCCGAAGGAGGAAGTAAATCAAACTTAACATTTCCGTCAGTAAAAATTTCGCCCGTGTATGCTATGTTGTTAAATACAAATTTTGCTTTAGAAGATTTCAGCAATCCTTTTAGCTTGGCATATTGCAAAGAACATCTTGCGCCGTTAGCGCATAAAGAACCAGAAGTACCATCAGAATTAAAATATTTCATTCCAAAATCGTAACCGGCAGCATCCTCTATTAACAAAATACCATCGGCGCCAATTCCGGTTCTTCTACTGCAAAATTGAGTAATCTTCTCATTCGAAAAATTTAGTTCTGGGTTTAGTTTGGAATCGAAGAGAATAAAATCGTTTCCAGCGCCGCTCATTTTTGTAAAGAAGTATTTCTCCATTTCGGTATCAAATTTAAGGGAATAAGCTCCGTTAAGCAACGAAAAAGATAATTTGGCACGGTTTTGACATTTTAACTATAAATTCATCTAAAATTTTCGATTATAAGAAAGAGAGAACAATAATTATTAAATAAGTCTCGTTACGCAGAAAGCTGTTCTAACACTGCTGTAAGAACTAAGTTCTACTTACTATTTGCCTTGCCCGCATGATATAGGCTGGAATCAAGCATTTAATCTATCTCAGATTCCAGATAAGAGATTTGGGAATGATAAAAAACTCTCTTACGTACTAAAGTAAAAAAGTTAATCAGTAAGTAAAAAAATATTATGACTGAAATAAATCACAAAGGTGTTTTCAAAACCGCCAAAGTTGAAGTAGTTGATAAGAAAATGAAGGTGTTTTTGGCTCTTAAAAGCGTTCAGGCAGAAGGAGCTGTTCCTTTGTCTCTTGAATACTTGAAGGATATTTTAAACACTTCAGGTGTAAGATATGGAATAATGTTTAATGTTTTGGAAGAAATAGTTGAAGGAAAAATCAATGATGATAGAGTTTTAGTAGCTCAAGGTGAGTACCCTCAGCCGGGCAGCGATGCCAGCATTGAATTGTATTTTTCCAATAATAAATCTCTAAAGCCGCAAGAGCATGCAGACGGACATATAGATTATAAAGAAGTAAACATGGTAGAAAGTGTGGAAAAAGATGCCCCAATTGCAAAAAAGAATATCGCTACTGTTGGTTCGCCCGGTACAGATGTTTTCGGAAACGTTTCGCCAGGTGTTTTTGGGAAAGACTTTCCATTTACGCCTGGGCAAGGAACATACCGCGACTCTAATGAAAACACTTTGATTCGAGCATCTATTGATGGAATAATTTTTTACGATGAGAAAACTCATCATCTCGAAGTACAAAAATTATTTGTTGTGCCAGAATCGGTAGATTATTCAACCGGAAATCTTCATGTAAAAAGCTCAGTAGAAATTAAGCAGAATATTAAATCCGGCTTTTCTGTAGAAACACCTTATAACATTGATGTTAAAGGCGGAATTGAACACGCCGTAGTTATCTGCGGCGGAGTACTAAAAGTTAAAGAAGGAATAAATGGAGATGGAAAAACTGTAATAACTGTTGGCAAAGAACTACACTCGGGTTACATTTCTAATCAAGTTGTTAGATGCAACGGATCGGTTTACGCTTCTTTTGAAATCCGAAATTCTATTATTGAATGCGATAATGAAGTTACTCTTGTTAGAAACAATGGTGTAATTATTGGCGGTAAAATTACTGCAACAAATAAAATAACCGCTCCTGTGGTTGGTAACGATTATAACATTACAACTGAATTAGAGGTGGGAGTAGTATTAAAACACAAAGAGAAGTATTTAAAAAAACTTGTTGAAGAAACTGAAGTACAAAGGCAGATAGAAGAACTAAAAAAACAAATATCATACATTGCTCATAAACCAGATAATAATGCAAAGAAAATGCAGTTGATGAATTACAAAGAAATTTGGGCAAAGTGTACAGCTTCTACAATTAAAATAAAAAATGAATTGAAAGAAATTGAAGCCGCATATTATAATGTTTCGAACCCAATTGTGATTATAAGAAATAAGGTTTATCCTGGTACAGTAATTAAGATAAAGGACAAAGTATTTGAGGTAAAAGAAATTTTATCGAAAGTTACATTCAAAATAGAGAACGAAAAAATTACTTATTCACACATCAAGTAACTTTTAGTTTGCGGGAGAAAATTATGGTAAAAGTAAAAGCACCTGTATCTAAAAACAGACTCTATATTACAATTTTGGGAACACTTACTTTGAATGATTCAATTGAAGCCAAAATGAATATCGAAAATTCTCTACATTCACTTATGCCGGGCTTCGATGTAATTAACGATCTTTCAAAGTTTATACGCGCCGATGACTCTGCCGGCACTGTGTTAAAAGAAATCATTATTCTTCTTATTCAAAATGGAGTAAACAAAATAGTTAGAGTAGTAGGTGCATCAAAAGCCGGTTTAATACAATTTGCTAACAACACATTACGGCTTGAGCAATACCAAGTTTTCTATGTCCCAACTTTAGAAGATGCTGAAACGTATTTGAATAATAAAGAAAAAACTGGCAATAATTAATTGCAGATAGTTAAATGTAATAATGTGACTTACGCAATAAATCAATTCATTGATGAGCCTACTATAAAAAGGTATTTCGGATGAAAAAATGCTTTGATTATTGCCAAATTCAAAGTGCAAAAACTCAATTTGTGGCTTTTTAGAGTAGGCTCATTGATTCTAATTAACTAAAGTTACTTTGCATAATTTTAAGAACGCCGGGTCAACATCCGCGCCGTGTCCTGGTGTATCTGTAATTGTAATCTCGCCAACATTATACTGCGCACCGCCAATTATCGGGTCTTCTTTCATAAACAGATATCCATCAAGATCTGCATATTTAATATTAGGTCTTGCAGAAATAACATGCGAAGCAGCAGAAAGACCGAGCCGTGTTTCTGTCATACAGCCAAGCATACATTTAATACCGGCAGCTTCAGCAACGGCATTAATTTTGAGTGCGTTATGTATTCCACCGGATTTAGCAAGTTTGATGTTGAAGTAATCACAGCATCCGCCAACAGCAAGTTTATAAGCATCGTGATGATCGAACAAAGATTCATCTGCCATAATTGCAATGGATGTGCCTTGTCTAAGATTTTTCATATTCTCATAATCCCAATGTGCAATTGGCTGTTCACAATATTCAATATTATATTTTTCTAACGCCTTAAGAGTGTTAAGCGCAGTGTGAAAATCCCATCCTTGGTTAGCATCAATTCTAATAGGAAGAGAATCTCCAATAGCATTTCTAATTGCTTGTATTCTTTCAACATCTAACTCTTTAGTAGTGCCTAACTTAACCTTAATTGCCAGGAAACCTTGATTCTTATAATCAAGAGCCTTCTTTGCAACATACGCCGGCTCACCAATACTTATGGTATTATCAGTCCAAAAACTTCTCTTGCCTCCGCCAAGTAAAGAATATAAAGGAAGCCCGGCGGCTTTTCCCATAATATCATAAAGAGCCATATCAAATGCGCTTCTAATTGTACTATTAAAAACCAGATACTTGTTCATTTCTCTATTGCGTTCTTCAATATTAAGAGCATCTTTGCCAAGAATAATTTTTGCAAGATCAACTGCGGCGGCAAGATTTATTGATTGTGTTTCACCTGCAATTCCCCAATAAGGATTAGCCTCGCCCATTCCATAAATGCCTTCGTCTGTAAATATTTTTACAAATACACTTTGCGCGGCAGTAATTTCCATAATCGCAATTCTAAAAGGCTCGTGAAATGGAATGTCGGCTTTGTATATTTCTACACAGTTAATCTTCAAGATTTTGCTCATAAATTACTCATTAAAATTCTTGTTGTACTCTTCAACTTTATTGATATAAAATTGTTTTTCCTGTTCGGTTAGAAAAGAAGCATTAAAAGAATTTTTTGCTAAGACACAAACTTCATCATGTAATAGCCCAATAGATTCGGCAATTGATAAATAGTTTTCATTTACATAACCACCAAAATAAGCCGGGTCATCAGAATTGATTGTAACCATCAGACCTTTTTCAAGCATTGTTTTAAGCGGGTGCTTTTTAAGATCGGTTACTACTTTCAGCTTAAGGTTAGACAGCGGACAAAAAGTTAAAGGAATTTTCTGCTCACTTAAGTAATCTACAAGTTTTTCATCATCGAGAGAATTATTGCCATGATCTATGCGTGAGACTTTAAGAAGATTAATTGCTTCCCAAACATATTCTGCCGGGCCTTCTTCACCGGCGTGAGCTACAGTTAAAAACCCATTTTGACGAGCTGTATTAAAAACCTCTTTGAACTTTGATGGCGGATTTCCAACTTCGGCGGAATCAAGCCCAATTGCTGCAATCCAATTTTTGTAACTACAAACTTGATTGAGAGTTTGCACTGCAGATTCAACATCGAGATCACGCAAGAGACACGGGATTAATTTTGCCGTCAAGCCAAATTTTGTCTTTGCATCTTCAAGTGCTTTATGAATTCCATTAATAACTGTATCGAAAGATATTCCACGGTTTGTGTGTGTTTGAGGATCGAAAAAGATTTCTGCATGAATTACGTTTTGCAAATGAGCTTTAGCAAGATAAGCCCAAGTCATATCATAAAAATCTTGTTCTGTAATTAAAACAGTTGCGCCAGCGTAATAAATATCTAAAAATTCTTGAAGGTTCTTAAAGCTATAGGCTTTATGTAATTCATCAACAGAATCGTATTTCAATTTGACTTTGTTTCTTTTAGCAAGTTCAAGCATTAACTTTGGTTCTAAAGTGCCTTCAATATGAAGATGAAGTTCAGCCTTAGGAATTCCTTTTATAAATTCCTCAAAAGATTTATTTATGTGCATTTTTTCTCTTTAAAAATTCAATTCGGGTTATTTACAAGGTAACGCTTAATCTTTTGAGTAGTTGTTTTTTCAAATTCATTTTCTCTTATGTAAAACTTCTTAATCTGTTTGTAGGCAGAAAGCTCTTTGTTAGTTTTATCAATTTCTTCCGAAATCTTTTTATGAATTAACTCTTCGGTAATTTTCACTTTTTGAGTTTCGGAAAGCTCGATAAAAGCTTCGGCATCAACAACAATTTGAGCAGAAATTATTTCGCCTTGTTTTGAGTCGTCTTCACCAAAGATCAAACACTCAAGCACAAACGGGCTGCGAACAAGAATATCTTCAATCTCTTCCGGAAAAACATTTTTGCCACTCTTGCTTATAATAACATTTTTCTTTCTTCCGTTGATATGCAAGAAACCGTCTTCATCAAAAAATCCGATATCGCCTGTCTTAAACCAGCCATCTTCAAACGTATCGTTAGTAGCTTTTTCATTTTTGTAATAGCCAAGCATAACACTTGGTCCCTTTGCCCAAATTTCACCGCTTCCAAACTCGTCTGGTTTATTAATTTTTATTTCAACACCAGGCAGAAGAAGACCAGCAGCGTTATCTTTAAACGCATCTAAACGGTTTAACGCAAGAATTGGAGAAGTTTCTGTCAATCCATAACCTTGAACAAAGTTAAAACCAAATTCTCTCAAACCTTTTGCCACCATTGGATCCGGGGCTGCACCGCCTGCAATAAATAAGCGAATAGAACCGCCAAATTTTGCATGTAGTTCGTGAAATATTTTTTTCTTTACTTCTTTAAAACCTGCGCTTGTAAATAAATTAGTAAACTTTACAAGAGGCGGCACAATAACCGATTTTACTTTGTCTTCTTTTATTCCTTTCATAATTCGCTTAAACATTTTATCATACAACAAAGGAACAGCAAGTAAAAGTGTTGCCTGAACTTTTTGTAAGTCATCAACTACAGTTTTTAATGAGCGAGCATAATGAGCGCTTGCGCCAGAATATAAAGGGCAAAGCATTCCGCATGTGCATTCATAAGTATGATGAATTGGAAGAACAGACAAGAAGCGGTCGGTTTCAACTATATTAATCATCTTTGTCATAGCCATAAGATTCGAAGCGATATTTCGCTGCGAAAGCATAACACCTTTTGCCCTTCCTAACGATCCGGAAGTAAAAATTATCTCTGCCAAATCGTTTGGATTAATAATAGGCATTTTACTTGGGTCCAGAGGAGATGATTTTCTAATCAGTTCCATCATCGAATAAAATTCCTTGTCCTCTTTGGTATCGTCCATGCAAATGAAATGCTTCAAATTCTTAAGCGAATTTTTAGCATCAGCAATCATTCCCGCGTAACTTCCGGAAAAAATTATCGCTTCAGAATCAGATTCATGAATGATGTTCATGATTTCATTGGTGTTCAGGTTTTTGTCAATAGGAACGACGACATAATTAAAGCTCATTAAAGTAAGATAAGTAAGCGACCATTGAACTCGGTTTTCGCCAATCAACGCGATGTGAGTTCGTTCTTTAATACCTAACTGCTTTAGCGCGCTCCCTAAGAGTAAAACATTGTCTAATAACTCCCTGTAAGTTAAACTTTTGAGTGGTGTTTCATTTAAATCTTCGAGGGCAATTTTTGGACCATACTTTCTTGCAGATTGAAGTACCATATCTTGCAAGGATTCAATTTTCGGAACATCATACAGATTTAGTTCTTTTTTCATGGCTTTTATCTTGTTTGTGGATAATTTGTCTTAAACAAAAAATCCCGATTGCTCGGGATTTTTAATTTTTACTTTTCAGCTATTTCGGTTAAGATTGCTTTAAGCAATCTGTAAAATTTATCTACATCTTGAATATTAACTCTTTCTTCAGGCGAGTGAGCCCCTTCTATAGTTGGACCGAAAGAAATCATATCGAGTCCCGGATATTTATCGCCAAGTATTCCACATTCAAGTCCGGCATGAACAGCTTTAATTTCTGGCTCTTTACCAAATAATCTATTAAAAACATTTTGAGAAAGTTTTAGGATTTTTGAATCTAAATTAGGCTGCCAGCCTGGATATCCATCGCTTTTAGAAACTTTAGCGCCAGCAAGTTGAAGTGCAGAAATTACACTTTGTGCAGTATTTCTTTTTGCACTTTCAATAGAACTGCGTTGGCTTGTTCCAATTGTTAATTCACCCGATGCTGTGTTAAGCGTTGCTAAATTTGTTGATGTTTCAACCAATCCCGTAATGTTAGGATTCATTGCAACAACTCCGTGAGGCATAGCAAGAATAGTATTTATAATTTTTTTCTTGAAATCATCTTTATAAGCATTGAGAATAGTAACCGAAGCGTGCGTTTTCTGTTCTAACTGAACGCGTATATCCGGATCGGTATATTTGTACTCGAGAGAGCATTCAATTGCAAACTCGTTTATTAACTCGCGGAACTTTGCTTCGTTCTTTTCATCTATAAAAATAATTGCTTCTGCTTCACGCGCTATTGCGTTTCTTTTAGAGCCACCTTGCAAATAAACCAATTGATAATCCATTTTCTGCATACGTTCAAGGAGCAGGGCAAGAAGTTTAATTGCGTTAGCTCGTCCTTCGGATATATTTAAACCGCTATGCCCGCCTTTTAATCCGCTTATAAAAAGCATATAAGGATGATGACTGGTAACAATGTCTTCGTACTCAATTCGGAAAGTTCCAGCAGTATCCATACCGCCAGAACAGCCAACATAAAACGCACCGTCTTCTTCAGTATCCAAATTCAGTAAAATTTTTCCGTTGATAAAACCTTTCTTTAACGTATTGGCGCCTGTCAATCCGGTTTCTTCATCTACTGTAAATAAAAGTTCGAGCGGACCGTGGTCAAAATCATTTTCGGTTGCAATAGCTAATGCAGCGGCGGCTCCAATTCCATTATCTGCGCCAAGAGTTGTTCCGTTTGCTTTAATCCATTCACCATCACGTACCAGCACAATTGGGTCGCTTGTAAAATCGTGCTCAGTTCCTTTGTTCTTTTCGCAAACCATATCTACATGGTTTTGAATAACAACTGTTGGTTTGTTTTCGTAGCCGGGAGTTGGCGGAACAAGAATAACGATATTTCCTGTTTCATCTTCGATAAAATCGAAATTGTTTTGTCCGGCAAAGTTGCGCAAGTAAAGTCGTATCCTTTCTTCAGATTTAGATGGACGCGGAACCTGGCTTATTTCATAAAATCTTTTCCAAACTATAGATGGATACAAACCATCAATCGCTTTTAGAGGCATAATATCTCCTACCTTAGTTTAATTATGTCGAATATTTAAAATATCACCGTCTAAAACTATGTATTCTTTTCCTTCAAGCCGCCAAGCGCCATTGTCTTTACATTTTGCAAAAGAACCATGTTTTATAAAATCTTCGTAAGAAACAACCTCGGCACGTATAAAGCGGTTAAAGAAATCTGTGTGAATTACACCAGCTGCCATTTGTGCAGTGTAATTTTTCTTTATTGTCCATGCGCGGCATTCATCCTCGCCAACTGTAAAGAAAGATTGGAGCCCGAGCATTTCATAACTTGTACGCAAAATTTTGCTGAGCGCCGATTCTTTAATTCCATAATCTTGCATAAACGAAGTTTGGTCTTCTTCACTCATTTTTGAGAGTTCAAGTTCAATTTTTGCAAAGAATGGAATAATTACAGCGCGGGCTTTTTCAATTTTAGATTTAACTGCTTCTACTTCTGCATCAACTCTAGCAATAGAGTTTTCATCATAGTTAATTGCTATTGCCAAAGGTTTTAAAGTTAATAATTGATAACCGGAAAGTAGTTTCAATTCAGTATCATAAAGTTTGAGTGAGCGAAGCGGTAATTCTTTTTCTGCGTGTGCGTAACATTTTTCAATTACCGGCAATTCCCTTTTCATTCTTTCATCTTTCGATTTAAGAATTTCCTTTTTGATTTTCTCCATACGAGTTTCAAGAAAAGCTAAATCTGCAAAAAGAAATTCTGTTTCCAAAAACTCAATATCGCGCACAACATCAATCACGTTCATCGGGTGCATTACAGATTCGTCTCGAAATCCACGAACCACATAAAAAAGCGCATCGTTATTCTTTACAGCATTTGTAAATGTAGAAGTGATTTTTACTTTATTGTCGTCAGACATTTTGAGCCCGGGAATATCGTAAACCTCAATGGTAGCATTCACATGTTTCTTCGGGTTAAAAATTGCCGAAAGTTTATCTAAACGTGTATCTGGTACTTTTACAACTTCAATAGATGCTTCTTCTTTGCCAGCTTGCGAATGTGAACCACCGCCAGCCAATGTTTCAAATAGCGTTGTCTTTCCAGAATATTGAAGACCAACCAAACCAATTTGCATTTGTTACTCTAATTTTATTTAAGGATTTACTAACAAAATATAAGCAAAATTTATAGTAAGATTTAGCGCAAAGGTAATTTCAGAGCACCTCTAAAAATTAGTATTTCAAAAAATTTAACGCGGAGTTCGCAAAGAAAAAGCAAAGTCCGCAAAGTATATTGATATTTTTAGAGGTGCCCTTCAAAAAATTGTTAGTAACCTAACTAACGTGAATTGATATTTTAGCGCGATTTGGATTCTGAAATTGGAGTTTAAATAATTTTTGTTGATTAGCAGATCTTCAACAATTGGCGATATAATTTTTGAATAGGTAAGCCAACCACATTGTAATAACATCCATTTATTTTTTCAACAAACACCGCGCCAAAATCATCTTGAATTCCATAAGCTCCGGCTTTATCCATAGGGCTTCCGGTTTTGATATATTCTAAAATTTCACTTTTAGTTAGTTTGCGGAATGTTACGAATGTTTTTTCGTAAGAAACAATTTTCTTATTTGTTTTTTGATTAAGAATTGCAAAGCCCGTGTAAACCTGATGAGTTTTACCACTAAGTTTATTCAAAATTTTCGCAGCGTCTTTCTCGTCTTTTGGTTTTCCAATTATTTCTTGGTTTAGAACAACTATTGTATCGGCAGTAATAATTATTGCATCTTTTATTTTATTTTCAGCTTCTTTCAGTTTGTGTTGAGCCAAACGCTTTACGGTTTGCACCGGATGTTCACCTTCAAGTATTTCTTCGTTAAGATTAACAGAAAATGATTTGAACTTGAGACCAATTTGTTTCAATAATTTTCTTCTTCGCGGAGATTTTGAAGCAAGAAATATTTGTTGAGCAGCAGTAATCATATAAAGGTGAAGTTAAGTTCTGAAGTGAAAAGAAAAAAAATTAACGGAATAAAGCTTTTATACTTCCCCATGTTCTCTTAACACTTGAAACATTATGACGGGCTGATACTTCCCAAGAGTGGCTTAATGAACCATCAGTATCAACTATTCGCAGCCGGTAAACGTATAAAACGTCTTTGGACTTAAATGCAGATTGATCAACAAATTCATAATTTCTATCCGCCCGTGGCTCAACAGTACCAACATCGCCAAAACTACCATTAACATTTTTGCGTTCTACAACATAGTGTTTAAGATTAGTTTCGTTTGAGGCTTGCCAGAAAACAACTACAGAACCGTTCTGACTTCTTGCAGAAAGTTTAATAATAAAAGCTCCGGCAAATGATATTACCGATGCAAAAAGTAGAAACGCTATAACAATTACATTTTTCATTGTTTTCTGCTCAAAATATATTTTTATAAGAATTCATTGTCAAGATAAATTTCTTACACTTTTTTGTATTTAGACCAATCGCCAAACCTAAACTTAACAAAGATTACAACTGCATAAATAATTACGTAGAAAGGCAATGCAAACCATGCGCCAATAAGTCCCAGACTTAGATATACACCAAGAAAGTAAGCTATTGGAACAAAAATAAACCAGTTAACAATTACTTCTGCCATCATAACAAAGAAAGTAGCACCGGAAGCTTGCAGCCCATTTGCCAATACAACTCCAATTCCATAAAAGATTTGCCCAAGTCCGGCAATTCTTAATGCAGGCACCGCCGTTTCAATCACATTCTGATCGTTTGTTGTAATTGCCAGAACTAATCTAGGCGCAGTTACAAAAAACAAACCAACAGCAACAGTATATATTGTAGCCAATTTGCTTGTTTCAAATCCTAAGAACTTAGCATTCCGAATTTCACCGCTCCCGATTGAGTTTCCGACTAAAGTATGAACCGCTATTCCAAAACCAAAACACGGTAGTAGAGAAATTAACAAAGAGGAAAACACGACATTGCTTGCTGCTTGCTCAACAGTTCCGATAAGCCCGGTTATAGAAATGAAACTAAGAAACCCAATAAGAATAAAAATGTTTTGAAGTGAAACCGGCAAAGAAATTTTTATAATTGAAGCAGCAATCCCTCTAACGAATTTCAGATTTTTGAAATAGCGGAATTTTTTTCTGTAAGATGGCAGCAAAGAAACACAGAAATAAAATGCTGCGTCGCAAATTGTTGCAAGTGTTGAGCCCAAACCGGAGCCTGCAAGTCCCATACCTTTAATACCAAAAGCACCGTAAATAAAAATTATGTTGAAAATAATATTTAATAAGTTTACTAATAAACCGGAGATCATAAAAATTTTTGTTTTTCCTATGCCAAAGAAAAATCCTCTATACGAAACCGTTACGAGGAAAAAAGGAATTCCCATAAATCTGTAATACAAAAATTCGCCAGCATAGAAACCAACTTTATCATCAGCAGCAAAAAAAGATGCGATCCAATGTGATGAAGTAACAACTAAAAGACTAACTGCCAACCCTATAAGAAATGTTAGAATAACTGAAGTGTTTAAAACCTTGCCGCATTCTTCAAAATTATTTTCTCCATATCTGCGTGCAATTAAAACATGTGTGCCGGTTGCCAAAGATGAGAATAAACTAACCACAGCCCAAGTAGCTAAAACACCTATTCCCATAGCAGCAAGTACGTACTCGGTATCTGGCAGCCTGCCAACGAGTGCCGTATCTACCAAAGAAACAACCATTTGTGTTGATAAACCGGCTATTGCAGGAAGAGCAATCTGAAGAATGTATTTGTGATCTTTTGAAATAATACTCATATAACCAAAGATATTGAATAAAAACTTGTGTAAAAAAGTTTTAGTAAAATTTACTATTTTGTAATTGTGAACTGCTACAACACAAAAGGCGCTTATGACAAAGCAGGAAGAGTTAAAATATTTGATCCATACTCTCGGTATTAAGCATTCAATGATTGCAGAAAAGCTTGATATGAAAGTTCAAACTCTCACTTATATTATAAATGAAAGCCATCAGTTTGATGATGACCTTTATAAGCAAATCAAAAAAATAATTGATGACTATCAGTTTGAACTAAATCTTTTTGAAGTTGAATCCACCGATAATTTAAACTTGTTCACAGACGACAAGCTACAAATTGGAATTGGCGAGCGAATGAGGCTTTTTGCACAAAAGAAATATGGAACATTAAAAAAACTTGCAGAGGCAATGCAGATATCTCCGCAGCAGCTTCAGCAATATATTAGTGGAAATAGAGAACCTGGCTCTAAAATACTTGCCAAACTATTAAGACTTGGCTGCGATGTTAATTGGCTGTTAGGAGGAAAAGAATCGCTAGAGTCATACAAAATTTATAAACTGGAAAGCGAATTAAGAAAACTTCAAAACAGTTTTTCACAAATACATAATATCTTACAAAAAACAGAAACTAAACATTAAGAAATTCATATTACTTTTGTGGAGCTAAGCGGGTTCTTCCGAAATCAATAATCTGTATGTATCGGAATCCCTTTGGGAGAACCGCTGACCTTCCCGAATTTCATTCGGGACGCTCTCCATTACTTATTAATCCTTCAATGTATTTTCTACTTTTCTTCTTTTTTATTTCATTCTCTCTTCGTACGGCTTCAGACCTATCCGAATATTCCTCGAAGTATTTTAGCTCCCATTGCAATCCACCTTTTGTAGATTTTGAGTAACCAGAATTGTGCTGACTTATTCTTCTTTCAATGTTATCTGTTGAACTACAGTAGTATTTATTGGTTGTCTTGCTAAATAGTATGTATGTATAAAACATATTTGGGGAAAGGATTTTGTGGAGCTAAGCGGGTTCGAACCGCTGACCTTCTGAATGCCATTCAGACGCTCTCCCAACTGAGCTATAGCCCCGTATGTTTAATAACCGTCTCAAATTTAACTAACAAAAGTCTTTTTTCAAACTATACTATAACAAACTCTGTTTTTCATTTTGCATTGCCTTGTTCAAAGCCGAAGTGAAAAAAATAGTTGTTGAATTCAAGATCCTTTGGGAATATCTTTGAAACAAAAAAAATGAAATGAAACCAAAGCGAATATTCTTAGTTTATTTTGCAGCAGCAAGTCTTTTCTTTTGTGGGTGCGATGATACTTTAACAAACCAGGATCTTGACAGCAAAATTATCCCTACTTCTAATGTAAGCTTCGGAGAGTACATTCAGCCGGTTTTCCGGTTAAAATGCAACAATACAAATTGCCATAACTCTCAAGATAGAGCAGGCAGATTAAGTTTGGATACTCACGCAGATGCCACTAACAACGTTTTGGTAGTATTCCCCGGAATGCCGGATAACAGCAAACTTGTTTGGGCAATTGAAGGAAGAACAACATCGCCAATGCCGCCTGTTGGATGGGCGCCTTTAACAAAAAACCAGATTAACGGAATTAGAACTTGGATTAATGAAGGTGCTAAAAACAACTGAGAAAAATTCCGGGGTTTACCTTTTAGAAATTCAAGTCAGAGAACCTATTCAAATAAAAGCGAAGAAGTTTTTGAACCATAAGTTTCCTAAAGGATTTTATTACTATTCCGGAAGTGCTCAAAAAAATTTACAACAACGGATAGAACGCCACTTACGCAAAGAAAAAATTATTCATTGGCACGTAGATCACCTTACTGCCAACCCATCGGCAGAAATTAAAACCGTCTTTATTGCTAACGAAGCAAATAAAATTCTTGAATGCGAAATGATAAAAACTTTACAAATTAATTTTGAGATGGAAATTGCAGTAGAAGGTTTTGGAAATGGTGACTGCATTAACTGCAACAGCCACCTTTTCTATTCAAAAAAGAAGATTGATTACAACCATTTAATCTCTTTGTACCAATCAATAGTACGCTTTATTCCCTCTTCCAAATAAACTTTTTGAGAAAATCCAAAATCTTTTTTGGCTTTAGAAACATCGCAAGTCCAGCCGGGTTGAACAAAATCTCTTGCTTTTTCTAAATTAAAAGTAGCTGCTTTTGAGCTGAACATAGCAAAGAATTGTGCAATTGCAGCGACAAAATAAACTAATGAATGAGGGAGTCGGAGAGTTAAAGCTCGCTTTCCAAATGCTTTACTAATTGCATCGCCAATTTGAGTCCAAGTATAAATTTCTTCTGATGCGATAAAATATTTTTTTCCAACTGCAATCGGAGAAATTGAAGCCTCGTATATTCCTCTAACTAAATCTTCAACATGAATTAGATTTAGCTTCTTATTATCAAAGCCGATTAAAGTCATTAAACCGGCTTTGTAAGTTTTAAATACAAGATAAATTTCTGTATCCCGCTCTCCAAAAACTGCAGGCGGTCTTACAATTGTTAAAGGAAGTTTATCAAAGAAAGTTTGTGATAACTGTTCTTGTGCAAGTTTGCTTCTTCCGTAAGCAGTAATTGGATGCTCAATAGTTTCTTCGGTGCAAGGTTTCCCATCCAAAGAAGGTCCGCAAGCAGTTTGGCTGCTTACAACAACAAATCTTTTAAGATTTGGGTTTACTTCGGCAGCAGCTTCTAAAAGTGTTTTTGTGCTTTTCACATTTCCGGTATAGTATTCACCTTCGGTTTTTGCTTTAACAACGCCGGCTACGTGATAAATGAAATCAACGTCTTTCAAAACTGGTTTCAAAGCTTCTTTATCAAATAAGCCGCAATTAACAATTTCTACAGGTTTTCCATCTAACCACTTTCGAGAGCTTGAAGAGCGTAAAATGCACTTAACATTGTGTCCCTCGGCTAAAAGTTTATCAACAAGATGGCTGCCAACAAACCCAGATGCTCCAGTTACAACAGAAATAATTTTAGTATTCATAAGTTAATTTTCGTCCATTTTTAATTATATTCCCAACCGAAATTTCGTTAAAACGTATTAACTCACCAAAAATATTATAGTTTTTTATAATAACCGGAGGCATTTTGGATTTATTTAACAAATGTTATGATTTTACCCGTGCCGATGATATTAAGGCACTTGGTTTTTATCCTTACTTTAGACCGATTGAAGAAAATGAAGGACCTGTTGTTCAGATAGAAGGTAGAAAAGTAGTTATGGCGGGCTCAAATAATTACTTGGGGTTAACGGCGCATCCAAAAGTAAAAGAAGCTGTTTTAGATGCAGTAAGAAAGTACGGATCCGGCTGCTCAGGCTCCCGTTATCTTACAGGCACTCTTGATTTACATGTTGAGTTAGAACGCAGGTTGGCTCTTTTCTTTGGAACTGAATCTGTATTGCTTTATAGTACTGGATATCAATCCGCTCAAGGTGTAATTCCTACTCTTGTTCAAGGAAGAAGCGAATATGTAGTATCCGACCGTGATAATCATGCGTGTATTGTTGCCGGACAAATAATGGCAAAAGGATTAACAGCTAATTTGGAAAGATATAAACATAACGATATGGATGATTTAGAAAGGGTATTGGCTAAATTACCAATAGAAGCACCAAAACTTATAATAAGCGATGGTGTCTTTAGCACTGGCGGCGAAATTGTTGATCTTCCAAAACTTGTTGAACTTGCAAAGAAATATAATGCAAGAACTTTGATAGATGATGCTCATTCCGTTGGAGTTATTGGCAAAGGCGGAAGAGGAACAGCAAGCGAATTTAACTTAGAAAAAGATGTGGATTTGACTATGGGAACATTCAGCAAAACCTTTGCGTCTTTAGGCGGTTTTGTTGCTGGTCCAGAACGAGTAATTAATTACTTAAAGCACCACTCGCCAGCATTGATATTTAGCGCTTCTCCAACGCCGGCTTCTGTTGCAGCGGCATTAGCAGCACTTGATATTTTAGAACAAGAACCTTGGCGTGTTGAAATGCTAATTAAAAACGCTAACAAAATGAGAAAAGGCTTAACCGAAGCCGGATTTAATGTAATTGAAGGGCGTACAGCTATTGTTCCAGTTATAGTAGGAGATGATAGTTTAGCATTCCAAATGTGGCGTAAACTTTATGATTACGGCGTGTTTGTAAACGTATTTATTTCTCCAGGCGTTCCGCAAGGAAGGCAGATGATGAGAACAAGCTATATGTCAACTCATCAAGATGAACATCTTGATTTCATAATCGAAACTTTTAAAAAAGCTGGAAAAGAAGTAGGATTAATCTAATCTTTCATGCAAGGTTGAGGTTGCCTAAAAAGTAATGTTTTATAATAGAATAGAACTTGGATAACACAGATTTAACTGATTTTCGCATGTTTATAATTTGAAAAATTACTTTTTAGACAACCTCAACCAATTCTTACCAAGGAGAAAGCATGTCTCAAATAACAATTCGTACTATTCATACAAAAAAAGAAATTAAGTCTTTCATCAAATTTGCATGGGAAATTTATAAAGGAAATCCTTATTGGGTTCCGCCTCTCATTTTTGATAAAATGAAAATTCTTGATAGAGGAAACCACCCGTTCTATAAACATGCTTGTGCAGAGTTTTTTATTGCAGAGAGAAATGGAAAAATAATAGGTAGAATTGCGGCAATTAAGAACGAGCTTCATAATCAAGTTCATGAGGATAAAGCTGGTTTTTGGGGCTTTTTTGAGTGCATTAACGATCAGTCCGTAGCAAATATGCTCTTTGATGCAGCAAAAGACTGGCTCAGGAAAAATGGCTGCGATCAAATGCTTGGACCCGCTAATCCTTCTTCGAACGAAGAATACGGTATGCTAATAGAAGGTTTTGATGACGAACCCCGTCTTCTAATGCCCTACAATCCAAAGTACTATTTAGAACTATGTGATAATTACGGTTTCAAAAAAGCTAAAGACTTATACGCCTACAATCTTGAAAACAGTAAAGCAGTAAGTTCCGAAAAACTAAAACGCGTTGCAGAAATAGCTCAGAAACGCTCTGGCTTAAAAGTTTATCCGATGAATATTAAAGAATTCAAAAAAGAATTAGATAAAGTAAAATTTCTTTACAACAAAGCGTGGGAAAAGAATTGGGGCTTTATTCCAATGACAGACGCTGAAATTGACGCAATGGCAAAAGACCTTAAACCGTTGGTAGAACCTTCTTTAGTACTTTTTGGAGAAATAGATAACAAACTGGTTGGCTTTGCATTAGTTATGCTTGATTATAATCAAATTTTTAAATCTTTTAATGGCAGGTTATTGCCGTTTAACTTCTTAAAATTATTTACTCAAAAGAAAAAAATTACATGGTCTCGAGTTTTGACACTTGGAGTAATTCCTGAGTATCAAAAGCGTGGTCTTGATGCAGTTTTTTATTGGGAAATAATAAATAGAGCCGCAAATGTTGGAATATTAAGAGGCGAAGCAAGCTGGATATTAGAAGATAACGATATGATGAACCGTGGAGCGCAAGTTATGAATGGGGAGATTTATAAAAAATATAGAATCTATCAGAGTTCGATCTGATAGATTCAGTATAACTTACCTTAATGCTTCGTCATACTTTGTTGTGTGCGAAGCATTAATTTTTTTAAGACTAACAAACAAAGATGGATCAACTTTTCCTTTTAGCTGATCAACAATTTCGCCGGCTTTTGCATCAAAGAAAACTTTTAACAAAACACTTCTCCAATCAATTGTTCCTTTAGCTTTTTCGAGATTTTTTACAACAGCGCTCATATTTTGCACAGCATTATTTCTTTCGTTCGGGTTTTTACTGTTAAGTAAATCCAGCCCATTGTAATGATAATTGAAATAATCCATTCTGAATTGCTGGTATTTAGAATTAAGTAGATTATCTACTAAAGCTCTTCTGTTAAAAGCAGCAGTTTCCAAAGCCCAGCCTTTGCCAAACCTGCTTGAACTTCCTTTTACTGCAATATCTAATGCTTTCTGGAAAAAATCGGTTCCGCCTAGTTCATAGTATGAATCAGAATCGAATCCTATAATGATATAAGCATAGTAATCGAGAAAACTTGTAAGTCCATCAAAATTACTTTGGTTAAAATACATTGCCTGCCCTTTTTCGTAACGGAAAGACCAAGCATTATCCATAATAGTAAGCATTAAAGAGTTTAAGCGGGATCCTTCAACAGGTCTTTGGCTATTTACTACTAATTGGACAGAATAAGTTACATCATCATTTGCAGTTGTAAAAAAGATGTTGAAATTACACTTAATCTTTTCACCTTCCCATGGCTTACCAGTGTACTTATTATTGTTTAGATAATCTTGAATCTGATTAGCAAAAGTGTCTAACCTATCTCGTGAAGCATTAGGCAGCTGCTCCGTATTAACAATAACAGTTGCATCTAATTCTTGCGCATAAGCAGCTTGTGAAACTACAACTAAAACGAGAACAAGAAATAATAACTTCTTCATCTGTAAACTCCAGAATTTATCTTAATTTTAAGATATATATTTGAGAAAAATAATACAATCTTTTAAGTTGGTATCTATGAAACTTTCTTTAATAATAATTATTCTACTTGCCATAGCAATACAAAGTTTCGGGCAGATAAATCCTGGTGCAAGACAGATTGCCTTAGCTCACTCGGATTTTTCATATTCGAGCGATGTGTTTCAGATATTTAACAATCCGGCAGGATTAGCTTTCTCAAAATACCGCGAAGTTGGAATCTATTACTCGCCCGCACCATTTGATACTAAGGAAATGTCTAACGCATTTGCAGCTTACTCCGAACCGACACCTTACGGAACATTCAGCGCCGGTTTTTCAATTTATGGATTTGATCTATACAAGGAAACACAATTTGCTTTAGGCTTCGGAAAAAAAATTACAAATAATTTTTATGTTGGCGGAACAGCAATCTACAAAAATCTTGCTATAAAAAATTACGGTACTAAAGGGACCTTGCTCCTAAATCTTGGCGGAATAGCAACTATAAGCGATCAAGTTGGTTTTGGCTTCGCTATAGAAAATATTTCACGCTCAACTTTATCCGATGACTCTGGACAAATACCAACAGTATTTTGGAGTGGAGTTCATCTAAAAGTAATTAAAGAGTTCACATTCAGCGCGGCGTTAAGTAAAGAAGTTGGTTATGATACTTCAGTAAGACTTGGCGCAGAATACTCGATGTTAGATTTTATTAGGCTAAGATTTGGCGCGCATAATGAGCCAAATGTTTTCTCCGGTGGTTTTGGAGTTATCTATCAGTTTTTACAAGTTGATTATGCAGCAGCATCTCATCCTGATTTAGGTTTAACACACCAGTTTGGGTTAATACTTCGTTTCGTAAAGTAACTATGAAGAAGATACTTCTTATTTCGTTATTACTTTTATCTGCTAAAATCTACTCTCAGGTAGATACAACAAACATGCAGCAAAATTTTGAAACATTGCTTGAAGATGCCAGCGAAGGCGTTGAAGACTCTCAGTTATACGACAACATAGAATATCTTACGCAAAACCCAATACAGCTAAACACCTCTTCTATTAATGAGCTTCTTAAAATTCCTTTTCTTGATAGAGCAAATGCTGCTGCAATAATTAAACACAGAAATATGCTCGGCGGCATTTACAATTCTGACCAACTTAGATTTATAGATGGAGTGAGTTTTGAACTGATAGAAAAAATAATTCCTTTTTTGAAGTTAGGCGATGAACAGCAAGTAACATTTAACGAAATTTTTGACGAAAAATTTAAGCTGTTAAATCTCAATTTTAGAACTCGCGGATTGTATGATTTTCAAAAAGATAAAGGATTTGAAGATGGAACATTTTCAGACTCAAGATGGAAATTGTACAACAGACTAATTATCAGCAGGCAAAATAAAATCCGCTTAGGAGCATTAATAGAAAAAGACCCTGGAGAAAAACAGCTAAATGATTTCTCTGCATTTCATTTCCAGATGAAAGACCTTGATATAATAAAAAATTTTGTGATTGGCGATTACGTATTTGAGTTTGGGCAAGGTTTAGCAATTTGGAGTAGTTACTCTTTTTCGAAAGGCAGTAATGCGGTAGAAGTTTTACCAAGAAATTCACGCGGGCTTGTTCCCTACTTGAGTTCTGATGAGAATCAATTTTTTAGAGGTGTTTCTGCCGAAGCCGATTATGAAAATTTTTCTTTGAGCACATTTTTTTCTTCCAGATTTTTAGATGCTTCTGTTGATACTTCAACACAGCAAATATCTACTCTTGTAATTGACGGATTGCACCGTACTAAATCCGAAATCAAAAAAAAAGATAGAGTGAACCAAAGAGCAGCAGGCATTACATTTAATTATAACTTTGGAGAAATTGGAAATATTGGATTGCTTGCTTTCAACACAAAGTACGATCATGATTTTGAAAGTAAGTATGTTCTTCAGCCTGGCGGTAATTCTTTTACTTATTTCTCTTCAAGCTACAACTTCTTTTTCGATAAAGTAAGTCTAACAGGTGAAGCAGCTTTTAGGAAAAAATCTTATGCAACTTTAAACACGCTGGATTTTACAGTTGATAAAAATTTCTCTTTGTTGGTTTCTTACAGAAATTATTCCGAAGACTACTGGAATTTGCACTCAAACGGTTTTGGCGAGCGCGATAATACACAAAACGAAAATGGGTTTTATATTGGTGCACGCTGGAAATCTATTTACGGTACATTTAATGTTTATTTCGACCAGTTTAAGTTTAGCTACTTAAGCGATAAATTCCGATTCCCTGCTCAAGGAAACGATTTTCTAGTTTATTACGTTTATAAACCGTTGAAAAATGCTGAACTTAGATGGCGATATAAAAACGAAGTGAAACAGCAATTGGCAAAGGTAAATGATGTTTACGGACTTTCATCAATACGCAAGCAAAATTTTCGCGGAGAATTTGTTTATAAACTGCTAAAAAATTTGCAGTTGCGCTCCAGAATAGAATATGTAACAACTACACCAACCGCTCCTTTAACACAGGAAAACGGCTACTTAATTTTTCAAGATGTAAAATATTCGTTCAAAGAATATCTTTCACTATCAACACGTTTTGTTTTCTTTCAAACAGATTCATACAACTCGCGCATTTACGAATTTGAAAATGATTTAACAGGTGTAATGACAAATCCCGGCTTATTTGGAGAAGGTATGAGGTGGTACATTGTTTTTAAGTACAATGCACCTTACGGTTTTACATTCTCCGCAAAATATTCTGAGCTATATAAACCAAACGAGAAGTTTCTGGGAAGCGGCTCATCTTTTATACCCAGCAATCTCGATAATAGACTGAGTCTTCAGATGGATTATGCCCTTTAACTTTAATGTGCAAATCATAAAAACTACTCTTAATTTTCGATTAACAAAAAAGAATAAACATGACAGCAAACTATACCTTAATTGATGGCAGCAAACTAATTGTTGAGTCTTTGGTTCAATCTGGCGTTGAATCTTTTGTGAGCTATCCAATAACTCCCGCAAACTGGATAAATCAGTATGCCTCACAGAGATTTCCTACAATGGCTTTTGCCCCGGATGAAATAACAGTTGCTCAGTGGATAGCCGGGCTTTCCTCTGCCGGAAAGCTTTCTGCAACTGCTACTTCATTCCCAGGATTAGCGTTAATGGTAGAATCTCTTAATATGTCTTTTATGATGGAACTGCCGATGATAATTGTTGTTGTTCAACGGCTTGGACCAAGCACTGGCTCTGCAACTGTTGGCGCTCAAGGCGATTTACTGCTACTCAACAGTTTGATTTCGGGCGGTTACAATATTCCGGTTTTTTCAATTTCAAATATTACCGACTGCTGGAAAGTTACAGAAAAAGCCGTACACGCCGCTGTTGAACTTAGAACACCTGTGGTTCTTCTTACTTCTAAAGAAATGGTAATGACATCCAGAAGTATTGATCTCGCTTTACTGCCGGAATTGAAAAAGGCTCAGTATGATTATTATAAAGATTCCAAGCCGTATGTGCCGTATGCCGCTAACGATAAACTTGTTCCTCCATTTTTGCCGCTAACAAGTAACGAGCATCAAGTTAGAATTAATTCTTCTACGCATGATGACTCCGGAACTATAAAGAAAGCTACCAAAGCAGCGCTCGGAAATACAATTAGGCTTCATAATAAAATTCAGCGCCGGATGAATGAGTTTTTAATTTACGAGCATGATGAAGATAAAGACAAAAACATTTTGATTGTCAGCTACGATATAACTGGCGAATCTACAAGAGAAGCTGTAAAACAATTGAGAAACAGCGGATTAAATGTTTCAGCTCTTTATCTAAAAACTATAATTCCATTTCCAAAAGAATTAATGACAATTATTAATGCTTATGAGAATGTAATTTATGCAGAAGAAAATTTAACAGGACTGTTAGTAAAAATGATTTACGGAAACAACCCGCCAAATAATGTTTCCAAAGTAAATAGAATTGGCGCAATGATTTCTCCTCTCGAAATAATTAAGGAAACCGAAAGATGTCTTCAAGCATGTTAATAGATAAAAATTCGCCCTACTGTCCCGGCTGCGGTCATCAATCAATAACTTTGGGATTGGCAAAAGCTCTTGAGTTATTAAATTACGATCCGCTTGATGTAATAGTTGCAAGCGATATTGGCTGCTGCGGATTGATTGATCCGATGCTTGCCTGCCATACAATTCACGGATTGCACGGAAGAGCCTGCGCGCTTGCTGCCGGAATTTCTATAGCAATTGATAACCCGAAGAAGAAAGTTATAGCAATTCAAGGCGATGGCGGCGCAACGATTGGTATTGCACACCTGTTAGAAGCTGCGCGAAGAAATTTTAATCTTACTCTGATTGTTAACAACAATCAAATTTATGGAATGACAGGGGGGCAGTTTAGCGGGCTTTCAAACGAAACATTTCAAAATGATCATGGCTTAGTTGATGCTGCGCGTCCGTTTGATATTGTGGAGATTGCACATAAAGCCGGCGCAAACTATTCCTCAAGAATAATAGCTAAGGGTGATATTGCAGAAAAATTAAAAGCAGCTTTATCCACTAAAGGTTTTTCTCTAATTGAAATTCTGGAAGTATGCCCCTCTTATGGAATACAGAAATATTCGGATATCGAACAACTTGGTTATTTAGAAAAATCTTTTGTGAATGCTTTCAATCCTTTTACGCTGCAAGCTACTTCTCAGAAACCGTTTGTTACAAGAGAACATAGTTCTGAAGCAGCTCAATTCAAACATAAACTTGAAAAGAATATTAAAATAATTTTAGCTGGTTCTGCAGGAGAAGGGATTCAATCTGCCGCAGAATTATTTGCAAAAGCGGCAATGTACTCGGGCTTGCATGTTACTAAGAAAGGCGATTACCCAATTACTGTTGGAACCGGTTTTTCAGTTTCAGAACTTATTTTCTCTCCAGAAGAAATTTATTACACCGGAATTAACGAGCCAGATATTGTTCTTGTTATTTCTCAGAACGGATTTGACTATGTTAAAAACCGCATTGGAGAAAAGACTTCAATTGTTGTTGATAATGCTGTCCGCCACGATCAAACGAATATTGCATTGAGTTATGATTTAAAAGCTATCTTCGGGAAAAAGAATGCTGCTATTTGCAGTATTGGATTATGGATTTTAATGAATGAACCGTTTCCATTTGCTGCTTTTGAAAGGGCAGTAAAAGAAAGCAAGCATGGAGAAAAACTGAGCGTTGTTTTGGATAAAACACAAACAATTTTTGATGAATTAAAACTCCACGCTTAGATTTATTTTACAGCAGTTTTTGCTCACTTCCTAAACATGAGAAAATATGAGAACTATTGTAACTTTACCAGGCGATGGTATTGGCAAAATTGTATTGCCACAAGCGATTAAACTTTTAGATGCTGCCGGTTTCGAAGCTAACTATATTAATGGAGATATTGGCTGGGATTTTTGGTGTAAAGAAGGAAATGCTTTACCTCAACGTACTATAGATTTGATCGCCGAACATAAAATTGCATTGTTCGGTGCAATTACAAGCAAGCCAAATGATGAAGCAAAGAAAGAACTCAGTCCTTCTCTTCAAGACAAAGGATTTGTTTACTTCTCACCTATCGTAGGTTTGCGTCAGTTATTCAATCTCGATATTTGCATTCGTCCATGCATTTCTTTTAAAGGCAATCCGCTAAACTTTATCCGCAAAAATTCTTCCGGAGGTTTTGAAGAACCGCTAATCAACACAATTATATTTAGACAGAATACAGAGGGACTTTACGCAGGAGTTGAGTGGACTAACCCGCCCAAGCAAGTTAGAGATGCGTTGGAGAAACATCCAAAGATGAAATTTTTTAAAGATGTTCCTTCGGATGAAATGGCTGTATCTACAAGAATAGTTACAAAGCCAGCAAGCAAACGAATAATTAAAGCTGCATTTGAGTATGCAAAGAAGTTTGGTTACAAGAATGTTACAATTTGCGAAAAGCCAAATGTGCTTCGAGAAACTTCCGGCATGATGCTTATGATTGCAAAACAAATCTCAAATGAATACCCAGGCATCTCGCTATGGGATACAAACATTGATGCGCAAATGATGTGGCTTACGAAAAATCCGGAAGATTATGGAGTAATTGTTGCCGAAAACATGTTTGGTGATATTATAAGCGATGGTTTTGCCGGGTTGGTTGGCGGACTTGGTTTTGCTTGCAGTGCAAACATTGGTGAAACTATTGCAGTATTTGAACCAACACATGGCTCGGCGCCAAAGTATGAAAAGTTAAATCCATCAATTGTAAACCCAATTGCTATGTTTATGAGCGCCGTAATGATGCTTGAACACATTGGAGAAAATGAAATTGCTGTAAAAATTAAATCTGCAATCTCAAAAGTCATTGAGGAAGGAAAAGTTCAAAGTTATGATATGATGAAAATTCGCGGAGGTGCTGATGTATTTTCAAAAGGCGCAGCAAACACTCAGCAAATAACAGATGCGGTGATTGAGAAACTTCGATGTGAAACGTGAAAGGTCAAAGGTGAGAAAATATGTTAGTTCTTAATCACAAAAAATTGGAAGTGTATTCTAAGATTCTTGAATTGGTTACTTTGGTATATAAAATCACAAGCTCTTTTCCGAGAAGCGAAACCTTTGGATTAACAAGTCAAATGCAGCGTGCTTCAGTTTCTGTAATGTCTAATCTAGCCGAAGGAGCTTCCAGAAAAAGTGCTGTTGAAAGAAAACGGTTCTTTGAAATATCTAGATCATCCTTGGTTGAATTAGATTCACAGTTCGAGATTTCTGAAAGATTAGGTCTATCAAAAGAAATAGATAAAGACAAACTTTCTAGTCTATTAAATTCTGTTTTCGCTCAATTGTCTAACCTAATCAAGAATACTAAATGACGATACACTTTTGTTTTTCACTTTTCACTTTTGACCTTTCTATACACGGAGAATAGATGCAACAAACGCTGACTGAAAAAATCACTCAAAAATATTCTCTTGGACTAAAAGAGAACCAGATTATTCAATCAGGTGATTACGTTACTATTAAACCGGCATATGTAATGACTCATGATAATACCGGCGCTGTAATTCCAAAGTTCAAATCTATTGCCGCGTCAAAACTGGCAAGTCCAAAACAAGTTGTAATTACACTTGATCACGATATTCAAAACAAAAGCGAAAAAAATTTAGAGAAGTACAGAAAGATTGAAGAGTTTGCAAAAACTTATGGCGCAGATTTTTATCCAGCCGGACGCGGAATTGGGCATCAAGTTATGGTTGAAGAAGGATACGCTTTCCCAGGAAAGTTTGTAGTTGCATCAGACAGCCATTCCAATATGTATGGAGGCATTGGCTGTTTAGGAACTCCAATTGTTAGAACAGACGCCGCTTCTATTTGGGCTATTGGAACAACTTGGTGGCAAGTTCCTCCAATAGCAAGAGTGGAGTTAAAAGGCAGATTGCGAAATGGGGTTACAGGCAAAGATGTAATTATCGCTCTCTGTGGTTTGTATAACAAAGATGAAGTTCTTAATCATGCAATAGAATTTGTTGGAGAAGGAATTAAGCATTTAACAATAGATCAACGATTAACAATTGCAAATATGACCACAGAATGGGGCGCTCTTGCAGGTTTATTTCCTATTGATAAAGTTACAATTGCTTGGTATAAAAATAGAATTGTAAAGTATGGAAATAAAGAGCATAAACGAATCAACAATGTGTCTTTGAAAAAATTAGAAAATGATCTTGATTTTCTTAAAGCGGATGAAGATTCTTTCTACGCTAAGAAAATCACTTTAGATTTATCATCAATTTTACCTTTTGTTTCCGGGCCAAATTCTGTTAAGAAAATCTCTTCGGTTTCAGAGTTAGAAATCAAGAAGATAAAAATTGATAAAGCATATTTGGTTTCTTGTGTTAATTCGAGAGTTGAAGACCTTACAGAAGCAGCAGCAATTGTTAAAGGAAAAAAGTTTGCTGATCATGTAAAGTTTTACGTTGGCGCCGCATCAAGCGAAGTACAGACAGAAAGTGAAGAACTCGGAGATTGGAATATTTTATTAGAAGCAGGAGCTATTCCTCTTTCGCCGGGCTGCGGTCCTTGTATTGGATTAGGAATTGGTCTTCTTGAAGATGGCGAAGTTGGCATTTCTGCAACTAACAGAAATTTCAAAGGAAGAATGGGCTCGCCAAACGCGCATGCGTTTCTTGCTTCTCCTGCAGTAGTAGCGGCTTCTGCAATAAATGGTTACATAAGTTATGTGTGGAATGAGCCGGCAATTGATATTGTTCATACTATACAAACAAATAATGCAAATACAACTATTAAACAATCAGCCGAAGTTATTGATGGTTTCCCTTCTGTTCTTAAAGGAGAAATAATTTTCTGCTACCAAGATAATTTGAATACCGATGGTATCTATCCCGGCAAATACACTTACAACGATGATATTTCTCCAGAAGAGCAAGCAAAAGTCGTAATGGAAAATTATGATCTTGACTTCGGCAAAATTGCAGAGGAAGGAAATATTTTAATTGGCGGCTTTAACTTTGGAACAGGAAGCTCAAGAGAGCAGGCTGCAACTGCAATTAAATATAAAGGGATACAAATTGTTATTGCCGGTTCTTTTAATGAAACATACAAACGCAATGCGTTGAATAACGGATTGTTGGTTATTGAATGCCCAGAGCTTGTAAATGAATTGAGAAATAATTTTGGAACAAACAGATTGACTGTTAAAACTGGTTTGATTGCTCAAATTGATTTTGTTAGTTCAAGTATCAGTGTAAATGAAAAACAATTTACGTTTTCTTCTATTGGATCTGCAGCACAAGAATTAATAATTGCCGGCAATTTGGAAAGCTGGATACGAAAGAATCTTGGCTAGAAATTCCCTCTTCTAAATTTTGATAACCCACCGCCTAGTGTTGTAATATATAAGTCGCCAGTTTTATCTAAAGCCGATGCAGTTACATAGTTTAACTGCAATTTAGCATTCACTTTAGTAAATAAAGCAGCATTGTTAGATTTATCAAATCTTCCTATTCCAAATTTTGTAGCTATCCATTTATTATTGTTTCTATCAACATGCATAGATTGAATATACTGAGTATTTATTTGCGGGACAGAAATAACACTCCATCTAATTCCATTATATCTAGAAAGTCCGCCTTCTGCTTTAATGCCACCACCAGTTTCTTCTCTCATGTGTGCGGCCCAAACATTTCCATCATTATCGCAAATTAGTGAGTGAATAATATCTCCTAATCTTGAGCCGATACCCATATTGGTAATATCCCATTTTTTCCATGAAGCGCCATCATAAACCGCAATACCGCTTCCATTGGTTCCAACCCAAAGGTTGTTTTGTTTATCAACTGCTAAAGCGTAAATATAATCGCTGTGCAACCCGGAATTGTCTCGTGTGAAAGTTGTCCACGTTGAACCATCAAATTTTGTTAATCCGCTAAAAGTAGCAATCCAAATATTACCTGTTTTATCGGAAACAATATTTGTAACCATATTATTCTTTACTTGTGCAGAGTAATTTGTAACAGTACTTCCGTTAAGAAGACAAAGACCATTATCAAATCCAATCCAAACACGGTTAGATTTATCAACATGAATACTCTTAATTACGTTAGATGGAAATGGAGAATTATTTTTATTAATCGCACTCCAGTTTTTTCCATCAAACTTAATTACTCCTTCACCTTCGGTACCTACCCATTTAATGTTAGAAGAATCTACAGCAAGACAATAGGTAAAATCTGTAGAAATTTTAGAATTGTTAGTTGAGTAATAAAGTCCTTTCGTTGTATCATCAAGAAAAATGTATGCACTTTTTAATGATCCGCCAATTACAACTATTTCGAGACTATCTGCTCTGTGTTGTGGAAAAGTATATTTTACTTTATGTTTTCCAGGCATTAACCCACTAAATGTATATGGTGTAACTTTACCGGTTGGGCTGCCATTAAGAAAAATCGCTGCTTTATCAGGGTTTGTTGAACAAGAAAGCTTGCCTAAGTGTCCAGGATTTTTATAATGATCTATAATCAGTTTTGCCTCTTGTCCACCATTAAGTGCAACTATTAAAGTAGTATCAATAAACAATTCATGTTTAAGAGTAATGGTATGTACGCCATCTTGCAGCCAAGCTAAACTGTTTGGAGTTCTTAATCCAGAATTTCTGTTATTTAAGTAGATTAAAGCATTAGAAGGATTGCTCTCAATTATCAAACTATTATTTGTAGTTGATTTTTCTTCTACACCAGTAAATATGTCTTTCTCGCAAGAAGAAAAAAGAATTGGTATTAAAAAAGCAACCGCAAGTAATATTTTTTTAATGTTTAGTAAGTTCATGTAACCTTCACAATCAATAAGTGCCGGATTTATAACCTAATTTGTACAGAAACAATTGGTCAAAAGTCATAACTACAGAATACTTTGCGTATGTACCAAAAACACCAAACCCGCCGTTAATGCATGAATAATCTGTTTCATCTATCACAACAGAATATAAATCTTTACCACGAGAAGTAGCGTTATAATACAAACTAAGGTTGTTATCTAATATAGATACTTCAAAGATCATACTATAAACTAAATATTTGTCTTTAGCTGGATCGCCCTCCGAAATTGAACGCAGAGTGTAATTGATTGCGGAAGAATCTATCTGCCAGTAATTTAAGTTCGTAGGCTGAGGATAATATTTAACTACGCTGCCATTAACTTTGTTGATGTATGCAGGAATTGAAACACGTTGAACTTTATCTCCGTACATTCCTTGACGCGAATACAAAATAGTTGCTTTTGTAGCAAATACAGCATTTCGCTGGTCGGTAGTCCAAACTGCGCCTGCATATCCTAATCCTTCTTTAGGATAAAATCTCATCGAATCCAAAGGTTCAATATTCATAGGCTGCTTTACCATATAAGTGCTGGAAGTTAATCTCTTGCCGTTTGGCAATAAAGCTTCTAACAATATGTTTGTTGCCGTTTTTGGTTTAAAGTTTTTTGTATAATAAACACGGTGTGGTTTGTTGTAAGGATCTCCGGAGGTTCTGGTTAATGTTGTATCTCTTAGAACAACTACTTCATTATTTCCATTCCACAATCTTACAAGTGCGCCTTTCACAAAAGTATCTTCCGTTGATGAAAACGGATCAAAATTGTTTACCATGTAACTTCTGTTAAGTGTTACAATTTGGAAAGACGAATCTGGATGCAAAATACAGTTCATTACAAATTTTTCTTGATGGGTATCATAAGGATTAAAATTTGTATCAGAACAAGATAGAGTAAATACTGCGGCAATTATAGAAAGTATTGCAAATAATTTCTTCCTCATAGCTTTACCTTTATTGTTGCTGTTGGAAGGAAAGGAAGCATATTAACTCTCTCACCATTCTCTCGTTTAAAGTAGAAAATATTTTTACGGTTATATACATTAATTATGCTTGCATCAAGCGTTACTTTTGCAAAGCTAAGATCAAACTTCTTCGATAGTGTAATATCAAGTTTATGATATTCCGGAAGGCGATGTAAATTATCTATTCCTAAAATTGTATAAGGCTGCCGAAAATCAGCATAAGAATTTTGATAAAAGTAATCATCAATGTACATTTTATCATAGTATCCAATAATTTTAGTATAGGGCAACCCAGAGTGAAAAATCCAGCTTGCGCCAACATTCCATCCATTTCCTAAATCAAAATCTAAATTTAGATTTACCTGATGGCGAATATCGTATTTGTTGTAATATCTAAGCCCACCCAAAGTTTTGTATGTATAAGCATTTGTATAAGAAGCCATTAGTGTAATGAACTCAAGCTTACTCTTATTAAAAATTTCAACGCCGTAAGATTCTGCTTCGCCGGTTACAAAATCCGGATCCGTAACCAATATTTTCTTCTGATTAACAACTGGAAAGTTATCTATCTTCTTGTAATAACTTTCAACCGTAATAAAAAAGTCTTCCGAAGGAACAAATTCGATTCCTGTTATGTAATGTGCGGCAACTTGCGGTTTAATATACTCTGGAGAAATTACCCATGGCTCAAAAATATTTATTACTTCGTATTCATTTGTAACTGTAGAAATTTCTTGCTGATAAACACCCGCCGCACCAATCAAAGCAAAATTATCAGTCGGTCTAATTTTAATATTTAGCCGAGGCTCCATTACAACTACGCTGGAATTTCTACTAAGATTTACCGCATTTATACGTACTCCTAAATCCATATCAACTTCATCGAAGCGAAGCATTTTATATTTAGAAAAGAAGACTACAGAAGTACCGTTAGCCTTTATTTCAACCGGAACGCCAACTGCGTTATTCATTGCCAAAGTTGTAGTTATATCTCTTATATGAAATCCGCTGACAACCTCATCCTTGCTGTCAAACACATAATTAAAATTCATTTCCATACTAAAATCATCAACAATATTCTTTTTAGGAGTAGCGCCGCTCTGCTTGCTTATAAGCTCACCTTTAAATTGGCTTGTAGAGAACGCTAATTCAAAAAACAATGGGCTATCGGGCACTTGAAGCCAGCGGATTCCCATAATGTTGTTTGACCACTTATAATCTTCAACGCGCGGATTATCTTGCTTCAGATTGTCCCCGCTGAACATTCCGCTTACAGTAAATTTTGCGCCTGGTATAAAATCCGGACTTGTAAAATTTGTTTTCATAGAAACATCGTAGAAATCTACAGGCACATGGTTTTCATCAAAAAAATTATCTAAGATTTTGTTGGAAAAACTTTTTCTTCCGCTGATAATAAAAGATCCATTTGGTATTGGACCTTCAAGCAAAAGTTTTGCAGCCATAAAACTTGATGATGCAGTAGCGCCAAACTTATTTTTATCGCCGTCTTTAGTACTTATACTCATTACAGACGAAAGTCTGCCGCCAAACTCAGCAGCAAAACCGCCTTTGTAAAACTCCAAATTGTTCACTATATCCGGGTCAATTACACCAAACAAGCCTAACGCATGAAAAGGATTATAAACAGTAACGCCATCAACTAAAACTAAATTTTGGTTAGCAGCGCCGCCTCTAACATAATACTTAGCAGAAACATCGCCGGTTGTTTGAACGCCGGGCAGATATTGAATACTTCTAAAGACATCTGTCTCTACACCTTTAGGCATCAGTTCAAGCTCTCGCGCCGCAATTCTTTGAACGCTTACTTTTGTATCATTTTGAAATTCATAACGATCTCCAACTTTCTCTATAGTCTGCATCTGAATCCCTTTTGCAGAAAGTGAAATGTTGTAATGAGAAAGTTTATTGTTGTCCACTTCAACCGTAATAAATTTGGTTTGATACCCAACATACGAAACTGCTACTGTGTAAGTTTTGTTGGCAGGTACAGATGGAATAATAAAATAGCCGCGAGTATCTGTATGAGCGCCTTTATTAATTTCTTTAATATAAGCGCTTGCATAAACTAAAACTTCGCCTGAAAGCGAATCAGAAACTAAACCTCTCAAAGTTCCGGTTTCCTGAGAATAAACCGAATTTGTACTTAAAAAAATTGTGAGGAGAAGTAATAAAGAAGAAAAGTAGCGCAAAAAAAACCCTCTGTATTGATAGTTGCAAGCAAAAAAGTTAGCTTTTTCAAGTACAAATTTAACTGCATTTTTTATGGCATCAAAAAGTTTATTCTTCTAAAGTAGAAATATTGCCCGGGTCTTGCCCTAATGCCCGGGCTTTTAACACTCTGCGCATAATTTTACCGGAACGAGTCTTGGGAAGAGAATCTACAATTTCGATATGCTCTGGTTTTGCAATTGGTCCAACCTCGTGGCTAACGTGCTGGCGAAGTTCCTCAGCCAAAGTATTTGTTTTAACAGCTCCAGCTTTAAGTATTACATACGCATAAATTGCATTGCCTTTAACTTCGTGTGGAAGACCAATTGCTGCGGCTTCTGCAACTGCGCTGTGGCTTACAAGCGCGCTTTCAATTTCTGCCGTTCCCAATCTATAACCAGAAACTTTGATAACATCATCAACTCTTCCAATAATCCAAAAGTAACCATCTTCATCTCTGCGAACACTATCGCCAGTTAAATAAACTCCAGGAAATTTAGACCAATACTGCTGAAGATAACGCTCCGGGTCTTTCCATACGGTTCTTATCATTGCCGGCCAAGGAGTTTTTATAACTAAGAATCCTTCTTCGTTTGGTTTTACAGAGTTTCCATTTTCATCAACAACATCCATAACAATACCGGGAAAAGGTTTTGTACCGCTGCCCGGTTTTAAGAGAACGCAAGGCAGTGGAGTTATCATAAACATTCCAGTTTCTGTCTGCCACCAAGTATCCATAATTGGGCATTTCTCTTTACCAACTACCCGGTAATACCATTTCCATGCTTCTGGGTTTATAGGCTCGCCAACAGAGCCAAGCAGCCTTAATGAAGATAGATCATGACGATTAACCCAAGATTCACCAAAGCGCATTAAGCCGCGTATTGCAGTTGGAGCAGTGTAGAGTATGTTTATTCCAAATTTTTCAATTATAGACCACCAACGATTTGGATAAGGAAAATTTGGTGCGCCTTCGTACATAAATGAAGTTGTTCCATTTAAGAATGGACCATAAACGATGTAGCTGTGTCCTGTAATCCAGCCTGGATCTGCCGCACACCAGTATCTATCTTCTTCTTGAATATCGAAAACATATTTTAATGTAGTGTAAGTACCAACCATATAACCGCCATGAGTATGCAGAATTGCTTTTGGCTTGCCTGTTGTACCAGATGTATAAAGAATGAATAACGGGTCTTCGGCATCCATTTGCTCAAGCGAACATTCGCGAGAAGCTTGAGGAAGATTCATCAACTCGTGATACCACATATCGCGTCCAAATTCCATATTCACTTCAGAGCCGGTTCTTTTAACAACAACACAGTGTTCTACTGTGCCGCAGCGCTGTAGTGCCTCATCGGCAATTTGTTTTAGAGGAACTATTTTGCCCCGCTGATATGCGCCATCGCTTACAATCAAAACTTTTGAATTGCTGTCTTCAATTCTTTCTGCCAAAGATTCTACAGAAAAACCTCCATAAACAACAGAGTGAATTGCACCAATTCTTGCGCAGGCAAGCATGGCAATAACTATTTCCGGTACTCTTCCCATATAAATAGTAACGCGGTCTCCTTTTTTAACGCCTAAGCTTTTAAGCACATTCCCAAACTTGCAAGTCTCGCGGTGAAGAGCAAAGTAAGACATAGTTTTCCCTTCGCCATTTTCTCCTTCCCAAATAAGCGCAAGCTTGTTTCTTCTAAATGTTTTTGTATGAACGTCTAAGCAGTTGTATGTAATATTAGTTTTTCCGCCAATAAACCATTTATAAAATGGCTTCTCCGAATCGTCTAAAACTTTATCCCATTTTTGAAACCAATGAAGTTCATTTGCTCTTTCTGCCCAGAAGGCTTCATAATTTTTTGCGGCGTAATCATTAAGTTTATCCCAATCTTTTATATGCGCTTTTTCTATAACTTCTTTAGATGGAAAGTAAACTTCTCCAACAAGTTTTGTGTTGTTCATTTGTACTCCCAGACAGATTTTTATTAGATTTGCATTTAAGATAGCTTAACTGATTTTCAAAATCAAATAGTTTAAAGGAAGAGAAAGGCGTTTTAGAAAGTGAGCATGCAGAGAAATCAAATAATTAGAATTGTAACTCTAGCCGCGTACTTAAATGTACTTGCGCTCACTGCATTTCATGTTCACCATCATGATTTTCAGAAACACGAAGTATTTGCAGAAAAAAGAACCGGCAAACATCACTCAGATCCTTTTAGCAACTCCGATTCAATATGCAGCGTTTTAATTTTCTCTCAAACCAGTTATACAATTAACCATTCATTTTCACCTTCCGAGCGATTAGACGATTTACAAGTACAGATCATTATCAGCAATCAAAAATTTGTATTCTCTCATTTAATTTCAGCGTATAATTTACGCGGACCGCCTGCCGTTTAATTTTCCTAAATTTTTTACATTACATTTTACGAGTGCAATTCTCTTCAAAGAGGCAAGCGCACATTGAATGAGCATTTTAAATTTTTCTATAAACAGGAGATAACCATGAAAAATATATTTGGGCTGCGTGTTTTTTTTGTTCTATTCATTTCAATATTAGTTTTTAACGGCTGTAAAGAGGACCCGCTTTCGCACAATGAAGAACATTTTAAAGCAATTGGTATGCTGGTTTACGACGCCTCCGGTAAACAGATTGCAAAAATTCTGCGTGGCGTTACCGCCGATACTCTAAAAGGAACGGCAGGTTTAACCACAGAACATCATACAGTCAAATTCTACGATGAAAGTGAAAAGATCGTAAATGCGCCAAATAATCCACTAAGTAAATTTACATTCAAGGTTGATGATGCTTCGGTCTCAACAATTTGGCAGCATCCAGGCGAGGAAGGCGGTTTTGAATTTCATATTAAAGGGATTAAAACCGGTAAAACACATGTTGAGTTTTTTATAGAACATGAAGGTCATAATGACTTCAGAACTGGAAAATTTCCGCTTGCGATAAAATGATGACAAATAAAAGAAATTTTATAAACCACCTTGCTTTCAACACGGTGGTTCTTTTTTTTGTAATTCTATTTACAAATATATCTGCATCTGAAAAAAGAAATTTATCAGGTCTGCTAATTGATTCTGAAACAAGCAGCCCTGTTCCATTTGCTTCTGTGTTTATAATTGAATTAAATGCTGGAACTGAATCCGACCAAGAAGGAACTTTTGCGTTTTCTGGCATCGAAGAAGGGGCTTACACTTTGCGGATAACTCATATTGGCTACAAAGAAAAGTTAGTTAAAATAAAACTCGATGATATTAGAAAATCGCAGTTCTTAATTTATTTGCTGCCTAAATCAATCGAAATTTCTTCCGTTACAATTTCAGATAAGCCATACGTATCAAAATTTGCAGACTTGAATGAACTTGCCGGCGTTCTAAAAGGAAAAGAACTGCAAAAAGAACTCGGTTTAACTTTGGCGGCTACTTTAAAAAATGAAACAGGTATTTCAATTAGAACTATGGGTCCTGCCCCAGCGAGACCGGTAATTAGAGGGCTTGGCGGTGATAGAGTTTTCATTACAGAAGACGGCATTAAGACATCAGATTTATCCGCAACTTCACCAGATCATGCAGTAACAATAGAACCTTTTTCCACTGAAAGAATTGAAGTAATTCGCGGTCCAAAAGTATTAACAAAAACTCCGGTAACTATTGGCGGCGTAGTTAATGTTGTTCGTAATGAAATTCCTTTACAAGTACACGATGAAATTTTTGGTACTGTTGGAATGTATGGAGAAAGCGCAAACATGGGTTATCTTACTGCTATTGCATCTGAAATTCCCTTTTCTCCTTTCAACGTTAGATTTGAAATTAGCAAAAGAAAGACTAAAGATGTTAATTCTGCACTTGGAAAACTAAAGAATTCTAATTCCGAAAATATGAATTACAGCATTGGTCTCGGCTTCTTTCCTTCATTAGGCTCTTTTGGAGTTTCTTATAGAGATTTTGAATTGGACTATGGAGTTCCAGGAGGATTTATTGGCGCTCATCCGTTAGGAGTTAATATAAGTATGTATAGAAATCAACTTAACGGGAGAGCAGATTTACCTATTAATTCAAAATATTTTCAGAACGTAGAAATTTTGTATGCCAATTCGATATACAGACACAAAGAATTTGAGAAGAGCGGCAAAATAGGCTCTGAATTCAGAATTTATAATTACCAACTCTCTGCAAAACTAATTCACGCACCTTCAACATTTTTTTCGGAAGGGTTATCGGGAATTAGCACAGAATTTAGAGATTTTGATATAGGTGGATATGTTTTTACATCGCCAACAAAATCTTGGAACCTTTCTCTTTATACATTTCACTCGTTTAGAATAAACCGCATTAACATTGAAGCCGCTGCACGTTTGAACTACGATATTATTACACCCAGAAGAGAAAAATATTCTTCTATTGGCAAAGTTCAGCAAAGAAAATTTTTCACTCATTCGCTTTCCGCTTCGCTGTTGTATGAGTGGACACAAAAAGTTAATGCCGGCATAAATTTAAGTAAGTCTTCGCGCGTTCCAACAATCGAAGAATTATACTCTGAAGGTCCACACTTAGCAGCTTATTCTTACGAAATTGGTAACCCCAATTTAAAAGCAGAGAGCGGAATTGGTGCAGAAGTCTTTGTATATCATAAATTCACTAATCTGTTTTACAATATTAATTTCTTTTGGAATCACATAAGCAATTACATAATTCCTAGAAACTCCGGCAAGATAAACTATGCTACTTTTCTTCCTATTTATCTTACAAGCGGCGTTGCTGCTAATCTATACGGATTTGAAACACAGTTTGACTGGAAAGCATTAAATAATATTAGTCTAATTACATCAGCAAGTTACACAGTTGGCAGGTTTTCAAACGGAACATATTTGCCTCAAATTCCGCCATTGAAAGGCAATGTAGGAATCAAGTATTCAAGTGACCAAATAAATTACGGCATCTCTTGCGAGTATGCTTTGAGGCAAACTAACTTAGATATTTTTGAAGAAACCACTGCTGGTTACGCTATACTGAATGCATATTTTCAGTACGCTTTCACTAGCAGCATTTTGCACCATACTTTATCATTGAACATTGATAACATTCTGAACAAAGAATATAGGAATCATTTATCACGTGTAAAGCAGATTATCCCTGAAGTTGGGATCAATATTAAGCTGTTGTATAAACTTTATTTCCATTTGTAACCAGATTTTTTATTTAGGTTAATTCTTTTATATTTCAGCAGCAAAATTGTTCTTTTAGTATTGGCGTTGTAAAAAATTTAGTACACGGAGGGATGGGTGAGTGGCTGAAACCAACGGTTTGCTAAACCGTCGTACTGGGTAAACCGGTACCGAGAGTTCGAATCTCTCTCCCTCCGCGAAGAATTTCTTCGGAAATTCTTTTTATTAAGCAACAATTGACAGTTACTTGGGAAGAAAAGTTATTACTGATTTATCTACAAGCTCTGTTCAATTTGTTATTTTCAACATATTTATTAGGAGTTCTGTTTCATGTCAGAGCGCGTACAAGGAACTGTTAAGTGGTTTAATAGTTCTAAAGGTTTTGGTTTCATTTCTCAACCTGGCGGCGAAGATGTATTTGTACACTTCAAAGCAATTGTTGGTGATGGATACCGTTCATTGGAAGAAGGACAAAAAGTTGAGTTCTC
>WPAE01000293.1 GCA_009773205.1 Ignavibacteria bacterium
AGAAACCTCTGAAATATTATTGCGTAATTAAAAACTTTTTAATGAAAAGTGTTGTAAGAGAGTAAACAAAAAAGAGAAGCCGATGCGAACCAATAAGATTAATAATATCGATTTGTTTACCCAAGCAGCCAACGAAGGATTTGAGAAACACATAAAAACTCAAAGCAAACGAGCATTAGAAACAATCAATCAGAAAATAAACTGGAATGATCTTATAGCACCAATAGAACAAAAATTGGAGTTGAGTAAAAACAAAAACACAGATGCCGGCAGAAGACCGTTTTCGTTAGAGGTCATAGTAAAATGTTTCATACTCCAAACAATCTATAATCTATCGGATCCCCGCTTAGAAGAAGAGATAGCCGATAGACGAAGTTTTCAGATATTTTTAGGAATAACCAGTGGAGACTCAATACCCGATGAAACAACACTTGTTCGATACCGTAAAACATTTTCTTTCTTGGGATTAGATAAGATGCTATTTGATAGATTCAACAAACAGCTTCAGCAAAAGCAACTGATAGTAGGTAAAGGAACAATAGTAGATGCTACAATCAAACAAGCCCAAGGGACACCCTCAAGCAACAAAGACCAAGATGCAAACTTCACCCAGAAACGAGGTAAAACTTATTACGGATATAAGGGGCATATTGCTATTGATGAAGACAGCAAGATTATAAAGCGACTTGAGTTTACAAAAGCAAGCGTTCATGACTCCAACGAATTTGATAATCTTGTCGATTACACTGAAGAAGCAGTTTTTGCAGATAAAGGCTATGCTAACAAATCAAGAAGAAAGAAACTCGAATCAAATGGTATTTTTGACGGCATCTTGGAAAAAGGTTACCGCAATAAACCATTAAGCAAAATGCAGAAGAAAGTGAATCGATTACTCTCTAGTGTAAGGAACGAAGTTGAGAAGACTTTTGCATTCATGAAAAATGTTTTGGGTTATGACCGATGCAGTTACTACGACCTTGAAACAAACCGTTTTGAATTTACTCTTGCAGCTTTAGTTTTCAACATTAGAAGATTGATATCGTTGACTACTTAAACTCTACTTACAGGAGTCGAAGATCGACTCATTAAAGCAGACAACACTATTTCAAAGAGCTATTTTCTGTCTAAAAACAATTATTTAGCAAAAAAAACAGTAGTATTTAAAAACTATTTCTCAAACTCTATTTTTCAGATGGTTCT
>WPAE01000294.1 GCA_009773205.1 Ignavibacteria bacterium
GAGTGGGAGCAGATGGGAGAGGGCTCTTGAGTCGTGCAGGGTCTCGTGTTCGAAAGGGTGGAGGGCCCGGTGGGTATTGGGCAGGTCGATACACTCGGGGAATTAGAGGGAGTGGAGGATAGGGTTTTGGAATTTGAGGGAGTGGGCGGTATGGTTTGGGAATCAGAGGGAGTGGACGCTTGACACCTTGAGGGGGTTGTTCGAGGATATGTGACAGGCGCCTCTTAGGACGATGAAGAGCTGTTGATGTGACGCGTGTAGTCTTCGGTTGATTCATCTTGCAATTTTTTCGATCGTTGTATGTTCAATATCTATGCAACACAAATAGAACCCTTTTATACCCTGTCGAAGGAATAAAGTGCACATCTTGATAGCATAAGAATATATCAATTCCTTCACATCATGAATGGTTGCACAAACTTCCTACTTCAATCGCTCACACTATTTACATGTACACTATATTGTTACTATTTTTAGAATCCATGTTGCTATTTTTAGAAACCACTGTTGACATCAAATATGGTAGAAATCTAGCTAGGCTCCTTGACTTACTCATTCATCTTATGTCGGAGAGTACCGTTCCAGATGAATTGGGGTACTGATATTGAAGCTCGGATCCTTAATCAACATTCATCTTTTGTCAGAGAGTTCCGGTCGAGATGAATGGGGTTCCTGATAACGGATATCAAAATGTTATCGGTTATCAGTGCGGAGCTTGGCCGTTGAGCAACCTCTCTACACTATGCTGCTCACCGTAAACAGACTCACCACGGGAAGGTGTCTCCGCATCAGCCCAGACAGGTCGGGCGGCAAATTTGAAATCAACAATCATATTTCATGACCACGACTGACCTGTTCGCGCTGCGGTCAAAATCTAATAGGTCGGTTAGACATTGAACAGATAACAAGAAAAATGAAAATAAAAATTAAAAGGGTAAGTTTTTAACAATGAAAAAATGGAATGTAAAATCAAATAAAATTTAAATGGAAGGATAAATTTCGAACTACTTATTTGAATTTAAAAATCTAATTTTAATGAATTTAAAAAATAATTAAAAATAAAAAGGAAGAGGGCGTCGTCATCGCCGCTGCCCCCGTTCCTTTTTCTTCATTTGCTTGCTTGCTTGCTTGCTTGCTTGTTGGAGATCAGACTGTCAAACCTGAGACGCCTATGTCTATGTATATGCCTATGTCTA
>WPAE01000295.1 GCA_009773205.1 Ignavibacteria bacterium
CATTTGGAATTGTTTGATAATTAAACTGCGATGAAATTAATTTTATTGTTTAAAAATGAAAAATCAGACCCGTTATTTCCCATAAGGCCATATATGGCACTAATGCAGAATATAAAGTAGATAATAGTTAAAAAGGGGAGGAAGCAATTTTAAACAAAGGACGTTAATAAGGATTATTTCAAAAACAAACCAGAAAATGAAACAATTAAAGAATAAAAGATCGCTAGGGAAAAAACCAATTTTGGCTCCTCAATGCCCATAAGGCCATTTATGGCTAAAAATCAAATTTTAACAAAACTAAACTGTCAAAATGAATTTAACTAAAAGGAATTAAAAGTCGAGTATATAAACTAATTTATGGAACCAACTTTATATTTTAGAAAAATCGTTAAGATAGGAAAAATAATTTTATTATAAGACTAACATTTCTTACGTATCGATTTTTCTAGAATATAATATGGTAAATACTTTCTAGTATTATTGGAAATTTGCAATCCTTATATTGTTCAATTACAAGAAAAGGTACGAAAGAAGTGAAATATTTTCATCACTAAAGCGAAAGTTAGTCTTTTGAGCTTCCTTATTTTTTCACCTACCATTACTTTATATATGCCATATATGGCTTTAACCGTTTTTATGACTTCCTTAATACTTTTTAATTTTGTTTTTTTCTTATTTTATTCTAAAATTATTATATTTTATATTAAAAATATTTATTATACTTGGAAAAATTCTTTTCTATATTTTAAAATGTAAAAGCCATAAATGGCCTTATGGGAAATACCGGGACTTTATTTATGCCATATATGGCTTTAACCGTTTTTATGACTTCCTTAGTAGTTTTTAATTTTATTTTTTTCTTATTTTATTCTAAATTTATTATATTTTATATTAAAAATATTTTATTTATTTAAAAAACGCTTTTTCTTTATTTTAAAATGTAAAAGCCATAAATGGCCTTATGGGAAATACCGTATGCAACAGGTTTGCCATAAATGGCTTTATGGGAAATAAGATAGACAAAACATGGTGGCCAAAAAGTTTTTCTTTTTTGGTATTTCAAAAATTTATTGTGATCTCCATAATTTATGATGATTTACTGCGGTGGTATTTTATTTTTTAAAGTCTTCGTTCGCTGTGGACAAAAACCCACAAAGCCATATATGGCCTTATGGGAAATACCGGGTTAAAAA
>WPAE01000296.1 GCA_009773205.1 Ignavibacteria bacterium
AGAAAATTTCAAGTAAAAATTGACAAATGATTACTGAGGCGACTGGAGGGAGGGGAAACTCCGGAAAGTTCCCGCCCGAATGGGGAAAATGTTGTAGAAAACTGGAGTTATCTTCCAGGGCTAGATACTTTTGGAGAAGAAGCAGAAATCTAGAAATATTAAGTACAAATATAGAAGTCCAATTCTATAGAGATTTGAAGCAAAAATATCAAAATGTTTTTAAAATTCAAAATTTTCTTCATTTTGATACAAACAGTCGAAATTTAGCAGGTAAGTTTCTTAATTTTCCTACCCGATCGAAATTTTAACGAAATGTTGATTATCTTTAATGTTATAACCCGAGGCAACCGGCGTAGGGGGTTTGAACCTACGCCCGAGAGACCCGAGTCTCAGCTACACCAACTCTGTATGGAACTGCGCGAAGGAGCTAGCGGGAGGAGGCTAGCTCGATGGGTAGAACCTTGGCAAGAAGAGGATTTGTGTGGAGAGAGAGTGAGTGAACCGCTACCAGAGGTGTAGCGATCCAAAGAGATCCGTAATAAGACTAAGCGGAGTCTTAACTGGAGATGTGGATCGCGTCACTAGTAGGAGGGTATTCCTGAGGCAATTCTAGCCGAAGCTATTGCTCAGGTTGGGTGTAAGTCTGAAGACGGCAGACTTGTGTAACGGCAGACTAAACGGAGTCTGTATGACGAAACGGCGTCATCTTTAAGCTAAACGGAGCTTAGAATATTCTTTCGTGAATTAATTATTATATTAAATTGAGGTATGAAAAAGGTGGATACGGTCACCAGCAGAATATCTCGCTTATATAGAAAACTAGGGGTCGTACTTACTAGGCTCATGACGATCCTTATGTTTATAATACGCTAGGCCAAGAATATGCATTAAGAGATGCATAGAAGGGAGAAAGAGTATGTGCGGTGAACAGAGGGTGAAGTATCTGAACTCTGTTCACGAATAATATAAGATTCCGAGAACTCTTCTAACTTGATGGAATAATTGCAGGGACCATTCACTAAGAAGGTTGAACTAACTAATATTCAGGTTTATAACACTCGTCCCATCTTAAAGAACGAGCTACTCTATTTAAAGAATGGGCCTTACCTAATCTGCTGGTGCCTTCGCTGTACAAAAGATACATGGAGTAGGGTCGCGAATGCCGCGTAGGCACTAGAGTAGGGGTAGCCA
>WPAE01000297.1 GCA_009773205.1 Ignavibacteria bacterium
AGGTTTGGAATATGAAAATTTTTGACGTGTATTTTGCCCATACATTTTCTACAGGGACCTTGGGCGCCGCACAGCTACGCACAGGAACGTCGCCGCGCAGGGGGCCCACCATATTCGTGATCAGGGGGTCGGACTCTACCAGGGATTGTGTAATATTCCCGGAATTCGAAGAAAAATTTTACACGTAATTTTCCATGTAAATAGTCTAAGTCTAAGATAGTCTAAGAAAGGATGAAAAATTTCTAAGGTAAAAATTATGTACGCGTAAAAAAAAAAGTTATGTATGCGTAAAAATTTACGTGTGCGAAAAAAAAAAGTTTGAAAAAAATTTTCGCCGCGGAGGGGGGGGTCCTATACTTTGGCGCAGAAGTAGCCCTCATAGTACTACTGAGGACCATTAGGCTCAATGCCCATTACCTAGTTCTCTATAAAAACCCACGTGACAAATCACAAATTCGATATTGAGCCGACCAGATTTTCCATGAAAATTCAAAGTTTCTAACCAACGACTACGAACAGGAAACAGAAGCACCACACTCATATCTTCTCATAGATCTTCACTAGGAAAACCTAGAGCAATAGAAAGTCCTGTGCAATATATTGCCGAGTGAACAAGTTAGATTCTATTTGCCAGTTTCTCTATAAAATGGAGGGCAAATGGCTCCCAGAAAGAAAAATCCAAAACTCAAAAGAAGCCTCAAATATTTCGCCACTTGCAAACACCCAGATATTATATCAAGGATTATTGCAAAGAGCCCCGATAACGTTATCATATCCATTTGTGACGGACCCCTTAACGCAGCACGAGGAGAGATTTCCTTAAAACCAAAAGAAAAAAAGATATTGGCCGCACATAGAAAGGTAATTGAGCGTTTGATACAACGGGGTGAAACAGCCAAGAGTAAGCGACATCTTCTCAATCAAACAGGAGGATCCACTTTAGGCCTGGTCATACCCACAATCCTTGGAGCTGTTTTATCCACTTTGGATCCGAAATTATTCTCCTAGTTATGCCAGGTAAATTCATAACCATGACCCTTGTTGAAGAGCATGAATTGGATCTGCTTCGTCAACGCCAAATCAAGGAGTATAATCCTGCTTTGAATTCCTTAACAAAAATCCAAGGACCAAATCTTTATAATTTTTGATGATAAAGAGTTGACGGATGAACGAATAAGAAAATTCCTTGC
>WPAE01000298.1 GCA_009773205.1 Ignavibacteria bacterium
GGCTCACGAACGTCGTCCAAGCTTCAATTGGAAGGAGGATGCTCTTGAGTCGTGGATTATTCTTGTCCTCGAAATAACTTTTGCGTTGGAGTCCGACGTAAATTTTTCCGTTTATCGTCACGAGTTGAGCACACACGTCGGTAAACTCAGTATTATGGATTTTGAAACTCCATGAAATAATTAAAATTGGAAATGATAAGAAATACTATTTCCATGTTTTCCTCGATTATTTAGACATAAAGGTGTTGCTCTTGTGACGTGTGGGGACAATGTAGGTCACGGTACTAAAAATAGACCAGAAGATGTAAAAATAGTAAGGACGTCATACCCTACCACATTCAATCGGAAACCGGCTTGATTAAAGAATTCATCCCATATGTTTAGAGACATTGAAATAAACCCTGAACCAAGTGTGAATCGATTATCCGCATCACAACAAATGTGAATTGCATATACTCGTACGTTCTCCGAATATTTGACCAAGTCCAAATGATAACGTCCAAATTTGACTGCTTGAACTTTACGAGGCTTGCTATACTTAATGATTCTCTTTGGACCCGTTATTAACAATTTTGATACGGGAATTTGGTGATATGGGTGTGAGAAAATTTGCCCTTATATACCATCTAATGTTCCTCTCTAAGGATAAGTCCATGTCATCTTACCAACATTAGACCAGACGATCTAAAAATAGTAACGATGTCATACCTTGGCAACTTCATTTTGGGAATTATCGCATTCACAAAATGTGTCCACGTGTCAAGTGGCAAAGATAGATAACCCGTGCAATAACCGTAGAGATTATTGCGATCAAGGCAGAGATGAACAGCGTAAACATTTTCGGGATGTTTCACTAAGTGCTAGTGATAATTTCCAATTTTGATGCGTTGTTCAAGTTTACCTGCCTTGCTGGGAGTCTTGCTCTGACTTCCGTTTGGACGGCCCATTAATTTTTAACGAGTAATGAGAGTGGTGATGGTGATGAAAATAGTATTGATTTCAATGATGAATGTAAATGAAAATCTCTGCTTATATAGGGTTGAACGATACCTTTCATCGACTTGGAGTTGAGTGCGGGCGGTGGATACGTCATCTTCGGAAGCGCTTCGTTGACCATGCTATGCCAAGAATTGAGAGGCATGATGCATCGTGTCCGGGTGTTTGACTTATCCATACACTTGATTGTTG
>WPAE01000299.1:0-709 GCA_009773205.1 Ignavibacteria bacterium
TCCATCTAACCAAATACGCGCGAATTTTGTAATTTATATGTTTCTCCACCAGAAGTGAATGATTAATTGTATCAAACGCTTTGGCCAAATCAAGTTAAATGATAGCCACATCCTGTCTAGCATCCAGGTTTGTTGTTACAAAATTATATGTAGATAGTAAATTTGTTAGAGTTGATTTTTAGACCGAAAACCGTGCTGTTTATTAGAAAGTATATTCTCTTTTACAACGAACGACATTAATCTATTATAAATAAGCTTCTCTGCAATTTTACTAATGGAATTAGTAATAGAAATAGGTCTATAATTACAAACTTTATTTCGACTTCCTTTACCCTTAAAAAGGGGCTTAATTCTAGAAAGTTTCCAGTCCTCGGGTAACACGCCTTTATCTAGAGACATATTTAGAATAAAAATCATTTCAGGCATTAACAAGTAGATATTACTCAGCCAAAATTTCAGAGTAATTCCATCTGGTCCTGGAGCACAATTAGAATTCTAATCAGAAATAGCTTGCCTGATGTCACCTTCCGTAATTACAGGGATATTTGAATTATTCAGCTCGAAAATTCCAGTATAGTCTGTGCAATTCTTAGTGTACGTTGATGCGAAATATTGAGAAAAATGTTCAGCCATTAGGACTTCATTTATTATAGGTTGCTCAGTCTCATCTAAGAGAGAAAAATTAGTACCTGTTTTCAGTTTATTTCTC
>WPAE01000299.1:723-1910 GCA_009773205.1 Ignavibacteria bacterium
AATTTATCATTAATTTTCAATTTATCTAATCTAATAGACGATTTATATTCTTTCCTAATAATTCTAAATTTATTTGATCTTTCAGTGTCAAGCGCATTCTTATTTAATTTATGTAATCGCCGCATTACTTTATAAAGACGTGATTTTAATGAGAGCCATCTAAAGTTATTAAATTTCTTTACCGTAATCAGAGGACAGATTGCGTCGATAGAGCTCTTAATACTTTTAAAGAATATATTCCAAATTTCAATTAAACTGTGCACATGATATAATTCTTTTATATCAGTTCGATTATATTGCGTTGAGAAGCATAGCGGATTTAATTTACGTAAATCACGTACCTTAACGCTATCTCGATTAACTAATCCTTGTAGTCTAAATTTTATAGTTACGGGATCAGATGATCCTAACGGGGGAAGTGAGCACAATTCACCTATTAACTGAAGGTGATTAGAAATCAGTAAATCTAGAATATGCTCTTCTCGAGTATAGAAATCAATCATTGCTCAAAAGGTGTAATACTTTTACAAAAATTTCTAAAAATTTTGTATGATTCATGATTAGGGAAAGAAAAACTTGTCCAGTTAACCTCCGGGTAATTAAAATCACCAATTAAGATATAAGGATAAACTGTGTTAGTTAATTTAAAGATTTCATGGAAAAACTTAGTTAAATAATCTACATTGGTGATAGATGGTAGGTAAACCAAAATTATCCTAGTAGTTTTAATTAAACATACTTCAATACATAAGATTTCAAAAATATCCGAGACATATATCAACTTACTTGCAATGCTATCCTTTACTCCTAAGAGAAGGCCCCCACCATGAGTGGGCCGATCTCTCCTATAAATGAGAAAATGCATAAACGGTAAAATATTATCTTGCGTATCAGTGATTGACGGTGATTGACAGTGATTGACGGTATTTATATTAACAGTGATTGACGTATTCTCCAAATATGCATGGGCAATTGCAGTCAAAAACAAGGGTGGGCCTGAAATGAAAAATGCCTTTGAAATCCTGTTTCAAATGTCAAATCCTCGAACACCAGATAAACTCCAAACCGATGCAGGAAAGGAATTTCTCAATAAGGACGTGCAAAAATTTTTAAAGTCCCATGGGGTCCTCCACTTTGTTTCTCACAGTGACAAGAAAGCAGCAGTGGTGGAAAGATTTAACAGGACA
>WPAE01000300.1 GCA_009773205.1 Ignavibacteria bacterium
CTCTGTACTTTTCTCTGTTTTAATTTGTTTTCTCAGTGTAAACTCTGTTCACTCTGTACTTTTCTATGTATCCTCTCTTCCCTCACTGCTTTTCATTGTTTGCCGCCAGCCGGGCGCCGGGCGCCGCCGTGCCGCCAGTCCCGCGCGCTACGCCATATTGACTACTAATCTCAGTGTAAACTCTGTTCACTCTGTACTTTTCTATGTATTCTCTCTTCACTCTGTAATTTTCATTGTGTAAACTCTGTACTTTTCTGTGTATTTGCTCTTCACTTTGTGTGTAATAATCTTTCCTTACCTTTACTTTTCTGTATTTGATCACTATTCACTACATATGAATGTCTACAAATAAAAAGAAACTACGTGACTTAAACCATGCGATGTACAATTGATAAACTTCGTCTTATTCTCCAATTGTCATTTACATAAACGGAACGTTACTAAAATTGCGCTTGCACATCAAGCTACTCTATTTGGCCCATGTAAAACCAGAATGATGACAACTTACGCATGAGTCACTGGAGAAGCTAATGATACGGTTACGCAATCCAGTTTGATGACTAATCTTGCGTGTCTGACTGGAAAAACCAGACTGATCTGTACTCACTCACGCATGCTCTGGAAAAACCAGACTCATATTGCGCAATCGGAGTGACGTCATGGTAAAACCAGACTGATTACAACTCAGATTTGTAATGAAAATGGAGGTTCTGGAAAAACCAGACACGTCTTCCGCATTCTTACTGCCGACTTGGAAAAACCAGAGTGATTAAAACTCACTCATGCATGTTTGGAAAAACCAGAGTGATTAAAACTCACTCATGCGTGTTTGGAAAATGTAGACTTATGCATGCGAACGCGTATATAAGCAAATGTTGTAAACATAGATGCGTATACAGTTTTATGTATAGAAAACATTACATTCTAAATTCTGGAAATTCCAAAAGTATGGTGCACGTGTTCATTTAGTAAGTATTTAAGAGAAATTTAAAACGAAACTAGGTTATAATCCTTTTTCTTTACTAAATTAAATTTTGTTTACTAAATTAACTTTTAATTTTCTGAATACAAAATGGCGTCTAATTCTACTAATAATGCTGCTGCTACTAATACCACCACAAACACTTATAAAGATTTGTGGACGTTCGATCTCAACGATACTGGAGACATCCAACATAAACTGCGC
>WPAE01000301.1 GCA_009773205.1 Ignavibacteria bacterium
CTCGAGCACCACTACCAGCCAACCCCGCGCTCCCACCGTTTGGGAGAAGCGCCGGCAGCAGAGGGTACAGAATGCACGAGATGTCGTGCGTCACATGCTGTTTGGGGAGGAGGATGAGGTTCAGGAGTTGGGTGGGGACGATGAGGAAGAGGAGGAGGACTAGGTGGGTCCAACGCGAAGACGCCGGCGCAACAGGTTCATCGATGAAGAGTGCACCGTCTCTCGAGGCCGCGATGATGATGACTAGTCCCCACACTCACCTTACACGCACACCAAATTTGGCTTCACGCTCCTCTAAATCTTATGTCTTTCTCGTAAAGTGCACCAGTGACTCGTGCATCTGTTTGTTCTACTATAAAAGCATCTCATCTCCCTAGTCTCATAAGTCAGAATCACATTGCTTGAAAAATTCTCAATCATGATCAGTTTTCGTCATCCGACCACTATTCTAATCGCCGGACCAACTCAGGCCGGCAAGACCTTCTTCAAACAAATTCTTGAGCATCAACTCATTCAACCCTCACCTTCGCGCGTCATCTTTGTCTACGGTGAACATGCGCCCGACATCGCAGATCTCAAGCATCTCTATCCCACGATTGAATCTCTACTATCAAGGATGATCAAAAAATTAACTTTAAAGAACTATAATTAGTATTTTTATTCTGCATCGCGCCTCATTTAGATCCACAATCATTGGTGAGCTAATTTTCGACGCTGAGTCCGTATATGGAATAAAAAAGTAGAATGGAAGAAATACAATAGGAATTAATATAATAATTATTTTTCAAAGCCCAATATTTCATGGAAGCAATAGTGGTCTAAGAAATAAGAAATAATTTAATATAATTGTTATCTTTCAGAGCCCAACATTTTAATCGACTAGCAATGTTGGTTTAAGAAATAAATAATAAATTAAGATAATTAAGACAGAATTTGAAAATTCGTTAAGATAAAAAAGTTGATTCCGTGGTCGAAAAATTTTAGCAGGCGGGTCTGACACTTAGAAAAAAAAATTTTTGTCTGGGGGGGTCGGGGATAAAATTCGCTCTAGTATCAGAATCTGAAGACAGAATTTGAACATTCGGTAAGATAAAAAAGTTGATTCGGTGGTCGAAAAATTTTAGCAGGCGGGTCTGACACTTAGAAAATTTTCGGGGGTGGGGTCCACACTAAGGACACGTGGGGGAGCAGGCGGGTCTGACACTTAGAAAATTTTTGGGGGTCCACCCTAAGGTCACGTGGGGGGGGGGAGGTCGCCCCCTCAACTTTTTATGCTGAGTCCGAATGTGAAGTCAGAACTTCAAAAAGTCTTAAGGAAAAAATTTTTCCTATACTTTGTCCCAGAAGTAGCAGTCTCTACACTACTCACAATGTTCCATAAATCCCCATCACTCTACTACTAATATAATTTATCGAAGTGCAACATGTGCTAGAATTACCCCTCACTCTACTACTAATATACGCTATCAAAGTCCACAATGTTCCTGAACTCACCCTCTCTCTACTACTAATATAATTTATCAAAGTCCAATATGTGCCAGAACTCCCCATCGCTCTACTACT
>WPAE01000302.1 GCA_009773205.1 Ignavibacteria bacterium
AAATTTAACTTTTAAAATGGAGGGCCTATTGAGTGAACTGGATTATTTTGAGCCTCATGTAATGCAACTCAGCGTTACTGGGGAATATGACCGAGTATTTGGAACTGGCCAAACAATTGTTCAAGGAGGTCCTCTGGAATTTTTCGTGCGGGGCGCGGATGGGTTGTATTTGGATTTGAATAATAGTAAACTTGAAATCAAATTAAAAATTACTCTGGAAAATGGTAACGACATTCCTGGAGATGCCCAAGTTGGGCCTCTTAACGATATCCTTAATGCCCTATTCATGACAATGGAAATGGAAATGGGCGGGGTCTTGGTCACAGACCCTAATACAAAATATTCATATAGGGCAATTGTCGAAAATTTGATCAATTATAATAAACTTATTGCCGAAACCCGGCTGGTGGCGGAGGGCTGGAGAAAGGACACTGCTAGCCAGTGCCAAGTCACGGACCCGACAGGGGCAAATCAAGGACTTACTGCTCGTGCCGCATGGTTTACAAGAAGCCGCGTGGTCACCCTAATCGGTCGCCCACATTTAGACCTCTTTCACCAAGAAAAGCTAATCCCTGCTAACGTAGACTTGAAGCTCAAGCTAATCCCTAACACTAGTGATTTTCTTTTGAAAACGGCTGCACCTGTCGATGTCGATCACCCTCAAATAAACTATAAGGTACAAATCATGTCCGCCCGTTTGTATATTCGAACCAAGGAAATTTCCCCAAGTTTAATTTTGGCCCAAGAAAAGCTATTGCAAACGACCAACTACTCGATTCCTTTCAATAAGATCATTACCAAAACTCTTACTATCCCCATGGGTACCTCCCAAATGGAATTTGATAATATTTACCAAGGAAAATTGCCCGACCTGGTAATTTTGGGTATGATTTCGGATGCGAATATGAGTGGGGGATACCAGCGGAACCCCTTTCATTTTCAAAACTTTGGGGTAAATTATCTATGTATGCAAGCCAATGGGGAACAAATTCCCCGCTTGGCATACCAGCCCAATTTTACCAACCGGGACTATATAAGAAGTTACTTTGGGGTCCTTGAAGCCCTCGGTTTTGACATTGGCCCTAACTGTTGGGACTTGACTCCAGAAGAGTGGGCAAACGGGTTTAATATTTATGCGTTTAAAATAACTCCTGGCCCAATTGGGACTGTTCGCACTCCTTCTCGT
>WPAE01000303.1 GCA_009773205.1 Ignavibacteria bacterium
TGAAATTTTTCTATTACCGACTGTAGAAATTTCATTTTTCAATCGCTTATAACTCCGTAGGGAAGCATAGTGGACCACTCAAACTTTACACATTTTAGCTCAAAAAATTTCGGGTGTGCGGGATTGGAGCCTCTACTAGCCTGCAAAAATTCCAGGCCTGAACTCCTTTTCCTTCGAGAAAACTTAAAAAATATGAAAGGTTTTTGTATTGCCCTAATAGATTTTTTCCATCTTGTTTCTTCATTATCTCTTCAACCGAACGTGTTCAGAGGCTCAAATTTTCAAATTTATTGTTTCAAAAATTATCTTCCCATCAATTATTGGGGCATTCATATTTGATAATTTATTAATGCTCTCCGTGAACTTTGTGTATCCTTTTTCATGTATATTTCTTGTATTTCTTCCTTGATATTCTCTTTTCCTCTCATTTTTCATTGCCCTTTCAAAAGGGCAATGAAAAAGGCAATTTAACCGTCTGGGCCAGAAGCCCAGACGGTTAAATTCTGCCTCTAAATTGAGAGGGCGGCGGTTCGCAGCCGGCGCCGCAGACGGTTAAATTCTGCCTCTATATTGAGAGGCCGGCGGTTCACAGCCCGCGCTGTTGGCCCTCTTTTTGAAACCGAGAACGGGACAGCCCAATCACATGAGTCCTAGTTGAAGGTCAACTTGTGCAGGCCGGTGCCTGGGAACAAGTCTGTGACCTGGATTTATTTTTGGTTACCGAGAATTGCGCAATGTGTCATATTCCGAGGAAATGCGCTCATTGTCATTGGATTAAATTCAACCCTGGCAATCTAAAAATAGAACTATTTTCCTAGTTTACCCAATCAGAAAAATTCGCTGAGAATACTCTTACTTGGGTTTGGTCTATATAACATCAATCTTTAAAGCTATATTAATCTTCTGAATTTTCTTATGTTGATTTAATTTCTCAAGTTATTTATTTCCAACTTATTATTTTCCAATCTAATCGAAGGGAGTGCAACATGGACTTCGAAACACGCATGGTACGAACCGTCTTTGAGTAGAAAAATATCAATACCGGCTTAAATTCATCGAGTCCAAAGGGTAGCCGCGCGTGGGGATAAGCACATTCTACGCCTATAAGGTCCAGTGGAATCCAGGCAACAAGCACTTCTTCATGTCGCTGGAAGAGGGGAAGTGCTTCATGGAGGCAGTCG
>WPAE01000304.1 GCA_009773205.1 Ignavibacteria bacterium
AGATTTTACAAAAATTTCTGAATTTTTCACAAAATTATATTAAATTTATCAATTTTTATGGAGGGAGAGAATTCCATTGAATTTTCTTATCTCATTGAGAAATTTTTAGGAAAAAACTAAAAGAAAAACTCCTCAGGTCGAGGTCGAGGACTATTGGAAATGCAATGAAAATGTTTGAAAAATTTTGGAGAAAGTCGTCTCTACTTTGTAGAAAAATTCAAACTAATCAAAATTTGATGAATAATTTCCATCGGGCACAGAAATTTAAGAAAGGTACTTACATAATTTTGCGAGTTTGGACCAAAAATGAAGAAAAAAATTCAAGAAAATTTTGAGATTTTTTGATCAAAATCTCTATGGAAAATTGACTTTTTCATAATTTTTTACTACATATTTATTGGATTTCTGCCTCATCTCCGAAAGTACATACACCGCTGGAAGCATACGTTGACACAGTCCGGGCTTGTCGGGGGTCGCCGCGTGGGGGGGGGGGGTTCCGGGGGGCGGACCCCCCGGACGCCGGAGAAATTTTCAAAAATGTTTATTAAAACCAATGGGAAATAACAATTTTAGGCCAATTTTTCATAATGTTAATGAAAATTTTCCTTTAAAATGTCTCGAATTCTTGGCGAAACTTTGGGAAAAATTAAGAAGTATGCGTTTATAGAAGTCTCGATTTTATTACAAATATCCATAAAGCAATGGAAACCTCGTATTTTTGAAATTTTTCGTAAATTATGAGAAAATTTGATTTTCAGAAGCTAATTTCAATAAAAATAAAGTAATTTTGATGGCTTATTGAAAATCTTTAGTAAATCTAAAATAAATTAAGAAATCTAGAAGCAAAAATTTGCGCGTTTGGGCTAAAAATCATTAGGATATGAAATTTTTGAGAAAATTTTTAAGTTTTACATTAGAAAATCTCAATGGAAAATTGATTTTTTGACCATTTTTCTCCCAGTTTCTAGGGTTCCGGAGGCTGTTTGCGAATTTGTCTCCTTTTCCTTTTTCCCTTTTGCGGTTTGGGGGGTATTTTTCCCGCTGTTATGAAATTCAGACGGGTTGGTGGGATAATCCCCCCGTTCCCACCCTGTCAAGGTATGGAAAGAACCCTATCCCTTCGGCCTCAGAACTTTAAAATCAAGCCCTGGGACTTCAAAACCATCTTCCAAATCACATTTCTAAAACACTTTTTTTCAGATTTCCCGGGGGAGCGGAAGGTTCAGACATGGGGGAGGAACTCCGCCAATCCGCCTCAATTCACACCAGCCGGAAAATCCCCCCAAACCGCACACGCGAAAAATGAAAAAG
>WPAE01000305.1 GCA_009773205.1 Ignavibacteria bacterium
GTCGATGATGTCACTCACCAGCGCGAGAGGTACTGCTTGTCCGTTGCGCAGAAGTTGATCATGTTTTGCCTAGAACAAAACATACGAAGGAAAAATAAGGTAGGACTGGGAAAATTTAAAAGAGATAGATGAAAAGATAAGAAGAAAAAGTAAAAATTAAGGAAAGCATACATTTGCCAGATTTAACTTCCTTTCACACTCTTGGATGACTGCCTCGGTCGACTTGTCCATTTCTAAAACTAAATATTCGAGATAATAATATTATAAAATAATTTTGGAAAATTGGGAAACTTAAATCAGAATGAAAGAAAACATTAGTTATATAGAATGCAAAACAATCGAATGACAGTGATTCTATTTTTAAAAATCATGATGCTATTTTTAGTAACATGACGAGCACACTTGTGAATGTAAAACAGATAATGATACTGATAACATTCAAAAATGAGCTAGGTGATGATTCAAGAGTCAGAAACAGTCAATTCAATGAGAGAAATAATTTGAGATGCAACATGACCAGACCGTGAGAAAAAATATTTGGTATGTATGTGTGCGTGGGAGATGACGTCATAGCGTGGGAGTGGTCGAGATCTAGGTCACGCGACATGGTTATTTAGACTCAGCTCACCGAGACGAATCCAACGATATACAACATGCCTATATGCAGACTTATCATTATAGAGATCTTGGATGGTCTGTGAATTTTTATGGGTTGGGGTCATGCTCGTGTCAAAAAGTCCTATAGGAAAATCAGATACCCCTTTATAACTTTTGATGGGAATGAGATGGAAAGATGCTGTAAGAGAGTAAAAGGTTCGCCTCGAGGAGCTCTATCATTTGAGCTATATCACCTTTCGTGAGTGTGAACGACTGCAGAGATATGCTCAAAACACCAAAACAGAAAAACGTGTGCATGGGTAGTAAACCAACCTTGTAACTTTTTATAGGAATGTTTGTAGGTGTGGTGGTAAGAGAGAATGTTGTTGTACCCTCGGCGAGGATGACAAAGATATATGGTGCGTTGTATGAGGAATTATGGTTGTGGAGATACAGTGACGCGAACATGGGTCCCCGGCATGAAAATTTTTGCAAAGGGTGGGCGAATTTTTTTTAATGACCCTAATAGAATTCGCTCTAGTGTCCGAAAAAGCAATAAAAAAATTTTGCCTTGTG
>WPAE01000014.1 GCA_009773205.1 Ignavibacteria bacterium
AGATAATTCGAGATAAGGCATTATACGCCGATTCCACCAGAGCGGACAGGGGTACTGCATGCGCAGGTGTGTGGGAGAGTAGGTAGCTGCCAGCCCTCCCGCTGCGGGTGAAGATTATTTTTAGAACCCCAATCGATTTTCGTTTGGGGTTTTTTGTTTTTAGGCTGTTGACACTTCTTCAAAGTCCGATCCAGATATTTCGGGATAAGGCATTATACGCCGATTCCACCAGAGCGGACAGTGGTACTGCTTACGTCCTTATGAGAAGCGGGGTGTGGGAATCCTACTAAAATACAGAGGGATAGTCCACCAGAGTCGGTCGAGAATCAGGCAGCTGCCAGCCCTCCTGCGGCGGGTGAAGATTTTTTTTAGAACCCCAATCGATTTTCGTTTGGGGTTTTTGTTTTAAACATGCGCAGGTATTTGAGAGTCCCGCTAAAAGCAGCGAGATAAACCTCCAAAGGCGGTCAGGAATCCGGTAACAGCCATGATTAAAATTAGAAAGGGCTGTAAAAATGCCGGAAAAGAAATGTTGTTTCAATAACATCAAATTGTTAATTCCCAATGGGACTTTGTAATTGGAGTTTAAAAATGGAATATCTTTCACTTAAAGAAATTGCTTCCTTAAAGAAAGATATTAATCACGAGCTCTATCTACTTCTTTCGGACAAATCTGCTGTAACAAAACCCAACTCTCTTCAATGGTTGTTTTTTGTTGATTGCGTTAACACACTCTTTATTCCACAGACTAATTCAAATTTCAATTCGTTAACCAATTCCAATAAAGCGCAGCTTAAATATGAGATTGAAAATAAACTGAGAAACTTTTACTTAAGGCCGGGAAGGAAAATTGATTTTGTTTTCCAGATGATTCATAAAAAGGAACTGAAGAATATTTTTTATGAAGAAACTGACTCTTACCCTAGCATAGGTGAATACGCAGTTTTAGTTCGAGATACTTCTAAAGAGATTTCTCCTAATAATGGATTAACCGAAAAAGATATCAAAGAATATATTGAACGTGTTGTTACAGAAGCCGTTGAAACAGAATTCGAGGCATACCAAACGCTGCCCCAAATAATTGAAGAGGAACTGCTCAATAGTTGGTTTTGTCCTTTTGGCCCGGCTAAAAAAGAAATCATGCATGTATTAACCCGCCACGTAGAAAGGGGATGGGTTTTAACTAACCCGATGAATCCCTCTACTAAAAGAATACTTGCCATTAAAGTTAAAGATATAAAGAAAAAAGAAATTTTTGTTTCTACCACAGAGTATTGGTATTTGCGCTGGTGGGATACTAAAAAGAATTCCTATGCATTCCCTTACAGAGAAACAAACCATCAACAATATATCTTAAGAAAAGATACTGGAATTTGGAAAGTTTACGAAACGATTAGACCTTCGCCAAGGACTTCCATTCCGCATAGACGAAAGTATCTGTAAGGAAACATACTTCTTATAACGTATATTATAGGAAAGAGCTTAAATACAACAACTTACAAACGCAATCAACCATCAAGGTTTTGTTAACCCCTTTAATACAAATTATTTATAGCAAAGTAATATTCTTTCGAAAATCGATTTTCGAATATTTTTACACACCACATTGAGAAGATTTTATAATTACCTGTATTACGGGCACCTCTAAAAACAAGTATTTATAAAATTTCAACCACGCCAAAAAACGGCGGGCGGGCGCAGAGTTCGAAAAGAAAACGCAAAGTCCGCAAAGAATATTGATGTTTTTAGAGGTGCCCTTACAATAATTTATAGGCATCTCTAAAAATTGTCATTCTAAATCCGCTTTAGCAGATAAAGAATTTCAGCTTTGTCTATTTGAAAGAAAACGAAGATTCTTCGTCGCTCCGTTTAGAGATGCCCTAATGATCGTGGCTTTTTAGAGCAGGCTCATTTATAACTTTTTGATTTCTTTACCACCAAGCTCTTTGATAATTGCTTGTGCAAGTGAACTGTCTTCTAGTTGGTTTGTTTGGTTAGTAAGTTCGATGCTATTCTTTTTAGAGGAAGCTTTCTTTTTACTCACATTGATTTTTAGTTTTTTACCAAACACTTCTTTTGTCTTGGTATCCAGATAAGATTCATTGGTTTTAATAATATCTTCGTCTTCGGGATGATCAACTTCGAGGTGTATTTGATCGCTTAAAAAATTTACCGGGTTTGAATTAACGAGTACAGAACCAAAAAATACTTTTTCAGTTTTTACTTGATCTACAAAGTTTTTCCATTGTTCAATTACATTAGAAAGATCAGATTCATCTTTTACTTGAGGAACTACAAAAGATTTTACAGTAGGAAGTATAATTTCTGTATTAACCGGCTCGATATTTTTAATAGGTGCTTTTGAGTGATAAGAAATCTTTGTTTTTGGTTCACTAACCGATGAAGAGTTAAAAGAAACTTTAAAATCACTCTTTTCAATTTTAGAAAGAAGTTCAGAAATAGTAGAGGAGCGTTCTAAGCCAATCAAATGAACAAGTGCGACTTCTAATTTCAGTTTTTGGTTTGAAGAAGTTTTAATTTCGTAAGCAGTTTTATTAATGAACGAGAGGATTCGTAAAAGATCGCCTTCCGAAAACTTACCAGAATAGCTTAAATATTTTTGTTTAAAAATATCAGCGCCTTCAATAAGAGAAACATCATTTCTGATTATCACAGTCAATGTGTTACGGAAATGCTCTGTAAGTCCGTTTAAGAAATCAATAAAATTCCAGCCGTTCTCATAAATTTTCTGAGAAACATCGAATGCGCTGGCAAAATTCTTTTCCAAAATTGCATTAGAAATTGCAAAGTACACTTCTTCATCAATAAGGTTAAACATTACCGAAAGTTCTTCAGAATCCACTTTATTTCCGCTGAAAGCAATTACTTGATCGAACAAACTTTGCGCATCGCGCAATGCGCCGTCTGCTTTTTTAGCTATTAAACTAAGCGCCAAATCGTCTATTTCTATGCCTTCTTTAAGAGCAATTTTTTTCAAATGCTCTTTCATTGGCGCAATTTCTATTCTTCTAAAATCGAAACGCTGGCAGCGAGAAATTATAGTAAGGGGAACTTTGTGAATATCGGTAGTAGCAAAAATAAAAATTGTGTGTTGAGGAGGTTCTTCTAATGTTTTAAGAAGCGCATTGAAGGCTTCTTTGGTAAGCATATGAACTTCGTCTATAATATAGACTTTATAATTGCTTTTAGTTGGCGAGTATTTTACAGACTCTCTCAGCGTTCTTATTTCTTCTATTCCTCTGTTAGATGCGCCATCCATTTCTATTATATCGAGAGTTTGAGAGTTAGAAAACGACTCACACATTTTGCATTTATTGCAAGGCTCTCCGTTAGCAGGCTCCAAACAATTAAGAGCTTTAGCCAGAATTCTTGCAGTTGTTGTTTTACCACAGCCACGCGGACCGGTAAGTAAATAAGCATGTGCAATGCGTTTATTAATAAAAGCGTTTTTAATTGTAGTAGTAATATGTTCTTGCCCAACTACTTCGGCAAAAGTTTGCGGGCGCCACTTTCTGGCGGTAACAATAAAATTAGGTTCACTCATTTTAGTATTTCGTTAATCTGATTAAAATTTAGTTTTTCGGTAATTATTCTGCAAATTATTTCTAAGTACATCTTATCGTGTAAATTGAATGATGCATATTTATGGCTGTCAATATCGAGAACTCCGCAAAGTTTATCGTTTTGAATTAATGGAACAACGATTTCAGATTTTGAGAAAGAGTCGCATGCAATGTGTCCGGGAAAGCTATTAACATCATCTACTATAATTGTATCCTTCGTTTGAGCAGAAGCGCCGCAAACACCGGAACCTACATTAATAACAGTGCAAGCAGCTTTTCCTTGAAATGGGCCAAGGTAAAGTTTGTTCTCTTTAAGCAAATAAAACCCTACCCAGCTAAACTTGTTAAAGGCTTCCATTAAAACAGCAGTTACGTTTGAAAGGTTGGAAATAATTGGTTCATCATTATTAAGTAAATATTGGATCTGCGGAATTATAGCATTATAAATATCCACATCGGAAAGATTTTTGTCTATCGAAATTGATTCAGCCATTATTTTGATTTTCTACTTATAGTTATCTTTTTTTGTTTTTCTTCTGGAAAGACAAAGGGAATAGCTTCTTTGATAGTCTTTATCGGTACAATATTCAAACCTTGCTTAACTTCATCTTTAATTTCTATTAAATCTTTTTCGTTGTCTTTAGGAATAAGTACAGTTTTAATGCCGCCGCGTCTTGCAGCTAAAAGTTTTTCATTTAAACCGCCTATTGCTAAAACTTTGCCGCGTAAAGTAATTTCACCAGTCATCGCAATATCACTTTTAGCCGGCTTACCGCTAAAAGCAGAGTACATTGCAAGCGCCATTGTAATTCCGGCAGAGGGACCATCTTTTGGAATTGCACCTTCTGGCAGATGAATGTGAACTTCTTTTCCTTTAGCAAATTGTGCATCTAACCGAAAATCTTTTGTATTAGATCGAAGATAACTAAGCGCCGCTTGAGCCGATTCTTTCATAACATTACCAAGCTGTCCAGTTAGCGTAAGTTTTTCAGCGCCGGTCATTATAGTTGCATCTACTTGAAGAAGTTCGCCGCCAACACTTGTCCACGCTAAACCGGTTATGCTTCCAACACGAACTTCTTTATCTGCTTTTTGGTGTCTAAAACGTGGAACGCTCAAATATTTTTCTATTGTGGTCTCATCTATAACAAATTTCTTTTTGATTCTTCTTTTAAAGCCGTTTTCTGATTGGGAAAGAACAATATCTCTTGCAGTTTTTCTAAAAACAGAGGCAATTTCTCTTTCAAGATTTCTCACGCCTGCTTCACGTGTGTATTCTAAGATAATTTTTTTGATAGCTTCGTCTTTGAATTCAAGATCAAACTTATCTAATCCGTGAGCGATGACTTGTTTAGGGTTAATATGCCTTTTAGCTATTTGTACTTTTTCATGTTCAAGGTAGCCAGGTAATTCGATTATTTCCATTCTGTCTTGCAAAGGTAAAGGAATGTTGTAGCGAACGTTAGCAGTAGTAATGAACATTACTTGCGATAAATCATAATCAACATCTAGATAATGATCGTTAAATGTGTGGTTCTGTTCCGGATCAAGAACTTCGAGCATAGCAGCAGAAGGATCGCCTCGGAAATCCATACTCATTTTATCAATCTCATCGAGCAGCATAACCGGATTTATACTTTTTGCTTTTTTCATTGATTGAATAATCTTGCCGGGCATAGAGCCGATGTAAGTTCTTCTGTGTCCGCGAATTTCTGCTTCATCGCGCACGCCGCCAAGTGAGATGCGGACAAAATTTCTTCCGAGTGCACGGGCAATTGATTTACCGAGTGAAGTTTTTCCAACGCCAGGAGGACCTACAAAACATAGAATTTGTCCGCGCATGTTTTTAACTAGATTTAGCACGGCTATATGTTCAACAATTCTTTCTTTAGGTTTATCTAATCCGTAATGGTCTTCATCTAAAATTTTACGAACGTTTTTGATTTCCAGAAGGTCCTTTGTCTTTTTATGCCAAGGAACGTCAATCAGCCAATCTAAATAATTTCTTAAAACAGTTGCTTCTGGAGAGCTTGGAGGTGTTTTTCTTAATTTGTTGAACTCTTCAATTGCTTTCTCATAAACTTGTTCAGGCATTTTAGCGTTCTCAATCCTATCTTTCAGCTTTAAAAACTCCGGAGAGGGATCTTCATCATCACCTAGTTCATCCTGCAGAATTCTTATTTGTTCTTGAATAATAAACTTGCGCTGAGTTTTCTGGATGTTCTCTTGAACCTTTCCTTCAATTTCTTTCTCAATTTTCAAAATTTCGATTTCCGAATTCAATATTTTGATAACTTCATAAAGCTGTTCGGTAAGTGAGAAACTTTGAAGAATTTTTTGTTTTACTTCCATAGATTGATTGATGTTAGCGGCAACATAGAAAAGCTTTCGGTCGTATTCATCAATGTTTTCGTAAGCGTTTACAGCTTCTGGAGGAATTGCTTTGTTAGATTTAACATATTCTTTAAACAAATTTGAAAGCTGGCGCATAAGAGCGTTTAGTTCTCTTTTATCTTCTTCAACCGGCTGCACAATTTCAATTTCTGCTTCAAAGAAATTTGTTCGGTGTGTGTAGTGAACAATTCTTCCATGTATAATTCCATCCACTAAAATTTTAAGTAATCCGTTAGGTAGTTTTAATATCTGAATAATTTTAGCAATAGTACCTTCTAAATAAATATCGTCTTTTGTTGGCTCCTCAACGTTAGCTCTTTTTTGAGCAGCAAGAAATATGTATTTTGAACCATCTAAAGCAAAATTAGCCGCACGAATCGAAGTCTCTCTTCCAACAAGAACTGGAAAAATCATGTAAGGAAAAATTACATTATCTCGTAATGGCAGCACAGGCAATACAGCCGGAATGCTTTCAATTGTAGTTATATCGGAACTTGGCTTAACATCTCGATCTTTCATCAAATTTACTTTCTCCGTATTGCTTTTATTTCAAATATACCAATAATGAATAGCGCTTACAAGGAATGCATTTTCTCTATTTCACTCTTGATCGTGATCTGCATTAACGAAGATTAAGATTACGAGCATGAGCAAGAAAAGTCATTCGAGTATGAGTAAGAAAAAGCTTTCGGCATAAAAGTTTGCAATAGCATATTTTTAAGAAAACAATTTGAAGAGATAAATGTTAGATAAAGTGATTTACATTGCTCGTGAAGCCGGAGAAGTTTTGCGAAACGGTTTTGGCAAGAATTTTTTAGTTGAATACAAAACAAATGTTGCAAATCTTGTAACCGAATATGATAAAAGATCTGAAAAGACAATTATAGATTTTATTAAGAAAGAGTTTCCAACTCATTCTGTGTTGGCAGAAGAAAGCGGAAGCCACCAATCCAGCGGCGAATACCTTTGGGTAATTGATCCGCTTGACGGAACAACCAACTTTGCTCACGGACTGCCTATCTTTTCCGTTTCAATCGGTGTTCTAAAAAAGGGTGAGATGGTTTGCGGAGTTATTTACGATGTTATGCGCGATGCAATGTACACCGCTGAAAAAGGAAGCGGAGCTTTTTGCAATGGCAGAAAACTTTGCGTTAGCACAAATGATGATTTGCACAAAAGTGTTTTGGTTACAGGCTTTCCTTACAATGTGCATGAAAATCCCGATTTTGCATACGAGCGCTTTACGGCTTTCTTGCGTGTTGCGCGCGCAGTAAGAAGACTTGGCTCTGCCGCAATTGATATGTGTTATGTAGCCGAAGGCGTGTTCGATGGTTTCTGGGAAGTTTCTCTCAACGCTTGGGATATGGCTGCTGGAATTATTTTAGTTGAAGAAGCTGGAGGAAAGATAACCGACTTTGCCGGTAACGCTACTACAATTTTTGGTAAACAGATTTTAGCAAGCAATGGCAAGGTTCACCAGAGCATGATTAATGTATTGCGTGTTTAGATTTTTTTTGAGAAATTAATATCAACACTTTAGGCGCTGTATGAAAAAGATGTTTTTGTTTATACTTTTTGCGTTTAGTGCAATATTAGTTGGGCAAGTGCGCGAAGAACTCAATTATTATCACCTTCATGTTGGAGATGTTTGGCAGTATAGGATTATACACCATTCAGTGAGTTCCCAAGTAAATACTTTTTATATGTCTAAGAAAGTTTTAATTGATACAACTTTTGGCAATGGCACAAAATATTTCATAGTTGAACAACCAAAATTCGTACACTGGAAATTCTCAACACCGGAAAAAATTTACACTCGAATTGATTCTATGAGCGGAATAATTTATGAACGCTCGCCTTTGTCTTCCTCAGAAGTTAAAGTTGACAGCCTATTTTGTAATAACGGGGTACTTAAAGGGAATGGTTATCGAGAGTTATATTTTGTTCATTCAGATGAAAAAAGTGTATTTGGAGAAATTAGAAAGACAAGAAGATTAACAAGTCCTACTGTTTCTCAAGGATTGGATTTAACAATTTCCTATGCAATGAATATAGGCGTTTACCTTAAAGGGATATCAAATAAATGGGTTGGTTCCGAAGGAAACAGCTACACATTAGTTTATGCAAAAATAAATGGCAAAGAATATGGCACTTTTGTTTCAGTAAAAGATGAAGAAACAATTCCGACAAAGTTTAGCCTTTCCCAAAACTATCCAAATCCGTTTAACCCAAGTACAGTTATAAGCTTCAAGGTACAAGCAGCAAGCCACGTAACTCTGAAAGTTTACGATGTTTTAGGAAGGGAAGTTGCAACTCTCGTTGATGAATACAAACAGCCCGGGACTTATAATTCTCAATTCTCAATTCCCCGCCTCGCTGGGCGCGAGTCGCCTGCGTTGCCGAAGACGCAAGACGAGGCAGGAAGCGGGGTCAATTCTCAATTCTCAAGCGGTGTTTACTTTTATAGATTGCAAGTAGGGAAATACAGCGATACTAAAAAAATGGTTTTGCTTAGATAGTAAAAATCTCCTGCCGGGAATTTTCTGTATTACAAAGTTGTTATCCTTTAAAACGTAGTTGAATTTTGAATTCGTTGACATTAATTTGCTTAAGCGTAAGAACAGAAAAGACAGTTTTACCGATAGTTTTCTTATTCCCGCCGAAAAATATTTGAAAGGGCACAACAATAGAGCATATTTTTACGTCAAAATTTCAATTAAATATTCTAATGTAGTTTTATCTCTCAATTCTCTTAAATTTTCTAATGCCGAATTTAGCATTAAGCTGCTGCAATACGGTTTAGATATTGAATAGGTCTTGAGATGAAAGACTAATCTCATAAACAAAATGTATGGTGAAAACTTAATGGAAACAAAAAACGCTGATTTATCTTCTTTACGAATTGACAGAACTAAAAAGAGTGTTAATCCAGAGCAGAAACAGAAAGTGATAAAAACAATTATTTGGTTTGTAACAGTGGTAGTTGTTGTATTACTAATTTACTTCGGATTCAAAAACATTACAGCGCCGGCAGTTGAAGTTACATTAACAACAGCAACGTTACAATCATCGGCACAAAGCAGCGCTGTTTTAACTGCAAGCGGATATGTAGTTGCTCAACGTAAAGCGGCTGTTGCATCTAAAGGAATGGGAAGATTGGTTTACTTAGGTGTTGTTGAAGGAGATAAAGTTGCTGCCGATCAAGTAATTGCACGTTTGGAAGATAATGACATCAAAGCGCAGCTCGCTCAAGCACAGGCAAATTTAAAATTGAACCAGGCTGAATTAAAAGATGCTGAAAATAATTACAACAGGCAGAAAACTTTATTAGCAAGCGGCGCTACAAGCCAAATGGAAGTTGATGCGGCAGAATCACGTTACAACAGAGTTATTGCCTCTATTGATGTAGCTAAAGCACAAGTATTAGCCGCTGAAGTTTCGATGGAGAATACTTTAATCCGCGCTCCGTTTAATGGAACTGTTCTTACAAAGAATGCAGATGTTGGTGAAGTTGTAGCTCCGCTTGGCGCCGGCGCAAATGCAAAAGCTGCCGTTGTAACTATTGCCGATATGAATTCGCTTCAAGTTGAAGCAGATGTAAGTGAATCCAACATAGAAAAGATTTTGCCAAACCAAGATTGCCAAATAAGTTTAGATGCATATCCAGGACATAACTACGCCGGTTACGTTTCTAAAATTGTGCCAACAGCAGACCGCGGCAAAGCTACTGTAATGGTGAAAATTGGCTTTAAAGAATATGACAGCAGAGTTTTACCAGAAATGAGCGCTAAGGTTCTTTTCTTGCGCGAAGCAATGAATGAAAAGCTAAAAAAAGAAGTCCCGAGCTTGGTAATTCCTAAAACAGCGTTGGCAAACCGTGGCGGGCAAGTTGTTACGTTTCGCCTGCAAGACGATAAAGCATTGCAAGTTCCGGTTATAACCGGAAAAGAATTCGGCGCTTACATAGAAATTACAAGTGGTTTAGAGAATGGTTCTCAAATAATTGATAATGTTACCGACGAAATTAAAAACGGCGCTAAGGTTAAAACAAAATAGCCCCACCTTTATCCTCCCCAAATGGGAGGAATTGTAAAAATGAATTACTTAGATAGGAGAAAGCAATGAGTGGTATTATTCAAGTAAAAAATGTTTCGAAATCTTATTGGAGAAATAGTTTAGAAATTCCGGTACTAAATAATCTATCGCTGGAAGTTAATGATGGAGAATTCCTTGCTATGATGGGACCATCAGGTTCTGGAAAAACAACTTTGCTTAATCTTATTGCCGGAATTGACCGCCCAACTTACGGAGAATTAACAGTTGCAGGAACTGACATAGCCAAACTAAGTGAATCTGCATTAGCTAAATGGCGTTCTTCAAATGTTGGTTTTGTTTTTCAGTTTTACAATTTAATTCCTGTATTAACGGCTTATGAAAATGTAGAGCTTCCGTTATTGCTTACTAAGCTTTCTAAAGCCGAAAGAAAAAAACATGTAGAGATGGCGCTTGGTATTGTTGGCTTGGGAGATAGAATGTCTCACTATCCAAAACAGCTTTCTGGCGGGCAGGAACAGCGTGTAGCTATTGCCCGTGCAATAGTTACAGATCCAGTTATTCTTGTTGCAGATGAACCAACCGGCGATCTTGACAAAAAATCTGCAGAAGAAATTTTAACATTGATGGATAGACTAAATAAAGAATTTAAGAAAACAATTGTAATGGTAACTCACGATCCGCACGCTGCCGAGAGAGCAAGCCGTCAGCTTCATCTCGATAAGGGCGATTTGGCTGGAGTGTAACTATGAAAGTATTAAAACTGATTTTAAAAAATGCTCTTAGGCATAAACTAAGAACTCTTCTTACAATCTTCGGAATTGCAATTGCTGTAATTGCATTCGGGTTGTTGAGAACAGTTGTAACGATTTGGGATTCTGCAGTTGATGCAACAATGGCAAACCGCTTAATTACACGCCAGGCAGTTTCTTTTATTTTTCCTCTTCCATATTCCTACAAAGAAAAAATTGAAAAAGTGCCGGGTGTAAACAGGGTTTTGCATCAAACGTGGTTCCAAGGCGTTTATAAAGACAAAAGTAATTTCTTTGTTAGAATGGCTGTTGATCCGGATGCAATGTTTGATGTTTATCCAGAATTTCTGCTAACTCCAGAAGAGTTAGCCTCCTTCAAAAAGGAAAGAGATGCTTGTGTTATTGGCGCTGATATTGCTCAGCAGCACAATTTGAAACTTGGAGATAAAATGGTGCTTGAAGGTGACATCTATCCAGGAAGATGGGAGTTTACAGTTAGAGGAATTTATAAAGGGAAAAATAAAAACACAGATAAAACGCAAATGCTGTTTCATTGGGATTATGTAAACGAAAGATTGAAGGCTGAAACGCCTGTAAGAGCTAATGATGTTGGCTGGTTTGTTGTTCAGGTTGCAGATCCAAATAAATCAGCGCAAATATCAAATCAAATTGATGCGATATTCAAAAACTCTACTGCCGAGACAAAAACTGAAACAGAAAAAGCATTTACTCAAGGTTTCGTTTCGGCATCTGGTGCAATTATTTCTGCTATGAACGTTATGTCTTTTGTTATTATAGGAATTATTATGCTTGTTTTAGCAAATACTATGATTATGTCTGCACGTGAAAGAACCAGAGAATACGCAGTTTTCAAAACGTTAGGTTTTTCTGCAAAGCATTTGGTCGGATTAATTTTAGGCGAGTCTATGTTGATTTCGATTCTTGGCGGGGGAGTTGGTTTGTTTTTAACATTTCCGATTGTTGCTGGTTTTGAACAAGCGATGCCAAAGGGATTTTTCCCATTTTTCTTTATTGAACCAATAACTGTTGTATTAGCTGTTACGGCAACAATTTTAGTCGGTTTAATTTCTTCTGTCTTTCCAATTCAAAGAGCATTAAGCACAAAAATTGTAGATGGATTTAGATTTGTTGGATAGAAAGTAGGGAACGGTCTTACTTGTCCGCCGTTCCGTGGCGGAGACCATTCCCACATGTAAAAAATTAGGAGATAAACATGGCAATTCCATTTAAATATACTACACGAAGCTTCATTACAAGAAAGCTAACAACATTCATAACAATTACCGGTATTGCTCTTGTGGTGTTTGTTTTTGCTGCTGTGCTAATGATGGCTTACGGTGTTGAAAAAACTCTTGTTGCAACCGGTTCGCCGGATAATATTAAAGTAGTAAGAAAATCCTCGCAAGGTGAAATTTCCAGTATAATTGAAGGCGATGCCGTTAATCTTATTAGAACTTTACCACACATTGCAACAACTACTGAAGGCAGGCAGATTATTTCCGGTGAACCTTGCGTAATAATAAACCTGGATATTAAAACTGGAGGAATGAGCAATATCTCTGTTCGCGGAGTTTCTCAAGAAGTTAAATTGCTGCGCCCGCAAGTTAAAATTACAGAAGGCAGAATGTTTAATCCTTCCCTACGTGAATTGGTTACCGGAAAAGCAGTAAACAAAAAATTTGCAGGTGCCGGAATTGGTAGTAAAGTAAAATTTGCAGGAGATAACTGGACAGTAGTGGGAATTTTTGAGGATAATGGGAGCGGTTTTGAATCGGAAATGTGGGGCGATGCAAATCAAATGTTGAACGCTTTTAACAGAGGCAGCGCAGTTTCAACTGTAACAATTAAGCTGGATGACATAAAAAACATGGAGCAGTTTAAGAGAGCGCTTGCAACAGATAAACGGTTAGAGCAATACGAAGCAATGACTGAGCAAAGATTTTTTGAAATGCAGTCCGAAGCGCTCTCAATTTTTATCCGCATACTTGGAACATTTATTACAATAATTTTCAGTTTTGGCGCAACCATTGGCGCTACAATAACAATGTATGCCGCAGTTGCTAACAGAACAGTTGAAATTGGAACTATGCGCTCACTTGGTTTCAGCAGAAGAAGTATTCTTACAGTCTTTATGACGGAATCTTTACTGATAACTTTAATAGGCGCGGCTGTGGGAATTGCACTGGCTTCACTTTTGCAATTCTTTTCAATTTCTACTCTTAACTGGAACTCATTTTCGGATTTAACATTCAGCTTTGCTCTAAATCCTTCAATCATAATTTCGTGTTTAATTTTCGCAGTTTTTATGGGATTGCTTGGCGGGTTCTTGCCTGCTGTACGCGCAGCAAGATTAAATATTGTTAATGCGCTAAGAGGATAGTAGGAAATTTACATTTAGGCGAACTACTAAAATAGCTCGCCTATAACTTCTTGTTTTTTCAACATCGCATATTCAAAAACATCTGTTGCAGTAGCGCCTTGTTTCCTTAGAGCTGCAAAAGTATTCTCTCCAAGTAAAACATAACTCCAGTCTCTATTCATTCTATCATTAAGCTGCAATTCGTTTATTCTCTCAACAGTATCAATAGTTGCTCTCTGTTTTTGTTGAACATTGCCTTGCGATAAATGCGATTGCGCTTTGGTCTCAACAATATAAATTCCGTTGTTTGTTTTTACTAAAAAATCTGGTGAGTAAAAAGCCAACAACCCATCTTCCCTCACATAAAATATCTTAGCAAAATCATGGTAGTATTCGTTTATCTTAATAAGTGCGAGAACATCAGTTTGTAAATCAACAAACTCCATAAATGTTTTTTCCAATCCACCTTTATTGGATGGATATGCTTGTGCTTTATAAATCGTTTTTTCCATAGGCAGACAATACTTTTCTCTCATTCGTAGTGTTTCAACCTCAGAGAAATAGTTTTTAATTACAACAGCTTCGGTAGCAGTAATATTTTGTTGTGCGTTATAAATTGCCTCACCAAGTTCTTTCATCATGTGGTCTATTATGCCTGATTTAGCAATCAAAAGTAACTTCCAATTATTATTTACTAAAGGATCGAAATCCTGAGAAAACAGCTTATGCCTAATAAAAATATCAATTGCTCTTACCAATGCTACTTTGTTTACTTGTAAAAATGGAAATGCTTTTTGTTTTCTTACTCCAATATTTACTACCGCATTCGTTATTACATTTACAACTTTAGAAAGATATTCGTTATAACTTTTTGCATCAAATAAATCACCCTTAACTATATATTCACCAAATCTTGTTTTAACTGTCATTTCTTCCGAGAAGAAAACATCTCCTTCACGATTAATAAACTTTTCCAATTGCTCAATACGGTATGTTGTAAATGGTCTGATTTTGTCAACGTCAATCAAAACTTCTTTCAATTCTTCTTCGCTATCTCTAACAATTGTGGGCCAATACAAATCATATTTTTTATAATCATCTTTTAACCCAACAGTAATTATATCGCCAATAACTCCGCCGCCTGTTCCTTCTATTGTTCCAGCCAAATTTTCCTTCATCAACTCATCATAAAACTCTACAAACTTTGGATGTTCTACTATATGGAGTATATCCATCAAGTTATCTGGCTCTTTCTTCTCAGTAAGTAATTTCCTTCTATTTTCATCTTTGCTGTCCTGAAATTCCGGCTCACGCCACATTAATCTTAATCCACGCCCAATTGTTTGCTCTAATAAGATTGGTGCTTGTGCAGAACGTAGCGGAACAATCACACAAATATTATTTACGTCAAATCCTTCTCTTAACATCAGAACAGAAACAATTACTTTCGGTTGTGCATGTTTATCAACATTGAACAACCTTCGTTTTATTTGAGACCATTCTTTTGCCGGAATATTACCTTTTCGGTCAGAATCTATTTGCATTACATCTTCTTCGCCAAGTCCTTCTTGCATTAAGAATTGTGTTACCAAAGGTGAAACGCTCGTGTCTTCACAAATCACAAACATCTTCGGATGTTTTTCAGCTTTTATTTTTATGAATTCACTTTCCAGCTGTTTTAACTTTGTTAAACCGGCTCTTAACATTACCCGCTGTCCTTCAGAAAGACTAACCGGTTTATTTCCTTCACGTTCTGCTTTGAAGTCTAATTCCATTGCAGCAATTTCTTTTCTCTTATCAAGAGCTATTGTTTTCACTAAACCGTTTCTTATTGCGGCTGCAAGGTCAAAATCAACAATTGTATGCGGGAAATAATGCTTAGTTCTTTTCTGTCCGCTTCCGGTTACATCATAAGGTGTAGCAGAAAAATCTATTTGAATAAACTTAGTCCCCTTTGGTTGAGATATGTAATTCAAACTTCGTTGCCACTCAACCTCTTTTATTTCACCGTAAGTTTTGTTTTCGTGTATATGATGCGCCTCATCATTAAATACAGCCAAATCATTTATTGAAGCTAAGAATTCTAATTCAGCTCCGGCAAGAAAATTGTTATCTAAAGATTCCAAACTATGTCCTGCACTTGTCCCCGGTGAAATAGGGAGAAGTTCATTAATATTCTTCGGCACATTTTCTAGCAAACTTGGTTCTTCTTCGTTTTCTTCTTCTTCACTTCCTGCTAATAAATGCCAATTGGTAATTGCAATCATTCCATCGGCAGTTACCTTCCGTCCAATTTCTTCTTTCTGGCAAATAGAACTCTGAACAAAACCAAATATTTCTTCTCTAAAACTTTCTGGAATAAAAAGTTTCTCAAATACTTTTAAATCCGAACTTGCAAATTCTCTAAATCCGCTTTCTCTCTGCTTTCCTAAATAAGCATCAAGTAATCTCTCATAAACAATCAATCCGGGTGCAACAAGCAAAAAGTTTTTAGTGTATCTGCCGGTTTTTGTCTCTTCATATTTTGCGTTCAAATATTGCCATATTAATAGTGCATGCATTACCCATGTTTTACCGGTTCCGGTAGCCATCTTCATACAATATTTTGGATGCAGATATTTTGGTTTTTGTATTTCAAATAAAAAACCTTCATCATCAAGCGTATCCTTTCCACACGCCGCATACATATCAGTTACGTTATTTATTTTAAGAACTTCATGCAGATAAATCGTATTTAGTATTGCCTGCTTTTGTCCTAAGTGAAAATTAAACTCCCTCAACTCACTAAAAGCATCAGAAAACCAAAACCTAAGCAGCTCATTTGTGATTGGTGTTGCAGCGGCAAATTGGAAATCATTGAATTCTGCATTTGCACAGCCAGAAACCTTAGCTGCAAACTTTAAGGGTAATTCTCTTGTGCCTATATTCATTGGATTGGCCATAAAATTCTATTGTTCCAATAGTTTTTGTAATTGTTTTTTACTTGGCAGATATAATTTATATTCTCGCGCAAATATTTGTTTGTTGTCTTTTGGTAATGTGTATTCAATTACTGCTTTGTTGGTCTGTTTGCATAGAACAATACCAACTGTTTTGTTCTCGCCTTTATTTTTAATTTCACGATCATAAAAATTCACATACATCTGCATCTGCCCAATGTCCTGGTGTTTTAATTCGCCAATTTTCAAATCAATCAACACAAAACATTTCAGAAGTCTGTTGTAAAAAACTAAGTCAACATAAAAATTGTCTCCATTAAATGAGATTCTCTGCTGTCTGCTTTGAAAAAGAAAACCTTTTCCCAATTCTAAAAGAAAGTTTTCTAATTTATTAATTATAGCAGTTTCCAACTGGCTTTCTGTGTATTCGGTTTCTTCTTTCATTCCTAAAAATTCTAAGACTACCGGCTCTTTCAGCATATCAATCGGTTTGGATATTATCTGCCCTTTTTTGCTGAGCTCCCTAACTGCTTTTTTATTTTTGCTCAATGCAAGCCGTTCGTAAAGAGAAGTGTTGTATTGCCTTTGAAGTTCTCGAACAGACCAGTTATTGTTTGCCGTTTCTATCTCATAAAAATTTCTTTCTTCTTCATTTTCAATTCTTAAAAGGAATGAGTAATGAGACCAGCTAAGTGGAAAGTGAAAATGAAATTTGGCGGACACTGTCTGCCATTTTACTAACTGAACATCTTTCTTATTTTGAATTACTTCTGATTTACGCGACGCTGTCGCGTATTTCTCCAATTGTGCAGACGGTGCCTGCACTATTTCAGATTTCCGCAACACTGTCGCGGAAATTCGTGTATTAAATAAAAGATAAAAATTTCTCATCCTATTCAGATTATCTTCCGAATATCCGCTTCCAAATTCTTTCGTCAATCTCTTTGATAAATTCTTTAAAGTCTTTTCGGCATATACAGCACGCTCTTTCCCTTGCTGTTCATCTTCAACTATCATTTTTCCGATATGATAATTTGTGAAAACAAGAGTTGTATTTACATTCTGAACAACAAAGTTTTTCGCTTGATCAATAAGCTGCTTAACAGATAAAAAAAGATGCGCTTTTTTCTGAGTCATCTTAATCAGCTCCCTTCATTTCTTCTTTTATTTGAAGATCATATTTCTTAATAAAAAGGGCAACTTCTTCTGCAAAAGTTATTTTTTTATGATGCTCTTTCTGATTACTAATATATTTTTCAACTTCTTTAACCATTGATTCGCTAACAGAAAAAGCGCCATAACCGGTTTGCCAACTGAATTTTTCTTTAAGATAATTCTGCTGATTTACCCAATGAGATGATTCACCTTTAACATTTTTAAAAATATCTTGAACAGAATATTTCTGATTTAATAAAAAAAGAATATGAACATGATCTTTCGTTCCATCTATAATTCTAACACTACAGTCAAAATCTTTTTCTAAATGTGTTTTGATATGTTGGTGCAATTCTTTTTCATAGTTTTCTGTTATTAGAGGCATTCGGTCTTTTGTGCCAAAAACACCATGCAGCCATATTTTTGTTAGTGAGTGTGACATAATTCTTTCCTTAATGATAAACCGTTGAAACGGTTTATCATTTTGATTATTATTTCAATACCCACGAATGAATTCGTGGGTTACCAAATCACATTTCACATATAAATTCTTTGAAGATGAATTTATCGAATCCTTTTCAACTTTATTACTAACCTACAGATTTATCTGTTCTTCATTATGAAACCATTAAAATGGTTTCTTGTTTTTTATTGTTTCTTTAATACCCACGATTAAAATCGTGGGTTACTTATTCTTATTTTGCACAGAAATTCATGGTTTCAAAGCTCACTGTTACAAAACCCACAGATTTATCTGTGGGTACTTCGATACATACTAAATCCATAAACCGATTCATCGGTTTTAATTTTCTATCAATTCTATCACAGCGCTTTCAAACCCAAATACATCTACCGCTTTTACACATACTTTTCTTCTTTCTTTTTTAGGAACTTCAATTACTGCCTCTGTTACAACTCTTAATGGATCGGCATCGTTCTCTGTATTTTCTCTGTAATCTTGCCATCGGCTTCTAAATACTTCTCCGTCATAATCCGGGTCAACGCTCCAATACTCAATTAAAGCAAGCGGTTCATTAGCAACAATCTTTTGTAATTTCTCTTTATCCGCTTCACTTAATGGCAGCGCGTCAGGTGAAAGCAAAACATAGTTATCCAGTTTAATTGTAATTTGGTCTTTCTCTTCAATTCCACTTTCCACTTTTACCTTTATACTTTTTACTTGTATCGGTTTTATGGTTAAGTATTGCAAAGAAGAAAAACGAATCTTTCCGCTTTTTATTAACTGCTGATAAGAAGTTTTTGTTTTTAATCTGTCAAGTAAATCTGCCGGTATTACAAGCACTTCAAGGTTCTCATCATTCAAAGAAGAAATTACTTGCCCAATGTTGGTTTCAAAATTCCAGCCAAGCACAATTACTTTTTGCCAGCCGCCCATAAATTGTGCCCGCCATTGCTGTGCCTTCTTAATTGTATTGAAGCCAGTAAGTTTATTTGGAGAATCCACTACCACTAATGTTCTGCTGTTTTTAATATAGCCAACATTTGGCGGCGCGTCTTTTTGTGTAAAGGGCATTGCGCCATATAATTGCAATACAACTTGCGCAAGCGAACCAATTGTTTTGAACTCACTTTTGCTAAATTGTTCTTTCTGGTAATCTCCAATTGAATGATAAAAAAACGGTTGTGCGTTTTGGTCTATCAATCTTTTCCTCATTATCATGCAAGCCGGTTTACCAAGATCACCCATTATCCATTTTCTGCCAAGCTTTTCAGCAACTGCACCTGTTGTGCCGGCACCTCCAAAGAAATCGGCAACTATTGAATCTTGATTAGAAGATTGACAAATAATTCTTTTTAGTAAGTCTTCTGGCTTTTGTGTTGCATAACCAATTGCTTCATAAGAATTAGAAGAAATAAGCTTTATGTCATCCCAAAGATTTCCAATTTTTCGTCCATCATATTCATCTGAATATCTTTTATATCGCGGTCTCCCATTATCAGTCCAAAAAATGATGTATGGATTTTCTTTTATTCTTTGATCGAATGTTTCTTGAGTCCATCTCCAGCCTAAATCACTTGTGACTGTTTTTCCATTTATTATTCTAATCTGTCCTTTGCTATAAGAATTTGAAGACTGTTCCAATTTTTCATGTGTGTATCTCCTTCCAGTTTCTTTTTCTGTATAAGGAAATTTTTCATCCAATTCTTCATCAGATAAATCCTGATATTGTTGATTATAAATACAACTTGATGTTTTGGTGTAATAATAAATACTATCCGTCATTACATCCAATCCACGAGCAAGGTGGTGCCCACCGGTTCTTTTAAATACAATATCAGCTTGAAAATTTTCTTTCCCGAAAATCTCATCCATCATAACTTTTACATAATGCCCAACGTGCCAATCAATATGTATGTAAATACTTCCTTGATCACTTAACAATTCGCGCATTAAAACCAATCGTGGATAAATCATTTTCAAATAACTTGCTGTTCCATCTTTCCAAGTATCGCTGTAAGCAAATTGTTCAATAACTGTTGGCTTCTGTTCAACATCACCGTTAGGTAAAGTTACTTTAGTTCTGTAATCTGCTTTGCTGTCAAATGGCGGGTCATTATACATCAAATCAATTTTACCACGCAAGGAAGGCAAACCGCTTTTTTCATCCCCGGCAAGTAACGCTTGCATTGCTAAAAGGTTATCACCATAAATAAGTCGGTTAAGCCACAAATTCTGAGGGAGCGAAGTGATCGAAGAAACTCCTAATTCTCGGTGCAGAGATTCTTCACCCGCTAAAGCGGATTCAGAATGACCTACTGAATTTGGTATCTGTGGTGTTTTTCCTTTCCAAAGTCCGCTAATGTCTTTAGCTGGTAAAACCAATTCGTTAGTTTGCAAAGTAATACGCGTTGGCTGTGCAAGCTTCTCTAAAATCTGTTCCGCTTCACGTTTACCCTCAGCAACAATCTTTGGCAGCAGTTCAATCAAACTTTGTTTTTGTTCTGGCATACTTGATCTTCTTTTTCTTGTAGAATTTCTTTTAACTTCAATGTGTCAGTCTCCTAATCAGATACACACAACGGTTTAATATAGTTAGAAACATCTAAAAAATTAAAATTAATTTCTAAGCATGTTGTCAAGCGACTTTTTAATAGTGTGCAATACGCGTTTTTGACGATTTTGCAATGTTTTGATACTGCTGAAGATTTTTAATAATTAGGTCTGGTTTAATAAAACAATTTGCACGCTCTAAGGGCTTTTGCTATTTTTGCAACCCAATGTCTAAGAATATAATAATAGCAATTGATGGTCCCGCCGGTTCCGGTAAATCTACTGCAGCAAAGAATTTAGCGCAGAAATTAGGATTCACTTATTTGGATACCGGAGCGATGTACCGCACAATAACGTACCTTTCGCTGCGTGCAGGTGTTGTTGATAACCGTGATGAAGTTATAAAAATAGCTCAAAATGTTAAACTTAGACTTAAGACCGATAATGGTTTAACACGTGTTTTTGCTAATGACGAAGAACTTACAGAGCAAATAAGAACCCCCGAAGTTAATTCTAAAGTAAGCGAAGTTAGCATAATCCCCGAAGTCCGTTTTGAGATGGTTAAAATTCAGAAAGCGTTAGGTGGAAGCTGCAATATTGTTGCTGAAGGCAGAGATGTTACAACTGTTGTTTATCCAAATGCAGACATTAAAATTTTTCTTACTGCTTCTATTGATGAACGCGCAAATAGAAGATTTAAAGAGTACAAAGCAAAGAATTCGGAAATTTCGTTTGAAGAAGTAAAAGCTAATTTGGAAAAAAGAGATAAGATTGACAGCGGAAGAAAAGTTTCTCCTCTTAGAAAAGCCGATGATGCAATTGTTTTTGATAACACAGGTTTTACTCCAAATGAAGATTTAGATTATTTGTTTGAAAAGATTAAAGAAGTGCTTTCTATAAAGTAACTGAGTGCCTGAGTAACTGAGTTCCTAACTCATAACTCAAAACTCATAACTTATAACTCAAAAGTGCCTAATAACTATTGAATGCCATCATAAAAAAACTAATGTGAAACTAAAAATGTAACACTGCAAATAACATTCCAGATGGCGGAGTGAAACTTAGCAGAAGTTGTAGTAGGAGGACAAATGTCCGAACAAGTAAAAGAAGCCAAGAAAATGGTTTCTAAACCGATTAAATTCATTAATGCAGATGAGTACACGCAAGATGAGTTAAATGAATTATCAAAACTTTATTCAGAATCTTTTCGCGATATTAAAGAAGGCGAAATCATTACTGGCAAGATCGTAAGCTTTAGCGGCGATAATGTTGTAATTGATGTTGGCTTCAAATCAGACGGCACAATTCCAAAATCAGAATTTAACGCTACGGAAGAAATTGTAATTGGCGCGCCTGTTGATATTGTAATTGAAAAGACTGAAGACGAAGATGGAAATTTAGTGCTAAGCAAGAAGAGAGCAGATTTCTTGAAGATTTGGTCTCGTGTTATGAGCGCTTACGATAACCAAACAGTTATTCCCGGTAAAATTCTTAAGAGAATTAAAGGAGGAATGGTTGTTGATTTAATGGGCATCGAAGCATTCTTGCCTGGCTCTCAAATTGATATTCGCCCTGTTCGCGATTTTGATGCTTTTGTTGGTCAAACAATGGATTTCAAAATTGTTAAAGTTAATATTCCTACAGAAAATATCGTTGTATCTCACAAAGTACTTATCGAAGAAACAATCTCCGATCAGCGTAAAGAAATTCTTGATAAACTTGAAAAAGGGCAGATTCTTGAAGGTACAGTTAAAGCTATTACAGACTTTGGCGTATTTGTTGATTTAGGCGGCGTTGATGGTCTTATTCATATTACAGACTTAAGCTGGGGAAGAATTAATCATCCAACAGAAGTTGTTAAACTTGATGAAAAAATTAAAGTTGTTGTTACAGATTTCGAAAAAGAACGTAAGAGAATTTCTCTCAGCTTGAAACAGTTACTGCCTCATCCTTGGGAAAATATCGAAAGCAGATTCCAAATTAATAATAAAGTTGGCGGACGTGTAGTTTCTCTAACAGATTACGGCGCTTTCATAGAAATTCAAAAGGGTATAGAAGGATTAATTCATATATCGGAAATGAGCTGGACACAGCATATCAGCCATCCATCTCAATTTGTTTCTATGGGACAGCTTGTTGAAGCCGTAATTTTAAGTTTGGATAAAGAAGAGAAGAAAATTTCTCTTGGTATGAAACAATTAACTCCTGATCCTTGGCAAGATATTGTTAAAAAATATCCAGTTGGATCGCAACACAATGGAGTTGCGCGTAACTTAACAAACTTTGGCGTTTTCGTAGAGCTCGAACCTGGTATTGACGGCTTAGTTCACATTAGCGATCTTTCTTGGACTAAGAAAATACGCCACCCCGGCGAAGTAGTAAAGAAGGGCGAAAAGATAGATGTTGTAGTTCTTGGCGTTGATACTGAATCGAGAAAAATTTCTCTTGGACACAAACAGATTAATACAAATCCATGGGAAAATTTTGAAAAAGAGTATGCTGTTGGAAAGAAATGCGAAGCTAAAATTGTTCGTATTATTGAAAAAGGCGTTATTGCTGAACTGCATCTTGGTGTTGATGGCTTTGTTCCGGCAACACAATTATCAACTTCTAAGATTAAAAACTTATCTGTTGCATTTCCGGTAAACACTAAAATCGAATTGAAAGTTGTTGAATTCGACAGAGATAACAAGAAAATTGTTTTGAGCGCTTTGGCTGCATTAAAAGAAAAGAGCAACGAGGAAATCACTCAGTACATTTCTGAACATAAATTAGAAAAAGTTACTGTTGAAGATATTCTAAAAGCAGATGCAGGCAAGTTTGATTCGTCAGATTTCAATTTATATGATGATAAGACATTGCCTTCGGCTCCAGCTGCTGCCGAAGAAAAGAAAGAGGAAAACAACTAATATTTTTTTAGTTGATTAAAATATTGGGCTGTGTTTAATCTTGTTTTACTTAGATTAGATGCAGCCCGTTTTTGTAAGAATTTTGAATTTTGAGTTTTGGATTTTGAGTTTAGCATTTTGGGTTTTGGATTTAGGATTTTGGATTTTGAGTTTTGGATTTTTACAAAGGGATTTATGTCTGCAAAGGTTGCATTTTATACATTAGGCTGTAAGCTGAATTTTTCCGAGACTTCTACAATTGGCGAGCAGTTTCTAAATCGTGGTTATGAAGTAACTGAATACAATGAAAAAGCCGATGTGTATGTTATTAATACTTGTTCTGTTACAGATAACGCCGATAAAGAATGCCGGCAAATGGTACGCCGCGCGCTAAAGAATAATCCAGAAGCATATATAATTGTTACCGGCTGTTACGCGCAGCTTCGCCCAGATGAAATTGTAAAGATTGATGGAGTAGATGCTGTTTTAGGCAGCAATGAAAAATTTAAGTTGTTTGAATACATAAACAATTTTGAAAAGCAAAAACTCTCGTGTATCTATGTTTCACCAACCGAAAAATTGAATGAGTTCAATTCTTCATTCTCTACAGAAGGAAATGAGCGCACACGCGCTTTCTTCAAAATTCAAGATGGCTGCGATTACAAATGCACATTTTGCACTATTCCTCTTGCTCGTGGTAAAAGCAGAAGCGCTAAACCCGATGAAGTTGTCAATGAATTTACACAACTTCTCGATGCCGGCTTCAAAGAAATTATTCTTACAGGTGTAAATGTTGGCGATTATTCTTATCATCTAAATCTTGATCGAAGTTTAAAAGAAGAACAAGAAACAGATCTGTTTCTGCTATTGCAAAAAATGCTTTCTATTAAAGGAGAATATAGAATTCGCATAAGTTCTATTGAGCCAAATCTTCTAAGCGATAATATTTTAGAATTAACGGCAAACGATTCCAGGATGTGTAACCATTTCCACATTCCACTGCAAAGCGGAAGTTCTAAAGTTCTAATGCTGATGCAGCGCAGATACAAAACGGTTGATTATAAAACTCTAATTCACAAAGCAGTTGAGAAAATTGCTAATCTTGCAATTGGCGTTGATGTTATAGTTGGATTTCCAGGAGAAACAGAAGAAGATTTTTCAGAAACTTACTCATTCTTACGCGATCTGCCTATTTCCTACTTGCACGTCTTTACTTATTCCGAAAGACCAAATACAAAAGCAATTGAGATGCCTGGAAATGTGGATTACATAGAACGCAAAAAACGAAATAATATGCTTAGAATCTTGAGCGAGAAAAAAAGGCATGAGTTTTATCAGAGTATGATTGGAAAAGAATTAACCGCTTTGTTCGAGCATGAAGAGCGCAATGGAGAAATGCGCGGCTTTACATCCAACTATTTACGAATTAAGGCACCATATAATTCCGAATTAATTAATAAATTTGTTCCGGTTAAAATAAAGGAGGTTGGCGAGAATATTTGTACAGCGGAGATTTTACTGCAAACAGAATTAAAGACTAAATAATTGGATTAGCCATGAAACGAATCATTTCTCTTGTTGTACTTCTTTCGTCAATTTGTAATGGGCAGTTTGTTAATAGCAATCAGCAATCAGCTTCCACCTTTCAGCTTTCAGCTTTCAGCTTTCAGCAGAAGAATTTGAAAATCCAAAATCCAAATCCTTACCAGAGCGCAGTCGAAGGATCTGAAATCCAAAATTTTAACTCTGCTTACCAATATCCAACTCGCCTCGATAGACACAAGTCGAAGCAGGCACCCAGCACGCTTCCTCAGAAAAAGAGCGCTGGGTTAGCAATTTTGTATTCTATGATTTTACCCGGAATGGGAGAGCTTTATACGAATGGTTACGAAAGCGGTAAATACTTTACAATTGCAGAAGCAGCATTGTGGAGCGTGTTTACCGGCTACACTCTTTATGGCAATTGGAAAAGAGATAATTATATTACTTTCGCTAAATCTAACGCGGGAATTAACCTTGACGGAATGGAATCTAACTTTATTGCGAATGTTAGTATTTATGTGAGCATAGACGATTATAACAGAACAAAAGAACTTAACCGTGAGTTTGATAAAACATATAATAAGAATCTCTTTAATTGGAATTGGGCAAATAACGATAAACGAAAAGAATTTCGCGATATGTGGTCATCCAGCGAAAACGCATACAACAAAGTTAGATTTGTAGTTGGAGCAATTGTTCTTAATAGAGTAGTTAGTGCAATAAATGCTGTCAGATTGGTCTCTGCTTACAATAAAAATTTATCGAACGAACTTAGCTGGAATGTTTATTTTGGGGTTGAAGATAAGCCTACTTTACCATCATCAATTACAATTAATTTTGTGAAGGTGTTATAAAAAAAAGCTGCCAATTGGCAGCTTTTTTTATAAACTACTCACAACATACTTTTCTTACAAAGGAGGCAAGTTTGGATTTGCATTTCTTTCGTTACGTGGAATAGGCATGTAACGCCAAACATTACCGGTAATGTGCCATTTATCTGTTCTGTGCTGGTCCATCAATCTTGTGCCTTGAACAAATAATTCTTTATCTCGTTCAACTAAAATACCATCAACATTAATTGTTGTTAACGGATCGAGATTTCTTGATGTTCTAACAGCATTAACAAGTGCTAAAGCGTTTCCAGAACCAGAACCTCTAAGAACACATTCAGCAATCATTAGATTATTTTCTTGCCATGTCATTACCGGAAAGTTGTTTGTTCTATCCGGATATTTCATCTGCCAGTAATAAGTAATGTTATCGGTTCCTCGTACAGTTCCAAGTTTAATTCTGTTAGCTTCTTTAGGTTCTCTTACAACATAATCGTTGAAGCGGGAGTTTACAGCAATCTGAACACGTCCAGCGCCTGCAAAGCCCCAGAAATAGATGTTGAAAAGATCGTTATGCAATGCTTCAAAAGCCCTATCGCCAGAAACCATGCCCGCAGCAGCGTGAGTAGCAGCGTTAGCATAATCTTTTTTAGCAAAATAAGCTTTAGCAATCATAGAATTAGTAACTTTTTTCAAGTAGGCATCTGTTTGGATATTGTGCGCCTCTTTCATTTTTGCAATAGCTTGATCTAATAAAGCACCTTGTGGAATGAATGGACCCGCATCAATTACTCCGCCCGGTTCGTTCTGGTTTAAGCCAAAAGCAATAGCCATATAGAAACGAGCAATACCGCCATACAAATTACCTGTAAAAAGAGTGTTAATTCTTCTTTGTTCTGAAGTAAAAGTAACTTTTCCTGCTCTTGCAACTAAATCATCGGCATATTTTCTTACTTGACCAACAGCAATATATATACCTTGAACAGTTGCGTTATCAGGCAGAATTGTGCCTCTGTCAATTTCCTCAAAAGTAGGGAAACTTGCAGTTGCAATTCTACTTGTGTAAATCATTGCATCAGATTGTAAATCCATTAAACAAGCAAGCTGGCTTGCAGTTGTAGCAAAACGCTGCTGAACACCCTTGGAAAGAAAATCCATTTGCGCTTCTGTATTTAAAAAATCATCCTTTGCTAAATCTATAACAGGATCAACATCAGAAATGTATTCTTCGCATCCTGAAAAAGAAAAGAATACGATAGGAAGTAAGACTAATAATATTTTATATTTTTTCATTTTATTTCTCCTCTCCTTATAATCCTAGTCTAAACCAGAAGTTAACGGTTCTTGGTGATTGTAGAGTTAAGAAGTCGTTACCTCTTGCAATTGTTCTAGCTCCTGTGAAATTCAACTCAACATCCGAACCGGAATACTTTGTGAATCTTGCAAGATTACGAACAGAGACTCCAACAGAAATTGCTTTAAAGTACCGTGTTAAATCAAATTCACTTAAAACATCAGTTAAGTCGTAGCTTAAGCTTACTTCTCTGATGATTAGGTAATCTGCATCTTCAACATAATTGCCAGCATAACGCCAGTCTAACTTAGCAAATTTTTCTGCAAGTGCTTTGTATTCATCCGTTCCAGGAGTTAAAGGAGTAACATCAGTTGGGTTAGAGCTTGGTAAACCAAGTGTAGCGTTAGCAGCAACTATTGGCGCTAAACCAAGCTGCGCATTCATTCTATTGTAAGTACTTCCATTACCTCTTCTGTTAGCAAACAACTGTGTGTTGTTAAATATTCTGTTTCCTAACGCCCATTCAGTAAATGCATACAAATTAAAGTTCTTTAAGAATTTGAAATTAAGCGTAAAAGAGCCTGTATGATTTGGAACAGGGTTTCCTAATTCTACTCTATCGGTTGAACGTGTAGAGCGGAGATATTTTCCGGCTGCATCATACTCTGCTGCAATTGAAGTAAAAGTAAAGAACTCATACTTTGGTTTGCCAACGTGAATAACATTGTTAATAGAATAAATTGGCTGTGCGCCGCCCAAATCTTTAACTTCATTCTTTTGATAGTTCCATATAAAGCTTAGATCTAGTTTATAGTCTGCGGTTCGTATTGGAGAGTACTGAATTAAAGATTCAAAACCGGAAGCATCAACAGCGCCTACGTTAAATGGTTGAGTAGAAGCTGTTAAACCGGTTGAAGGAGCGTTAACTTTTCCTACTATCGAGTTAGTAGCTTTTTGAATATAGTAAGTGAATTCTAAAGAAATATCACCAAAAAGTTCTGTATCCAAACCAACTTCAAATTCTTTTACTCGTTCAGGTTGAATTTCAGGATTACCAATTACAGAAATTACAGCACCTGCGCCATAACCGCCTGCTTCGGCTGCATACAACAAAGGAATACCATCAAGTAAACCAGGTAAAACACCGCTTTCGCCGTAAGCCGCTCTTAGCTTTAACAAATTAAAGAACGATGGTGTAAAATCATATCGGTCTAATCTTACAGCTAAGCTTGCTTTTGGATATGTGATTGATGGAGAGTTTGCTCCAAGAGAGCTTGCATAATCTTTTCTTAAACCAAGTGTTAAGAAGTATTGATCTAAGTAATTAAAAGAATGCTCTGTAAATATACCGCCGTCACGCAAATGGCTGAAACCTTCGCCGTAACCGGAAATTTTGCCAGCAGCTCCAAGTGTAGTAATTAATTCCGATGTAAATGTTTCGCCCGTTACGTTTGTAGATTTATTTGTACGGTCGAAAAACTGTCCGCCTACTACTGAGCGAATATCAAGATCTTCAAATAATTGATAATTGTAACCAACGTTAAAATCGTACGTAAATTGAGTGTTAAAGCGTTCAAAGATACTCTTTTGTCCTTGAGTAATTAAACCGCCAAAGTTTACTCCGAACGGGAATAAACGCACCTGACGCCAACTGCTGTTATCTATACCGATACTTGCATTAACATCAAGGTTGTCCATTGGTCTATAGTTCATACTAAAAGAACCAACAAACTGATTAAGGTCGTGGTTATCGCTGAATTTATAAAGGTCTTCTTCCTTTACAAAAGCGAATGGTCTAAAGTCAAGAATTGTATTTCCAAGTCCGCCATAAATAATGTTATCATTATTTGGTCTCTGAAACTTATTCTTTACATAACCAGAACTTAGTTTTAATGTAACAGCATCGGTTGGGAATGCGGTTAAATTTAACCTAACTGTACTTCTGTCTCCTGAGTTACCAGGATAGATACCATCTTCTTGTCTGTTTTCAAAAGAAGAGTAGTACTTCATAGCATTGTTGCCGCCAGTTGCACTCAAAAAGTGTTCGCGGATTGGACCAACTTTGAATTGGCTGTTTAATTTATCAACACGGGTTAATTCCTTTGTTGCTGCATTTTTTACAACCCAAGTTTGAACAGTTTCAAAATTTTCATAATCGTATGTGTATAACTTTTCATTGTAGCCGTAATTGAAACGATAATCAACAGAAATACCTGCGCCAACTTGCTGAGTTAACTTTCCCGATTTTGTTGTAATTAATACAACACCGTTAGAACCATTTGCACCGTACATAGAAGCTGCTGCTGGTCCTTTTAGGAACTCAATTTTTTCAATGTCGTTAGTGTTTAAGTTTGCAAGTGTGCTTATACCTTGTCCGCCAACAGCAAACCCGACAACTTCTTGGTTATCCATACGAACGCCATCTACATAAATAATTGGTTGTCCATCGCCATTAAGGCCGCCGCCGCCTCTAACATTAAATCTCCAGCCGGAGCCAACATTACCAGAAGAAGTTGTTAATTGAACGCCGGCTACTTTGCCTCCAACTAACTGAGAAAGAGAACCATAGGTGTTGACCTGCTGAAGTTCTGCTGCCGAAACCCTTCCAACAGCAATTTCTGCAACAGACTTAGAAGTTTTAGAAGCAATACCTGTAACTACTAACTCATCACTTAAGAAAACATCTTCTACTAACTCAAAGTTTTGAGTAATGTTGTTACCGCTTAAAGTTATAGATACAGAACCCTTTTTGTAATTAACAAATGAAGCTGAAAGTTCTACCCTTTGACCCTTTGCAAGTTCTTTCGGAATATCGAAAGAATAATTACCATCAAGGTCTGAAGCTGCCCCGGTGTTGAGTGCTTTAATTATTACGCTTGCACCAATAAGCGTCTCCCCATTAGTATCTGTTACTTTTCCAGATACCTTAAATGTTCCCTGAGCCAGCAGCATTGCTGGGGCTATTACAAGGAACAACAGGACCCGTAGTGTTTTTCCCATACACTTCTCTCCGATTGTGGATTGATTTAGTTAGAAACGAGAGTTACACCTCTCATTAATTGATACAATCTATACGCAATTCTTTTAGATAATACTGGTTCTGTTAATTAGCGAATGAAGAATCTGTTTTTAATCTGAAAAAAGAAGTTTCGTGTCTATAAACTAAAAGTATGATACGAATTTTTCAGTTGCCTCTATTTATTATTTTTGCAGCCTAATGTTCGCTAACTTATAAGCAACATAATTTGAAAAAATCTCAAAAACAATAGGTTAGGGCAGTTCTAAAAATTAGTTTGTAATAGCACAATAGAAATGCCGGTAAAAAGTAGTTTACGTGTTTCAAAAAAAAGGTCCGTCGAATGGAAAACTTACTGACAATGAGTATGAAAGAAGAGAGTCGGCTCAAGTCAATAAGCCAGTTAGAGGAGAAAAAAATTAGTCGGTTAGTAGTGATTTTAAATCTAAATTTGTAATAGATTATTTTCTATTTGGCACCTCTAAAAACTTTTGTTTTAAAATATTTCATCCCGCAAAGCGGGGCAAAGGAAATTGATATTTTTAGAGGCGCCCTATTAACAATCACTAAAATTAGCTGATGATGAAAGAATCGGAAACAATCGAATTCAAAAAGTCCGTTGCAGAACTCAATGAGGCGCTTAAATCTATTTCAGCAATTCTTAACAAACATCAAAAAGGTGAGCTCTTTTTTGGATTAAAGAACGACGGTTCTCCGGTTAAGAATTCAATTTCTGAAAAAACTCTTCGCGATGTTTCGCAAGCCATTTCAAGTAAAATCGAACCCAGAATTTTTCCAACCATAAAGACAACCGATATCAACGGAATAAAAGTAATCAAAGTTTCTTTTGAAGGGCGCCAAGTTCCTTATTCTGCTGAGGGTAGATACTTCATCAGAGTTGCCGATGAAGACAAACAACTCTCTGCAGCAGAATTGAAAAAACTTTTCTTCTCTAACAAAGACTATAAATGGGACGCAAGTATAAATCTCTCCGCTTCATTAAAAGATATCAACATCAAAAAGGTAAAAGACTTTTGTAGTAAAGCTGATATCGCTTACACTAATCTTGAAGATGTTCTTGAATCATTAAATCTGCTCTCAAATGAAAAACTTACAAATGCTGCAGTAATTTTATTCGCTAAGAATCCAGGTAAGTTTTTCTTCAACGCAAAGTTGATGTGTGCTGTCTTTGCAGCTAATAACACCGCCACAATTTTGGACCAAAAAGATTTCACTGGTGATCTTTTTGCACTGATCAAAGAAGCCGAACTCTACATTCTAAAAAATATTTATCTCGGCATGGAAGTAGAAGGGCTTTATCGAAAAGATATTCCTGAAATAAATAAAGAAGCACTTCGCGAAGCAATCATAAACGCATTCATTCACAGAGATTATCACGATCTCGACTTCGTCTCAGTTGGTGTATTCAAAGACAGAGTCGAAATAAAAAATCCAGGTGGATTAATCGGCGGGTTGCAGATTAAAGATATAGTCAAACGGCACATCTCAAAAAGAAGAAATGAACTCATTGCAGATCTTCTCGGACGAGCTCACTTAGTAGAGCGAAAGGGAAGAGGCATTGCATTAATTCTTGACAAAGAACCCACAGCGAAATTTGAAGAGATTGCATGTTTATTTATTACGACATTTAAACGTAGGGCTTTTTTTGTCAATCAAGGGTTGGTTGATGGGTTGGTTGACGGGTTGGTTGATAGCCAGAAGAAAATCGTACAGCTGATTGAATTTTCTCCAAAAATTTCAATTGATGAAATGAAACAAAAAATAGGAATATCAAGAACAGCAATAGATAAACACATAAAAAAATTGAAAAGTAACGGTATTCTTGAAAGGATTGGAAATTCTAAATCTGGTTATTGGAAGCTTGTAAACAAAAAGTCAAATTAATCTTTCTCGTCCGCTAATCTCAGCTTGTCTCGCAACAGGCGGATTGGGTAATCGTAACCAGAAATTGTCAAAATTATCTTCCCTGCCCGCCATGTTTGGTCTAAAGAGGCAGGCGGGTTAGATTCGGCTCATTTATGTAATAACTCTTTAAAAATGTCAGCACTTAAAACACAATAGAAATCTCGGTAGTAAATTAGTAAATCCATTAATTATAGTTTTGTTTTATCTTTACCACGTTAGAAAACCCCGCTGTTTGAAATAATATTCCTTATTTAGCTAACACGGGGTTAATGCCCCGCGTGAGCCATCTAGTTCGAAGGTGAAGGTCTTCTAACGGGGTTTACTTTGCTATGAGAATCAAAAAAATGAATAATTATAAGTTAATAATTCAGTACGATGGAACAAATTACGCCGGCTGGCAAAAACAGAATGGTGTGGCTACAGTGCAAGAAATTATTAATAAGTCTATTAATAGGATTTTAAAAGAAGAAGTAAATTTACTTGGTTCCGGAAGAACTGATGCAGGTGTTCATGCTTGGGGACAGGCGGCTAATTTTAGAACAGAGAAAGAAATTAACCTATTTCAGTTTCAGTATTCTCTCAATTCAATTTTGCCGAATGATATTTCTGTCCGCTCATCCGAAAAAATTGATGAAAATTTTCATGCTAGGTTTGATGCAAAAAAACGTTCTTACATTTACTTGTTTACAAAAACAAAATCGCCTTTCTATCAAAAATATTCTTATCATAACCACACGGTTTTCGAGTATGATTTTGAATATTTGAACAAGCTAAGTAAAATATTTTTGGGCGAGCATGATTTTACTTCTTTATCTAAAAGAAATGCAGATACGGAAAACAAAGTATGCAACGTTTACGAAATTCATTGGCGGAAAGGAAATGAGATTGCAGCTTTTTATATTACAGCAGATAGATTTTTACGTGGAATGGTTAGAGCAACTGTTGGAACTTTATTAGAAGCCGCAAAAGGTAAAAAAGATGAAAGTCATCTATTAGATTTACTTCAAAAGCAAAATAGAGAAGAAGCCGGAGAAAGTTTGCCGGCAAAAGGTTTATTTTTATTTAAAGTGAGGTACTGATGATTGATTTAACGAACAAAGTAACAATTGTAACCGGCGGCTCACGCGGAATTGGATCCGCTTGTGTTAAACTTTTTGCGCAGGCAGGTTCTAAGGTTGCCTTTACATATAAAAGCAAAAAACAAGAATCCGAAGAACTTGAAAATCTTTTTCCCGGTTTTGTAAAATCCTACCAGGTTGATATGGAATCTGAAAAGGAAATTGTTGAAATGGTTGAAGCAGCAGAAAAAGAATTTGGCAAGGTTGATATTCTTGTTCACAATGCCGGCATTTGGAATGATGGAACTTTAGAAACAACTACACTTGCTCACTGGCAGCAATTGATGAGAGTTAATCTCGATTCTACATTTTTGTTTGCAAGAGCATGCGCGCCTATTATGAAGAAAAATAAATTCGGCAGAATGATATTTATTTCTTCAACTGCCGGACAGCGCGGCGAATCCTTTCACTCTCATTATGCTGCTTCTAAAGGCGGAGTGATTTCCTTTACTAAATCTTTGGCAGTAGAGTTAGCTCCTTATAATATTACAACAAACTCAGTAGCGCCAGGCTGGGTAGATACTGATATGAATAACGAAGTCTTTGCAGATGCTGAATTTAAAGAAATTGCTAGAAAGGGAATTCCGGTTGGTAGAATTCCTACTCCCGAAGACATTGCCGGTCCAGCATTGTTTTTGGCTTCAGATTTGGCAAGACATATTAACGGTGAAATATTAAACGTAAACGGCGGAAGCGTACTATGTGGATAAAAAGCCCATCCCTGCCCCCCAAAGGGAAGGGTTTTTAAATTTTGAGTTACATAAAATTGTTTTCAAAATTTGATGGTATTTTTCTAGGGAGATTAAATCGAATGAAGCCACATGTTGAATATAGCTCCCCATTTGGGGGAGGAAGAGGGGGCTGACGATGGAATTTGTAGCAAATCTTCATCCAATAGTTGTTCATTTTCCGATTGCTGTTTTTGTTTTATACAGCTTATCGGAAATTACAGCGTTAATATTAAAGAAAGATTGGCTTGGTAAGATTACAATTGCACTCCTTGGTATTGGTGTTGTTTCTTCAATATTTGGCGCACTAACAGGCAGCCAAGCTTATACTATAATTAAACCGGTTCTAAACTCAAAAGAAGCTGTAGTTGAAGCAACAATAATTAAGCATGAGCAGTTTGCTACAATTACTCTTTGGTACTTTTTGTTTTTGTTAATACTAAAGACATATTTATTAATTCAGAAAAAACAATCGCAAAACTGGAAAATAGTTTTTTGTATTTTAAGTTTGGTTGGAATTTATTTTGTGTACGAAACCAGTTTGCTTGGCGGTAAACTTGTTTATGAGTTTGGCGTAGGCACTCAACTTTTTAATAAATGATAAAATGAAAAAGATTTGTTACTTAATTCTTCTTTTTACGTCTGTGGCTTTTGCTCAATTCAAACTTGGCGATGCTAAAGGTTTGTTTATGTCTATTGGCGTTGGGCCACGTTTCCCGATTACTGATATGTCTGACAACAGCAATATTGGAGTAGGCGCAAATATTAATTTCTCTTATACAGATAACGGCTTGCTACCATTATTTTTCTACTCATCAATTGGTTATGCACATTACCCAGGAAGACAGGATTTATATAAGCGTACCGATTACAGTTCTTTTTCCAGCAATGTTTTAATTATCGCTTCGGGTGTAAGATATTATTTTCGACCTGTGGTTGAGCAAGTAGTTTTGTTAATGCCTGTGATTGATATTGGAGCGGAGTATGCACTGTTTGAAAATTGGAATCAGTTTAAAACCGGAAGCGGAAAAAGCAATTATGTTGAAGAACTCAATAAGTTTGGTTTTCACGTTGGTGTTGGTTTCTCTATGTTTATATTAGATTTTATGACTTACTACAATTATCTCCCTTACGCTCATTACATTTCTGTTGATCTTAGAGTTAACTTACCTATATTTATCAAAATTTAGAGGTGAAAAATGGATTACAAGAACATTTTTTTCGAAGTAAAAAATAATATCGGTTTAGTTACAATTAACCGTCCGGAAAAACTAAATGCGCTTAACGATGAAACTCTTGACGATCTCAAGAAATGCTTTTCAAGTATCAAAGAAGATTATGCGGTAAATGTTGTAATAATAACCGGCGCAGGCGAAAAAGCCTTTGTAGCTGGAGCAGATATTTCTGAAATACACAAGTTGAATGTTATTGCCGCCAAACATTTTTCCGAAAAAGGGCAAAGCGTTTTTAACTTGATAGAAAAACTTGGCAAACCAGTAATTGCAGCAATAAACGGTTACGCTTTAGGCGGCGGTTGCGAGCTTGCTCTTGCTTGCCATATAAGAGTAGCAAGTGAAACAGCAAAATTTGGTCAGCCTGAAGTTAATCTTGGTATTATTCCAGGTTACGGCGGAACACAAAGATTGACAAGGTTAGTAAACTCCGGAAGAGCTTCTGAATTAATTTTAACTGGCGATATTATAGACGCAAATGAAGCTATGAGAATTGGATTGGTTAACAAAGTTTATCCTTCTACTGAATTAATTGCTGAAGCAATTAAACTTGCTGAGAAAATTTCTTCGAAGGCACAAATTGCTGTAAGTATGTCATTGCGTTCTATTGTTAGCTGCGATGAACTCTCGGAAACCGAGGGACAAAATCTTGAATCTGGAATGTTTGCGCTTTGTTGCGGCACGGAAGATTTCAAAGAAGGAACAAGCGCGTTTTTAGAAAAGAGAAAACCGAATTTTACGAATCAATAATTTTTAGGAAGTTTGTGGCGAGTACGAAAAGAAAGATTTTTACTTATTTACTGTTTACTGCTTTAGCTCTCTTGTTAGTTAATATTGCTGTTGATTTGTTTACACACAAAACTAAAAAACCCGTTGCGAGTGAATTATCTAGAACAGAGATTGAGAATACTTTTTGGAAAGTTCTTGATGATTATGGTATAAATGCCGAGTGGGTGAAAAAGAAAAAATTCCGTGAGGAACATGAAGACTCTATCAACGCGCAGTTTTTGGTAACTCTTCCCGCGGAAGTACCAATCCCTTTGATTATCAAAGATATCAACAATGTTATAGAAAAAGATATAACCGGATTCGTATCCAAAGAGATGCAAATTTTCGGCGCTACAGAAATAAGAATCTACACCAATGAGATGCTTAAACTAAAAGCTACTCTCACACCAGACCCTAAACTGGCGAGAAACAGAAATGATTTTTCTTTCATTATTTCGGATGCTTTTACTCTAAGCGATAAAAAGTTTTCTGATTTTTTGAATGTAACTTATCCGGTTGCAGCAGCAATTGTTCCCGATACGGATGAGTTATTAAAAGTTGATTCGCTTCAGCGATTTTCCAAAGAATATGTTTTGCTTATCAATAATGATATTGATGATTCCAAAATGAAGCTTGTTCAAGAATACCAAAAAGAACTTTTACGCAGTTCGATAAGAAATATTCTTTCTGCTTTTCCTAATGCAAAATATGTTACCGTTGAAGAACGAAGTAAACTTTTTAACTCACCTATTTACAATTTTGTGCGGGATGAGTTTAAGAAAAGAAGGTTTACCGTTTTTCCTTTGAGTGAATTTATAAGATTAGAAACAGAAGATGAACAAGAACTTGTTTCCAAGTTTAAGTTTTATTCCGAGGATACAACTGCTTCCCGCCAAAAAGTTTTTTACTTAACTCTTGATAACTTTGGTAAAATTACGCCGCTTATTGTTAAATACAAAAAGCAGGGTAGTAAAATTGTGCCGGTTTCTAAATCTTATTTGAGTATTAAGCAAAAGAATTAGCACTAGCGCCAACAAGTATTTTTCATCCCCCTTTTTACCTTGCCTTTCAGATAGTATTTGTTTAAAATGTCAGCAAGTAAATAAAAGATATTTAATGGGCGGACTCATCTACAAACTTCTCGGGGTCCAAATTGGAAACACACTTACACATTCTTTAGCAATTTTTTATAAAAGATAAATTAGTTTCTTTAGCTGTCTTGCTCATTCCATAACAAAACAGCAATAAAGTTAAAGCCGTTTTTTTTGCAAAAAGAAAAAGATGCCGCTTAAAAGAAGATTAAGTTAGAATATGAATCTTTGCTAAGCGGCAGATTTGTGAAAGTCGGTGTAGTTGTATTGGCTGTGCTATTTGTATTTACCAGTAAAAGTTATTGCGATATGTCATCTAAGCAGTTTCAATTATCAAACTTGCTTAAAAACAGCCAACTTGTTGTAAAAGGCAAAATTGTACAAGTAAAAAGTGATGATAACTATTACAAAATGAGCTTTAGTGTGGAAGACTTATTAATCGGCACAATGAGCTCAAATAAAATTGAAGTTGTTTCCAGATTTAAGAATGGCTTCCGATTAGAAGATGAACCATATTTGGAAGAAGGTAAAGAATATATACTGTTTTTAAGCAATACTAAAAGTGTGTGGACAATTACCAATCGAATTGCCGGGGTTTTAAGTGTGAATGCGGCAGATGATCTTAAGAAAGTGATCCAAGACTACAAGTTGCAAGAAAAACTTTTTGATAAAGGGAATTGCGGAAAACTAATATCGCTGTTTGATAAAGTAGAAACTGAATACATTAAAAACTTATTACTCTTAGATATTGAAGAAAATTTAACAGCAAATGAATTTAACTTTGTTAAAAGACTAATTGAAAGCAATAATAAAAAAACGAAAATGTTTGGTATTAAACATGCCGGCAAGTTGAAACTCAACGAGTTGCATGAGAGTGTTAAACAGACTCTTTTAACCAGTACAGACCCAAGAGAAAAGTTTTATAGCATAAGTGCGCTTGGTGAATATTCTGATATAAAAGATCTAAATGTTCTACAAAGATTTTTAACAGAAAATGAACAAGCCAACCGGAGAGTTGCTATCTATGCCTTAATGAACTTAAAAAGTGAATTAGTAATTGAGCCGCTAATTAATGCTTACAAAAGTGAAAGTGATTGGGGTAATAAGTCAGCTATAATTAGTGTACTAAAGAGTTTTAGTGATAAAAAGGAAGTTAGAGAAGCATTAAGTGATTTTAGAACTTCTGAAAGAAATAAATTTTTACAGGACTATATTGATGATATTCTTAAATAAAACAGAGAGGTTTGTAATGAGATGTCGGCGACCAGATTATTCCCCAGCAAAAAGGTAAAAAAGACCAGATGATTCCCCAGCTGTAGGATCACATTAATCCCCAGTCCCAGGGTCAAATG
>WPAE01000306.1 GCA_009773205.1 Ignavibacteria bacterium
CGGCGAAGTTGGTTTGATGGACTTTGGTCCAATACAAATCTTTTTAGTTGGCCATTTGTTGTTTCAAATGATTTTCTCTAATGACAATTCTGGGTTAAAGAAATCGAACAAGGAGATGCCCGATGGTAACTGTGATTAAAAAGGGAATGCGTGAAAAGGAAATAAATTCTTTGTTGATTAAACACGGTAATAAGAAAAAGAAAAAAATTGATCTAAAAAAGTACTGTGGTATAATTCAATTAAAAGAGGATCCGATTAAATTACAAAAAGAATTGCGTGATGAATGGGAATAGTATTTTTCTAGATACCAATATAGTTTTATACTTACTAGGTGGTGATAAGACTCTTATTCAAATACTTGAAGATAAACGTTTAACAATCTCTTTTATAACTCAGCTTGAACTCTTAAGTTATAAAGGCATTAGTAGTGCGGATTACATCATAATAAATAAATTCTTATCAGAGTGTGTTATTGTTGATATTAATAATGTGATTAAGGAAAAAACAGTTGAATTAAGGAAAAACAACAATTTAAAACTACCGGATTGCATTATTATCGCATCTGCTATGTATCTCAAAATGCCCCTTATTACTGCTGATAAACAATTTAGAAAAATTAACGGTGCGGATCTAATAATTTATGAAAAATGACGCTGTTGATTTTGGATGTGAGAAGGAAAGAAGTGATTAAGTAGCTAAGTGCCTTTTGCGAGGATAAAAGGTTCAAGGAACAAGTGTCAAGTATTTAGTATCGAGTATTTAGTATCAAGCATCCAGCAGTAGCTGAGTTCCTAAGTGCCTGAGGGAATAGTAAATAGTAAATAGTAAAGAGTAAACAGTAAACAGAATTAGTAGCTGAGTGAATGAGGGAAAACGGAAAGAAGAAATGAAGGAAAGAAGGAACTGAGTGCATTTTGCGAGGATAAAAGGTTCAAGGAACAAGCATCAAGTGTCAAGTATTTAGTATCAAGTATTTAGTATCCGGAATCCATCAGTAGCTGACTTCCTAAGTGCCTGAGGGAATAGTAAATAGTGAATCCCCGCTAAAAGAGCGGGGCGAGTGTGAATAGTAAATAGTAAAGAGTAAACAGAATTAGTAGCTGAGTGAATGAGGGAAAACGGAAAGAAGAAATGAAGGAAAGAAGGAACTGAGTGCCTAAATCCAAACTCAGCAGGCACTTCGGCTACGCTTCGACCCGTCTAAAGACGAGGCAGGCAAGCTCAGTGCAGGCACTTCGGCTCCTATTCGACCCGTCTAAAGACGAGGCAGGCAAGCTCAGTGCAGGCGTAAATTGGTTTGTTCCACGTTTAGAACTCAAGAAAAAAATGTCCTTACAATTATGGAATAAGATTCCATTTTTGTAATTTAGCATCATGATAAAAAGAAAAGCAGAAAAAACGCTATTGCAGTTAGCTAAGGAATACAAGTCCGTTGCTGTAATTGGTCCCCGGCAGTCCGGTAAAACAACAATAGTAAAAAAAGTATTTCCTAATAAACCTTATGTCAGTTTGGAGAATCCTGATGTTAGAAGGTTTGCAGTTGAAGATACCAGAGGATTTTTAAACGGATATCCTGAAGGAGCTATTCTCGATGAAGCACAGAGAGTCCCTGAGCTTTTTTCATATCTGCAACAAATATTAGATGATAGAGATAAGGCGGGGCAATTTATTCTTACCGGGTCGAATAATTTTTTGCTTCAAGAAAAAATTTCACAAAGTCTTGCCGGGCGTATTGGGTTAATAACATTACTTCCCTTTACGATGACCGAAGTTGGTATAAATAAGGCAACTTCAATAAATGAGTTACTTTATAAAGGACTTTACCCACCTCTGTATGATAAGGAGTTTAAACCGTCTTCATGGTATGCAAATTACATAATGACTTATGTTGAGCGGGATGTCCGGCTAATAAAAAATATTACAAACTTTACATCTTTCGAAAAATTTATAAAACTATGTGCAGGAAGATGTGGGCAATTATTGAATATGCATTGCAGGAAGATGTGGGCAATTATTGAATATGCATAATTTGGCGATTGAAACCGGTGTGGACAACAAAACTGTAGCATCATGGATAGGAATATTGGAAACTAGTTATATACTGTTCAGGTTAAACCCGCATCACACAAATTTTAATAAGCGGGTAGTAAAAATGCCGAAAATATATTTTTATGATACAGGATTAGCTGCCTCATTATTAGGGATAGAAAATGCTGGACAATTAACATACCATCCATTTCGAGGAAATCTATTTGAAAACTTAATAGTAGTTGAACTTCTGAAACAAAGGTTAAATCTTGGGGAGAGAAGCAACATATCATTTTGGCGAGATAATGTTGGACACGAGGTTGATGTTTTGATGCAAAACGGAAACCTACTGACTCCAGTTGAGGTGAAGTCGGGGCAAACGGTTACAGATGAATATTTTAATGGTATCGAATTTTGGCAAAAGCTAAGTGCGAATTCTAAGGGATATATCATTTACGGAGGGTATGAAAAACAAAAAAGGAGCAATGGAATTGAGGTCTTACCTTTTTATTCAATGGACGGATTAAATAATAAGTAGAGGTCTTTTTGCCACTTGAAAACTGACCACTTTTCCGCCTATAACTGATCACCAAAACAAATTTATCTGCCGATGTAATGATAAGGCAATAGTTGGAAAAGTTACTGAGTTCCTAAGTGCATTTTGCGATGATAAAAGGTTCAAGGAACAAGCATCAAGTGTCAAGTATCGAGTATTTAGTATCGAGAATCCAGTATCAAGCATCCATCAGTAGCTGAGTTCCTAAGTGCCTGAGGGAATAGTAAAGAGTAAACAGTAAACAGAATTAGTAGCTGAGTGAATGAAGTGCATTTTGCAAGGATAAAAGGTTCAAGGAACAAGCATCAAGTATCGAGTATTTAGAATCCAGTATCAAGCATCCAGCAGTAGCTGAGTTCCTAAGTGCCTGAGTGCCTTTTGCAAGGATAAAAGGTTCAAGGAACAAGCATCAAGTATCGAGTATTTAGAATCCAGTATCAAGCATCCATCAGTAGCTGAGTTCCTAAGTGCCTGAGGGAATAGTAAAGAGTAAACAGTAAACAGAATTAGTAGCTGAGTGAATGA
>WPAE01000307.1 GCA_009773205.1 Ignavibacteria bacterium
TTTTATTGTGTCAAATTTTGCTAAAATGAAATCTGCTCAGATTAAGAGGAAGCACAGCACCTATATTGGTAGGCTACTAAAACGCCTTCGTGCAAAACGCCATGTGCACCAAAAGGAATTAATTCACAAATTGCGATCTCATCATAAGCGACTGTCCTCTAAGAGTAGTACTGAGGAGACAATGCCAAATCTAATTACTCGGGAGATGACGGACATGTTAACTGCTGGTAGCAAAATAGTAGCTGCAAGATTACTGCAGCCTGTCACCGTTATTGCTGAGCCCGATGGAACAGTGTCAATTAAGTCAAACCCTGGTAATGAAGGCAGTGTGCCAGAAAAAATTCACTGCACGTACAGTGTCGGCATCGAGAAACCGTGCATGCCAAAGGCGCACCTCGTGTATCATGGATGTTATGGCGGGAGTGGCAGAGATTATGGTCGATGGCCTGGCTGGGGCGATAATGACTGTCCCGGATTTCGCAATTAATTCCAACTGATTGATGTTTAACTAACTCTCATAACTATTCATTTTTCAATCTAATTCCATTTTTGGATCAAAATAATGTTGCAAGTGGCACAACCCTTTATCTAATTTTCATGGCTTTTGGTATTTTTATGGTTTTTGATATTATTAAAGTTTAAAATACTTCATACAACCGCAACATTTTTTTTATTTTAATGGTTTTTGGTATTTTTATGGTTTTTGATTTTATTAAAGTTTAAAATACATCACACCACCACAACCCTTCTGAAATATTTAATGGTTTTTATGGTTTTTGGTATTTTTATGGTTTTTTTATATTATTAAGTATAATATACTTCATACAACTGCAAACCTTCTGAGATTTTTAATGGTTTTTGTATTTTTGTAATAGTTTAATTTTTTCTGTGCAATCTTACTTAATGTTCAGACTCTAATAAATTTCGAGACGGTACTTTTGACCATCCCGTGTGAGCCATGTTTAGGACAGTGTTTTAATCGGCGCCATTATTGGCTTGGTTTTATTTAAATTTTAACTTTAATGAATTTACAACAAAAATAAGATGAAAGAGTTTAGTAATAGCAAAAACAAATGAGTCATAGACAGGAATGAGGCTAAACACCTGCAGCGAGTAGGAGAGGATCTACATTATCAAAGAGATTGAGCTCAGTGAGAGTTGTTATTATCAT
>WPAE01000308.1 GCA_009773205.1 Ignavibacteria bacterium
AGAGATGAGGATCAGGATCGAATATGGACTCGGCTGTATGGGAACAATTTGCATAAGCCCAGAAAGCCTTCAGTAGTTGGAAAAATTGCTAGAATTAGTAAAATAAAGGGATTGTTTGAAAAAGGCTATATGCCCAACTGGAGTGAAGAGAATTTCCACATTAAACAACGGATTCCCAAAAGGAACCGGGTCTTCAAATTGGCAGACCACCTGGGCGATAATATAAAATGACAATTCTATGAGGAGGAACTACAGCCGATTGAGGAAAATCGATATTTAATTGAAAGAATTATACGGAAAAGGAAAACACGTCAGGGAAATCAGTTATTCCAATTCAAGTGGAAAGTGTGGGAAACAAAACTTAATTCGTGGGTGAAAAAAGAAGATTGTGATAATATTCAGAAATCAAAGATGATGAATCGGAGTGAGGAATTCATCCTAACATTACCAAGTAATGCAAGCACAAAATACTACCCCAACACGAAACCCAATTCATATAAGTTCCTTCTGCCAGCCACTCTTCATGTGGATGGAACATGGGTGGTAGCAATTGTAAATATACAATATCCCTTTAACTGGCCAAAGTTCAATGAGGAATTTGTTGCTTTCATGGTTTCAGTGAAGGAAAGCGAGCCCGAGAAGGAAACGCAGAAAGAGCAAGAGGCAACAGAAGGAGATACCCCGCTTGCATATTTTAAAGCGCAATTCCGACTCTCTAGTATGCAGCCCCCACTGGATCGCAACGCTAAAAAGCTTTATCTTTATGGGAAAGAGTGTGGTAAACAAATTGGCATGGAGTTTGACGCCACAAAACTAACGAAAATCCGAACTGGATATTATGATAGCCCTGCTAGTCTGGGGAAATATTTGGAAAATTAATTTGCAAAGAATCTTCCTATCAAAGGGCACGAGGAGCTTAGCGCATGCCAAATCCATAGTTCATATGGCAATGTTACCCATTAGATTTCATTATCCACAAAGTGTATTGTTGATTTCGGCATGATTACTTTAAATGAGCGTTTGAATTCACAAAGTGGAGGTGTTTGGACACCCTGGGACAATAAAATCTTTATAACTGACCCTAATTGTTTCGGGGTTCGAAGGGCATTTCTTCACAAATACACGACAATGTATATTTACTGCGACGCAGTAAAATATCAAATAATCGGT
>WPAE01000309.1 GCA_009773205.1 Ignavibacteria bacterium
ATATGTAAGTTTTCTGTCAGAAATTTTTTTCTTACAGTGTAAGTTACATTGTAATTTACACATAACTTACACTGTAAGTTATCCATCCACCATCCCTACCCCCCTGGGAGTCCGACCGAGCCCACCTATGTATTGCGCCGCGGGCCTCTTGATTCCGAAGTATGGGTGTTCCGGGATTTGCTACCTCTATAAAGCGAGATTGCGAAGAAAGCCCTCGTGGCTACCTGTCGCATTGATCGATTATGAGGTTATGTATAAGCTAAATATTGAGCATAATGAATTCAGCATATAAATAAACATAAACAAATTTTTGTTAATATCACTTAGCGAGGTTCGCTATAGGGGGAACTAGAGGTGGTCAACTGTTATTAAAATCTTGTTAATAACACCTGTTTATAAACTGTTAACAAAATAAATAACAAACATGTTATTAAGAGATATAGGAAAAGGGAGTTTCAACTCAAGAACAACCTAGCTGCATTAAAATGTCGTCAAGTTATCCTAATGCGAAAATTGCAAATTCAGTGAGGGAAGGTGGTTTTCAGAAATCTAGCTACTTAACTGGAGAGTTCTTGATCACAGCAATGCTTCTTTTTCAGTATATATTTAATCAATGTACAACTACATTTTATTATGGTATAACCATAAATGGAAAGGATCTTTCGTATATTAAGAGAGTATTTCACGATATGGAGATAGTAATTTTATTTTAAAATGAATTTACCATTTTGTAAACATGTAGATGTTTGACAATTACCATTGTTCCCATTTTTCATAATTTTTCCAAACGATTTTCCGAAATATCACTGTTGCGAAAAGTAGTCGTTTCGTTTCACTCCCTGAAATTTTCCGAAATTCATACGAGCCTTGCAAGAGTCTCAAATTCCGAGAGGGAAGGTTGTTTTGCAATGTTGCTTTGGTTTTTTGCTTAGGAAGTAGAATAGAATATAATTATCGCTAGCACAAAACTCATGTAGTAATTATACTCTTTGTTTAGAATTGTGTGTATATATAAGTAAATTAAAATGCGAAAACTACACAAGATTTTATTTGTCAGATTTTATTTTAGATGACAGCTCGAATTTGAGCCAACTTTTTGAAAAAGTTTGAGAAATAAGCTAATACATTGTTAACATGTTTATAAACTGTTATCAATTGTTAAAAAATTGACTAGGGGGAACTGAAGTGCCAAAAATTGATCCAACTGTCGAACTATTATCAGTTTTTAATGTTTAGATAATTTTGGATGTATGGCCGCTCAATTTAAGCCAAATTTTTGAGAGTTAGAAATAAGAATTAAATTGTTAACAATCGACCAATTCGACTGGTAGCCGACGAGGCTATGCTGGCATCCTCGCTTTATAGCGGTAGCAAATCCCCGGGAACAGCCAGACTCCGGAATCAAGAAGCCCGCAACACATCAGGCACGAGTGTCCTTCAGGACGTAGCAACAGCCGAAATGGGCCAAGAAACCAGATTATCCGGACTAGGCTGCGCACTGCAGGACCGCCCGCTTGTCCCCTAACGTGCCCAAACAAGGGGCTTCAATCGATAAAACTGAGGTGTTTCAGATTCCCATAGGAGACAAAGCAATAAAAACTAAAAGAAATATAGTACGAGTTCCAAGAAACAATAGCGCTAGAAGAAAGAGATACGAAAGCTTTTAAAAAGAGAAAATAATTAATCTATGCCCTTGATTTAATAATAATCTAGTTGAGTTATCAATGGTATTTTGACTGGCTCTGAAGCGGAACCGCCTCTCCTATTTACTCGGCCTTGAATACGCGTATTATACCTTGTAAAATTCTAGTCCTTCCTAACGTACTACTTATATAGTACCTTAGTCCTTCATAAGGTACTGTACATGGTATAATATATGGTACTAT
>WPAE01000310.1 GCA_009773205.1 Ignavibacteria bacterium
ATGGACCACAAAACGCACTACAGAACAGAATAAAATTCTAAAGCTCGTCGGAGCACTGGACCTGATGCCTAGTGACTAAGAGGCCTTAAATAGGGGTTACGTGCATTCACATATCCGGTGACATGGGTTAATAAATCCGTATATCCGATTTTATACCCAGGATTATCCAGCATATTCATCTTGTATGCAATATCAGCAAGAAGACGCTCTTTATTCCGATAATCGAACTGCTCTGAATATATCTCGCGGCCTGAATGTTTTTCGAGAATTTTCTCTATAAAATTCTCTAACATTGTTGCCTGATTTATCGGACGATACCCGCCCTGCTGCTCTATTATCCATAAGAACATTGAGAGTGATAAGGGTGTGCCAGGAAGGTTTAATCCCTTTAGGACTTCTAGAAGCCTTTCAAGATTTTGCTTGTTGTTTTGACTAGGTATATTTGAAAAGCATTTCGCAATCAAATCCTTAATCTGTCTTGTCTTAAAGGTTCGCAGCGAAGCCGGCTTAGCCGATATATACTCGTTCGCCAGGAAATTACCGGGATAACTGCCTTCACCCTCAACCAGACTGGTGGCGAATAGACGCACGTTCTGATAGTTCTTGAGGAATGCCGAAAGTTTTTTTAGCTTTTCGGTATTTGTGTTATCAAAGGAAAGGTTATCTATCAAGAGAACGACTTTATGATTTTGGAGAAATCCATCTATCCCTGTAATCGGGACATTCAAGAATCTGCTGATGAGTGTCTCATAATCCTCATTCCGCAACTCATTGAATCGGATTAGTACGGGGATCTTTCCAAACACGTCATACCGTTTAACAAGTTCACCACAGACACGGTCCAGAAGCAATGTCTTTCCAGACTCCTTAATACCGAAAAACACCACATCATGAGTTATGCCGCACAAATCATCAAGTGAGTATTCTTTTTCCTCCTTTTTCTCCTCCTTGTACTTCACATCATAGACCAGCTTCGGAAGAACGAATATTTCTTCTATTGTCTTTGGTGATTTTGTGTCTGTGCCATGCGACAACAAGTGCTCATTCAATTCCGGGAGATGACGCTGCTTTATATCCTGTAATTCCCGCCTCTTAGCCACTAGGTCCATTTTACAATAACTTTACCGTCGGAGACTGAAAAAACGGATGTCACTTGCTTTTTT
>WPAE01000015.1 GCA_009773205.1 Ignavibacteria bacterium
ACTTGTAGATGAATTCAAACCAGCCGGAACTTATAATTCTCAATTCTCCATTCCTCGCCTCGCTGGGCGCGAGTCGAAGCGGGTCAATTCTCAATTATCCAGCGGTGTTTACATAGCAACAATACAAGCAAATAATTTTAGCAAGTCCATCAAGTTGCTGCTTACCAAGTAATTAGTATTTAGTTTTGAGCAGTTAGATATAGGCGCAAGGTTTAAGGAACTGGGAACAAGAAAAACCTCACTGTAAAATGTGCGGCTTTTTGCTTTGTCGGTAAGTGTAAAAAAGACTTGCCTATTGGCAAAAAAAACTTATTTTGGTGCGGGTATAAACTGATGTAAACTTTGATGAACGAGGCACACATGAAACCAAAAATAACTTTTCTTTTAGTTACAGGTTTAACACTGCTTGCATTTAGCTGCAAAGAAGGCATAACAGATAGCCCTGTTTTAGTGAAATCGCCTCTTGATATGACATGGACTGTTGATACACTTGCTTATCCACAAAGCGTGCAAACATTAATGGCACAGGTGTGTGCCTTTTCAAAAAAAAATATTTATTTAGTTGGCTGGTCTGGACTTGTAGGGGGAGAAATGTACCATTATGATGGTAAAAAATGGCAAAATGTTGACATATCTCCACAAGTTGGAGGACATAGAGTTAACAGACTTCTTGGGCTATCACCAACCAATATTTGGGGAGTAGGATATCAAGGGGAAAATGATTTTATAGTTCATTATAATGGTGCAAATTGGCAAAAACAAGCAATTACAACAAAAGGCAATTTACAAAGAATTGATGGCGATGCACCAAACAACATTTACGCAATTGGGTTAGACGATGCCATATATTACTATAACGGTACTAAATGGAATTATGAAAAAGTTAGACTCAAGATTCCCGACGGAGTACCTTTCCGATGGCGTAGTGTTGCTGTATTTAATGGAACTACTTTTTTGTTGGGAGAAGCAATAAAAAACGATTTTGCAAAAACATACATGGTGACGGGTAAATATAAAGAATGGACGGTGAACGATTCCTTAGATTTATTTTTTCAGGAAAATGAAAAATGGGGAAGAGGTGGTTTTGAAAAAGGAGGAAATGGCAAACTTTACTCATATGGAAATTATTATTTTGAATATACAAGTAGCGGCTGGAAGCGGCTACCACAACCCAACAAAACAGATATGGGCCCGGGTTTTTATGTTTACAATGATAATTATATGATATCGCTTGGACGTGGAATAGGTTACTTTGATGGGGTTAGTTGGAGAAGTATAGATCGGTTTAAGAATCCAATTAATTTAATTTTTCCAGACGCATGGACAAGCGGAGATGAACTGTTTATTATAGCAAATGATTTTAGCTCTTGGCCTAATAAAACGATTGTATTCCACGGTAAATAAATAATAAAGGAAGGTGCTGCGAACACCTTCCCAATTGCAAATAATTATCAGGCAACCACCTAATTGCAGCAACAATAATGTTGTGCGTTTTTATTTGCTGTAAAAAATAACAAAAAAGAAGAGAGGTTAAAATGAAAAAGAATCTTATTCTGCTGTCTTTAGTGTTTTTAACTTTTTCGGGGATTTTATTTGGACATCAATATGAAATAGGGTTCCGCATACGAAACGCCAACGGAAGTCCTGTTTCTGGTATATCTGTAAAAGTATTATCACTTGATCCATCTACAAATACCGTTGAAGTATTAGGAGAGGCTGTTAGCGATAATACTACCTTAATGCAAAGCAGGGATGTTAACGCTGGGTTTGATAGATATACAAGTATTAAACAAGGCGGCTTTATTGCTTCTGATGAACCTAATTACCCGGATGTTGCCTTAAGAAGAACCTATTACTTGTTAATAGACAATAGACTTTTTGTAAAATACGAGTTCCGAGAAAGTTTGGATTTTGATGAACCATATGGAGATTTTGCAGTTGAGCATGTAGTCGGCTCGAACAGCATTACAGAAATTGTAAATAATAGTTCCTGGTATATGAGCAGCGGTACACAATTATGGAAAGAGTTTGCTGTATCATTAACAAGCACTAAATCAAATATTAAAATACAAGTGGATGGTTCAAAATTCAGTCTGCCTTTAAGTGGTAAACAATACAATTACGAAGTGATTACTTTTCCTCATTCATTTAAGGTATTCCCAGAAGAAGAAACGAATTGCACTTGGAGGAACTGGAGAATCAATTCGAATACAGTTATTCCTTCTGAAACATTTTCCTTGCTGACAGATCATTGTCCAACAATTTATGCGAATAATGTTACAGCGAAATACGGTAACCATTTAGGAGTTAACCTGACTACTAATATGAGCAACAGTACAGTCCATATTAATAACGTTGCATATAGCTGCCCAACTTCCAGCGCATTTTTCTATGATGATGATGATAATACGATTGCCGCTTATGAACAAGAAATTGATAATTTCATTTGCGTAATAAATTATTGGAAGTTGAATGGGTCATATTATGGCAATAAGATTAGTTTTACCTTACCGCCAGCTAATACCGCAAACAGCTTACAAGCTGTTTTTAAGAAAACAAAACTAAGTAATATAGGAGAGGGATTATATTTTGGAACTAACCAGAATGCCCCTATAACGCTTTACTGGACATGCAACCCAAAAGCGACAAAATATAAAATTTGGCGTCATGTTAGAGTTAATGGAAATTGGCAGGCAGATATTAATATTGCTACAGTAGGTTATGGTGTCAGTACATATGTTGATCAAGATTATCTGCTAAATGCTTGAAACAAGGTATCGAAATTGAGTACGATGTGAGAGCCGATTCTGCAGATTATTATACACAAGACCCCTATTGGTCAAAAGTATATGGCTCATTATATTCCATATATAACGATCCATTGGCACAAAATATTTTAACAGAAAGCGAAGTTCCATCAGATTACTCAATTAGCAATTATCCAAATCCATTCAACCCAACAACAACAATCAGCTATCAATTGCCAAAGGATGGAATGGTTACAATAAAAATTTATGATGTGTTAGGAAAAGAAGTGGCAACACTTGTAGATGAATTCAAACCAGCCGGAACTTATAATTCTCGATTCTCCATTCCTCGCCTCGCTGGGCGCGAGTCGAAGCGGGTCAATTCTCAATTATCCAGCGGAGTTTACATAGCAACAATACAAGCAAATAATTTTAGCAAGTCAATCAAGCTGCTGCTTACTAAGTAATTAGTGGTTAGTAGTTAGTATTGAGTAGTTAGATATAGGCGCAAGATTTAAGGAACTAAGAACAAGAGAAGCCGCACTGTAAAACGTGCGGCTTTTTGCTTATTTACAAATTCTGCATCCTTGCTACGCATCGTAATTTATAGAAGAAAGAACACGCCTCCGCAATAAATATTTTCATCGAATAAGAGAACTGTTAATCGGTGTGTCCTTCAGCATCTCAATATTTCTTGTAAGATAGCGGCCTGTTCAATGAGCTGTTTTTAGGTTGTATGCAAAGCATTCGATTTTTACAAGCATATATTTTTGAAAACTCTAATGAATGAGCCTACTCTAAAAAGCCTCAAATTGAGTTTTTGCACTTTCAATTTGAGCAATAATCAAAGCATTTTTTCATCCGAAATACCTTTTTATAGTAGGCTCATAAATACTTATTTTTAGAGGTGCACTAAACCGAAAGTAAATGTATGGCAGAGAAAATACGAGCTGGTAGAAACAGAACTTTAATTGTAACCGATGCAGAAAAAGTTATTCTGTCTAATAAATTAGTAAGATTAAAAAATTGCGCTTCTTTTGAATTAAAAGACATTCTTGACAAAACAATTCTGGGTGATTTATTTGAGGTAATTGAAAAGATGCCCAAACAAATAGCGGATTTGATTGTTATTGATCCGCCCTACAATTTGTCCAAAGATTTTAACGGATACAAATTTAACTCCCTAAGCGGCGATAAGTATTTAGAATATCTCAGGTCTTGGTTTCCTAAAATTATTTCGGTGCTAAAACCCAATGGCTCATTATATGTTTGCGGCGATTGGAAATGTACTTCGGCTCTTCAAAAAGTAGTGGAAGAAAATTTGACTGTGATGAATAGAATAACTTGGCAGCGCGAGAAAGGGCGAGGCGCTGAATCCAACTGGAAAAATGCAATGGAAGATGTTTGGTTTGGAGTGAAAAATCCTAAAGATTATTTTTTTGATGTTGATTCTGTAAAAATGAAAAGGAAAGTAATTGCTCCTTATAAAATTGATGGAAAGCCAAAAGATTGGAGCGAAACAGAAGATGGAAATTTTAGAATTACGTATCCATCAAATTTTTGGGATGACATAAGCATTCCTTATTGGTCAATGCCAGAGAATACCGACCACCCAACTCAAAAACCAGAAAAACTTATTGCTAAATTTATTTTAGCAAGCTGTCCCAAAGGCGGTGTTGTTTTCGATCCGTTTTTAGGTTCCGGGACTACATCCGTTGCAGCAAAGAAACTTGGAAGACATTTTATTGGAATAGAGCTTAACGAAGAATATGCAGTATGGGCAGAAAAAAGACTTATGAACGCAGAAGTAGAAAGTTCAATTCAAGGTTATGTTGATGGAGTGTTTTGGGAAAGGAACACTCTAAACATTCAAAAGAAATCTGTACAAAAAAATAACTGCAAAGTTTCAGAAGAAATTAACAAACTATTCGAATAGTGTTAAGCCAAAATTTAGAGAGAAGTGGAAAAGATGATATGTTGCACAATCTAAAATTCAAAAAAGCAATTGCCCATCATAGGCGAAAAACGAAAACCGCACAAGTTATTGCTTCTCCATCCGCCAAACTTACGGCGAACAAGTTCTCAATTCTCAATTAATGTGTTATATGGCTAATATGAAAGTATGGCAATGAATCTCCTCGCCGCAACCTGCCCGCCGCTTTGCTTTGGCAGGCGGGGCAGCGAGGTTTCTGAAAACAAATTTTATTTATTCGCCTCAAGAGGCGGCGGATTAAAACAAAGAACTTCCGTATTTCAGCGTAATACCTATTGCTCGTAATAATTTTTTCGTTTCATCTGTTTTGTTAAAAGTAGAAATAGAAATATCATTAATCGGAATGAGTGAATAATCTGCCAACAAAACAAACGGCAAATTTATTCCAATTTTTTGCAGCGGAATTTTAATTCCAAAGCCATAACGGAATAGTGGTTCGGCTCTATCATAAATTATCCAATACTCAGGTGTTTGAAAAAAACCTGCTCGTGCAGCGAAGATTTCTTTAATTGTAAATTCTGCGCCTAAGCCCCAGTAATCTACATCCGTTCTTTCTCTTTTTAATGGATTTGCAAGCCATTTATACTGTCCGGTTACTACCGCTTCAATATCGCTGGAGCCGGAAGAATTGCGAAGCTCGGTTTCAAATGCAAAGCCGAGCTTTAAATATTTTGGCAGGCGGATATATCTATAATTTTTTACTAAAAGATTATCCATCTCTTTGTAATCTGTCCCAAAGTTTTGCAATGCGGCGCCAAAGTTGAGATTGAAATTATTTTTTGCATCATTCTCATTTAGTTCAATTGAATACAAAGCTCCAATATCAAAAAGAAGTGCGCTTTTTGAATCTAATCCGGTTACGGTTCCAGGAGCGCTTGTTCTCGAATGTCCGAATAACTTTGCGCTAACGCCAAAAGTTAAATTGCTCGTTATGTTTTTTGAAATAGACAAAGACAAAGTTTGATTTGCATCTTCTATAGTTTCGGTTGGTGAAAAAACATTAAACGAAGTTAAACCGCTGGTAAATTGACTGTATGCAATTCCTATTACAGCGAAAGATGAATTTAATACTGCGCCTGCTGTAGAAAATTGATATCTCTTTGCAAGTTCATTCCAGTTTTGGTAACGAATGTTATAGAACAATCCTGTTTTACTTTTAGCATTCAAGTTTGCTGGGTTTTCGATGAACGAAGCAAAGCTGTTTCGGTTGGCTACAAAAGATTCACCCATTACAATGCTAGCCGGATTAGTTGTAACATCAAGAGACGTGTTTTTATAAGTATAGCTGTCAAAGTAAGATTGTGCATTAACGGTAAATGCGAGTAAGACAAAAATTGGAAAGGTTCTTTTCATTGCTATTTCACTTTTTCAAACAAGAGTTCTGTAAATATAAAATCCGGTGAATTAGGAACTTCTATAGTAAATCCTTTAATCTCTGCGTTAAAATTCATATCAAACTTAACCCAGCCGCGTGTTAAAAAATCATCTTCCCAGTCAATATAAAAAGTATCAAAGTGATAGTGATGTAATTTACCTCTAAAGAGTGGAGTTGGAATAAACTGCATAAAGAGTTTTCCATCTTTCAAACTTACTTCAGCTTTACCGTACATTGTATCTTCGTAAGTGCCGCAATATTTTTCAAGTAACAAAGATGGCTTAGTGTCTTTAACTCTAATATCTTCGCGACGTTTGTTTTCTTTGGCAAAACCTTCTTCCCGCTTCTGCCAATTTTCCAGCATTGTTTTGTTCCAGTCTTTTGGCTCTTTGTTTATAAAAACTTCTATAACATAATTTCTTATTGCAGTTACCATTCCGGTTTCGGCGTTGCTTAAAATTACCAGTCCAAAATTTTCTTCGGGTATAAGCGAGACATCGCTTATCATTCCTGGCATTCCGCCGCCGTGGTTAATAAGTTTCTTCCCGCTGAAATAGCGTATAAACCAGCCGAGTCCGTAATTTATAGTTTCCAATGCGGTTTGATTAAACCACATTTCGTTAGATTGTCTCTCACTGAAAATTTGTTTACTGCCAAACTTTCCTTTCATTAATTGCAACCGGATCCAATTGGTCATTTCTCTGACCGAAGAGTTTATTGAGCCGGCTGGCGCAACTGTTTCGATTGACCAGAAATCGTTATAAGTAGTAACATTTTCATTTACAATTTTATGAGGAAAAGCATAATTGCCTTTAGCCTTCATTTCGCTTATCGTAGTTACACTTCTATTCATACCAAGCGGAGAGAAGAAATGGGCTTTTAGGTAATCGCTCCAGTTAGTATCTGTAACAACCGGAATGATAGAACCGGCGGCGCTGTACAAAATATTTTGATAACCATATTTACTTCTAAAACTTGAAGCTGGCTTTAAATAGCGGGCTCTTCTAATAATTTCGTTTGAATCGTATGTAGAACCAAGCCAAAGAATATCTCCGCTGAATGTTTCTAATCCGCTTCTGTGAGTAACTAAATCACGTACAGTAATTTCTTTTGTAACCCAAGTATCGTACATCTGAAACGAAGGAAGATATTTGATAACATGATCATCCCACTTAATTTTTCCTCTATCAACAAGAGTTGCCAACGCCGCAGTAGTAAAAGCTTTAGAACATGAAGCAATCATAAATAAAGTGTTTTCATCAACTGGTTCTTTAGTCCTAATATCTCTTACGCCATATCCTTTAGAAAAAACGATAGAATCGTTCTTTACAATAGCAACTGCAAAACCGGGCATTTGCCAATCTTTCATTGCAGATTGAATGTAATTATCAATTTTTTGAAGTTTATCCTGCTGAGCAAATGAGAGATTTGCAAACAAAAAAACTACTGCAGTTACCAAAAAAAATCTGGTTCTCATACAAATTCCCGATTAATATTAAAGAAGTTAAAAAAAGCTGAGAGCAAGATATTATTTCTTGCACATTTTATTCAACGCTAACAAACACAAGATCAGCATAGTTTACGTCTTACGTTTTACGTCAGTTTATTCCGCTCAAAATTTGATAAGGAATTTGGTAATTGGGAAAATCTTTTTTCGCTTTATCTAAATAAACTTTTGCGCGTTCTTTGAATCCAAACTCAAGCTCATAGGCTGCTCGGTAAGCAAGCATTGTTCCGCATGTGTTCTCAATAAAGTTGACATACTTGTTTCTATTCTTTGGAAATCTAACAGTAAAGTTGGGTTCTGGCGCAGGAACATAATCTGTTCCTTTAACAACTTTAAACATTAGTGAGTGAGGCACAAGCTGGCAGCCATCCGGCAAAGTAAACTCGCCGCGCCGCATTTCATTTTGATATAATTCAATACTAATGTAGCAGTTTCTTTCATTTATGTTTTTGACAATTAAGTTACTCATAACTGCTCTGTAGTTTTGTTCAAGCAAGTTAGCATCAAAGTTTTGGTCTCTCTCAAAAGGTTTAACTGCTTCAACAAAAGAATTTGTTTCGGTTTCAATCTGTTTCATAACAGAAGGATAAGAATTTTGCAATTGGCTGTAATACCAAGAACGGCGGAGAAGTTCTTTATCAACTACTACAACATCTTTGCGATAGTTTTCTACATTCTGAAAATAGTAAGATGCCGAAATGAAGTAATCCCATTGATATGAAAAAACTATTGAATTCTTTTCGGTGGAATTAAGGACAGCTTTAGTGTAATCTTCAAACGTGTAAACACCGCTTTGATCTACGTTTGTTCTATTGATTCCCAACGGAAGAAAGCATAAAAGCCCTACCGCAGCGTAAGCATATTTATCTTGTACTGCTTTACTCTTTAGCAACTGGAGGAGTTTGCTGAATCCTAATGAAATAAATAAGGCAAAGATGATGTACGCTAAAAGGAAATATGAATCTATATCAACAATATCGTAATTGACTGAGTAGAGAACTGCAAAAAGAAAAGTAAAGAGCAAAGCAATGAACATTTTTCTTTCATTCTTGAAAAGAAAAACAAAACCAATTAATCCAAGTATTAAACCGGCGTAAGCAAACTCAGATGAAAAGTTTGTTAGAAAATATTTAAGCTGCTTGCCTGCGGCTTCGAAAGAAGCAAAAAGCCAAACTTGATACTGCTTGCCTGTAAAGTGGCGCCAGAAGTTTTCAAAGTTTACTGGATTGCCCCAGTTTAATAACGGCTGCATAGAAGCGCGTAAAGGAAGATAGAGATATAACAGCGCCAGCAAAGGCAGCGATGTAACAGCGGTAACTACAATAATTTTAAATGAGCGTTGTGTAAATCTCTCTTTCATGAAAAACAGTATTGCCGCTAAAGGAAGAATGAGAAGCGTAGTCATGTGATTTGCAAAACTAAATGCGAACGTAATGCCCACAAAGACCCAATCAAAGTATTTGTTTGTTTTAGTATAATAAGCTCTGAGCGTAAAGAATAAGATCAGCGTAAAGAGAAATGCTTGAAGCGAGTAAACTTCAACTGAAGTTGACTGCATCCAAAAAGTTTTGCTAAATGCCAGATAGAATGAACCAGCAAAAGCAGAAATTATTTTTTGGTCATTTGTAAAACTACTTTCGAGAACCCTCATTCTTTGTTTTGATTTTTTAACAAGTACATTTTGCTTAAAGTTGTTAAAAACTATTTCTACTATTTTGATGAGAAAGAAAATGGAAAGCGAGCACCATACTGCTGCAAGTAAATTAGCCTGAAATATTTTAGAAAATGGTAACGGAGTTTTAAGCCACAGGTATCCAATAATAGTAAAAAGCGGATAGCCTGTTGGATGCGCGATTCCTAAAGTTGCCTGCACGGCGGCAAGCTCGCCGGAATCAATTTGTATTACGCTTGGAGCGAGCGTAAATAAGTAAACGATAAATACTATGAGTGAAGTGAATGTTGCGTAATGCTTTTTTAGTAAATTCAAACTTAATCTCCAGTAAGTTTATCGAACAACTGATAATTAAATTTCAATATTTGCTTAAGTGAAAACTCTATGTTGCTTACATCATCTTCGCTAAATAATTGGCTTAAGTAAAGTCTCTTTTCATTTTCAGATGTAATAACAGCGTTGCCAGTGTTGAAGATTGTTTGCACACAAAACTCGGCTAACTTAAGTTTCTCAAAATTATTCTTGAGTTCATCGGCTTCGGGCAGAATTATATTAACAGCAGAAAAGATTTTTTTATAACCGGCTCCAATCAATTTGGCAAGTAATTTAGGGTCGGAAAGAATAAGTAATTGTAAAATAAAATCAATCGTTGTTAATCCGCCTCTATCTTTTTTAATGTTTATGCCTGAGCTTAGCGCGTGCGAATGCTGCCGAAGAACATAGTTGTGCATCTTTACAATTTCTGCTTTAATTTCTTTCTGTGCAAAACACCAAGAGTGTTTTACAATTATTGATGTAAAGTCCTTAAACAGTTTGTTGTTTCCGTAAATCAATCTAAGTTTTGTTAATGCTTGAAACTCCCACAAACGCGCGCGGGCTGCAAGGTATGTTTCGTAATTCTTAATATCCCAAACAATTGGAGATTTATTTCCTTCTGGGCGTAACCGGAAATCCACATCAAAAGGCTTTAGCTTGTCTTTTGCTTTTGCTAGAAATTCTTGAAAGTGCTGCTGAACATTTTCCTCTGTGTTTATTTCTTCTACTACAACAATTAAATCTATGTCGGAATTGAAATTCATATTAGATGCGCCGAGACTGCCGAGCGAAGCAGCAAAGTAATTATAGTTTAAGTTTTGTCTGCGGAGCAGTTCCACTAAATGAAAGGTAAAGTAGGCGGAAAGAGTTTCGGCTGCTTTAGACCGCTTCACTAATCCACAAGTGAATTGAACCGAGAGAGCAAAAACAATTTGCTCAGTAGTAAGAAAAGCAAAATCCTCATTAAGATTTTTAGAAAACACTTTGCGAGAGAGGAAAAAATCCTCAAGTCGGTTTGAAGCTGAAAGAAGATCTAAAGATTTTTGAGAGTATTCGCATAAACTCAAAAATCTAAAAAAGAATTTCTTGTTTGTAAACTCGCTATACCAAATTGACGGAAACTTTGTGGTTCTTATTACTCGAGTAAAGTTATCTACAACTTTGTCGGGGTCGTAACATTTAGTTAAATAGCTATTCAAATTCTGTTCGATAGAATTAAAAAGCTGAATTGTTCGCGTGTCAAATTCTTTGCGTTCGATTATCCCCTGTCCGCTGCGCAAGTACTGCAAATTCTTTTCTGCTTTGGATGCTTCTTTAAAAACTGCTTTTTGTTTTTCCAAATCGCTTAACGTATCGTTTGCTTTTAAGATATTGTTGTAAATCCCGCGTACACTTTTTCTGTAACTATCAAGTTTTATTCTAAAGATTTCTGCCGAATCAAGCCGAAGATAAACAACCAGCTTGTTAATCATTTCCGGATTATCGGGTATCCGGTGTGTCTGTGTATCGTTCATCAACTGAAGAAAATGCTCGATCCTTCTGTAGAAAATGTAAGCTTCGGCAAGAAGTTCTTTTTCCTTTTTCTTCAGAAGATTTCTGCTCTGCAAAAAGTTAAGCGCAATTAAACTGTTACCCGTTCTAAGTTCTGGATACTTGCTTCCGTTTAAAAGCTGCAATGCTTGTACTGCAAATTCTATGTCGCGAATTCCTCCCGTAAAAATTTTTACATCTTCTTGAGTGTTGTGTTGTCTTTCAATGTTCAGCTTCATCGTTCTGATTTTATCTTTTATTGATGAAGTGTAGAAACTGTTGTAAACGTAAGGAATTACAAAAGAGAGAAAGCGGTTATACAAATCTTTATCGCCGCATATAAAATTCAGCTTAATTAGCATTTGCCGTTCCCAGTCTTCGCCGCGTGCTTCATAATATTTTATATAATCATTAATTGATTTGCAAAGAGGAGAAAATTTGCCATCGGGTCTTAGCCGAAAATCCACGCGGTAAATGTAACCGTTTGAAGTTATGTCTGATGACGATTTTGAAAAAAGCTGAACAGTTTCTGACAGCAGTTCGTGAAAGTCTTTTTGGGTTGATTCGATTTGCGAATTGGAATCGTAAAACATAATTAAGTCAACATCGCTGCTGTAGTTTAGCTCGCAGCCGCCAAGTTTGCCTAGCGAGCAGAGAGAAAACTTATTGCTCGGTCTTGTTACCTTATACTTTGCCAAAACTTCTTCGTAACATATTTCAAAAAGGTTTGCGTTAATTATTTTTGCCAGATATGACAGCTGTTTTGTAGTACTTAACAATTCATCAAATTGTAAAATATCATTTGCGCCTATCTTAAGAATTATTCTCTTTTTGAATTGGCGGAGAAAAGTTAAACGCGCGTTAATAGATTTAAACTTCTTAACATTTTCGGAAACTTCCTTTTCAAGATCTTCTATCTTTATATCTTTCGAGAAATATTCTTGGTCAAAAATCTGGTAAAGATATTCCGGATTGCGAACGACAATATCTGTTAAGTAGTTGGAGTTTGCTGCTAATGCAACAACAATTTCAGCGTGATGAGGTAGCTTGAGCAGATCGCTGAAGAAAAAGGATTTATCATAGACAGCTGAAAAAATGCGAATCAGATTTGCTTCCGAAGAGTGAGTGAAATAAAACTTTGAAGCATTCTCTTCTAACTGAGCAACAACATTCTCGAATGTTTGTGAGGAAAGTAATCCTTCAGAAAGCACTACCAACTTTGCAATGAATGAATCCGTGAAATGGAATTTACGCTCTGTCAAATGAATCCCAACTGTTCGCCTCTAAAATAGTTTAAGAGAATGTAAATCGCATAAAAAAGAAAAATGCGCTATCAACTTTCAGATATAGGTTAAGAGTTACCTATAAATTAGTGTCTTTAAGAATTTAAGTATGTAAATCGGGGCAATGAAACAGCAAATGACGTTGATATGTAGTTTGATTCCCTTAAGTTATTTTACCTTTAATACGCGCAAGTACTTTGTTGAACTTAAAAATTTCTGCAAATGTAACAATAGAAACTCCTAAAATTATTATTACCGCTGAAAAAAAGAGTTTGAGAGTTAATAATTCGCCAACTACAAGTACAGAAAGAAGCGTAGCAATAATTGGCTGAAGGTAGCTGTAAATTGCCACAGAAGTTGATTGTGTGTTTTGCAGCGCAAATGTAACCACAAGGTATGGAATAAATGTTCCGCCGACTAAGACCATCAATAACGCTAAGTAACCTTCAAGCGGAATAGAAGAAAAATTTATCTCCGGCAGGCTTGGAATTGTAAACGGCATAATAATAAATGAAGAAAAAATAAAAACATAAGTAATTACTGTGAACGAACTGTAAATGCGCAACATCTTTTTAGAAATTACCAAATAGACAGCATAGCAACATGAGTTGGCAATTATCAGCAAGTCGCCTAACAGGTTTTCGTTCAATTGAAATCTACCAAAATCAATTAGAAAAGCAACACCGCTAAATGCTACAATTACACCAAGTATTTTTACGAAGTTCAGCTCTTCTTTTCTTAGAAGCAGCGCAGCAATAATCGTAAAAATTGGTATTGTTGTTACAAGAATTCCAGCGTTTACAGCAGTTGTAATTGAAACGCCTTTGAGATAGAAAAGCTGATTGACCGCAACCCCGAAGAACCCGAACAAAGCAAACCACCAATAATGTTTTGTTTCTTTAATTGCTTCCTTCTTAAAAAGGTAAAATATTATGCTGAATAGAATGGCTGTTGAAAATACTCTAAAAAATACAACACTCATTGGTGGGAAATACTTTAACGCCAATTTAGAAAATGGCGGAAGCGTACCGAAGGTAACTTGAACTATCAACAGCGGAATGTGAACACGCCAAAGAGTCTCTCTCGTAAATTTTTCCATCTAACAATCGTTTTATTCCTTGCAAAGTTATAAAAATGATTGAACATCGAAATGGAATTGGTTTTAATATGATTAAATTTGATTGGCATAAATCATAAACCGACAGAATGAAACGGCATGACCCGAAAAATATTCTAATAATCAATCTCAAGTTTCTTGGAGATTTAATTGTTACAACTGCGGCAATCAGAGCTATCAAAGAAAAATATTCTTCGTCAAAAATTACAGTGCTGGTGAGAAAACAATACAAAGATGTTCTTGCAGGTAACAAAAATATTGATGAAATAATTTTTTATGATTTGTCGAACAAGGAAAAACGCGGACTATCAAAACTAAAACGTGAAATTAAATTTGTTTGTTTCCTCAGAAGCAAAAGATTTGATTCAGTTGTTTCGTTTCAAGCAGGCGATAGATACGTGCTTTGGTCATTTTTAAGCGGGGCGAAATTTCGCGTAGGACCAATAGAAAACAATTTGGCTTTTTTATTAACTCATAAGGCTAATGTATATGAAAACAGAAACAGTTTTATGGATTATTATTTAGAAATTGCAAAGACTTTTGGAACTGAAGCAAACAGCAGACAAACAGATTTTGTTATGAATAATGATTACTGCAAATGTGTTGATGATTTTTTTTCCGAAAAGAACATAATTGAAAGTGATAAAATAATTTGCATTCATCCAGGCGCGGGCGAATCTTCTCGAAAATGGAAACTTGATAATTATCCCTTGTTAGTGAATAAAATATTTGAACAAACTGATTACAAGATAATTTTTACAATAGGTCCGCAAGAACTCAAACACAAAACTTTTTTTGAACCACTCATTAACCCAAGAGTTTTAATTCACTATTCCGAAAATGTACACGAGCTTGCCCGGGTAATAAGCGAAGCCGATTTGTTAATAGGAATGGATTCCGGGGCAAGACATCTTGCCGCTGCGCTAAATATTCCCTCTCTATCATTTTTTCCGGAAGATTTGATTGAAGCATGGTGGTTTTATGAAGAAGCAAACAAGCAATTTTACTTATCCGGAAAGAGAAATATAGTAGATAAAGAAAATCAATTCTTAGATTGCATTAGTGCTGAAATGGTATTTGAGAAAGCAATTCAAATTTTGAAAACGAAATGAATATAAATCCCAAAAACATATTAGTAATTAAATGGGGCGCGCTTGGCGATATGGTTATTTCAACCGGCGCTATACGTTCGGTAAAAGAAACTTTCCCAAATGCATGTGTTGTTCTACTAAGCAATAGTTTAATGAAGCAAATTGCACCAGCCGGCTCAATTGTAGATAAATTACTTGTTTACGATGAAAAGAAATATCGTGGAGTAAAATCTATTACACAATTGTTCAAACTAATTCTGAATCTTCGCAGATACAAATTCGATTTGGCAATCAACCTTCGCTGGCATTCAGATCGGTGTGCTATAATTGCTTATCTAAGCGGAGCTAAAGAAAGAGTTAGTTCCGGCCCGCAGAATATGATGAATTTGTACACAACTAAAGTTCCATTTCCAAATGGAAGATATCACGAAGTTCACCGCAATCTTGATATAGTTAAAGCTGTTGGCGTTAAAGTAAAAGATGAAACTCCTTACACACACATTTCTCTTAGCGATGAAAAATTTGCCTCGGATTTCCTTTTTCAAAACAAACTAGAGAAAGAGAATACTATTTGCATTCATCCAGGCGCTTCAAAACCAATTAGAGCTTGGTCGCCGGATCGTTTTAGAGAAATTTCAAAAAAATTAGTTGAGCAGTACGATGTAACCGTTATTGTAACCTGGAGCGGTAAGGAAAAAGAATTAGCCGAGTTTGTAGTTACTGAAAATCCGAAGAAGATGTTTTTAGCGCCTCAAACAAAAACAATTGGCGAGTTAGCTGCACTGATTAAATATTCTAAAATGTGTTTAACAAACTGTACAGGACCAATGAATGTTGCAGTTGCAGTACAGACACCAACTTGCGCAATACTCGGTTCATCAGACCCAACGGATTGGGCTCCGTATGGCGAAATTCATAGAACGATAAAATCTCCTCTTGTATTGGAATCTTATACCGATGAGCAGGAAGAACAAGCGATGCAAGATGTTTCTATTGAACAAGTTTGGAGTGTAGTTAGTAAACGCTGGGAAGAATTAACATAAGGGCACCTCTAAAAACTTTTGTTTTAAAATATTTCATCCCGCTAAGCGGGACAAAGGAAACTGATATTTTTAGGGGCGCCCATAAAGAGTAACCGACTAAAAAGTAATTGTGCAACTAATTAGATCGGCAAATAACCATGCCCAAGCTTGCAGCAGGCTAGCTTTAGAGATGAGAAAACACTGGCAAAGACTTGCTGCTATACCAGTTGAAAAAGCTGAGCTTGAAGAGATAGCAACGATTGAAGCATAAGTAGATAAAATAATTTGTTTTAACTATACTTGCGGGAAATAAATAGTTAGGGGCAAGCGTATCGGACGACACGACAGCCAACCCAAAGAAGTTTTATTTTTTGCCACCACACATTTTTTGTTTTTTAATTTTTTGGCAATCGCACAAGTGGCACATTTGGTTTTGTCCGACACACAAGCCAACACTTCAGCAAAACCAAAAGAGTCATTTTTTGCCAACGCTTTATTAAATTCCTTACTTTGAAACTATGAATCAACTTTTCAAAATATTTAAAGTGGACGAAGCAGAAGCAACTAAAATAAGTGCTTCACCTGATGAACCACATAAACACGACTTTGAGGAGTTGATAATTGGAATTAACGGTCAGTTAGACCACTTTATTGACTTCAAGAACACTATTATTGAAGCACCGCTTATCAGCTTTGTCACAAAAGGAAAAGTTCACCGTGTTATTCCAAAATTACACAACGGGAAATGTGAGATGTTGGCGATTCGCTTTAAGAGTGAATTTATACCGGAAACAATTTTTCAACTTTATTCTCTTTTCCATGACCACTCCACTATTAAAATGCAAGAAGGTGAGTGTTTTGACCGCTTAGTTACCATTTGCAAATTGATGAGTGCTGAAATGCAGAAGGAAAATCCAGACCTTGCCGTGGTCAGGCATTTACTGAGTGCCCTATTTACCATGATTGAATCTGAAAGAAGGAAAACCGAAGAAAGCGATAACGGCGTACATAAATTAAACAACACCACCTTTAAAAACTTCCTGAAAATATTGGAAGAAAATTACCACCGACCTGAAAATGTAGAGTTCTATGCCGAAAAACTTTTTATGAGTGCAAGAAATCTAAATACTATTTGTCAGCAGGTGATGGAAAAAAGCGTTTCGGAAATCATTGAAATACGAAAACTCATTGAAGCCAAAAATTTACTGACTTATTCCGACAAAACTATTTCGGAAATCGGTTTTGAATTGGGCTATAACGAAAAGTCATATTTTACTAATGTTTTCAAAAAGCGGACTGGACAAACGCCAAGCGAATTTCGTGAAGAAATGAGAAAGCTTGTTTCCTGAAATCACAACATTTCTTCCGAAAAGTGTTACCCATTGCCTCTGAAATGTCCGCACCTTTGTACCATCAATTTTAACAACAGAAAAATATATTAAAAATGGAAACAGCAGCAAAAACAAAATGGGTTTTAGACCCAACACACAGTGAGCTTACTTTTAAAGTAAAACACATGATGATTGCCAACGTTAAAGGTGAATTCAAAAACTTCTCCGTTGAAGTGGACGGAGACGATATTTTGAAATCAACTTTGAATGTTAGCCTTGACGCTTTATCTATCAACACCAACAGCGCAGACAGAGATAATCACCTGAAATCTGCCGACTTCTTTGATGTGGAAAATCACAAAGAACTTTCGTTCAAAAGCACTTCATTCAAGCAAAAAGACGAAGATGAATATGAATTGAAAGGTTTGCTTACCATCAAAGGTATCAGCAAAGAAGTGGCTCTTGAAGTGGAGTTTGGCGGTATAAACAAAGACCCTTGGGGAAATGAAAAAGCAGGTTTTTCTGTGGAAGGAAAAATCAACAGAAAAGATTGGGGCTTAAACTGGAATGCGGCTCTGGAAACAGGCGGTGTTTTGGTAAGCGAAGATGTAAAAATTGCTGGCGAAATTCAGTTTATAAAACAATCTTAAAGCAATTATACATGACACATATAGCAATCATATCATCAAGCGTAAGACAGGGCAGGCATAGCCATAGAGTTGCTCTTTACTTCAAAAACTATTTGGAGCAAAACAAAATTGCAACTGCTGAAATACTTGATTTGGCAACTTACAATTTTCCATTATTTGACGAGCGGTTGAGATTACAAAATAATCCATCGGCACAGACGCTTGAATTTGCTGAAAAAATAAAATCAGCAGATGGAGTGATAATAGTTACTCCTGAATATAACGGAGGATATCCTGCGAGTTTAAAGAATGTGGTTGATTTGCTATATGATGAGTGGAGAAGAAAACCCGTTGCAATCTCAACAGTGTCAGCAGGTGGCTTTGGTGGTTCACAGGTAATTACAAGTTTGCAATTTTCACTTTGGAAAATTCAGGCTTGGACAGTTCATGCAGTGTTTCCTGTTCCATCTGTTCAAAATGCATTCAGCGAACAAGGAATACCCAATGACCCAATTGCGACTGATAAGAGAGCAAAGGGATTTATTGATGAACTATTATGGTGTGTTGAAGCAAACAACAAAATGAAAGTTTAAGCATTAACAAAATACAAAAATGAAAAACAAAATAATCATTATCACAGGTGCCGGAATGGGACTTGGATTAGCAGCAGCAAAAGAATTGGCTTCCAAAGGTGCTAACCTTGTTTTGGTTGACTACAACGAAAAAAGTTTGGCAGATGCGAAAGAGGAAATCGCAAATGAGTTCCCGAATGTAAAAATCATCAACGTTGTGGCTGATGTATCAAAAGAAGAAGCCGTAAAAAATTACGTGGATGAAGCAGTAAAAGCATTCGGAAGAATTGACGGGCTATACAATAACGCTGGCATAGAAGGCAAACAGGCAAGCATTACCGAGTATGATATAAACATTTTTAAAAAAGTAATTGACATCAACTTGATGGGTGTGTATTACGGAATGCGTTATGCTATTCCTGTGATGCAAAAACAAAAATATGGTCGCATTGTAAACGTGGCATCTGTTGGCGGTATTCGTGGTGTATTAAATCAAATGCCTTATGTTGCAAGTAAACACGCTGTTTCAGGTATGACCAAAAATGCTGCTTTAGAATATAGCAGAGATGGAATCCTGACCAATGCCATTGCACCAGGAGCAATTCTCACACCAATGGTTGCCGAAGCATTTAAACAGGTAAATCCATCTGATCCTAAAGCAGCAGAAAATGAATATGCTCAACGCAATCCAACAAAGCGTCTGGGGCAGCCACACGAAGTAGCCAAATTAGTTGCTTTCCTTTTGAGTGACGACAATGGCTATGTAAGCGGGCAAACTATAGCGATTGACGGTGGAGAATCTAACATTTATGGCAACTCATAATTGAAAATATGCAGGTATTGTCATCAATGATGATTACAATATCCACTCATATGCAACAACTTAAAAATGAAGCTGTCACTAATTACAATTGTAGGTCTTTTAATATTAGGAAGTTCAAACTGCCGGTCGCAAACACGAAGTAAAATGGAATCAAAGAATAATAATCCGCTTTTATGCGATATAGAAACAGGAATGTGCGAAATACCAACTGGTAAAGTGAATGATAGTATTGCCGGAATTACACAATCAACTAAAAAGCTGGTAAAGGTTATTTATTATACCGACCCGATTTGTTCATCCTGTTGGGGCATAGAACCTCAATTGCGAAAGTTGAAACTGGAATATGGCAATTTCATTGAAATTGAATATCGAATGGGCGGTTTATTGCCCGACTGGAGTTACAGCGGTGGCGGAATCAGCAAACCCTCTGATGTGGCTCATCATTGGGACGAAGTAAGTGTGTATTACGATATGCCAATTGATGGTGATGTTTGGTTGGAAGACCCTTTAAATTCTTCCCATCCACCTTCCATTGCTTTCAAAGCAGCACAAATGCAAGACAATGTAAAAGCAATTTTGTTTCTTCGTGAAGCGAGAGAAATGGTGTTCCTGCAAAAGAAAAATATTGCAAAATGGAAGCATCTGGAAGCAGCCGCAAAAAAAGTGGGATTGAATGTTGAGCAGCTGAAAACCGACTATGAAGGAAAGGCAAAAGAATTTTTTCAGGATGATTTGAAATTGGGAAAAGAGCTTGGCGTTAGAGGCTTTCCTGCTATGTTTTTTGTAGATGATAAAGGGAATACAGAGTTTGTGTATGGCACAAAGCCTTATTCATTTTATGAAGCGGCTGTATTGAAACTGGCTCCTACTGCTAGTAAAAACGAATACAAAAAAAGTTGGGAAGACCTTTTTACAAAATATCAAACATTAACGGCTAAAGAATTTTCAGAACTATCAGGAACTGGGAAAAAGGAAAGTGAGCAACTGCTGAATGAACTAACTGCAAAAGGTAATTTGACAAAAGTAGTTACTAAGAATGGCAGCTTATGGAAATATCTAAAATAAAAAGTAGCACAATGGAAATACTTCAAAAAGACGATGGTAACAAAGGTGTATTTTATGTAGAGCGGGAAAAACAAATTCTTGCTGAAATGACCTATGTATGGGCAGGAAAAGACAGAATAATTATTGACCACACGGATGTAAACACTGCATTAAAAGGTAAAGGAATTGGCAAGCAAATGGTAACTAAAGCAGTTGATTTTGCAAGAGAGAAAGGATTAAAAATCGTTCCGCTTTGCCCGTTTGCAAGAAGTGTCTTTGATAAGGTAAAAGAATTTAATGATGTTCTATAAAATCAGCCAGTCATGGATAAAAACAACATTACAAAAAACTATTCCAACGGAGAAATAACCGTTGTTTGGCAATCGGGAAAGTGTATTCACTCTGCCAATTGTGTAAAGAATTTACCGCAAGTATTCAACACAAAAGCAAGTCCCTGGATAAAAGTTGCAAATGCTTCTACGGAAGAAATTATTGCTACGGTAAATAATTGTCCTTCAGGTGCTTTGTCAATTATTAGAAATAATGAGTAATAGACAGAATAACATTTTTAAAATCATTGGCAATTTTGCCATTAACAGCTGTAGCAATGAAACTGAATGAATTAAATAGAATGACAGAACCATTGGGCAAAACTTCAAAAATGCCTGTGTTGTTCTTGGGCCATGGCAGTCCAATGAATGCCATAGTAGAAAATGAATTTGTAACAGGATTCAGGAATATCGCCAAAGGGCTCCCAAAACCGAACGCTATTTTGTGTGTTTCGGCTCACTGGGAAACGAAGGGAACTTTTGTAACCGCTATGCAAAATCCGCCTACCATTCACGACTTTGGCGGCTTTCCGAAAGAATTGTTTGCAGTGCAATATCCAGCGCCCGGAAGCCCTGATTTGGCAAAAGAAACAAAATCACTCATCACAAAAACTGAAGTAGGATTAGACGAGAAATGGGGACTTGACCACGGGGCATGGAGTGTAATAAAACATTTATATCCCAATGCTGACATTCCTGTAATTCAAATGAGCATAGATTATAGCCAAAGCCCGCAATATCATTACGAATTAGCACAACAGATAAAATCGCTTCGTGAAAAAGGCGTGTTGGTTATCGGGAGCGGTAACATTGTTCATAATCTTGGGAAAGTGGAGTGGAGAAGATTAAATGAAACATTTGGTTATGACTGGGCAATAGAAGCAAACGAGAAAATGAAAAATTTTATTCTTGACGGAAACCACAAAGAACTTATCAATTTCCGTTCGCAAGGTAAAGCGTTTGACTTAGCTATACCGACAGCTGAACACTATTTGCCTTTACTCTATTCATTGGCATTGCAAGACAGCAAAGAAGAAATAGAATTATTCAACGACAAAGCCGTAGCTGGTGCCTTGGCAATGACATCCTTAAAAATCGGGTAAATAGAAATAACAGAAAAACAGCCCGTAAAAATACACTCTTGCAAGCCGACACATGCCTACCAACGAACCAAAGTTTGTAAGAGAGTATTTTTCTCTCACCCAAGAAAAATTAAAAACCAAAAAATCTTCCTCTCTTTAAAAAATAAAACTTCGCAACCACACAACCTACGACTATCAACATAATTGACAGGTTACGACTTGACAACTCAGAAAGTGCATTAGAACACGGGCAACAGAAGGGCATCAGCTAACATGGGTTTGGCGTAATGGCGGGTACAGCGCAAACATGAAGCTTTGTGTTCAGCTAGGCGGGATTCAGTGCAGGTTGATCCCGCATGTACGGGACCCCGAAACTCGCCCGAACGCAAAGCCCGAAATCGTTGGCAGTAAGTTTAGAAAAACAACTTCACAGAAAAATTTGTTTCCTAATAAAGAAACTTTTATCTTTGCAGAAACGTTTAACAAGTGCAGACACCAAAATTTAAAGTTGAGTTTTTAGAAGAAGCTTCGGAGTTTCTTGACAGCCTTGACGAGAAAGTAAGAGATAAAATTATCTACAATATAACAAAGGCAAGGTTCTCGAATGACAAAGATCTTTTCAAAAAACTGACAGACGAAATTTGGGAGTTTAGAACGCTGTTTAATAAAACTCATTACAGACTTTTTGCTTTTTGGGACAAATCAGAAAAGACCGACACTGTTGTAATATCAACTCACGGACTGATAAAGAAAACAGATAAAACTCCACAAAGTGACTTGGACAAAGCAGAACGTTTAAGAAAAAAATATTTTGAATTTAAGGATAAGAAAAATGAAAAAGCAAGGATTAAAAACTTACAGCTTAGACGCGATTACTGACAAACACATTGGTAAACGTGGGACACCAAAGCGAGAAGCTTTTGAGAACGAGTTACAACTTGACTTGCTTGGAGAAGCCATTAGACAAGCACGTTTAGAACGTAATTTGACACAAGAAGAACTTGGACGACTTGTAGGCGTTCAAAAAGCCCAAATTTCAAAACTTGAAAACAGTCTGACAGACGCAAGATTTGAAACAATAATAAAAGTATTTAAAGCACTTAACGCAAAGATAAATTTCAATGTGGAGTTGCTCAACGAGACAGTAAAACTCGCTTGACGACAGAAAGAAAACCTACTGCTAACAGAGGTTTGGCGTAATGGCGGGTACAGCGCTTTATAAAACAAATTTTTGTATAATTGTAATGCGGTTCTTCGTGTGAAGTTTGTGGTTAAAATCGCCACCTTCGCCAAGCCGCAAAACGTTGTTGCTTAACCGAAATTTGACAGCTCCGAAAGTCGGCAAGGCCGTTTGGCTACTGCTCCAGCAAAAAACAGTTTTTACGACCTACAGACTGAGCAAAATCTTAACTTTGTTCAAAACATTAAATGACAACTTATTTCTCAGAAGCATGTTCAGCACTCTCACAGAAAAATATAAAACAGCCGTTAACAAATTAATTCTGCTCGACTATGACGGAACACTTGTTGACTTTGTGCCTACGCCTGAAAGAGCAAAGCCATCCGCACATTTATTAAACACACTAAGAACAATATCAAACCAACCGCAGACAGAAGTAATTATCATTTCGGGCAGACTGTATTTTGATATTGACAGGTTTTTGGGAGTCCTTCCACTAAATATTATTGCCGAGCATGGAGCAATGGTTAAAGAAAATGGAAAATGGAAAAAGCAAATAGTGGACTACAGATTGTGGAAACAATCCGTGCTGCCAATATTCAACCGCTTTGCTTTGACTTGTCCCAATTCATTTGTAGAGGAGAAAGAGTATTCTTTAACATGGCATTATAGAAACGCACAACTCGAATCGGGACATGAACATTCAAGAGAATTAATTCGCGCACTGAAAGACAGTGCGCGTTCCTACAATTTAAGGATCATTGACGGCAACAAGATTGTGGAGGTTATGAATAATGATATTGACAAAGGCAAGGCAGTAAAAAAAATGCTGAAGCAAAACGAGTATGACTATGTTCTGTCAATCGGTGACGACCAAACGGATGAAGATATGTTCTGCGCCTTGTCTGATTACAGCAATACCTATACAATCAAAGTTGGCGAAGGAGAAACCTTTGCCAAATACAGAGTGAAATCCGTTTCGGAAGTTCTAAACCTATTAGAGCAATTATCAAAATGAAACTGAACCTTGCGCTCATACTATCCATCATTATTGCTGTTGGCATTGTTGCCTTTGGCTTTACTTATTTTCAAATTTCAAATGAGCGCGAAAGATTAAACAGCGAGTTAGAAGAAAAAGTAAATCTCATTGCCGAAAGATTTTTAGAAAGGAACTTGTCTGCGATTGAAAAGAAACCGGATATTCTCAATACCGACAACACCGAAAAACTTCTTAACCAATACCGACTTCTTGCTATCACCGTTTATTACAATCCCGACAGTATTCTGTTCATCGGTCCAACTGCAAATTCATTACTCCAAAATTCAAACGATTACATTCTTCAGGCAGCCACAGCCGACACCACAGTTGGAAATTACTTTAAAGAAGGCAACAGAAAAATTTATCAATTCATCAAGCCCGTTAAGACAAACGACCCCTTGGATAAAACAATCATCTGCTATTCCGAAGCTGATTACATTGAAAATATAATCAGCAGTATTTGGGTTCGCAATTTTTTCAGATGGTTTATGCAAGCTCTTTTGGTTTCGTTTATTACAATCCTTGTTGTGCGTTGGGGAATTTTCAGCCCCATCAACAACATTGTTGAATGGGTAAAATCCGCACGAATAGGAAACTTAACAGAACTCCAATCAAAACCACCCGCAGGTTTTCTTGCTCCACTGCACAAAGAAATAACACACATTGCCAACGCCATGCGCGAAGCAAAACTTTCGGCAGAAGAAGAAGCACGACTGCGGGCAAATGCAGAATCTGTTTGGACACCTGAACGACTTAAAGTGGAAATGGAAACACTTCTGCAAAACAAAAAGTTGATTGTGGTTTCCAACCGCGAACCATACATGCACATTCATGCAGGAAAAGAGATAAAGTGTATTGTTCCCGCAAGCGGAATGATAACAGCCATGGAACCCATTTTGAAAGCATGTGGCGGACTTTGGATTGCATCCGGCAGTGGTGATGCAGACAAAGAAACGGTTGACAAAAATGACAAACTGCAAGTTCCACCCGAAGAACACAAATACACTTTGCGGAGATTATGGCAAACTAAAGAAGAAGAAGACCATTTCTATTACGGCTTTTCAAACGAAGGTCTTTGGCCGCTTTGCCACATCGCTCACACCCGGCCTCTTTTCAGAAAAGACGATTGGCATTATTACAAAAAAGTAAATCAGGATTTTGCTGATGCTGTAATTGAAGAAACAAAAGATGAAGAACAACCTTTCATTCTCATTCAGGATTATCACTTTGCACTTTTGCCTGAGATGATTAAAAAGAAAAAACCGAAAGCTCGTGTTGCAATCTTTTGGCATATCCCATGGCCTAATCCTGAATCATTCGGCATTTGCCCTTGGCAAAGAGAAATTCTTTTGGGAATGTTGGGAGCAGATTTAATTGGCTTTCATACACAATACCATTGCAATCATTTTTTGGAAACCGTCAACAACTCACTTGAATCCCGTGTGCTTTGGGAAAACTTCACGGTAAGAATGGGAAGACATACAACACTTGTAAAACCTTTTCCTATCAGCATTGCATTTACTCCAAAAGATTTTGACAATCACATTTCAACTACAACACCTTCAAAACTATTAGCCGAACATGGGATAACAGCACAACATTTCGGAATAGGAGTTGACCGCATTGATTACACCAAAGGAATCATTGAAAAGTTTCTCGCCCTTGAACGATTCTTTGAAAAAAATCCTGACTACATCGGCAAGTTCACATTTGTTCAGATTGGTGCACCAAGCCGCTCCCTCATTAAAAGTTATGCTGACATGATGAGCGCAGTTGAAAAAGAAGCTGAAAGAATCAATCACAGTTTCAGAAGGAGAAACTGGAAACCGATTTTGTTTCTTAGAAAACATCACAGCCATGCCGAAATAAAACCTTTCTACAACTTGGCTACCCTTTGCATGGTTACATCACTACATGACGGAATGAATCTGGTGGCAAAAGAGTTTGTTGCCGAGCGAAACAAAAACACTGGAGTTCTCATACTTAGCCGTTTTGCGGGTGCATCACAAAACATGAAAGGCGCATTGGTCATCAATCCATACGATATCGAGAGAACAGCCGAAGCGATAAAACTCGCTATTGAAATGCCTGAAAGCGAACAACAGTTGCGAATGCAATTGATGCGACAGGAAATTGTTTCAAACAACATTTACAATTGGGCGGCCGATTTACTTCGAACAATGACATCCTTAACCTAAATGAAACTAGCCGACAGACACCTCTTCGGACAAGAAGTAGAGCAACGCATAACATGGGGTTTGCGATAGGGGGTTCCGTACTCCGCAGACACTTTTGTGCTAAAAATCCGCCACTACGCCAAGCCGCAAAACGTTAGCGGTAAGATTAAAAAATGACGACACAGAAAATATTGAACTTAAGAATGACTTCTATTAAATAAGACAACATTATGAGCGCAATAAGTAACTATAAATTGATTTTGTTGAAAGTACAAAAGATTTACTAAATGATAATTATGCTGACTTTAAAAACAAAGATAAAGAGGTTACATTTTTACTTAATTGTTTATTAGGTCTTATTGTAAATGTGTCTGAAAATGAAAAGAAATCTAATCAAACTTTTAAAGGTAAAATAGATGATGATTTTCTTTCTAATATACCTAATAAAATAGGTTTTACAATCAAGGATATTAAAACCAATGTCGGACACAAGACAGATTTAAAATCGTACACGAAACTTTGGTTTATCCATAAATTAAGAAATGGTATTGCTCACCAGAATATTGAAGGAATAAATGAAAGTGACAAATGGATTGGGCTAAAATTATGGAATACAAACAACGACTTAGTTGATTTTGAGGTTATTTTTACCATTGAGGAAATAAAACAACTTGCACTTAAAATCGCTGATGATTATTTGATATCGATAAAAAACAAGATAAAGGAAAACCAGTCGCTAACACGCGGTATAGCCAATAAGGGTTTCATAGGTATGCGAAGGTTTGTAGGCCGCTTCAACATTTCGTGTAACTTGATAGAAAATCGCCCGCAATCCCTTACTCGCAACACCCCCAGCCGTTGGTGGCTATTTTAAGCGATACATCGAAAACGAATAAAATATGGAATTACTTTTTTTGGCTTTTCAGCTTTGTTTCCAATTCATTTAATTCTTTCATCTTAGTTTCTAGAATTGACTGTTGTTTTTTCAACTCATCAATTTGAGCGTTCAGGGCTTTTTCATAATCTGTTTGGCTCCAGTAGCCTCGCTGTTCAAAATAACTTTTGAACAGCCAGTTGTGTTTCAATGCTTCCATGTTTTCGGCAAAGCTTATAGTTGCATACTTTGCAAATTCGCTGGTTTTAGAAAGATTAGAAATAACCGTTACAATTGAGTCCGCCATTTTACTATCGCCAATCAATTTCCCTAAAACACCGTCGCCCCTATCAATTCTTTTAAGCAATTTTCTAGCATCAATTATTGTTGTATCAACGTGGTCTATAACTTTTTTAACACCTCCGCTGGTGCTTACAATAATGTCGGAAATTTCATCTAAGCGCTTTGTAATTATATTTAAGCTTTTATCGGCGGATTGAGTAAGAGTTACAGTAGAATTATAAAGATCCTCGCTGTAAACAAGTTTGCCAATACTGCCTTCACCTTTATTTATTTTTGCGAAGGTTTCCGAAAATTCTTTGCTTAAAGATTTTATGTTGCTCATTATTGCTTGAGTTTCTTCAATAATTGCAGAAACATTAACGGGGTTCTTTGATGGAATAACACCGCCGCTTTCTATTTCCGGTTTATCTGGTGAACCTGGAGAAATAGTTACAATTTTCTTTCCGACTAATCCTTCGGTTTCAATTGCTGCGCGGCTGTCTAAACGGATGAATTTTTTGAGTTCATCGTCTATATTTAAAATTACTTCCACACGTCCCAAAGAACCGCTTTCTAACGAAATACTTTGTACACTGCCAACGTTGTAACCGCTTAAACGAACTGGAGCGCCGGGTTTCAATCCCTCAATTTGATCGAAATATGTTTTTATTTCTATGGTGGAAGTAAAAAGTTTTTCTTTGCTGCCAAGCAAAAAGATTGACATAACAAGCAGCACGGTTCCAAGAAAAATGAAAATTCCAAGACGGGCGCCTTCTAACTGCTTAAGCATCTAAAAACTCCTATTCTTTTACTAATTCGTTACTAAAAAAATTTCTCAAAAAAAGATCAGTCGAATTTGTAAGCTCGGTTAAACTTCCTTGATAAGCTATTTTTGCATCGTGTAAAAATATTGCGCGGTCTGCAATAATTTTAGCGCAAATTAAATCATGAGTTACAACAACAGAAGTCATATTTAACTTCTTTTGTAAATTTATAATAAGTTCGCTTATTTCTTTAGATGTTATTGGATCAAGCCCGGTTGTAGGCTCATCGTAAAGCATTAATTCCGGGTCTGTAATTATTGAACGTGCAAGACCAATTCTTTTTTTCATTCCGCCGGAAAGTTCGCTCGGCATTTTATCAATAGCTTCTTCAAGAGAAACAAGTTCGAGCGTATTTATCACTTTTTCGTCAATTGCTTTTTGTTCCATTTCAGGAAAATGTTTCTTGATAGGAAACTCCAAGTTTTCTCTTACTGTCATAGAATCATATAAAGCTGCGCCTTGAAAAAGAAACCCGATATCTTTACGTAAACAGTTCAATTCTTTAATGCTAAGCATCGCCAGATCGCTGCCTTTAATAAGAATTTTTCCTGCGTCAGTAGCCATCAATCCAATAATGCATTTAAGCAGAACGCTTTTGCCTTGTCCGCTTCTTCCAAAGACTACAAGGTTTTCTCCTTTCGGAACATCAATTGAGATGTTTTCAAGAACAGAAAGTTTTTCGAATCGTTTAGTAAGATTCTTTATTTCTACTAACTTATTGTTGGCCATAACCACAAAGAAATTTTAACGAGAACCATATCGAAAATCAAAATTAAGAGAGAAGCTAAAACTACAGCAGTTGTAGATGCGCGCCCAACGCCTTCTGTTCCACCTTCTGCTGTAAAGCCTTTATAGCATCCAACCAATCCTACTATGTAGCCAAATACAAAAGTCTTTCCAACGCCGGGAATAAAATCTCCGAACTGAACGGCAGATACTACAGCATCAATAAAATATTTAGCCGACATACTTTCAACTAAGATGATAGCAAAGTAGCAGCCAATAAGTGCAATCATAATAACGTAAACCGTTAATATTGGCAAAATCATTGTAGTTGCAATAACTCTGGTTACCACAAGATACTTGAACGGATTTATTGCAGAAACTTCCATTGCATCAATCTGCTCTGTAACACGCATCGAACCAAGCTCTGCGCCAATACCAGAACTTACGCGTCCGGCAAAAATTAGCGCTGTAATAACTGGACCAAGTTCTCTAACAACAGAAATTGAGACCATAGCAGGAAGAAAATCTGTTGCGCCAAACCTTTGCATTATAGGCTGGCTTTGCATTGTAAGCACTAAGCCTATAATTAGCCCGGTTATACTAACTATGCCAAAAGTTTTAACGCCAAGTTCATCCATATGCTTTTTGATTTGCCCAATTTCTAGCGGGGTGCGGAAAACTTGCTTAACGAATTCGAAATTAAATACAGTTAACCCGGTAATTGTTGCAAAAAAATTATACAGATAGTCTGTGTAGGATAAACGTCTGCCGTATCTAATTTTTGGTATTTTCATAATGCTTTGGTTACTTGGCCCGGTTATAAAAAGTAATTTTAGGCGGCGCGGTATTCCTTGATATCTAATATTGTTCCTTTTTCAGCAGATTCAGCCGCCATACTCAAAATTTTAGAAGTTACTAATTCGTCAAAATATTGTTCACCGCAGTTAATACAAACCTCGGAGGGCACATTCTTGAAGATAAAAAAAGAATCAGCTCTATTTACTGTAATACTTGTTGTTCTTTTTTCAGTTTCACCGTTTTTACAAACTGTACATTTCATATCATTTCTTCCTTTCAAAACTTGTATCCCACAACTCTGTCTGCGGGGAGTAAACTGTTATAACAATTTGTTCATTGTCATGTTCGTTTTCAGCCAAGACAACGTGAATTGGTAATTCGTTTATAAAGCCAAGTATCAATTTCGAAGGGTAAGGTTTATCTTCGTAATATTCTTTTATTACTTTACCGTTTGAAATGACATTTAATACATCTTCAGTCGAAATATTGCGTTCAAACATTCTCTGAATTGCATGGAATCTAAATTTAATCTTCCTTGTAGTCACTTCGCATTCCATTTTCTTTTTGAAAAATACTAAAACTTTAGCAGTAATAAAGTGAGATTGTTATCCCACATTATAATAATGATTGATTAACGGTGTGCGTTCGTTTTGAAGCAGTATTGCGATTGCATCAATTCTGCAAGTTTGCTCAGTAATGTTGTTGTTAACCAAATAAGCAGCAGCAACTTTTTTAATTTGTGCAATTTTTTTCTTGGTGATTGCCGTTTCGGGATCGCCATACTCCAAACTTTTTCTTGTTTTTACTTCAACAAAAACTATTTCTCCATTGTCGTCAGCAATAAGGTCAATTTCACCATGACCAAATTGATAATTTTCTTCAATAATAGCGTAGCCAAGTTTTTCTAAGAACTTACGGGCTATATCTTCACCTTCTTTTCCTTTAGCGCGCTTGTTTTTCGCTTCGCTCATTTATTCACCGAAGTTGATTTATTACTGCATTGTGGTAATATTTTTCCGAGAAAAGTTGTTCTATGTAATTCTGCAGCGCCATATTTCTTGATAGCGGAAATGTGCTTTTTTGTAGCGTAGCCTTTGTTGCGCTCCCAACCGTAATTAGGAAATTTTTCTGCTGACTTCCGCATTATCTTATCTCTTGTAACTTTTGCAAGTATAGAAGCAGCAGCAACGGAGAACGATTTAGAATCTCCCTTAACTACCGCTATAGTTTCGGCTGCGTGAAGAAAAGATTTGTTCCCGTCTATTAATATTATTTCTGGTTGAGAAAGCAATTCATCAACAGCTAATTTCATAGCTTTTAAACTTGCCTGCAAAATGTTTATTTCATCAATCTCTTTATGATCAACAATTCCTATTCCGAATGAAATAGAATTCGCAACAATCCAATCGTAAAGAAATTCTCTTTTAACTTCCGAAAGTTTTTTAGAATCATTAATAATTTCATGAAAAGTATCGGTATCAAACATAACAGCTGCGGCAACTACCGGACCTGCAAGCGGACCGCGCCCGGCTTCATCTACGCCCGCCAGAAAAATTTTTCCTTCTGTTAAGTATGATATATCGAAGTGTTTAAGCGAATTCATAACTGAAATATAAGAAAGAGACAACTCTAAAATGTAAAGCTTATTACCGCATCGGTTGATAGTTTAGATGTACAAATATATTTTGCAGCTAAATTTTAAAGCGAATCTTTTATGGAAATTTTATCGAACGAAGAAGTAAGAATAATAGGCTCATTAATTGAAAAAGAATTTACCACTCCGGAGTATTACCCGCTTACAATAAACTCTCTCACTAATGCGTGTAACCAAAAATCCAGCAGAAACCCAGTTGTTTTATACGATGAAGTATTTGTAGAAACATCAATAAGAAAACTTCGTGATAAATCTTTAGCAGCAAAAGTAACCGGACCAGATTTACGTGTTCCGAAATTCAGGCAGCAGTTTACACAGTTTTATAATTTATCTATACCGCAGATCGCCGTTATGTGTGTGTTGTTCCTTCGCGGAGAGCAAACAGTTGGCGAAATACGAAACCGCTGTTACAGAATTTATGAGTTCAAGAACTTGGCAGAAGCTGAAGAAACACTCGAAAGTTTGATTATTATTGAAGCAGGTCCTTTTGTCGTTAAACTTCCTAAAGAACCAGGAAGAGAAAACCGTTACACACATTTGTTTTGCGGCGAGCCTCAGAAAATAGCAGCAGTTGATGAAAACGACTTAACCAACCGAGTAGCATCTCTCGAAAATGAAGTAGAGACATTAAGAAATTATATTTCAGAGATAAGAACCCAATTCGAAGAGTTTAAAAAATCATTCGAGTAGAACAAGAAAAATTAGAGGCTGTCTTTTATTTAAGGGTGTCTCTAATAACTTCCCCGCCTGCCTCATAGCGCTGAACGTGGCGGGCAGGAATAATAATCTGCGAAAATCAGTTTTAATCCCCGCCTCGAACGACGCAGTCGGGCGGGCGTTTTATCAGCGTTCTATCTTTTAAAAGATAGTTTTTAGAGATGCCCTTAAGGGTATCTCTAAAAACCAAAAATGTTTGTCATTCTGAGGAGCAGAGCGACGAAGAATCTTCTTTTTCTTTCAAATAGACAAAGCTGCGATTCTTCACTCCCGCCTAGCCGGCGAGGCTGGTCGTTCAGAATGACAATTTTTAGAGATGCTCTTAAAAAAACAGTCTCGATAATCAATGCTTAGTCAAATATTAATTCAGATCGAAGCGGTCAAGGTTCATTACTTTACTCCACGCCGCAGCAAAATCGTGCACAAATTTTTCTTTCGCATCATCTTGCGCATAAACTTCTGCCAACGCACGTAACTGCGAGTTTGAACCAAAAATCAAATCAACTCGAGTGGCAGTCCATTTTATTTCACCGGTTTTGCGGTCGCGTCCTTCAAATAGATCGCCAATATCAGAAACCGGCTTCCAAGCAGTATTCATATCTAACAAATTAACGAAGAAATCATTTGTCAAAGTTTCAGCACGTTTTGTAAAAACACCATGCTGTGCATTATTCGTGTTAGCACCTAAAACACGCAATCCACCTATAAGCACAGTCATCTCTGGCGCGCTAAGTGTAAGCAGTTGAGCTTTATCAATCAATAGTTCTTCTGCCGGAACAGTATAATTGCTTTTTAGATAATTGCGGAATCCATCTGCTTGTGGTTCAAGAACAGCAAAAGATTCTACTTCTGTTTGTTCTTGTAAAGCATCTGTACGTCCGGGTGCAAAAGGAACATTAACAGAATAACCAGCAGATTTAGCGGCTGTTTCAATTGCAGCGCAGCCACCAAGAACAATTAGATCTGCCAAAGAAACTTTTTTCCCATCCTTCTGCGAACCGTTAAATTCTATTTGAATGCTCTCAAGCAAGTTTAAAACTTTTTCTAATTGATTAGGCTGATTTATTTCCCAATCTTTTTGAGGGAACAACCGTATTCTTGCACCGTTTGCACCGCCTCGTTTATCCGATCCGCGGAATGTAGATGCTGATGCCCAAGATGTTGAAACTAGTTCTGATACTGAAAGTCCCGAAGACAAAATTTTATTTTTAAGTTCGGCTACATCTTTATCATCAACTAATTTATGATCTACAGCCGGAATAGGGTCTTGCCAAATTAAATCTTCCAACGGAACTTCTGATCCTAAGTAACGGGATTTTGGTCCCATATCGCGGTGAGTAAGTTTGAACCATGCTCTTGCAAAAGCGTCTGCAAAAGCCTCTGGATCTTTATGAAATCTTCTTGAAATTGGCTCGTATATAGAATCAAAACGGAGCGATAAATCTGCTGTAGTCATCATTGGTCTATGTTTTTTGGAAGGGTCGTGGGCATCAGGTATCAAATGTTCCTCTTTTATATCGGCGGCTTGCCACTGCCAAGCGCCAGCCGGACTTTTAACTAAAGACCATTCGTAGCCAAAAAGCATATCGAAATAACCATTATCCCATTTTGTAGGATTCGGTTTCCACGCGCCTTCAATTCCACTTGTTGTTGTATAAACTCCTTTACCGGTTCCAAATTTGTTTATCCAGCCAAGTCCCTGTTCTTCAATAGGCGCTGCTTCTGGTTCCGGACCAACTAACGCTGGATCGCCGGCGCCATGTGCCTTGCCAAAAGTATGACCGCCAGCAACTAACGCTACAGTTTCTTCGTCGTTCATACCCATTCTGCCAAAAGTTTCTCTTACATCTCTGCCGGATGCTACAGGATCGGGCGTTCCATTCGGTCCCTCTGGGTTTACATAAATAAGTCCCATTTGAACAGCCGCAAGAGGCTTTTCTAATTGGCGGTTACCGCTGTATCTTTTATCGCCAAGCCATTTATCTTCGTTACCCCAGTAAATATCTTCTTCGGGCTGCCAAATATCTGGTCTTCCGCCGCCAAAGCCGAAAGTTTTAAATCCCATAGATTCTAAAGCACAATTGCCTGCTAATATCATTAAGTCCGCCCAAGAAATTTTGTTTCCGTATTTCTGCTTAATTGGCCATAGCAATCTGCGTGCTTTATCGAGATTACCGTTATCTGGCCAGCTATTTACAGGTGCAAAACGCTGATTTCCTGTGCCGCCTCCGCCGCGTCCATCGCCTGTGCGGTATGTGCCTGCACTGTGCCAAGCCATTCGTATAAAGAGACCGCCATAATGTCCCCAATCTGCAGGCCACCATTCCTGTGAATCGGTCATTAATGAATATAAATCTTTCTTTACATCGGCTAAATCTAAATTCTTAAATTCCTCTGCATAATTAAAATCTTCGCTCATTGGGTTAGACGATGGTGAATGCTGGTGTAGGATACCTAAATTTAATTGATTAGGCCACCAGTCTTTATTTGTTGTTCCTTTGCCGGTGCTTTTTCCTGTTACCGGGCACTTGCTCTCATTACTCATTTTTCCTCCTTTTGTTTGATTCGTTGATTATTTTCTGTGGATTTTTTTGTTTCCATTTTCGGCTGTGTAAAATCAATTTTCGCAGCAATTAAGCCATTCTAAGTATTACGTAAAAATCTTTTAACCCAAATTTTCCGTTAGGAAAATTTGCCCTTTGGGCCGACAAGCCCGCCTGCTACGGGCAGGCATTAAGTCGTTAGAGTAAATAGCTTATGTCGAAATTCTCAATTTTCAACACTTACTAAAATCTTACATGCTTGTCGGGGTTAACCCCGATACTAAGACGTTACGAAAAAACGTCTTAGTATCGGCCTTCGGCAAAAAAATCATTTCTAATGAATTTTTTGGGTTTAATAGAAAATTTGTACGCTTATGTTTTTTTATTGCCGAATGTTCCAATTACATGAAGCTTAACATCCTTTACTTTGAAGTTAGGAATTCTTTTTTTCTTAAAATATTGTTCCAGCATCTTATCAAGATTATCATCAAAGAAATCTTCAATGTGCTCTGTATCTTCACAATATAAATGATGATGGTTTTCAAGTATTGCATCATACCGCATCACATCTCTTTCGGTCTTAACTTTCTTAACTAATCCTTTCTCTACAAATGATTCTAGGGTTTTATAAATTGTTCCAACAGCAATGCTCGGGTGATATTTAACTACAAATTCTTTTATTTTTTCTGCTGTAGGATGATTGTTTAACGAGTTTAATGCATCCAGTACAGCCAATCTTTGAGGAGTTACTTTTAGATTGCTATCCTTTAGGCAGATTCTGTGCTTTTCGTTTTTCATAGATAATTATTATTAAATAGGAAATATTCTTAGTTAGGTTACACAATTATTTTTAAATATTCAACTCCCTTTCCAAATTCTTTCTATAAAAAAATAGTGCTTCATTCACGGTTGGGCAGGACAATATTCCTTGTTTTGTTAAGAAGTTACGTTACGCAGAAATGTAAATTATTGTCATTCTTCATCTGCTAAAGCAGATTCAGAATGACACCTTGCGTAAGGTTGGTTAAGAAGTTGATTTTCTGCCTCTGTTTTTCAGAAATATTCTTAAAATGCAAAATTGCAATTAAAAATCAAGTTTTGTATTCTTACTATATCAAACGAACAAAAGTATGAATTCTAAACCTTTAATTTCGGCAATAATATTAGCAATGTTTGTCTGCTCTAATCTCTTAGCGCAGGAAATTAAAATACCGCGAGATACTTCTTTCAATACAAAATCCACCGCTGAAAAAATTTTAAAAGATTATCCATTTGCAATAGTAGTAGAAGCAATAGTTACAAATAATGTAAAGGCTGAGTATGGTGTAGTTTACACAACCCGCGGCAAAAGGAAATTGCATTTGGATATAGTTTCTCCTAAAATAAAAGGCAGAGACAAATTCCCGTTTGTTATGGTTTTGCACGGCGGCGGCTGGAGAAGCGGCAATAAAGAAATGGAACTGCCAACTGCAGTTCATCTGGCAAACAATGGCTACGCTGCCGCATCTGTTGAATACAGACTTTCTGGAGAAGCAAAATATCCGGCAGCTATTTATGACCTTAAAGAAGCGCTGCGCTGGATAAAAAAGAATGCAGAAAAACATAACATAGACACAAATAAAATTGCTGTTAGCGGTGTATCTGCGGGCGGAACTTTAGCCGCATTTCTGGGCGCAACCGGAAATCTTAAAAAGTTTGAAGGCGATGGATTTTGCAAAGAATATTCTACACACGTACACGCAATAGTAAATATAGACGGCATTGTAGATTTCACTCATCCGGCAGAAAGCGGCAAAGATACAGACCCGGCAAAGCCATCTGCAGGCAAAGCATGGTTTGGCGCTGCTTACAAAGAGAATCCGCAAATTTGGGAAGTCGCTTCCCCTATTAAATATGTAAGTGAAAAAACGCCGCCAATTATTTTTATCAACAGTTCGCAGGAACGCTTCCGCGCAGGCAGAAATGAAATGATTGATAAAATGAATAAATACAATACTTATTCCGAAGTGCATAGTATAGCAAATACACCTCATCCCTTCTGGCTCTTTCAACCTTGGTTTGATGAAACAATGAAATACATGGTTTCATTTTTGAATAAAGTGTTAGATGTTAAGAAGGAGTTAAATCTCACTAAACCTTAAACTTTTGAGGGGTATCGAATAAATAAAATCTCGAATAACAGAAATGAGCCTACTCTAAAAAGCCATAATCTTAGATTCGGCTCATAAATACTCTGTAATTAATTGGGCAATTACAACATACGCTTTTATTCTGCAAACTCTTTTCGATATCTTCAAAAAGAGTTAAGTTGTGAAAGCCTCAAAAAATTAGTCTAAAGCTGCGGGCAGGCTGCTGCGAAGAACTTCTTTTTTTAATGCGGAGTGCGCAAAGTACGCCATAGCGGAATGAAATTTTTGGATGCCCCAACAACCAATTTTCTTAACAGCCTATAATTCAAAATTAGCAGTGAACAAAACATAACTAGTAATATCTTCAAGGTTTCGGGTTATGTTGTTAACAATCAACAGCTTGCCTGTTAAATTAATATAGAACTTTCGGAGCGGTTCCATTTTTATATTCGCAGTTAAAATATTTTTATTTATTCTTTCTCCATCCAAAAAGTCAATTCTTTTTGAGTCTATATTCATTCTGTGAGGCACAAACTTATCGCCGCCGGCATTAAAAAGTAACCTCTCTTCATTATCATAAATATTTTCGCCGGAGCGAACGTATTGATAAGAACCGCTCAAACGAATCCATTCGCTTAAGTTGTAATCTGCTTTAAAAAGTATTTCATCAGAATTTGGTCCAATAGAATGACCTAACAATTCTCCATAAGCGGTGTAGGAATTTTTTTCGTTTGTATGAGTATAAACATAGGGACGAATTTTAGTGTACTCGGCTGTAAGAGATAAATCGTTTAACGAAAAAGGGGAATACCAGAAAGCTCCAATTTGATAAGCAGTTTTGTTGGAAAACAAGTTCAGATCTTGAAGCTGCGACAAAATATTTTCATCGAGAAAAAATGTTCCGCTTATTTCAACATTTTTCAAGAAGTAAGTCTGAAAATCTAACCATAACGTACCATTGTCTCTATCCTGCAAAGACATTTCCACAAACTTGTAAAAAATCATTGGGTTGATGTAAGCTAAATCTAATCCTCTGCCGGAATAAATAATATTCTCTCCTAAACCAAACTCAAAAAGCTTTGGGAAGTATAGCTTAAACCTATTTAATGCCAAATACTTGGTATAGTTCAAATCACGGTTTTCATTGAACGTTCCAACAGTAGAAGCAGTTAAAGAAGTGAAACTAAAAACGCCATAATCAAAATTTAGGCGGAAGAAATCCAAATATGTGTGGTCACCGGAAATTACAAACTTGCTTCCGTAACCGTATCCAAACTTAATTTTTTCTCTTCCTAATTGAAGCGAAAGGCGCATGTCTTTTGCCGGCTCGGCATAATAACGCAAATAACCTTCGGCAAAATCGTAGTTGCCAATATTTTCTATTGCTTCAATAAATTTAAAATTATAATTGAGGCGCGGATCAAAAAGTTTGGCGTAAGATTGCGAGCCGCTAACACCTCCTTTTTGAACGGACAAGCTGTATCCTAAGCTGTTAAAAACTGTTCCGCGAAAGCGGAATCCGATATCATACAAAGTAGAATTATATTGTTCGGGTTCAAAAGTATGGCCAAAAGCAAATCTGCCTAAAACATTAAAATAGAAACTTGCTTCCGGATCACGATAAACATACATATAGCGGTTCTTCTTAGAAAACAAATCTGAGAATGAAGAAGACAATCCATCGCCAAAAAATTGGGCTGTATTATTGCTGTCCGCTTCTTCATCAAAAAACTCGGCTTTAAATTTTTGAAGTAAGCCCATTTCGGTTTTGCTTAGAGATGTTTTGTACTCTTCAATTTTACTAATCAGATTTTTTACTTCGTAACGAGACATATTTGGGTTGTCGTCATGTATTCCGCCAATAATTCCCTTTACTTTCATTTCTTTAAGAAAAAAGTAAACGTCATTATCAATAGGAACATTTTCTGCCTGAGAGTATAAATTAAAGGAAGAAGTAAATAATACCGCTAAAAATATTTTAATAAAGAGTCGTTTGTTCATTGCTTAGAATGCAGTTGTTAATTATAAGAACTTAGTCAAAAAAGGAAGCAGCTTCAAAAATGAAGCTGCTTTTTTACTTACTAAACATATAACGTAAAATTACCAGCTCAACCGTTTTGTAAATTGGAAATGAGCGTTGGAGCTTAAGGGCAAAAGTAGATAATCAAATATGAATCTGCGCAAATCATAAAAAATCAGTTTAATCCGTGTTCTATTTTCAAATAAAGAATCTACTTTTGCCTCAGTTACAAATTAATACACACAACTTCCATTTCAGCAATATGTTAAAATTCTGAATGCTTAGGAGCTACGAATTTGTTATATAAAAGCAATCCAAAAATGGTAACAACTCCAATCATACTAAAAATTAACCAAAGAGCCTGCGGGTTTTTAAGATTATCAACAAAATGAACATAAAGATTAGCGCCAAGAATTCCGCCAATAGAAGAACCTATAACTCCGTAGAGGAATGAATAACCTAAATAGGTGGCTTTTTTATCAGGCGGAGCAATTAAACCAACATAACTAATAAATTTTGGATGAGCGGTCATTTCACCGATAGAAAAAATTGTAATGCCAATAATAAACACCCAGATATCTGTAGAAATAGCAAGTATAGCCATACCGATTGTTCCCATCGTAATGCCGGTAATCATAGTTGGCAGGGCTTTAGTATTTTTAACAATATTCGAAACAATCATTTGTAGAAATATTATTGTGCCGGCATTAATAACGGTTACGTGTTCAACAGAAAATTTCCATCCTAAGTTAAGCCCAAATATCAAAAAGAAACCATTAATAGCATTATTTAACGATGCAGCATCAACATAATCTTTAACATACCACAATACAGAATCGAACATTTGGAAATAGAGAATCCAAAAACCGGAATAGATAACAATCAAAGCAATAAAGCGTACATCCGAAAGAACCATTATCATTCCATTAAAAACTTCAGCAAAAGTTTTTTTGTTTTCTGGTTTTGGCGGTTCTCTGTATAGCAAGAAAGTTGGAATTAACATTGCAGAAGTAAAAACTGCTGAAGCAAGCATTACATAGTTCCAACCAAATTCGCTTTTTAAGTAAGGAACTAAAATAAGCGGGAACAAAAATGCGCCAAAATTTATTGACCAATAAAAAATTCCAAACCCGAGAGTACTGTTTTCTTTTGTAGTAATTCTCGAAATCGTTCCAGAAATCATTGGCTTAAATGCGCCTGCACCAATACCCATTATTATTAAACTTGCAAACACTAATGTATAATCAGTTGTTTGACTTGTGAGAAAATAACCTAACCCCAAAAAGAAAAATGCAAAAATTAAAGTTTTTTTGTATCCATATCTGTCCCCAATTGCGCCTGCAAGAATAGGCAAAATATAAAGCAGCGGCTGAATTGTGCTTTTAATTACGCCAACACTTTCTTTGCTGAATAAAAGAACATCAGTAAAGTAAACAGAAAGAATACTCATCATTCCGTAATAGGAACCGCGTTCAAAAAACTCAAATACTATTACTAGCCAAAAATCTCTTGAGAATGATCTAAATACACTGGGTTTTTTTGCTGTAGTTTCCGTCATAGATAATCCTATTTTTTGAGATTATAAGATAAGCAGTTGAAGGTTAATTTTGCAAAGTCAGCAGTAATTATATAAGCAATGCCGCTAATCATTTTTTTTAGTGTGAGGCATAATGTTAGGCAATTAATTATACTTAGTCACCTTACGCAGAACGGGCTAAAGCCCTAATGTCTGTGATGATATATTAACCACTGCCTTAAGAGACTGTGTGAAAATGGTAAAATAGTTGGTAGGCGCAACTTTCAAGTTGCAGTTTTATCAAAGAAACGCAAGCTGACCCGCTTCGCCAAGTGGCTTAGCGCGGCGAGAGCTTGCGGCTACCATAAAAATATTAATATTAACACAGGCTCTTAAGAGGTTGGATTTAAGATTTCAGCATAAGATAACTCTAAATCCAACTCACAGTTGTCTTTATTTGAACTTCAAACTCAATTTGATACATAAGCGAAAAATAAACGCTCTCATTAACGCAAAAAACAGCATTATTACTCTGGCATTTCGATTGAACTTACAAGAACAAACAAGTAACAAAATGAAAGAAAACACTCTCAAAAAAGCTTTCTACGGCGGCGGTAATTGAAACAGAAGGTACTTCGGCTGGGCTTTCTGCAGAGATTTCCGCCCTCTTCTTTTTAAACCAACTTTGCTTGAACCTAATGAATATAATAAAGCAGTTATCTTGGTATTTCACCATAATTTCCTTAATTTTGCCCACTTTCAAATAACAAGGTAAGTCATGAAACGCACTTTTCAACCGAGTAATACAAAAAGAAAAAATAAACATGGTTTCCGCGAGAGAATGGCGACAAAGAACGGGCGCAAAGTTCTTGCGAGCAGAAGAGCAAAAGGCAGAAAAAAACGAGAAACAGAGCAAGCCGTTCTTAAAGCGGCTTTTGCTGTTTCAAAAAAGGCGGGTATAGCGGTTTGGAGAAATAGAGTTAAGCGTTTATGCAGAGAATCTTACCGATTAAATAAACAGATTCTCAAATCGGTTGTTGATGAAAAAAATCTAAGCTTAATAATTGTGTTTTCTCCATTTTCGGTTAACGAAAGAAAGAATAAAGTGATTTCGTTAAAAGATATTATGCCGGCTGTAGTTGATTTGATGAACAAAATTAAAATTAAGTTGTAGAATGAAAATTGTTCTTATAAAGTTGGTTAGGCTCTATCAAAAATTTATATCGCCAATGTTTCCGCCATCGTGCCGGTTTTATCCAACTTGTTCCGAATATGCTGTGCAGTCTTTTGAAAAGCATGGCGCCATTAAAGGAAGCGCAAAAACAATTTGGCGAGTTTTAAGATGCAATCCGTTTAACAAAGGCGGATTTGACCCTGTAGAAAAAGAAAAAGGAATTTGAATGGACCGTAATAGTACTTTAGCGTTTTTATTAATTGGAGTAATTCTCGTTATTTGGCTTTATTGGAACTCGCCCGCACCTGAACCACCTAAACCACAAACGCCAACAACAGTTGAGCAGAAAGACACTGTTAAACAAACCGTTCCGGCATCTGCTCAAGAACAAAAGCAAGAAGAAGCAACTCCTTTTGGAGCTTCCAATCTGTCGGAAAAGATTGTTACAATTGAAACTGAACTTTCTATAATTGAATTAACAAGCAAGGGCGGGAAAATCCGCCGTGTGTTCTTAAAAAAATATAACACTTGGTATTACAGCAAAGATAAGGACACAACTTTTTATAAAAAGTATGTTCAGCTTGTGAACACATCAAGAAATGGCGGAGATTTCAACATCATCTTTGTAACAAAAGATGGAAAATTAGTTAACACATCTTCGTTAGATTTTATTGCAGACAAAACCAAAAGCCACTACAAAATTGCTGGTAAAGATTCTTTAGAGATTGAATATGTATTTAGCGGTGAGAATGGTAAAAAAATTAAGAAGAGCTTCAAGTTCTTCGCCAATAAGTACGATTCAAAAGTTGATATAGCTCTTGAGAATATGGAAGATGTTATTAGCAGCTTTCGTTACGATGTAGTTTGGCAAAATGGGCTTAATTTTGTTGAAGATAATTCGGTTGATGAAGCTCTTTATTCTCATGCAAACGTTTTTGCCGGTGAAGAAAATGTTGTTGTAGATGCTTCGAGCGTAGGCGAAAAAGTAAACAAAGACATTAACGGAAAAATTGACTGGGTAGGTGTAAGAAACAAATACTTTGCAGCCATAATTGCACCGCATAACGCAACAAGTGATGGCGGAGCTTATGTAGAAGGAACTCATTTCGTCAATAAGTATGGCTCGCGGGAAGTTTACAGCGCAAGCGTAAAAGTTCCTTTTAAAAATCAAAAGTATCAAAAAGACTCTTTTACTCTGTATGTTGGGCCAATAGATTATTACTTATTAAAAGAATACAACAACAATTTTGAAAGCATATTCGAGTTTGGAAACTTTCTTGGCTTAAAATTTATTATCCGTCCAATTTCAGAATATTTAATGCTTCCGCTGCTTCGTTTTTTGGATGGGTTCATTCCAAACTATGGATTAGTAATTATAATCTTTACAATTATAATTAAGATTGCTCTTGCACCGCTTACAAAGAGCAGTTTAAAATCTATGGCAAAGATGCAAAAGCTTCAGCCTATGATTACAGAGCTTAAGGAAAAGTACAAAGACAATCAGCAGAAACAGCAGCAAGAAACAATGAAGCTTTATCAAACTTATGGAATAAACCCAATGGGCGGCTGTTTGCCTATGCTTCTTCAGATGCCCATTCTTGTTGCGTTGTGGAGTTTGTTTAATGTTGCTATAGATATTCGCCAGCAGCCGTTTATGTTGTGGATTACTAATCTTTCTTCTCCGGATATAATTTTTAAACTTCCTTTCAAGATTCCGTTTTTTAATTTAGATATTGTAAGCGGACTTGCTCTTTTAATGGGTATTACAATGTTCATTCAGCAAAAGATGAGCATAAAAGACCCGGCACAAAAAGCGCTTATTTATATTATGCCAATTATGTTTACCGTAATGTTTATGAGTATGCCTTCGGGACTCAATCTTTATTATTTTGTCTTCAACTTACTTGGTATTGCACAGCAGTATTATGTAACACACAAGAGCAACGGCGAAGAGCTTGTTCCGGTTGTTGTAAATCCAAACAAGAAAAAAGGTTTTATGTCTCGCATGATGGAGGCAGCCGAAAAACAAGCGCAAATGCAAAAAAAAGCTAAGAAGAAATAAATTTTGGTGTCCCGTTGTTTAAGCTGCGGGACTTTCTTCCAATCTTATTGGAAATTTTTTATCTCCCTATGACTTCTAAAACAAAAATATTTTTACTTTCTCTTTTAATATCGCTTACCGTAACTGCACAGAATAAAACCGTTTTAACGCTTGAACTTATGCAGAAGAAGATTCCATTTGGTTTGATTGAATTAGTTCCAGCGGCACAGCCAAAAATAGGAATTGCATTAAGCGGCGGAGGCGCACGTTCTATTTCGCAAATTGGTGTATTGAAAGCGTTAGAAGAAAACAAGATTCCAATAGATATTATTGTTGGAACAAGTATGGGAAGTATAATAGGCGGTTTATACAGTGCGGGCTATAACATACACGAGCTCGATTCTTTAATGAGAAACACAAACTGGAACGATTTTTTCTCAGTACATCAATCGAATAGAAATGAATTATTTATTGATCAAAAAATTACCGAAGACCGCGCATTGCTTTCGTTTCGTATGGAAGGACTAAAACCAATCTTTCCAACATCACTTTCTTCCGGGCAGAGGGCTGCAAACTTTCTAAACTTAATGGCAATAAATGCTCCTCTTATAAGCGATTCAACTTACGATATGATGCGTTTCAAATTTCGCGCAATAAGCTCCGATTTAGTTTCCGGTAAGGAAGTTATAATTGATAAAGGTCCCTTAGGTGCAGCAATGCGTGCGAGTTCGAGCGTAACTCTACTGCTGCCTCCGGTTAAGAAAGATTCTATGATGCTTGTTGATGGCGGCTTAGTTGCCAATATACCTGCAAAAGAAACCCGGGAACTCGGTGCCGATATTGTGGTTGCTGTTAATGCTTCAAGTCCGTTGTTAGATGCTGCAGAGTTAAATGTTCCTTGGCGAATTGCTGATCAGCTTGTAAGCATTCCTATGAGAATACTTAACGATAAGCAGATAGCCGAAGCTGATTTTGTTATTGAACCGCTTCTTAACAACAAAAAGAATTCTGACTTTAACGAATTAGATCATGTTGTAAAATTGGGATATGAATCCGTTGGTAATAACGCCGAAAATATTTTGTTTCGTTACAAAAATATTTTTAAACGAAATCTGGGACACGAAGAAAAAACATTTAAGAACATTGTCTTAAGTGATTCTGCAACGGAAACAGAAAAGAAGTTCTATTCATTAATAAAGAACAAAGTAGAAGTTACCGACAAAGAATTATTATTTGCATTGCACTACCTCTTTAAAGAAGGATGGTGGAACGTTGCACAAATTGAAATTGAAGAATTTGAAGGCGAATCTGTTCTTTCTTTGGAGATGAAGGAAAATCCAAAAGTAAAACAATTTATAATAGATGGTTCTCAGGCTATAAGCGCCGATTCTGTAATCAACGTATTAAAAGATTTGAACTATAAACCATACTCACCTGCAAAAACTTTTAACGGGGTTCTTAATGTACTTAGGCTTTACAAAAGAAACGGATATTCCTTTGCTCGCGTAGAAAAAGCCGAGTTTGATTCGATTGCAAACTCGCTAACACTAAAAATTAATGAAGGAATTATTTCTAAAATTACTGTTGAAGGAAACGAAAGAACACAGGGAAAAATTATTACAAGAGAGTTTCCATTAAAGGCTGGAGATTATTTCAAGTATGAAATTGCCGAGCAGGGTTTAACAAACCTTAGAAGCACAAATTTGTTTGACCAAATAGATATATCTGTAGAAAGTTTTGAGAATAGAAACGAATTAAAAATTTCGCTGTTAGAAAAAGTATCTGCTGTCGTTCGTCTCGGCATGAGGGTAGATAGCGAATATCAAGCTCAGTTTTCTGTTGATGCAAGAAACGAAAATTTTAACGGTACAGGCACAGAAATTGGCGCTACGTTTAACGGTGGTTTAAGAAACCGCTCTTATTCTATAGAACAAAAAGCTAACCGAGTATTCGATTCTTATCTTACTTACAAACTTCGCGGGTTTTTTGAATCTACCGACATAAATAATTATGTTGATGAGCCTTCTACCAATCCAAATAAATTTGTGCGCAGCAAAGCTGGTGAATACAGACAGACAAATTACGGCGGAATGTTTGCAATAGGCACGCAGGTAGAACGATTTGGAAATCTCTTTTTAGAAACACGCTATCAACGAGAAAAGGTTGCAGGACTTTACGATTATACAGGAACAACTGATAACTTTGATATTTCGAGTCTGCGGCTCTCGATGTATGTAGATTCACAAGATCAATATCCTTATCCAAACAAAGGTTTCTTAATAAAATCTTATTACGAAACTGCTCAAACATCCTTTGGCGGAGATATTGGTTACACAAAAATCTTTTTTGATTATAAAGTGTTCTTCGGGCTCCGATCAGATCACGTTTGGAGTTTTAGAACAATGATTGGCTCGGGCGATAATACTTTACCTATGAGTCAGCATTTTTCTTTAGGCGGACAAAACTCATTCTTTGGTTTAAGAGAATATGAGTTTAGAGGCAGACAGGTTTTTCTTTCTTCGTTAGAAGTCCGATACAAGCTGCCTGTAAAACTATTCTTTGAAACTTTTGTACGCGCTCGTTACGACTTAGGCTCGATGTGGGCAAAGAGAGAAACTATTAGATTTCAGGATTTGATGCATGGCGTTGGGTTTACTTTGTCTTTCAACACACCTGTTGGACCAGCAGATTTTTCTGTTGGCAATAGTTTTTACTTCAAGAACGAACTGCCAAAAAGCACAATTGTGAGAGGACCAACATTTTTCTATTTCACAATTGGTTACTACTATTAATAAAGGCAAGCGCAAAATCCGAAATTCAAAATTATTAGAAGTTTTTTTTCCCTCGAACTAAAGGACACCTCTAAAAATTAGTATTTCAAAAATTTTAATCATGCAAAGTTGGACAAAGGATATTGATATTTTTAGAGGTGCCTTTACATAATTCAACCCAAATTTTCCGTTAGGAAAATTTGCCCTTTGGGCCGACAAGCATTAAGTCCTTTAGGGTAAATAGGTTATGTCGAAACTCTCAATTTTCAACACTTAAGACATTACGAAAAAACGTCTTACTATCGGCCTTCGGCAAAAAAATCATTTCTAATGAATTTTTTGGGTTCAATATTTACAAAATGTTTTCTGACCGCCCTCAAAAAACGTAACTACATTTTTAAGAAAGCAAAGTGTTCTTTCTTCCAAATCATATTTTCTTTTCTCTTCCATTTTCCCCTTTTTGAGTTTAGTTCGTTGGTTTACACATTTGGATTTTGTACTTAGTGCTTAGAATTTGCCTCTCTTTCTGCTTCCTTTTCTCCAAGCGCCAAATATTTAGAAGCGAGTAAGTAATCTCCTTTACGTTTGTATAAATCTGCAAGCGAGAAAAATGTTCCACTCTTTTTGTTTACAGTTTTTACTTTTTGCTCTACAAAGTCAATTATCGTTTTATTGCTCTGTGTTTCCAGATCATAATTGTACAAATTAAGCAGTTTAATAAGAGGAAGTGCATTAGCAGGTTCTTGTTCAAATGCTCGTTGGTAATAACTGATTGCATCTTCTAATTTATTATAATCTTCCTTTTGGTACTCAAAGACATTTGCTGTCCACATAAATGTATTAATGCATTGTTCTGGAATTTCTTTAGCGAGCTTTTCCGAAAACATTTTTATTTCGTCTGAAGATAAAGCGGGATTGCCAAGCAGAATTTTATATAACTCCAAATCATTAACGTTCAAGTTAATTGCTTCTCTGAAGGCATCGAAAAGTTCATCCGAAGATGTAGAGTTACGAAAAATATTTTCCAACCGGTGCAAAAAACTATTCACTTATTCTTCTTCGTTAGTTAAGAAAGATAGAATGTTAGCTTTGTTAAATATTGGCAGTTCATCAACAAACTCAACTGTTTTGTTCAAATCCCATTGTCTTCTTTCCGAAAGAACGTACTTGTGCTTACCAAGAAAAGCAAACCTTCTATCAATTAGTTTATTATGTTCGTCAAAAATTAGAAAAGCTACAATTATTGGTAAGCGCAAAGTGCTTTGACATCTTTCGTATGATTTTATAGCGCGTTCGTTAACGAGAAACGCTTTGGTGCGCTTTCCTTTCCAATCTAACAAAGCGCTTTTGCCTTTGCTAGTTAAGATAATATCGGGTTTGTCTTCTCCCTTTTCCCACAATTTTTCGTAGCGTTTATCTTCTCCAAAGGATTTGAACTCAACGCCCCATTGAACCAGTAGATTTTTTCCAACTTGTTCGGAGAGATCGTGCAGTTTATAGTTACTGCGAAATTCTTCTGTAGATTTTGCCGGACTAAAATCTAATTTTTTCATTTTGCAGATGGTTCAAACAAAGCGCAAACTGCACCAGCGGGGTCTTGAATAACGCAATACTTTCCCATACCGGCATAATTTTTGGTTTTCGCCAATAATTTACCGCCAAGTTTTTGGCATGATGCGATGCTTTCATCAATGTTGGCAACATTTATGTACAACAACCATTGCGTTGGTAAGTTAGAGTTTGTTCCGAGCGCGTGACAGATCCCCGCAGTTGGTGTTTTTGTTTCCGGTGTAAGCATAACATAATCGCTGTACTCACCCATTGAAACAAATTCAAACTTCCATCCAACAACATGGCTGTAAAAATCTCGTACCAGCTCGGCATTTGGTACTGTAAGATCGCTCCAGTTAATTACTCCGGGTTCGTTGTTTAACTCAGACATTCGTTTACCTTTCTAAAACTTTTGTTTGTAAGATAAGGACTTCACTACTATTAACTCAACAGTATTAATCAATAGAAGGACTGATCTTTAGTGTGCCTTTTAAAATCAATTTTAGAAAATTTAATGCACAGTAATTAAGAATGCAGGCAACCCTGTGCCGAGGCAGAAAAGTTTTTCTAAAGAAAATTTATAGCAAAGATATTTTTCCTTTAGTTGAACATTGGTGTACTAAAACTTATTTTGTATCAAAAAAAGAGGAAAGAAATGGTATTTGAAAAGTTAATCCATCTTTTGAACACACACAAAAAAGAAATAGCTACTGCTTATTACGAACAAGTAAAAAATTCTGAATACATGAAAACATATCACTCGCTTGAGCCAGAAAAAGTTATAGCGCGTGAAGAAGCCACTTATGTTCATTTAGCTCAATGGCTTCAAAACGGCTCAAACAATGATGATGCAGAAAAGTTTTTTGAAAAAGTTGGCTCAGTGAGATACAAAGAGGGTTTCCCTTTATCAGAAATCAATTATGCTTTATTCATAAGCAAGAAAGCTTTTTACGAATTTTCTAGAAACTACCCCGAATTGCTGAATGATTTAACTCCGCAGGAAATTATTGACAGCTTTGCAATCTTAGGGAATTATTTTGCACTTGGCGGCTTTTATATGATTCGCGGTTATCTAAATACACTTTTCGAGAAGCTGGATATTAATGATAGTTTAACCCGCGAAGAGATACATCAAATTTTGGTGCGTGGCGCTTTTGATGAAGAAGATATTGATATGAGCGATTTTATCTGGCGGCATGTATAACCCGATTTCCTGCTGCCCGCATAGCATGTTGCGGTATCATTTCGGCATGCATTTACTTATACGCCGTTTGCTTGCCCGTCCTGTTTTGTGGCGGGCTTGCCCGTCCTGTTTTGTGGCGGGCTTGCCCGTCCTGTTTTGTGGCGGGTTCCGCTTTTCTTTTCATTCAAACTTTTGCAGTCTCTATAACAGCATTTGAGTCCTTTTTGACCCGTAAGTTCACATTAATTACGACAAACACTCTCGTTTTTATTTCAAAAATTTCTTAAAAAATTTTCTAGGATAGCAGAATCTTTTATTGGGTTTTTGCATCAGATCCTATATAAAGTTGATATTTATAAATGAGCCTACTCTAAAAAGCCATGATCATTATTAAGAAACGTTGTTTTCGACTTATCCGCCCAACCCTCCATAAAACGGCGGGCGGGCAAGATTCGGCTCACAAATAACAAGTATTCATTTTTTTATGAAAACGTTTTCAGAAAACAAAAACGAACCGATTTATTCTATTAGTACTGCTGTTCTCCTGCTTCATATTTCAGTTCATACATTAAGGATGTATGAGCGGGAAGGTTTAATTATTCCTTTCAAGCGGGCATCTAAACAAAGGCTTTATTCGAGAGCTGATATTGAAAGACTTGAATGTATCCGCACTACAATAAACCAGATGAAAATTGGTATTAACGGAATTAAAACACTATAAGCTCTAATACCTTGTTGGGAAATTGTAAAGTGTTCTATTGGCGATAGAAAGATCTGTACTGCTTATAATCAGCATTCTGAGCCATGCTGCATAAGCAATCGTAAAAACACTATTTGCGAAAATAAAAACTGCCGAGAATGTGAAGTTTACGCTTCTTTTGGAAACTTCCAAAGCATTAAAGAAAAATTGAAGGAACTTATTAAGGGCGCCTCTAAAAATATCAATTCCCTTTTTCCCGCTTAGCGGGATGAAATATTTTAAAACAAAAGTTTTTAGAGGTGCCCTTAAGTAAAAGAAACATCTGAATAATTAATCTATTGTCACACCTGCTTGCAGCAGGCAAGCTGAGCCAGTCGCCCGCCTGATGAGCCGACGGCGCGTCCGCCTCGGCTAGCCGAAGGCGAGACGGGAGGCAGGAAGTGTGGCAATTTCGTTTGTAGTGTCATGGTTCGACAAACCCTGTCATGAGCTTGCCTTGGTGCTGGCACTGCAGGCACAATGATGTTAAATAAACTTCATCCAGTATTAAATAAAGATGAGTGGCAAATTACAATTGTAGATCAGCATGAAACACATTATTATCAACCCGGGTTTTTATTTATTCCATTCGGAGTTTACTCATATAAAGATGTTGTAAAGCCAAAGCGGGATTTCTTTCCCTCCGGCACAAATGTTATTAAATCTGAAATAGATAAAATAGAGCCGAATGAGAACAGAGTATTATTAAAAAACGGTCAAATAATTGGATACGACTATTTAATTATTGCAACCGGGGCTAAAATTGAGCCATCAGAAACAGAAGGAATGAAAGCCGATCTATGGCATAAAAGTATTTTTGATTTTTATACCATTGAAGGAGCTTGTGCATTAGCAGGTTTCCTTAAGCATTGGGAAGGCGGCAAACTTGTAATTAATATTTCGGAAATGCCTATTAAATGTCCCGTTGCACCTCTTGAGTTTGCTTTTTTAGCTGATTGGTATTTTACCGAAAAAGGAATACGCGATAAAGTTGATATTCATTATGTAACTCCCTTACCAGGCGCATTTACAAAGCCTCGTGCTTCTTCAATACTTGGCGATTTTCTAAATAAGAAGAACATAAAACTAACAAGCGATTTTAATATTGCCCGCGTTGATAATGAATCCAAAAAAATAATTTCTTGGGATGAGCAAGAAGTTGCATTCGATGTTCTTGTTACAATTCCTACAAACAAAGGGGACGAAGCAATTGCAAGAAGCGGAATGGGAGATGAACTGAACTTTATACCAACCGATAAGGAAACACTAATTGCAGAAGGATATAAAAATATTTTTGTAATTGGCGATGCTACAAATCTTCCAAGCTCTAAAGCTGGATCTGTTGCTCATTTTCAGGCAGATATTTTGTTTGAAAACTTTATGGACGTAATTGAAGGATTAGAACCGAAAGCAAAATTTGATGGTCATGCTAACTGCTTTATTGAATCTGGTTTTGGTAAAGGTATTCTAATTGATTTTAATTATGAGACAGAGCCGCTGCCCGGAAAATTTCCGTTGCCCGGTATTGGTCCATTCTCTCTGCTTGAAGAAACAAAAATGAATCACTATGGAAAAATTATGTTCAGATGGATGTATTGGAATTTTCTTCTCAAGGGAGTTGAACTGCCAATTGAAGCAAAAATGTCTATGGCTGGAAAGAGGTTATAAATGGAAGAAAATAAATTACAAGCTCAGATGAATGAGCTTAGCACAAAATTAGACATTATTCTTGAAGAGATTGAACTTCAAAGACACCACAGAAGAGAAATGGAAGACTTGAAAGATGATCTTATGAGAGTTGGAAAAGATTTTTATGAAACTGCAGTTAATGAACTCGATCAAATTCATGATCATTTTAATGCAAAAGATGTTTTGCACTTCGGAAAATATATGCTTCGGAATGTAAATACAATTAGCGGTGTAATTAAGCAATTAGAGAGCACAAAAGATTTTCTGAAAGATGCTTCTCCTCTTATAAGAGAATACATTATAGATTTTATGGAAACGTTAGACGAATTTGACCGCAAAGGTTATTTTCAGTTTATTAATGAGTCTAAAAATATTCTTGATAAAATTGTAACCTCGTTTAGTAAAGAAGACGTTCAAGCACTCGGAGATAATGTAGTAACCATCCTCAATACTGTAAAGAATCTAACTCAACCCGAAATTCTTCACGCTCTCAATAATGCTGTTAGTGTTTATAAAAATCTTGATAGTGAAGCATCTAAAGAAGTATCGTACTTCAGGTTAATTAAAGAGTTGAACACAACAGAAGTAAAAAGAGGTTTGGCTTTCGCAATTCAATTTTTGAAACACATTTCCGTACAAAATGAAGACAAACATGTAATTAAATCATCAAACATTAATTAAGGAGAAAATTATGGCTGCAAAAGAATATGCAGGTAAAATGCTGGAACTTGACGCCGACGGCAATCTAATAAACTTGAATGACTGGAATGAAGATGTTGCAAAAGAGATTGCTGCTGAAGAGGAGATTGGGTCTTTGACCGACCGACATTGGGCGGTAATTAACTACATGAGAAAAGAGTTTACTCAAAAAGGTGATGCACCTTCAATTCGTAAACTTACAAAAGAAAGCGGCGTTGATACCAAAGAGCTTTATGCGTTGTTTCCTAAAGGACCAGCAAAAAAGGCTGCAAGAATTGCAGGATTGCCAAAACCAAAAGGTTGTATTTAATTAAGGAGAAAAAAATGTCTGAACCAATTAAGAGAGTATCTATCGTTGTTTCGCGCGGCTCGCTGGAAGGTGTTTATCCAGGTTTGATTATGGCTAATGGCGCACGTATGGAAGGAATTGAAGCGCAGTTGTTTTTTACATTTTTCGGGCTTCATGCTGTAGTAGAAAAGAAAATGGATAAGCTAAAAGTTGCAACAGTCGGAAATCCTGCAATGTGCGTTCCGGATGCAATGGGACCAGGTTTGCCAACATGGATGGGCGCTATTCCTGGTATGTCTTGGTTTGCAACTTGGATGATGAAAAAGGAAATGGAAAAAATTGATATCCCGCCAGTTAGAGAATTTTTAGAAATGATTCACGATGCCGGCTGCGAAATTTATGGATGCAAGGCAACTGTTGATATGTTTCATTTAACACAAAAAGATTTTTGCCCTCAAGTTGATGGAGTTATTACTGTGGGCGAGTTTTATGAAAAATCCGCCGGCTCTCAAATAATTTTTACTTAAGAATTACAAAAAGACAGAGCAAGATTATGAGCATGAATTAGAGCATGAGCAAGATTGTGATTTTTCTTACTCTGGCTCATAATCTTAATCTGCCTTAAGTATACATTTACTTAAACTAAACCGGAGAACAAAAATGAAGTTATCCGTAAAATTACTTTTCAGTTTAATCCTCATTTCATTTATAACACTCACTGCATCAGAACATGGAATTTATCTTTTAGCCGTATCAAACATTAAAGGTGATATTGACAAAGTTGGTGAGGAACTTAAAGGTAAATTAAAATCAGCCGGTTACAACATTTTGAGCTACTCAGATGTTGCCACTCCGGATATTGTTCGCCAAAAGAAAGATGAACAATGCGGATTGCAGGCAAAATTATTTGTGCTAAGCAATGATGATTTTACAAGATTGGTTACATCAAAAGGGAACAAATATTTGGTGGCTTCCTTTTTACGTGTTGCGCTCTACGAAACTCCGGACGGAATACAAATAAATATTGCTGATCCGGAAACAATTAATCGTATTGTATTTAATGACCTTTACGAAAACGGGAAAAAGAGTGAGTACAATCAAATTGTTACAAAGACAAAAGAGTTTAAAACAAATTTGTTGAAAGTTGTTCAGTTGGTTTCCGGCGGAACTAAAGTTGAAAAAGCCCAAGAGCCAATTCGTGATGCTGAAGATTTAGCCGAATCATCCAAAGATATGTTTATGATGGTTGGACCAATGACATTTTTCAACAATGAAGATCAGTTCCCGCAAATTTATTCTGTTAGAAATAACGAGGGCAAAAACGGAATTGAAAAATTAATCGGCGAGATGAAAAACAATCTCAAAAAATTTAAGCCAACGAAAGATGATGTTGAATATCGGTACGTAGCAAATCCGGAAGTATTAAAATGGAAAATTATCAGTCAAGTATATTCGCCGGATTCCAGCGCTTGTTTACTTGGTTTAACAAGAACTCAAACAGAAGGTTTGTCATTTCATATTGCCGGAAAAAAACGCGAGGGTTCAGAAAATAAATGTCCGGGCATTGATCACGCAACTGCTTATCCAATAGAAGTTTTGTTAATCCAAAAAGATAACCAGCTTCTCGTTTACACTGCACGGCAAATGTTTAGAATGGATATGTATTTCTGGGATGCAGGCAAAATGGCTTTTATGAATCACATGAGTATGCCTTCGGTATTAGATGAATCGTTACGCATGGCTTTGCTTGGCAAAAACTATAAGAAGGATTAAACCATTTTTAATAAACTCACAAATAGGAGAAACAAATGAAAGTTAGTTTAAAATTACTACTTGTATTTATGATGACTTCAACTCTTTTTGCTCAATCCGGAACAAGATTGGTTGGCTTTGATGCAAAATCAATTGGAAGAGGCGGAACATCAATCGGCGTTTTTGATGGCGGAGAATTGATGATGACAAACCCGGCGGGATTGTCTTTCGTAAATCAATCAATGCTAAATGTTGATTTTTCAATGATGTTTCCGGCTTTACATTTCCAGAACAAGTTAAACAATGTTGATGGCGACAATAATATTTTTCCTTTGCCATCAGCTTCTTATCTACGTAGCTGCGATTGCAGCGATTTTACTTGGGGCATTGGATTTTTTACAGCCGGTGGAATGGGCGCCGACTATAAATTAAATCATGCGCTTTTCGGAACGACAAAACAAGAGTATCATTCTAAGCTTGCTTTAATGCAAGGTGGATTTAGTGCAGCTTACAAATTCAACGAACATTTTTCTGTTGGTGCAAGCCTGCATATGGTTTATAGCATGCTTGAGTTTTCAATGCCATATTCACTAAACCCTTTATCAATGCAAGGTGTAGCAAATCCAATGATTGGAATGACATTTGGGCAGATGTTTGCCGGCACACCGCCAAATGGTTTCGGTTACGATGAAGTTACTGCTGCTGCAAAGATGAGCGATTTAACTGCGCTTGGGTTCAACGGAAAAATTGGTTTGGCTTACAAAGTTGATAACAAACTTTCTTTTGGCTTGAGCTATACATTGCCAACATCTTTAACATACACCGGCGGCAAAGCTACAATGGATATGACCGCTCAGCTTAACGATGCTTTCGGTAAAGCAGTTATGGGCTGGATGATGCAGAATCCCGGAAAAACTCAAGCACAAGCGCAAGCTGCTATTATGACTCAATTTGCTCAACTAGGAATTGATATGAGCAAAGGTGTTGTTGCAAATTATGATTTGGATGTTGATCTAACATTCCCGGCTTCTTTTGGTTATGGCGTTTCTTACAAAGCAACAGATTGTTTAATGTTGGCAGCAGATGTTGAATATTTAATGTGGGAAAATGCTTTTGATAAAATGACTTTAAAAATGAAAGGTGGAAACAATGCTAACATCAATAAAATGATGGGCGGAGCTGCTTTTAACATTGATTTTCCGATGAACTGGAAAAATTCTTTGATGTTAAAAGTTGGCGGCGAATATTTGGCAACAAAAGATTTAACAGTTCGTCTTGGTTATACTTTTAATTCAAATCCGGTTCCAGAAGCAACTATATTTCCAATCTTCCCGGCAATTGTAGAAAACCATATTATGGCTGGACTCAGCTACAAAGTTTCTGCGCCGTTAACAATCAATGCTGCATTTGAAATGGCGTTGAATAATTCGCTTAAGGCAAGCAACCCAAGTTTAATTGCAAATGAATATGATGGAAGTACAAGCGCGCTTTCAACAAAGCTAATTCATATTTCTTGCAGTTACGCTTTCTAAAAACTAGATCAAGATTAGGATCAAGATTAAGAAATTAATAATAATTCTTGATCATGATCTTAATCTTGTTCTTGATCTAAAGCATTAAAAGTTTCGTAATCGTTTTGCAAACCGTAATGCTCAATAAACTTTTCTAGGATAGAATCTCTAACAACACAAAGAATTTTAGCATCAATTTCTTTCCGGCGAGAAAGCAAATATGTAATTGCGGGTTCAAGTCCCTTGTTATTCAATTCAAGCGGACCGATCTCATCAACTATAATCCAATTAAGGTCTTTACATAGACAATCATTCAGAATCTGTTGTGCCCAGGCGAAAGTATCGTTGCTGAAATTGTATTTCCCAATTGACGTGATGTTATTTGTTTCGGAAGTTTCGAGAGATTTTAAAGTCCGAGAGCCTATATTATAAATAAACCGCTTTCCATCAATAACGGGTTGAAAAATACCATCAATGTTTTTCTGCTGTGCTGCCCAGAGCATCAAGCGGGTAGTTTTTCCGGTTTTTATTTTTCCAGTAAGTATGCTAATCTTTATCATTGCTTCTATCAAAAATTATAAGCAAAGCTAAAGAATTGGAAAGAAATACTAAAATGCGCCGTATCCATAAGTACTCAGATGATTCGTTCCAGCAATAATTTATTACTGTTTAAATTGCGGTAACAGTGCCGTTATGCAGAGCGATTCGGATTATTCCAACTGAAAACTGGAACAGCAAAATCAACTACGTCTTTGATGAGTTATGGATTTTTTGGGGTGCTTCATTTTCATATATTTACACCTAAGTTTCCGGTTAAAGCAATAAATGAATACAAATTGCCCCGGTAGCTCAGTGGATACCCGCCCGACTACTCGCCTCTCTTGCTCAATGAAGCGAGCGTCGTTCGAGGCGGGGAGCAGCGGTTTATGAAGGAATATTATGTTTATATTCTTCAAAGCATGAACAATGACAAGACTTATGTCGGTCAAACAGAAAATTTAGAGAGAAGATTAAAAGAACATAACTCAGGTAAAACGAGTTATACAGCAAAATATGTTCCTTGGAAAATTGTCTATTTTGAAAAATATTCTACAAGAGAAGAAAGCTTAAAAAGAGAAAAATATTTAAAGAGTTCAGCAGGAAGAAGATTCATTAAAGTTCTTTTGAATACAAATTGCCCCGGTAGCTCAGTGGATAGAGCAGCGGTTTCCTAAACCGTTGGTCGGAGGTTCAACTCCTCTCCGGGGCACAACAAGTTGAGCAAATATGAAAAAATTATTAGCAAATGTTCTGTTTGCTGTTGTAGATTTAGTTTGTTTTTTGCAAGGTAGTTTGTTGCTTGCTTATTCCTTGCTTCATTTTAGATACAAAGTAGATGTTTCGCAGGGAGAAGGTTTAACTACTGTTGAATTACAAAATGTACCAACTGCTGTTGGTGGATATTACTACTACGCAGATCAGTATATCCAAGTTGCTGTAATTGGAATTGGACTTATAATAACCGGCTTTTTAATGAGAAGCTGGCGCAAAAATTTTGAATAAGATTACTATTATTTCACTTAATCATAGGAGAAGCTAAATGAAAAAAATCGCTCTATTATTAGTATTGGTACTAATTGGTGCTGGACAGTTATCTGCACAGTTTAAGGAGTTTAGCCTAAAGGCTGGCGCCAGAGTAAATGGGGTTTTACCTTTAACAGAGTTTGAAGATCCACGCGATAACGGTATGGCTCTCAGCTCGTATTTGTTAGATGCATTTGCAAGATTAGAGCTAACCAGAGAATGGAATGTTGAATTAAGTCTCGGTTACGGTAAGTTATCGGGTGATGATTTCAACTATATTCTTGGCAAAAAAGGTACTGGAGAGTATTCTACCTCTATTATACCAATTGAAGCAAAATTATTATATGCGCCTTGGGATTTAGAAAACTGGAATCCCTATTTCTACGCTGGTTTAGGTTTATTAAATTATTCAGTAGATACAAAACCTAAAGTTGTTTCTAAACTAAAGGTTGAAGAAAGTGGAATGACAGGTGTAATTCCTTTTGGTATTGGTACAGAAGTAAAACTTTCAGAGGAAATGGTTTTAGACCTTAATCTTGGCATCAGATATTCTTTAACAGATAACTTAAACTATTATAAAATTGATGTTGCTAATGATGCTTACATTAGTATAGGTGCTGGTATTGCTTACTCTGCCGAAAGCTGCAACACTGATAAAGACAAAGATGGTTTAACTCGATGTGAAGAGTTAGAACTTGGCACAGACCCAAGAAATGCCGATACCGATGGCGATGGCTTAAACGATGGTGATGAAGTTAAAAAATATGGTACAGACCCGCGCAAAGCCGATACCGATGGCGATGGCTTAAGCGATGGCGATGAAGTGCTGAAGTTCAAAACAAATCCATTAAAAGCCGATACCGATGGTGATGGCTTAAGCGATGGTGATGAAGTGCTGAAGTTCAAAACAAATCCATTAAAAGCCGATACCGATGGTGATGGCTTAAACGATGGTGATGAAGTAACGAAATTTAAAACCGATCCATTAAAAGCCGATACCGATGGTGATGGCTTAAACGATGGTGATGAAGTATTAAAGCATAAAACAAATCCGTTAGTAGTTGATACTGATGGAGGCACTGTTGGTGATGGCGTTGAAGTTAACAGAGGCTCAAATCCGCTTGATCCAAAGGACGATATTCCAGTTGTTGAAGTAGAAAAAGAATACAGTTACAAGAGTGTTTACTTTGGATTCAATGTGAAGAAAATTAGCAAAAAAGAAGGTAAGAGTTTAGACAGCACTTATACAACTTTAAGCCAGTTAACCACACCAAAGATTACATTGAGTGGACACGCAGATGCAATTGGCAGCGATAAATACAATATGAAACTTTCTGAAAAGAGAGCTAATATTGTAAAAGATTATCTTGTTAAAAAAGGTTTGAACGGTGATATGATTACTGTTGAGTTCTTTGGTGAAAGCAAACCAGCCGCTGACAACAAAACAAGGAAAGGACGCAGCCTTAATAGAAGAACAGAAATTAAAGCTACAGTAGTAGAAAAGGTTCAGAAATAATCTTTCTTTAGTTGTATATAAAAAACCCCGGTAGATTTATCGGGGTTTTTTTGTAATTGGCATCTCGTTACATAGAGGCATCAAAAAAGCAAATATGAGTTTGTTGTACAAGTGTAAGGTTTCGGGCAAGTATAAAAACGGTTTTGTGTAATATGTTGAAGTAGAGAATTAAGGGTGCTTCTAAAAATTTCAATTTCCTTTGCGGGCTTTCCTTTTTATTAGTCCGCTTTGCGGGATGAAATATTTTAAAACAAAAGTTTTTAGAGGTGCCATTAACTAAGTGCATTGAAGTCTCAGTATGGTTCGTAAAGACGAGTTTTTCTTGGCTTAAGTGCGTGTTGGTAAATTATATGTTTTATGGCGAACCAGGAAATAATTTATATGCGTTGCGATTACGAAAGAATTCGATTTATGTAACAACCATCAAAAGGAAGGATTAAGTTTGGTTGGAGCATTTAATCCTTGTCCTTTGCTCTTATAATAAAACCCCGAGGCAAGTATCGGGTCTCTCAAGGGCACATCTAAAAATATCAATATCCTTTGCGGATTTTGCTTTTTCTTTGCGAACTCCGCGTTAAAATTTTTGAAATACTAATTTTTAGAGGTGCCCTCAACCGAGCCTAAAACTAAATTTCAATCCGTGTAATTACACCATGAAGTTTATGATATGGCAACTCAATAAACTGAACAAAATTTGGTGTAATGCGCTTGATGAAAGAAAAGATTTTTAAGTAAAATTTCTTTGCTTTAATATCATCTACACCATAGAACATTACTTTTGGATCTATATCCGTTTCCTTGAGCAGTTTGGGTACATCCAATCGCTCCATATAACCAATCTGAATTTCAAATCCAGAAAGACCTTCAGCAATATCAGGCACATATAATTTGTGAATTCCGCGTGGAGAGTCTGTTGTTACAACTGAAACTAGAACATTGTTTTCATAAAGAATACCTCCTCTTATAGTACAGTGCACCATATAAGGTGGTATCATATCTAAACTTTTAGTAAAAAATAACGCAGTGCCCGGAAGCTGTTTGCCCGAGCTGTAAATTTGTTCGTAACTAACTAAATAAGTATCTATCGGCAACGAACGGAATGAACGATAGATAGCTTTGTTGCCTTTTGTCCAGATGAAAATTATTATAAAAGGAACCGCTGCAATAATAATTGACCAAAAACCACCGTGTGGTATTTTGGTAAACACAGCAATCAAAAATGCGAGGTTAACTATAAACACAATTGATGCAATTATTACTTTATATTTCGATTTCCGCTTTGCATAAATCCACAATATGAATACAGTGCTAACTGCCATAGTTGCAGTTACAGCAAATCCATATGCTGCTGCTAAGTTATGCGACTTTTTGAATATAAGAATGACCATAATTACTGCTAAAAGCAGCAGCCAATTAACCGAATTTATATATATCTGAGATTTTAGATGTGAGGAAGTGTAATTAACCTTTGTAAGTGGAAAAATATGGGTTCTTATTCCCTGATAAACAAGAGAAAATACGGCACTTATTAATGCCTGCGAAGCAATTACAGTTGCTAACAAAGTTAAAATTAAAAATGGAACGTATAGAAACTCGGCTTGTGCTTTTACCATAGAGAACAAAACATTCGAATTGGGATTGTGGTTTTCTCCCTGCGAAATTATAAAAGAACCTTGTCCAAAATAATTCATTACCAGCCCGATAAACACAAATATCCATGCTTTACGGATTGGCTTTTTCCCCAAGTGCCCCATATCTGCATACAAAGCCTCGCCGCCGGTAGCGCATAATATAACTTCGGAAAGCACTATAAAACCAGCAAGTCCATTGTTCATCAAAAATTGTAAGCCATGATGCGGACTTAACGAAAAGAAAACAGAAGGATTATTAATTGTTGAAAAAAATCCGGTTACAAAAAGTGAGGAGAACCACAGTACCATAATTGGTCCAAAAGAAGAGGCAACCTTGTCTGTTCCTTTAGATTGAATGGCAAATAGCATGATTGTAATAACTATTGTAATCATTACAATTGTATCAACGCTTATTGCACCCATTCCTGGTATTAACTGCAATCCCTCTACGGCAGATAAAATACTTATTGCCGGTGTAATTATACCGTCACCCATCAAAAGCGAAACGCCCAAGTAGCCCATAAAAGTTACAAAGGCAATAGATTTTCCTTTTTTTAAATTGCTGTGCAGAATTTCTTTCAACACCACAATTCCCCCTTCGCCTTTAGAGTCGAGATTCATTGCTAAGAAAGTGTACTCTAATGTAACTAAAATTATCAAGGTCCAGAACATAAGAGATAAAATGCCAATTACATTTTCAGGCGTTGGTGCAGTAAATAGAAAAATTACACTCAAAGTATAAATTGGGCTTGTTCCTATATCACCGAAAACAAGTCCCATAGCTTTAAGTACTTCGCTAAAGCTGGTTTGTTCAGATTTTTTGTGAGCCATTAAATATGAAGTGTTAAAATGTTTTTAGCCAAAAATGGCAGTGTAAATTAAGTAGCCTGTAATATAAAGTATGCTTATGCCTATAATTCCCATTAAAAAATAAAACCCGAAGTTGCTTGCAGTACTTTCTTTTTTATTCTCTTCCATTTTGTTTCTCCGTTTTTATCTATACTAAGTATTTACTTAGATGAGGCTATGCGAAGATAATTATTTTTCGGAATAGTAGAAATATTTTGTTCACTTATTGGGTGTTTGAATAGCTATCTACAAATTTGTAATAAACAATTTTTCATAATTGGTTTGAGAATAAAATTTGATTGTTTATTTTGCTCCAACTTTTGCCAAATAAAATTTATGAATGAACCTACAAAGAAAACGGAACTCATAAGGGGATTAACTTTAACTGCTGCAATGATGTTAGTAGCCGGTTCAATGATTGGCTCTGGGATTTTCCGAAAGCCTGCAACTATGGCGGGTCAATTAGGCTCGGCAGAGCTTTTAATTTTTGTGTGGATTGCCGCCGGATTAATTACTCTTATAGCTGTGCTTGTAAACGCAGAAATTGCAGGAATGATAGATGCAACCGGCGGACAGTACATTTACTTCAGAAAAATGTATGGAGACTTTACCGCTTATTTATACGGCTGGTCTATTCTTTCTGTTATTCAAACCGGAAGCCAGGCTGCTATTGCTTTTGCCTTTGCAGAGTACTTAGGTTACTTTATTAAATATTCTCAATTACCTAAAGATTGGCTGAATTTTGCTGTTTACATGCCACTTGTAGGAAACATATATCCATTTGTTGATTTTGGGACTAAAGCTATAGCTATAACAGTTATAGCTTTCTTGACTGGAATAAATTATGTGGGAGTTATTTTTGGAGGCAGTGTTCAAACTGTTGTTACGTTTGTAAAGATAGCGGCAATTTTACTAATAACTTTTTTGTTACTATTGTTGGGTAACGGAAGTTTTTCAAATCTTTATACTGGAACAAACTTAATCCAAAATTCAACAGCAGGTTTTATCAGCATGCTTGGGTTAGCTTTTGCTGGTGCTTTCTGGGCTTACGATGCATGGAACAATATTACATTCGTATCCGGCGAAGTAAAAAACGCAAACAGAAACGTTCCACTAGCACTATTCTACGGAACTTTGATTGTAATTGCCGTTTATGTTTTGATTAACATCGCTTTTTTATATGTTCTGCCTATCAATGAAATGGCAAAATCACCGCTTGTTGCTGCAACAGCAGCAGAAAAAATTTTTGGTACAAGCGGCGCTTCGTTAATTTCGATAGCAGTAATCATTTCTACGTTTGGAGCTTTAAACGGAAGCATTCTATCTACAGCACGCGTTCCTTTTGCAATGGCGCGGGCAAATTTATTTTTTACAAGATTAGGAAATGTTCATCCTAAATTTGGAACTCCGTATACAGCATTACTAGTTCAGGGTGTTTGGTCTTGCGTTCTTGTTCTCTCCGGCTCGTTTGATATGATTACTGATTATGTAATATTTGCTTCGTGGCTCTTTTATATGTTAGGCGCGCTTGGAGTTTTTGTGCTTCGTAAAAAAATGCCTGAGGTTCCGCGTCCTTACAAAGTTTGGGGCTACCCATTTACTCCAGCAATTTTTGTTGTGTTTGCATTCTTATTCTTAGTAAACTCAATTGTTTCGAACACACAAAACGCAATGATGGGGCTTATACTTGTTTTAAGCGGACTTCCATTTTACTTTTTCTGGAAGTATAAAGTAAACAAAAACCAAGAAGCAAATTAAGGGATACTTATTTTATACGAAAAGAAAATAAAGATAATATGCCATTATAAACAGCATTGAACCCCCAACCAATAGAATAATCAAAGTTAGATAACTCATTTGGTTCGTTTTGCCCTTAGACTCATCAGTTTCGTTGCTTTGGTTTAAAATCATTATTCCAAATCTTCCGCAATAAATTCTTGATTATAACGCTCGATTGATTCGTTAATTATTTTGAAAGCTTCTTCTTTTCCTACAATTTTTTCTACTACAACATTTTTGTGTTCAAGCTTTTTGTAATCTTCAAAAAACCTTTGCAGTTGAACTGTTGTATGAGGAGGCAAATCTTTTAAATCGTCCATATGATTAACCGAAATATCATTCTTGGCTACTGCAATTATTTTTTCATCCTTTTCCATGTTGTCAATCATCACCATTACGCCTATTACTTTAGCTTCAATAATGCATAAGGGGTCAACTTCAACAGAACACATTACTAAAATGTCTAAAGGATCCTTGTCATCGCTTATTGTACGTGGAATAAAACCATAATTAGCCGGGTAAAACACAGATGAAAAAAGTACACGGTCTAACTTGAGTAAGCCGCTTTTTTTATCTAACTCATATTTTGCTTGCGAGCCTTTTGGTATTTCAATTACTGCCCTAACAATATTTGGCAGTTCTTTACCGGGACTAACATGATGCCAAGGATTAAAATGAAGATCGCTGGTGTTTATCATTTACAAACATCTCCGTTATTAGAAAAGAGTGCGGTAATTAATCCGCACTTAATACTCTCAAAATTTTCTTCATGTCAGCATCATTCGGATTGCTCTTTAACACTCTCTTTGCGTAGTTGATTGCCGCATCGTTATTGCCTGCAGAAAGATGGCATGAAGCAAGCATTCTGAAAACATCTAAGCTTGGCTTTAACTTTTCAACTTTGTTTAAGTAAGGAATTGCACCTGCCCAAGCCTTTTTAACCATCATTCTCGAAGCAAGAAATGCGTTGGCTTCTAATATTTTGTCTTTATGTTCGGCTTCATTATCTCCAATCAATTCAATTATTTCTTTATATACGTCTGCGGCTCTATCCAGCGAATCCAGTCCTCTATAAGAAAGAGCTAAAAAATAGACTGTATTAATTTCTTTAGGGTTTAGAGCAACAGATTTGAGCAAGTTGGCTCTTGCTTCTTCGTGTTTACCCATTTGATAATAGGCAAAACCCATAAATCTGTAGGACTGCTCGTGAGTAGAATCTGCTTGAGTTTTGGCAGAAAAATATTTAACCGCTCCTTCGTAATCTTTCTGGCGGAAAAAATTAGTTCCGAGTTCAAAGTAAATGCTGCTGCGTGTGCTATCTAATCTTATTACTTTCTCAAAATACAGCATTGCCGTTGCGTTATCGTTAACCATTTGGAAAGTGCGCCCTACTCTTTCCAATTCATTTACAGATAACAACGAATCTGGTACTTGAGAATAAAACTTAGCGGCATCTTCAAATCTTTTTGTTTGCAAAGCCGCAGTGGCAACATATCTATTAATTATAGGAGTTCCGCCATATAATTCAACGCATTTAATTCCATAAAGGTATGTACTTTCCCAGTTTCTAGCTTCAAAGAACGAGCGAGTAATATTTTCATAAGCATCTTGAGATTGTTCGAGTTTTAGATAACCTTCATACATTTTCGCGGCATCCGGAAACATTTTTGCTTTAAATAAAATAGTTGCGGCTTCCAAAAATGCTTTTGGATTAGCAGGTGCAATAGCTTGAATTTTTAGATACTTGTTAATGGCATCTGTATATTTTTTTTGCTTAATCATTACATCTGCTGTCTTAAACTTTAGATCAACATTAAGCGAATCGTTTTTCTCTGCTTCTTCGTAATTAATGATGGCGAGTTCGTTAACTCCCATTTTAGTATAAGAATCGCCTAAATATTCATAAATCTTAGGGTCAAAATTTATTTCTCTAAGTTGAATGAATAACCTGTTTGCGCCGGCAGCATCTCCTGCATCTAAAATTTCTTTTGCTAGCGTAAATGCTGTTTTGTAGTCTTTCTTATCATATGCTTTTTGAGCTGCGGCAGTTTTGTCTTGCGCAAAAGAATTGGCTGTCAAAAAGACAATTAATAGGAAGAAAGGGATACGTTTCATTTTAACCTCGTCATCTTATTGTATCTTATTGGAACTGTAGCCGGGCCAAGATCGTGTTCAAGAACTATTTTTTGACCTGGATTGCTTGTCATAAAAGTTGAAAACCCAGACCCGAGACCAATTCCTATTTCGTTTAAGAAAATATAACAAACTCTAATTAGTGGATATTCTCCGTTGGATAAATAACCAGCTACAGGTTCAATATACTCTCCGCCTGTAACCGATCTTTCATCTGTTCCTACTCTTAAAATTTTAATTCCTTTAGATTCTCTCGCTATGTTCAATCCAACAACACCTATGGAATTTTTATTTTTAATTACACTGTTAACAACATCTGCTTCATTTTTTACTATAAAAGCGCCGCTTGGTTTTTTGTTTTCCAGCAGTTCTACTTTCAAATTTTCAAAAACACCGGAATTTTGATCCGGTATAAACACTCTATATTTTTTACTCTCGCCAAGAAGCAGTTGTTTCAATTCTGTAGTAGTTATTCTTGAGGTTGAGTGATTTGTATCAACAATTACCGTAAGTCCATCAAAGCATAATTTAATTACTCGAACTTTCAAATTTGTTTTTTCTATAAATTTACTTTCTTCTTCATTAATGCCGCGAGAGCTTACAAACATTGTTATCTCGCCGTTAAGCATTTTAACAATTCCTTCCCGCGCACTTAGTTTTTCAATTGTTATTTGTGATTGCGGATATAGAGAAACAAAAGTATCTCTTTGGGCTTTTATCAAAGAGTAAAGGGATTCATCGGCATAACAAACCAAGCTGCCCTTAATTGCTGTTTCTTTTGGTTCTTGCTTACAGCCGGATACGATAAACAAAAACGATGCAAAGATGGAAATGGAAAGCAGTTTATTCATCAGATTCTTCATTTCTATCTCGCTGTTGGTTCTTAAAAGATAGTATTACAATTCTATACAATCCATAAAGAATCATTACAACCCCAAATATTATTTTAATATTCTCGTTAATAGTTGTTGGGAATAGGTCTGTAACCATAACAGCTATTCCCAACATAATAAACAATGCTCCAGCAGTATAACCAATGTAAACCATTAGTTTCTGCATGTTCATCTTAGTTTTGTCCTTCTAAAGTAAATCTGTAAGGAAGAACAATCCAAACAGCAATTGGGTGCTGGTTTTGCAGAGCTGGTGTAAAAGCGCTCCTCATAGCAGCATCTATTGATACTTGGTTGAAAAGTTCTGAATCCGATTTAATTACAACTGCTCTCTTCGGTCTTCCTTCTTTATCAACTAATACTTTAACAAAAACTTTGCCGGTAATACCTGCACGTTTAGCTATTTCGGGATATTCTGGATAAACATGCCGAACCATTTCCGGCAGTTTTTCTACTGCTGTAAAAGCATTCATATCCGGATCTTCATCTTTAGGCGGTTCTTCAATTGTAATATCCTGAGTAATCTGGGCTCCACCGGCTAAATCTTCGGCTAAAGCTGGTGCTTGCTGCTGTGCCATTTCTGTCTGTGTAGCAATTACTTGTTCCGGTGGTGCTTCTTCATCCGGAACAGGAACTGGAACACCAACAGTTGGTGCTGCAACTGGGCCTGCAACCTGAATTTGAGGTGCTACGTTTTCTATTGATGGTGGCGGGCCTAAATCGCTATAATTTATTTTCATTCTTACTACGGGAGTTCCGTCATCTTCAACACGAGAGAGAACATCTGCAAGGTAGTAAGAACCGATTAAGAGAAGATGAAGAAAAATAGCGAGCGCCACACCAATGATGTAGTTGCGGAGGTAAATGGCTTTATGTTCTAAAAAGCCATACACCTTATTTTGTTCTAATGCTGCTGTTTGTGCCATTTTTGTCTCCTCCTTAAGTAGCTCTTGCCATTTTCTGTTATTGGAGTCAATGCATAACGGTCTAAGCCTGTAATGCGCAATTCATCAATAATATCAATCATCATATGATACTTAGCTTTCTTGTCTATTTTAATAAGAACATTGAATCTAGGGTTTTCTGCTTTCTTGTTCTTTAAGAACTTATTCATTTCTTCCCACTTAATTTTTTGTGGGACTTCAAAGCCAACATTCCAATACATCTGCATGTTTTCATCAACGCGCAGAGTTAAAAGGTTGGATTCGCCTACTTTAATATCCACATCTTTAGGTGGAAGATTTATCTCGAGCGTTTGTGGCAAACGGAACACTGTTGTTAACATGAAGAATGTTAACAAAAGAAACGCAATGTCAACCAAAGGAGTCATATCAAGATTAATACTAACTCTCTTTTTGGGCTTACGTTTGCTAAACTTACGCTGCCGTTTCTGTCCGCCGCCATCGCCGCCTACTGCGCCACCGGCCATATTAATCTCCTTTTTTAACTGTTAACTTCAAAATTAGTAACCATATTAAACCTGGTAATCTTAACCTGCTCAAGAATATTTATTATGTCTTCAATAACGCCATATTCGGCAGCAGCATCGGCTTTAACAATAGTTCTAAGTTTAGGGTTTGCAATTCTTGCTTTCATTAAAGTTTCACCAAGCTCTTCCTTTTTAATTGGGCTTGCTTGTTTATACTTAAATTCAGCGCCAAACATTCTGTCCATCATAATTTGAGTGTCGAATCCCATCCAAATAGCTCCGTTTTTTTCTACAAAAAGGAGCATAGTATTAGATTCAGGAAGTTTAATCTCCGAGTGTGACATTGGGTAAACAACTTGCACATCTTCCTGTGGTTTGAAAGTTGTTGTTAACATGAAAAATGTTAATAGCAAGAACGCCACGTCCACAAGCGGAGTCATGTCTATACGTATTGCGACTCTTTTCTTTTTAATGCGCGGCATTAATTACCTCACTTAG
>WPAE01000311.1 GCA_009773205.1 Ignavibacteria bacterium
TTGGGCAGCGGTTGAAAAACTTAGGTCAAAACGGGTCGGTTCTCTTTCAAGAATACACATTCAAAAAAGTAAGAGAGTGGATAACAAAAAGTCAGTTAACGGCAGTAACCATAGACTGTGATTCAACAGTTCAAACAGTATATGGAAAACAACAAGGATCAGCCAAAGGATATAACCCGGATAAAAAAGGAGCTAACAGCTATCATCCAATAATAGCATTTATAAGTGAGTTAAAAATAGTTGTTAATAATAGATTCAGAACAGGTTCGGCATATACATCAAACGGAATAAAGTCATTTATAAAACAAACAGCAGAGATTTTACCTAAAGCAGTAAAGAAAATATTTTTCAGAGCCGATAGCGGATTCTTCAGCGGAGAGTTAATAGATTTGCTTGAAGAACTAAAATGGAATTACTTGATAAAAGTAAAGTTAAAGAATTTGTATGAACTCCTTTTGAACCAACAATGGCAATCAGTATCTGCTGATGTATATGTATGCGAATTTGAATATCAAGCAAAACAATGGGAGAAGAAGAGAAAACTAAAAGCAATAAAAACACTAATCGGTTATACACAAGCAGAATACTTTGGAGAAATACAGCAAGTTGGAGTTTATCAATACGCTTGTTATTGTTCAGATTTGGAGTTAACCGTGCAAGAATTACATGAAAAATACAACGAACGCTCTACAAGCGAGAACTGGATAGAGCAAGTAAAAAACCAACTCTTAGCCGGAAAAACCTTAACCAATAATTTCCAGGCAAATGATTTATTGTGGCAGATAGGAGTATTTGCCTATAACCTATCAATAATGCTCAGATACAAGATAAAGAAATATTGGAAAGAAGAACACAATACATTCAGAGATTGGTTTATTGAATTGCCGGCAAAAATTCTTACCGGTGGCAGGCAGCTAAAAATGAAGATATACGAACACTATTACTGTCGGGATGATTGGGAGTTTCTTGCTTGTTCCGATGAGTAAAGCAAATCGGCAATAGTAAACTAATCATCACATAAAGAAAGCAAAGCCAAACAAAAAAAAAATTACAAAATCATTTTGGGGGATAACTATGTCCAATCCCGAAGGGATGGATTCCCAAAACCGCAGTTGGACTTTCTAAGAAATAAAATAAAGAAGAATTAAGCTTAAAACGG
>WPAE01000085.1 GCA_009773205.1 Ignavibacteria bacterium
AAAGTTGGTTGCGCTGGTTGTTGTTTTCAAAATCGTTACGTAATTAAAATCCTAAAACTAACCCGCAACTCAAAACCGACCGCTGTGAAGATGCGGTCGTAGTAGTTGTTCTGGTTTAGCTTTGCAAAGCACAGTAATTCGTTAATCTGTGTTTGACAGTAACGTAGTTTTTTAATAAACAAAAAGCGTTGACATTACTTAGCCGTCTGCTCTTGGCGGCGGTTTAGTTGCAACGCTGTTAGCAAGCAATATTGAATTATGATAAAAAATATTCAGTTACATAATTTTAGAGGTTTTTCAGATCATCTTATTGAGTTTAAGGATTTGAATATCATTGTTGGGGCAAATAATGCTGGCAAGTCAACAATTGTGGAAGCTTTAGGAATTATTTCAACTGTTACAAATAGATTTCGCAACTTACCCATTAAAAACACTCCTGAATGGTTGAGCATTGGAGGAAAAAACAGTGGGTTTTCTCCATCCCTAAAAGACACTGATCTAAACTATGAAACTATGTTTTATCATTATCAAGACCCACCTGCATTGCTAAGAACTACTTTCAGTAACAACATTAGATTAGATATTTATTTAGGCGGTGAAAACAAAATATTTGGAATATTCTATGACTCATCTGCCAAAATGTTTAGGAATAAAACCAAATTATTAGAAAACGATATACCTTACATTAGTATTTTACCGCAAGTTGGCCCAGTTAGACAGCAAGAAGAAATTTTAACCCCAGAATATGTTAGAAGTGCAATGAATTCAGAAATTGGATTCACTCATTTTCGGAATCAATTATTTCTATACAGAAACCTCTTTGAAACATTTCAAAAATTAGTAAGTGATTCCTGGCCTGGAGTAATAGTTACTGAACTAATTAATGAAGGAAAAATGCCAAAAGATAGTCTGTATTTGCATATTAGAAATGAAGAATTTGTTGCCGAAGTTTCAAATATGGGGCACGGTCTGCAAATGTGGTTACAAACGATGTGGTTTTTAACAAGATCGAAAGATTTTAGTGTCGTAATTCTTGATGAACCAGATGTATATATGCACGCAGATTTACAAAGAAAACTTATAAGGTTATTAAAGAATCTTTTTCCTCAAATAATAATCACTACTCATTCAATTGAAATCGTATCAGAAGTTGACCCTGAAAATATTTTGATAGTTGACAAACATAAAAACCGATCAGTATTTGCATCTAAAATTCCCGAAGTTCAGAATATTATTAATAGAACTGGTAGCATACAGAATATCCATCTAACAAAATTATGGAGATCAAAAAAATTCATAATTGTCGAGGGGAAAGACATAAAGTATCTGAAAATATTGCAAAATAAAATATTTCCTAAATCTACAGAACCTTTTGATTCCATTCCTCATATGTCAATTGGTGGTTGGGGTGGTTGGAATTATGCTGTTGGTTCTTCATTTTTTGTCAAAAACTCATTTGGAGAAGCGGTAATAAACTATTGCATTTTTGACAAGGATTATCATACTGAAAAACAATTAACAGAGAGAATTTCGGAAGGAATAACAAAAGGTGTCCAAGTTCATATCTGGTCTAAAAAAGAAATCGAGAATTATTTCGTGATACCTTCTGCCATAGCTCGTGTAATTAATAGTAGAATTGCTAAGAGAACAACAAAAACGAATGAAAATGAAGTTAAAAATAAAATTGATGCCTTTTTGTTAGAACTTGAGGAGAATACATTTGACTCACTCTCAACGGAGATTAACAAAAATTATAGTTCTATTAATTTGGGAACAGCTAATAAACAAGCTAGAGAGATTATAAAAGCAACAAAGAAGCAAGATGGAAACATTTTATCTTTAGTCTCTGGTAAAGAATTATTCACTTTACTTTCTGACTGGTCACAAAATGAATTTAGTGTAAGTTTCAGCCCTTCGGGCGTGGTAAACGAAATAATGAAAAATGAAATTGACGCTGAATTAATTAATGTAATATCCAAAATTGAAAAAAATGAATTGTTCTAGCGCTTGCTAACAAGTTCTTCAAGCCGCCCGCTTTAAACGTTTCGGCATTTGTGCGGTTTAAAAATAATGTTGCAAAAGTTAGTTGCTCTTTGAGTGTAGTCAATAAAATGAATTGAAAAATAATCATCGGCATTTGTTTTCATAGCTGTATTGCTTTGTTGGGCGGCGGCTTAAAAACAACGTCGTTATAAGCTAACAATTATTTCTTAATAGATTGAGTAAGCAAGTATTGAATAAAGTAAAAAATAATAGATTTGAGTTGAAGGATTGGACTGAACCTAATGGCATTTTCATAATGAACATTCCAATAGACTGGCAATACAAAAATGTTATTGTGCAAGATTTCAAAGACGAATCACCATATAGTTTTGAAAAATATGACAATTCAATTGGCTGTTTCCAAATAAGTTGTTATCCTCTTTCAGAAAGAGGAGTTAATAATAATCAACCAGTTCAAAAAAATAACTCAAGAATATCCTGGTTGCCTCATAGAATGGATGGGGAAGGATTTAATGTCCGCGTTTTTTATGCACAAGTTGACGATCAATTCTGTATGGCAAAGTATATTTATTCGACCAAGGATCAAGATAATGTTGCTGTTAAAGATGAGTTAGAAAAAGTTGAAGTTGTTTTGGATACATTTCGTTTAATTCCATTAAAAGATAGAACATTAGCATCGAACTTAAAAAAATATGATAATTTCCTTGGCTCGTTGATTGCTTCATTTGATCTATGGCAAAAAGCTCTAAACAACGATTCATTCATTGAACTTGTTGTAATTACATCAAATCAGATCGATGCATTTCTTAGACTCAGCATCATTTTGCATAAACAATTGGAGTTCGCGACAGATGATATTGAAATAGAATATCTGTTCCAATCTGATGATGAAAAAGGATTTATGGAAAGAAAGATATATTCAGATGCATATAAATTGGGAATTATAAATGATGCGTTGAATAATGAACTGAACGATCTATATAATCAAAGAAATCGAGTAATTCATCGATACATAATCTCAAATATAAAGACCAAAGATATTTTCAAGATAGCTTACGATTATGGTGTTATTGCTGAAAAAGTCCGAATGATACTGAAGTCGTATGAAGAAAATCAATATGGTAAAGAATTTGGAATATATGGAAGAGGTTTTAAATCAAATTATAGCATTACGGAAGAAGATAGAAAAAGAGCATTTGCAATGTTGAACGATAAGCATCTTTTAAAAAACCTAAAAAGGAAATTATGAATTGATAAAGTCGCTTATAACCCGCCGCTCAACACGGACAGCCCCTCGGCAAGCTCTGGGTAAACTATTTTCAGTGCGGCATTTGTGAAATTAGAAAGTTACGTTACAAAACTTAGTTACTCTTTAAAGTAGGTTTTTCTAAGAAACATTTTTATCCCGCAAAAAGCACGGGACAGGTAAATAAAAGTTGTTGCTGCTAATCGGCATTGCTGCCCGCCTAAAAGATGCGGGTAAATTCTGGGCGGCGGCTTAAAAACAACGCCGTTATACGCTAAGGAGGATTTGTGAGAGTAATAATTCTAATATTACTGATACCAATTACACTGTTTTTCCAAACTCAAACAAAGTTTACAATTGATTTAATCCATTTGCAAGACACTTCAGTTGTGGTAATTGAAAACAATCCATTTATGCCTTATCCTACTTCAACCTACAAAAATAGTATTAGAATTGGAGTGCTAAGAAATGTTGGAATAGAATACAAACTTGTTGTATTCCAACTTGAAAAAGAAAATTATAGCAAGTATTCATTCCTATGGCTAGATAAACTAAACAATAATAAATTTGATTACGTAGAGGATCACTTAGATCAAATGTATGTTCCATTCACATTAAATGGAGCGACATATAGAATTACAAGCATTGATACTTTGGGCAAGAATATAGAATTACTTAAATACGAAGGGAAGGAATTTCCACCAATCGAAATTGGGCAAATAGCTCCTGATATATCTAAGAAAACAGCTCCTGATATATCTAAGAAAACAGTAGACGATAAAAGATTTGAATTAACTGAAGTAAAAGAAAAATATAAAGTTTTGTATTTCTGGGGTTGTATGTATCCTCTTCACTTTAGAGAGTTTAATACTGTTCAACAACATTTTATTAATAATAAAGATATTCGGTTTATCTGTCTAAGTACAAACGATGAATATCTAAAGACCAAACCAATAAATTGGATTCATATTGGTCTGGAGGGATTTGAAGATCCAATGAGAATTAAATATCAAGTTGGAAGTCTACCCCAAATGTTTGTTCTTGATGCGAAGAATACAATAAGATATATCTTGAAAGAAGTTCAATCAAAGTATTTAATAGAAGCCATAGAAAAAGTCATTCAATAAGCGTATAACCCGCGTCTGCCAAGTAAGTCCGGTAATTTGCGAAGGATCGTTACCGCCTGTTAGCTTCATAAGCATTTCATGAAGATTATCTACTTGCGGTGCATTATGCCGTATGCGTTTG
>WPAE01000016.1 GCA_009773205.1 Ignavibacteria bacterium
GCTTGTCGGGGTTAACCCCGAAAGTAAAATGTTTAGAAATAACATTTTACTTTCGGCCTTCGGCAAAAAATTCAGTTTCTAATGAATTTTTTGGGTTTATAGAAAAACGAAACCAAAACGAATAAAAATCCCTTTAGGGATGACATAAAAAAATAGCTATATGCTCTATAAACAAAATAAATTGAACAAATTCTAAATAAGAAACTTTTGTTAAGTTGATGCTAATGCGCAAAGCGGGACAAAGAAAACTAAAAGTCTGCAAAGAATATTGATATTTTTAGAGGCGCCCTTAAGTTCTTTTTCTAGGAATCAATAACGAGAATGTACTTCCTTTTCCTTTCTCTGTTTCAATTCGAATTTTAATGTCATTATTATCGCAATACCGTTTGGCAATTGCAAGCCCTAAGCCGTTGCCATCAAAAGTACGGTTAAGTCCTTGCTCTTCTTGAGAAAAAATATCGTATATATTTGGAAGATAGTCATTAGAAATGCCGCAGCCGGTATCAATTACTTTCATAAGCAAAAAATTATCATCGTAATTATCTACTACAACTTCTACTTTTCCTGCTTTAGTAAATTTAATGGCGTTATCAATTAAGTTGGCTGCAATGTTTATCATGTTGCTCTTATCGCAGAAAACTATTGTTTCATTAGTGAGCCTAATTAACTCTAGTGTAAGGTGTTTCTTTTCAGCAAGAATTGTGAACTCAACAATTAAATCTTTTAGCACATCCTTCACCAAATTAAAGTTGATGAAACTTGGTTTATAAGCGCCGCCTTGAATTTCTGCCATTTTAATTATCAACTCGATAGTTCTTGTCATTCTGTTGCTTGCGTTCTTTGCATTATCCCAATACTTTACAAGATCTTTAGTTGCATCTTCTCCAAGCAATTCCTGAATAATTGATATGTTACTTAGAATTATATGTAAAGGCGTTCTAATTTCGTGAGAGATTTGCGATAAAAATTCGGATTTGATTCTATCAGCTTTTTCTGCTTCATTCTTTGCTTCAATTAGTTGGTGTTCGTATTGAATCCGCTCTGTAATATTACGCACAATGGCTTGTATAAAATATTTGTCTTCCAATAAAAATCTGTTGAGGCTGATTTCTGTATTAATAACGTCACCAGTTGGAGTTAATAAATCCCATTCAAAAAATTGTGAAACTCCGTTAAGTGCAGCCTCAATCTTTAGGCTAACAACTTCCGAAGAAAGCTCTCCGTTGGTTTGCAGAGAAGGTGAGTATTCAATCACGCTTCTATTCAAAATATCTTCCCGCGTTCTTTGAAACAAATCTAGTGTTTTATTATTACAATCAATCATAACATCGCTTTCGATTATAATGATGGCATCATTCGCAGTTTCAAAAAGCGTCCTAAATTTGTATTCGCTATTGGCTAATTCGGTTTGTGTATTCCGAATATTATTTTTCATTCTATCAATAGCATTTCCTAAAATCAACACTTCATCTATTAGTTCCGGTGATGAGGCGTGATCACTATAATCGCCTTTGCCAATTCTTTCGGTAACAATAGCTAATTTTTTTAGCGGATTTCCTACTAATATCCAAATAATTAATCCTGTAGCAAGCGAGATTATTAGTAAGGTAATTCCCAAATTTTTTGTAATCAGGTTTGCAAATTCCCGAAGATCATTGTTGTATTTACCCGGCGGAGAAAAAGATACAATAAAAACTTTATTTTCTTTATTGTATCTAAATGCTACAGCAAACCCGGCAATATCATCAATATGCGAACCATTTTTTTTGCTTAGAATCTGACTCTTAATTTCTTCGGTGAGCAGATTTTTATTTTGGAATTGCGTGCTAAAATATTGCTGTCCATACACTAAGTTGAAACTTTCATCTGTAAGTAAAACTAATCTCGTTCCGGCAGTATTATTGTTTTTTATTATTGGTTTAATCCCTGTAAAATTATTTTCCGATAATTCTACCATATTTTCAATTCTATCAATACTTTCAATCTGCTGAAGTGCTTCGGCTTTTAAGAAATAATCTAAAAAATAATTTCTTGTTAGAATGCTGATAAAAACTAATGGAATAGTAAACAGTAATATAAACCAAATCGAAAGTCTCGCCGCCAAGTAGTTTATTTTAAAGCGCTTTCCCCAAAAGCTGATTTGTTTTATACCTTGGTTATCTTCTTTACTAATACTCCTTCCCCACAGCGGTTTACGAAATCTATTAGGAAGAGCAATTATAACAAGTGAAGTGTAAATAGAAGTAAAGATGATTTCCGGCACCCAGCCTCTAAACAGTTTTAGTAAGGTCTCAACAGGAGGAAGCTCGCCTCCAACTAAAGAATGATAAACATTTGGGAAAAAAAAGTAAGTAATAAAATAGCCGGGCAGATATGTAATGAAATAATAAACGAGAATTAGAAAAAACCAGCCCAAAATAAGCTCGGGCATTTTCATTTTTTCAAAAATTAACTTTTTATATGCCCAGCCAATCCACACCGCAGATACCCAATGTTGAAATATTATGTAAAATTTTATTTCTTCCGAAGGTGAAATTAGACATGAAATTGTTCCAATTATAAACCCGCCAACTGGTCCAGAGATTGCAGCGCCTAACGAATTAAAAATCTCTCTTGCGTCTGATAAAACATTTGTGCCTGGTATGTAAAAATGAACATTTGCGTAAATAGAAATGAGTGAAATGCTGCCGGCAATTAATGCGATAATTAATGCATTAACAGGCAAAAGTAATTTCAATTTTTGAAAAATTAAATTTTTCGCAGGCATTGAATAGTGTCTATTTATCTAAAATTAAAATCAAAAATATTTTTAGTAATTGCAACAAAAATTTCTATCCTAAACTAAGATGATGAATATATCAGATAAATCTAATACAGAACCGAAATAAAAATCAGGACTAATACGATTTCCCTTGAAAAAAAGAGAACAAATTTGCATTATAGTAAACGGTAAAGTAATTGATAAAGGTAAATTGATGAATAAGCATTGTCTTAACATAAAACTACTTTTAATAATAATAATTTTTGCTGTAAACAGTTCCATAGGTAAAACTTATTATGTAGCACCAAATGGTTCCGATTCTAACGATGGAACGAAAAGCAATCCATTTAAAACTATTGCTTTTGCTACAGGAAAAGTAGCTGCTGGTGATTCGATCTTGCTGGCGCCTGGTACTTATTCAATTAACTCTACAATTAATATTACAAAAAGTGGAACTGTAGATTCAAAAATATATTTGTTAGTAAGTGAGAATGGAAGAGCTTTGTTGGATTGCTCGTCGCTTCCGTTTAGCAGCAGTAACAGAGGCATAAATCTAAAAGCAAATTATTGGTATATGAAAGGCTTAGATATTAAAGGCGCTGGCGATAATGGAATGAATATAAGCGGCTCCAACAATGTTATAGAGTTCTGTACATTTTATGAGAATCAAGACACAGGTTTGCAGTTAGGCGGCGGAGCTTCGAACAATAGAATTATTAATTGTGATTCCTATTTTAATGCAGACCCTTCAAATGGTAATGCCGATGGATTTGCACCCAAGTTGGATGTAGGCACAGATAATTATTTTTACGGATGCAGAGCTTGGCAGAATTCTGATGATGGCTGGGATGGATATTTGCGCCCTTCTGATAATGTTAATACCATAATTGAAAACTGCTGGAGCTTTATGAATGGTTATTTAAAAAACCGCTCGGCATCTTCAGGAAACGGCAATGGATTTAAAATGGGAGGCGGAGATAACTCTAATAAAGACAGCCTTAGAAACAATGTTACTATTAAAAACTCTCTTTGTTTTGATAATAGAGTTAAAGGTTACGATCAAAACAATAATTATGGAAGTATGATTCTACTCAACTGCACCGCTTTTAGAAACGGTTCGCTTAACTTTGCAATTCCCGGAAAAATTAGAGCTACAAGTGAAGTAACAGTCAAAAATTGTATTTCATATATATCTACCGGGGTTAATCTAATAAGTAAAACTGTGCAAACCACAAACTCATGGAATTTACCAATTTCGGTAACCGATAAAGATTTTCTTTCAATTGATACAACAGGAGTCCGTGGTCCAAGAAAAAAAGATGGAAGTTTGCCAGACTTAAAATTTCTTAGACCCTCAAAGAACAGTCAGTTTATTGATAAAGGAACCGATGTTGGTATAGCTTATAAAGGAAGCGCACCGGACTTAGGCGCATATGAGTATGATGAGTTTTTTACTTCTGTAATAAAAGATGAATCACCAACATCATTCATATTAGAACAGAATTATCCAAATCCGTTCAATCCGAATACAGTTATTAGCTATAAACTACAAGCAGCAAACCACGTAACTTTAAAAGTGTACGATGTTATTGGAAGGGAAGTAGCAACATTAGTTGATGAATTCAAGCAACCCGGAATTTATAGTTCTCAATTCTCAATTCTCAATCTGCCTGCCGGTAGGAAAGGTTTTCAATTATCTAGCAGTGTTTACTTTTACCGTTTAACAGCCGGAAATCCTTCGTCTGGCTCAGGACGTGGTTTTGTGCAAACAAGAAAAATGCTTCTTTTAAAATGAGTACAATGTTCTAATATCTATAATTCAAATAAAGTAATAATAGGAATAGGTCATGAAAATTAATCTTCAGTTGTTTTTGATGTTTGCTTTTTTATCATCAAATTTTTCTTATGCTCAGAATGCAAAAACAAATGATAGCTGGACTAAGAAAATAGCAGAATCTTTTATTGAGAGAACTCCAAACTATATTGTGTATGATGAAAACCCGACTAAGCAAAAATGGAATTATGAGCAAGGTTTGATGCTTAACGCAATTAGGCAGATGTATTATCATACAAAGGATAAAAAATATTACGAGTACATTAAACGCAATCTCGATCAAAATGTTCAGCCGGATGGCAGCATAACAACTTATAAAGTTGACGAATATAACATTGACCAAATTGGTCCTGGGAGAGCTTTGTTGTTTGTTTATCAAAAGACAAAAGAAGAAAGATATAGAAAAGCGGCAGATTTACTTCGCCATCAGCTTTCAACTCACCCAAGAACAAAATCTAATGGATTTTGGCACAAACAAATTTATCCTTGGCAGATGTGGTTAGACGGTTTATACATGGGCGCACCTTTCTACTCCGAGTATTCTAAGATGTTTAATTCCTCAAAAGATTTTGATGATATAATTCATCAGTTCGAGTTGATTTACAGTAAAACAAAAAATGTAAAAAACGGGCTTCTACATCACGCTTGGGATGAAAGCAAAGAACAGAAGTGGGCAGACAAAGAAACCGGTGTTTCTCTTCATTTTTGGGGAAGATCTGTCGGCTGGTATATGATGGCTCTTGTTGATGTTCTCGATTTCATTCCGAAGGATCATCCAAAGAGAAAATTAATTCTTAATCAATTAAAAGAATTGAGCGATGCTGTTCTGAAACATAGAGATTCGAAATCAAAAGTTTGGTATCAAATTTTGGATTTACCGGACAGAACTCCAAATTATTTAGAAGCTTCTGCTTCTGCTATGTTTGTTTATTCATTTGTTAAAGGTGTAAATAAAGGCTACTTAAATAAGAAATTTTTGAAGGCTGCTAAAGAATCTTGGGACGGAATTATAAGAGAATTTGTTGTAGTTGATGAGAAAGGTTTAATCAATCTTACAAAAATTTGTTCTGTTGCCGGGCTTGGCGGCAACCCATACCGCGATGGAAGTTTTGAATACTATATGAGCGAGAAACTTCGTACTAACGATTTTAAAGGTTACGGACCATTTTTACTTGCTGCAATAGAATTAGAAAAAGCCAAGATTAAGCACTGAGAAATAAAGATAAATTCTATGCAAATGAAATTATTTACAAGTTATAAATTAATTACCGAAGAAAATTAAAAATTAGGCTTGCTAAAATTTAGGTGACCAATGAAAAAAATATTTATTGTATATCTCTTGCTTCTATGCAGCATCAGTTTATTAGCACAAAAAAAGTATGATTTTGCAAAGTATTTTAAAAACCTTCCTTTCAAAATGGAAGCCCTTACAATTCCGAAATTTCCTAACAAGACTTTCAACATAAAACATTACGGCGCAGTTGGAGATGGAATGACATTGAACACGGAGTCATTTACAAAGGCTATAGAAGCGTGTTCAAAAGCCGGCGGCGGAAAAGTAATTGTGCCTGCTGGAATGTGGCTTACTGGTCCAATTCACTTCAAGAGCAATGTCAATCTACATTTGGAGATTGGCGCACATATTCAATTCTCTAAAAATTATGATGACTACCCACTAATTGAAAGTAATTGGGAAGGGCTTGATCAGTATAGATGTACTTCGCCTATAAATGGCAAGAATCTTACAAACATTGCAATTACTGGCGATGGAATTATTGACGGCAGCGGCGAAGTTTGGCGGTATGTAAAAAAAAGTAAACTTACTTCCAATCAATGGAATAAACTAGTTGCAGCTGGCGGTGTTGTAAATGCAAAAGGGGATAATTGGTATCCAACTAAAGAATCTTTAGAATATTTAGAGTTTGCAGATAAACTTAAGAAAGAGGGAAGAAAAATTACTCGCGCGGAAGCTGAAAACTATAAGACTTTCTTTCGTCCTGTTCTGTTAAGTTTTATCGAATGTAAAAATGTTTGGTTAGATGGTGTTACTTTTCAAAACTCGCCAGCGTGGAATCTTCATCCTCTTCTATGCGAAAATGTTTTAGTTACAAATGTTAATGTTCGCAACCCTTGGTACTCTCAAAACGGCGATGGAATTGATATTGACGCAAGTAAAAATGTGTTCATTTACAATTCTAAGTTTGATGTTGGTGATGATGCAATTTGTATGAAATCTGGAAGAGATGAAGAAGGTAGAAAGCGTGGAAGAGCAACAGAAAATGTTGTTATTCAAGATTGCATTGTTTATTTCGCTCACGGCGGATTTACTATTGGCAGCGAAATGTCCGGCGGCGTTCGTAATATTAAAGTAGATAACTGTAATTTTATTGGAACTTCTATAGGATTACGATTCAAAAGCACTCGCGGAAGAGGCGGTGTAGTAGAAAATATTTGGGTTAGCAACATTTTTATGAAAGATATAATAACTGATGCATTGAGTTTCAATATGTATTACGGCGGATTTTCTCCTGCAGATGATAAACCTGCCGATGAAAAAGTTAAGGAAGCTAAAACCGAATCGGTTAGTGAAAGCACGCCAATATTTAGAAATATCTACATGAAAAATATTTTTTGCGATGGGGCTAAAGATGCAATTGTAATTCAAGGGCTGCCAGAAATGAGCATCAAAAATATTAAAATAGAAAATAGCGTAATGAAAGCTGAGCGAGGTATTTCTATTTACGATGCAGATGGGATAGAGATTTCATCTACTAAAATTGCTGCTCAATCACCAGTTGTCAAAATTCATCAAAGCAAAAATGTTTTGTTTGATAATTTTGAACCGGAAGCTGCAGGACATTGGTTTAAAATTGATGGCGCACAAAGTTCATCCATTATTTTCAAAGGGAAAAATGCTTCTGAATTAAAAGCGAAAACTCAACTTGGCGCCGGTGTTTCTCAAGATGCTGTAATTATTAAATAGCATTGAAATCAATTAAACAAATATTGCTTATAGTATTTATTTACTCAATTTGTCTTTTTGCTACAGAAAAAAGATTTATTACTGTTGCTCAAGATGGAAGCGGAGATTACAAAACGATTACGACTGCAATTCAATCGTTGCCTCTTTTTAACTATCAACGAACTGTTATTTATGTTAAAAATGGAGTGTACAACGAAAAAATCCGCATAGATCAAGACTATATTACTTTGCGCGGTGAAAGCCGAGAAAATACAATTCTTCAGCATTCTCAGCTCCGAACTGATTGGGTTGCCAACAAAGATTCTATAGGCGCTGCCGTAATAAATCTTAAAGGCGATGATTTTATTCTCGAGAATTTTACTGTAGAAAATACTCAGCCGGAAATTGGCCCGCATGCTTTTACAATTTATGGAACCGGAACAAGAACGATTTTACTGAATTGCAACTTGCTTAGTAAAGGCGGAGATACAGTTTCTCTTTGGAACTACAAAACTGGAATGTACTATCATGCCAACTGTTATTTTGTTGGTGCTGTAGATTTTGTTTGTCCGCGCGGCTGGTGCTTTATCCGTAGTTCTAAATTTTTCCAGGTAAAAAAAACTGCTTCACTTTGGCATGCAGGCGGAGATAACATCAATCAGAAATTTGTAATTGTTAATTCAGAGTTTGACGGCATTTTCGGTTTTGAACTCGCGCGCCATCATTACGAAGCACAATTCTATTTGATTGATTGTACTTTTTCAGATAACATGAGCACACGTCCAATCTACCGTGTTACATATTCAAACGAACCAGAAAGGGACAGACCTTTTAATTGGGGACACAGATACTATTTCGCGGATAACAAGTCAAATGTTGCCTTAGATTGGAATGAAAACAATCTTAATTCAGCGCACGGATCGCCAACAAAAAATCAAATTACAGCGGAATGGACTTTTGACGGAATGTGGAATCCAGAGAGCAATGAACCTGTTAAGATTCTTTCTTATTCTATAATTGATAGATACTTGTTACTAAAGTTAAGTGAAAAAGTTACAGTAGTAGAAGTACCAACTCTTATAAGCCAAACTGGGAATGAATATACTTATGTAAGTGGTGGTGGTTCAGATACATTGCGTTTTATCAGCAGAAAAAGTATTGAAGTAAACGACCTTCGAGTGATTGACAAAGTTCAAAATGGAAGCATTTTCGCAACTTCTGCATCAATTTACGAAAGGAATCTAGAGCTGAGATTTGATAATTAAAATTTTTCCGTTCAAAAAAATTCATTCAACAAACGATTTTTCTTGGAGATTAATCAGAAATTCCGCAATTTAAGTCAGCAATAAAGTTAGCGTTTAAGTAATTGTTTATTTTTTATGTAAAATCTTTAATGAGGAGAATATGAAATCACTGTACAAGAGTAAGATTGTATTAGCGTTCTTTTTTACACTATCATCATTCACATTTGCTCAAAGTACATTAAAAGGTGTAGTAGTTGATTCACTTACACAAGAATCGTTAGTAGGTGCAACTGTGTTTTTAGTTGGTACTTCTCTCGGCTCTGCATGTGATATTGAAGGTGAATATAGAATTACAAATATTCCAGATGGCAAGTACAATGTTAGAATTTCTTACGTTGGATATAAGACAAAATTTGTTGAGATGATTTTCAGGAACAAACAAGTTATAGATATGTTTTTCCAACTTAACACAGATGCAATTGAAGGTAAAACTATAACTGTTTCTGCGCAGGCGTTAGGTCAAGCAGCAGCTATAAATCAACAGATTTCTTCTAACACAATAGTAAATATAATTTCTGAGCAGAAGATTAAAGAACTACCAGATGTTAATGCAGCAGAATCTATTGGGAGGCTCCCGGGAGTTTCTATTTTGAGATCTGGCGGCGAAGCTAATAAAGTAATACTCCGCGGATTAAGTGATAAATATACCGCAGTTACAATTGATGGTGTAAGAATGGCTTCAACTGATGTTTCCAGCAGAGGATTAGATTTAAGTACTATTTCTCAAAGCTCTCTTGCAGGTATAGAATTATTTAAGGCTTTAACACCAGATAAAGATGCAGATGCAATTGCCGGCAGCATTAATTTAGTCTCAAAAAAGGCTCCATCTTTGCGGGAACTTGATGTAATAGCAAGAGGAAATTATAATCAATTAATGAAATCTGCTTCGCAATACGATTTTTCTTTCAAATATGGAGAAAGGTTTTTTGACAATTTATTAGGGGTGCAGCTTAACGGCAATTTAGAAAACAAGATTAGAAGCAATGAAAAAATTGATCTCGATTATGACCAGACAATCAACAATCAAACGGATTATGAGATTAACAACTTTAAACTTTTCTTCACAGAAGAAGTTAGAAAGAGAAACGGTTTTGGTGTTCTTTTAGATTACGCCACTCCAGATGAAGGATCTGTTAAATTCAACACAGTATTCAATAGTACTTCGCGCGATTATTTAAGGCATACGAGAGATTATCCAGCCGGCGGCGGCACTGGCGGAACTGTAACTTACGGCTTTAGAGATAGAGAGCAAGAAATTACAACATTTAATACCGCACTAACGGGCGATAATAATTTATTCGAGATGAAATTTACTTGGGGACTTTCCTTTGCACAGTCTAATAGTGAATTTCCTTATGATTTTGAATTAAGTTTTCTTGAACCTTCTATTTTAAATACTGCGGGTATGAAAGTTGCCCCAAGACCTAAAACTAACCCAGAAGTACTAATACCTTTTGCATATAATAATTTTAACGCTGCTACTTTGTACGATGCAAATTATATAACTCAAGAAAACTTAGAGAAAGAAAAATCTGCTTACCTTAATGTTACTAAAAAATATAATTTAAGCGATCTGTTTTCTGGCGAGCTTAAAGCTGGCGGTAAATATAAAAGCAAATCAAGATCAAATATCTCTAGTTTATCATTTGCGCCATATTATTTAGGCTATTGGCAGCCATATACTATGCTGGATAACGGTACAATTGTACCCAAAAATTTATCAGGAACATTATTCGATGCTTTTTTCCAGCGGTTTTTAAAAAACCCTATCAACAACTCTGTAGCTTTCAGCGAGTTTTTGGACGGCAATCCAGATGCAAGAGCTATGTACGATTTGTACAGTATGTATCCGTTGATAAATAGGGATAAACTTCGTCAATGGTATGATTTAAATAAGAAAGGAGTAGATAGAAACGGCATAGTAAAAGAATTTAATTTTGACCCATCTGAGAAGGCAAATTACTATGATATTACTGAAGCAATCTCATCTTTTTATATAATGAATACATTAAACATTGGGCAAGAAGTTACCTTCATTGCAGGCGTTCGTATAGAAAGTGAAGATAATTTTTATAAATCAAAATACTCACCAATTCAAACTGGAGGTTTTCCAATTCCGCAAGATGCTTCAAGAGATACTTCAGCAGCTTTTAAGCAAACTATTGTTTTACCTAACTTCCATTTGAATTTTAAACCAACAGAGTATTTAAGCATTCGTTTAGCAGCTTACAAAGCATTATCAAGACCAGATTTTAATTACAGGCTTAACACATATTTTGCATGGCGCCCGCAAGCTACAGGCGCTACCAAGCAATTAATTTTGGGCAATCCTTTGCTTAAAACTGCACAAGGCTGGAATTTTGAAATAAATACTTCGGTCTACGGAAATGATATCGGATTAGTCTCAGTGTCTGCGTTTTACAAGCAGATCGAAGATATGTATCATTTACTTAGCGGCTTGAATACCTCTGGAAATAAAATGATAGAAAGTTTAGGACTTAACTGGAAATCATTACATACCGGAACTTATTCATTAACAGTGCCATATAATTCGCCTAAACCTTCAAAAGTATGGGGCGTTGAATTTGAGCATCAGATCAATTTCAGATTCTTGCCTGGATTATTAAAGAATATTGTTCTTAGCTACAATGCATCTTTTGTTCGTTCAGAAACGTTTTTGATCGCATCAAAGACTGATACAATAAAATACTTTATTCAGCCATTTCCATTTCCATTTTATAGGTATGAAGAACGCCCGATTGAAGTGAAACAACAGTTAGAAAGCCAGCCAAAGTTTTTTGGTAATGTTTCTTTAGGCTACGATATTGCAGGATTTTCATTCAGAATTTCTGTGTTCCACCAATCAGAGTACAATATTTCATTTACTCCTTCAGGTCGTGGAGATCAAATTAGAAATCCTTACACAAGAATAGATTTAGCGCTTAAGCAGCAAATTACAGAGAATATTTCTGCAATCCTTAACATCAGCAATTTAACAGATATAAAAGAAGAGAACACAATATTTAACCGTGTTAACGGATACAAAATATTGAACACCAGCGAAAGATATGGAACAACTGCTGATTTTGGCGTAAAAATCTCTTTATAAATAAACTAACAAACAACAAAGACGGAGGCAGTATGCAACTAAAAAAGTACAACTTACTAATTGTATCATTAGTGCTAATTTTTACTTCCATTTCATTAGCTCAAAATGTATTAAGGCTAAAACCATACGATGGAACGCCCGCTACATTCTTAGTAGCACAAATTAAAGCAGATACTGCTGCTAACAAAGGCATTCTTGCAACTAGAATTTACGAACTTGAAGCCGGTGGTGTTTATCTAAACACAGAAATATTTAACGTATCTTCAAGATTCACATTGAGAATTAGAGGTGCAGCAGGAGGTAAAAAACCAATAATTTATCAGCACCCAACAGGTACAGGCTCAAGCCCGCAAAACCCTCCTGGCAACCTTTTTGTTTTAGTAGGCGGCAATTTAGAAATATCTAACATTGCAGTTTCTGGCTTTTTTGAGTTAATGCCAGAGCATCTCAATAATGTTCAAGGCGGTTTAATTAATACCACCGGAGCCGGTTCAACTATAATTGTTGACAGATGTATTTTTAATAATATCAACGGTCAGCATATTAGAACAGGAAGCGCAACTGCAAAAATTAGAGTAACAAACACAATTTTTGCAAATATGGGCGCACTAAGTACTTCAAATTTAGGCGCTGGAAAAGGTTTAGACCTTCGCGAAGCCTCTTGCGATTCTTTAGTTTTAGTTAACAACACTTTTGTTAATTATTTAGATAGACCTATACGCCATTATAATTTTGCAAATCCATTAGCAGGTACAGGCGGCATCAAGTTTGCTCTAATTGATCATAATTCATTTATTAACGGAATGGGCTTTCATGGGTTACTTTCGTTAGGTAACGTAGGAAAGAGCATAATTATTAGAAATAATCTTTTTGTTGATGGATTTGCTTCTGGTGCAGATCCAACCGATGCAACCCGCGCAGCAGAGTGGGCAAATACTGGTGAAAAATTACCTAACGGATTGAACAGAATGATGTGGATTTTTTCGGCTCCAAATGATACTACTAAATGGATAGTAAAAAACAATGTTTACAGCATTTCCAGTGCAGGTCAAAAATTCTTTGATGATCATAAGGCAGTTCCTATTACAGAAGGTTCACCGCTATCCTGGCACATCAATAAAAAATTAGGGCCCGATTCTACAAAAGCCTTTGCTAAAATGAATGTAACACTTGCAAATATTCCAGCATTAATGACAAACTTAATGCTCTGGTATCTTGACCCTGCTGGTGGAAACAAAACCAAAAACACACCTTCCAATCTTTGGCTTGCTGCTCTGCATGATATGGATAGAAAACCAATTACTTATTACCGCGATGAGTTTAATGCAGCTTTTACTTCTACAAATCCGGCTTTTACTGCTGCTGAAAAAAGCTTTCCGGTTGGAGACTTAAACTGGTTTCCTGCAAAGAAAACAGAATGGGAAAAAGCAGGCGGAACTGATATAGTTCCTTCTGCAGGCATTCCTGCGGATTTTAGTTTGCAGCAAAATTATCCTAATCCATTTAACCCAACTACAAGAATTACATTTAATCTGCCAAAAAACAGTTTGGTTAATCTAAGTGTGTACAACATATTAGGCGAAAAAGTAGCCACAGTTGTTAATCAGGAATTAGTTGCAGGCGTGCACGCATACAATTTTGATGGTTCTAGGTTAAGCTCTGGTGCATATTTTTATAAATTAGATACAGAACAAGTAAGTTTAACAAAAAAGATGATGCTCGTGAAATAATCTTCTTAAGCGGCGGTATTGCCCGCCGCTTTCTTTTAAACTACTTGGAGAAGTTCTTAATGAAAATCGCACTGTTAATCTTTTCGTTCCTATCCATAACACTACTCGCCCAAGAAAATAAAGAGTTCACTATAGATAACTGTGTTTCCATTTTTAATTTTGAAATGATAGAAAAAACTAAAGTTGGCTATCAGTATTGGTTTGTAGATAAAGATTTTTTAGATGGTAGAACAATTAAAATGAGTTCTGTTGCACCTAATTCTGCAACTCACGCACCACATGTTCATCAAGAAGATGAATTCTTTTTTATCCTTGAAGGTAAAGCCGAAATATATCTTGAAGGCAAAACCAAAATTGTAGAAGGTTACGCAAGTTTTTACTGTCCTTCTAATGTTGAGCATGGAATCAGAAATGTTGGCGAAAAAGAATTAAAGTACCTCGTTATAAAAAAGTATAATAAATAGTTTTTCTGAGTATATATCTTAAAAAATAAAAGTATTTTACAGTTATAAAGTTAAGGATAAAGTAAATTCCAAATTAAGTGGCATTATGAGAGAAAAAGCAGTTACATTAAACGATATTGCTGAAAAAATGAATCTTTCTACAGTTACAATATCAAAAGCACTTCGCAACCATCCGGATATATCCCCAAAGACCACTAAGTTAATTAAGACAATAGCCGAGGAAATGGGATATACACCGAACATAATGGCAAGAAATTTATCTGCTCGCAGGTCTAACACTATCGGTTTAGTAGTTCCTAAGATTGCTCATTTTTTCTTTGGTTCCATAATTGAGTGTGTTTATGATTTGGCGTTTCAAAAGAATTACGAAATAATACTTACTGTATCACAAGAAAGTGTTGAAAGAGAAAAGAAGCATCTGCAAACTCTTCTTGCTATGAAGGTTGATGGAATAATTATTTCAATTACTCAAGAAACAACAGATTATTCTTACTTTGAAGTTATAGAAAGGCGCGGCGTTCCTTTGGTTTTTATGGACAGAGTTCCTGAAATTCCTAACGGATATAATACTGTTCGTGTTGATGATAGGGGCGGCGCTTTTAAAGCTATTGAACACGCTATAAATTTAGGCTATAAAAGAATTGCTCATTTTGGCGGTTATCAAAAAATTAATATTGGAAGAGAGCGTAAAGCCGGGTTTATTGAGGCGATGCAAAAGTATGGAATTGAAATTAGCGAAAGCTGGGTAACCGAAGGCGGATTTGGCGAAAACTACGGATACGAATCTTTTATGAAGTTATACAGAGAAAACAATCTGCCCGATTTAATATTTGCAGTTACTTATCCGGTTGCACTTGGTGTTTATATGGCTGCAAATGAAGTAGGCTTAAAAATTCCTGATGATGTAGATGTTATTTGTTTTGGAAATGCTAAGGTTCAAAACTTTCTTTCTCCGCCTCTTAGTTGTGTGGATCAATCAACAGAATTAATTAGCAAGCACGCTATGGAAATGATTTTCGAGAATATTGAAAAAAGAGAGGAATATGTTGCAAAACAGATTGTAGTAGATACAAATTTAGTTTTAAGAGGAACTTGTACCCGCTTCAATAAAGGCTAACTTAGAACTGTTTGTTTTCTAAAACTTTTTTCACTTCGTTTACTAAGTATTTATTCTCTGTTGGTTTTCTAATATATTTTGTTGCTCCGGCTGCTAAAGCTAATTTTTCGTCTCTAATGTATGAATGAGCGCTAACTACAACAATTGGTGTGTTGTTGTGTTCTTCCGAATTTCGCAATTCCTTAATTAAATCTATACCGTTTTTGTGCGAACCTAATGCCATATCTAAAAGAAAAAGATTCACTTTAGAACTCTTTAGGTAACTATAAAACGATTCGATACTTAAACAAGGTATAACATTAAATTCATTTTGGAAAATTCTAGTAAAAATGTCCAGAATGATTTCATCATCTTCAAGAATTAAAATTGTATGTCTCTTATTGTTCATATCTATTTACTTAGCAATTTTTCTTTAGGATGTTATTTCTGATTCTAATTTACAAGTTTTAAAATTTGAAAACTTAGTATAAGCCGAAAGATTACAGAACATTAATATGCCGACTATTTTTTCTCCTTTTCAATTTTACGCTGATATGCAAGATCAATTAACATCTTCAACATTTTTCTGTATGAGTAACCTGCATATTTTGCAGAACGCATAAATCCTGCTCCTTCTTGTAAATCGGGATTAGGGTTTACTTCCAGTACATACAATTTACTGTCGTTTTTAGATAAGCGCATATCAACCCGAGCGTAATCTCTTACTCCAACTGCACGGTAACATTGAAGAGCCAGGTTTTCTGCTTCTGAGCGCACTTTTTTGGTTATTTGCGCGGGGCAAATAGGAACAGTTTTATGATAAGCTTCGTGTAACGGGTCCCATTTTGCGTGAAAACTAACAATCGGATGAAGGTAATTTGGCATTGCAGAAAAATCAATCTCACTTATAGGAAGTACTTTCAGTTCTTTATCGCCAAATACAGCTACATTAAATTCTCTTCCAACAATAAATTCTTCTACTAACGCTGCCTGATTGAAGGAATTTAAAACATATTCAACTCTATTTTTAAGAGCTTTTACATCGTAAACAATCGAGTTATCATCTATACCAACACTTGCATCTTCCCAAGCCGGTTTAACAATAAGAGGATAGTGTAAGCCCAGCCTAAATGAATCTTTCATATCATTCAAAATTTTATAATGCGGCGTTCTAATACCAAGCGTACTAAGTATTCTTTTTGTTAATGTTTTATTTTGACAAGTACCAAGTGCCATTGGAGGCGCGCCAGTAAATGCGACTCCCATCAGCTCCATCAATCCTGTAAAGTGCATTTCTAAACGGGGCTGGTCGTTAAATATTTCTACCAAGTTGAAAACAACATCGGGCTTGTTTTTATCGTAATCCTTTATAAAAGTATTTAAACTATCCTTAATATTTAAGGTATATGCCTCGTAACCAATTTTTTGTATTGATTTGGCAATTAACTCAAACTCGGAGATTGGGTCTGGTGAAGCCAAAGTAAAGAGAGGTTTAAAATCTATGTCTTTGTTAATGCCGAGAGTTTTATTGTAAATCTCAGGCATAGTTTCGTTGTAAACGACTGCAACTTTCATAATTCTCAAAATTTTTGTGCCAAACTAAACAAAATCGTTTTGCTATTCAAAACTTTTGTTATTTTTGTCTAAAGTGAACTCGAGTAAGAAAATGAGTTTTTATCCTCAACCAAATAAATATCAATGCGGTCCATTCGCATTAAAATATGCCTTAGTAATGCTTGGTGTATTTAAAGATGAAAACCAGATTGGTCAAATTTCCGGAAGCACTTGGTGGGCAGGCACAGATGAATTTGGATTAACAAGAGCAGCAAGAAGGTTTAACTGCAGCTTGAAACATTTTCAATCCAGCAATCCGGATGATGCACGCAAAATGTTAATTCAACTTCTTAAAAAAGGTTATCCTTGCATTTTGAGTGTAAAGAATTGGGAACATTGGTGTACAGTCGTAAGCTATCAAAAAGGAAAGTTTGTTGTTATTGACAGCGAACTTGATAAAGTAGTTTCTGTCTTTACTACTACAAAATTTTTAAAACGCTGGAAATATGTTGAGGATGAAACAAAAATTGTAAGCTTCGATGGCTATGTGCTTGTTCCAAAATTTAAATCTTACACACATGCACAGTTTACACCAGAAAAAGCAAAACTGCTTATGTATGATAAAAATGATGATCTTGCTAATAAATGGGATCAATACACAAATGATTTGATTACTATTTGCAAGCCGAGAACCAAGCTAAGCCTAAACATTATTTCATTTTCAGAGTTTATGAGAAGAAACGAGCAAAATTTAGTAAAGCGTACTGCTAACTGGCATGGCGAACCAACTTACAGCGAATTGAAAAAGATTATTAGTAATATGAAGTTTGTTGCAGAGGTTTATGATTTAATTATTCCTGAAGATGAAGAAAAAAGAGCCGCAATTGATGTTGCTTCTTTGCTTATGATGTACGCTTGCGGCAAGTACGGAATGAACAGGATTTATTAATTGAGAATTGACCCGCTCCGATGAGTCGGAGACGAGGCGAGGAATTGCGAACTTGTCCGCCATCTTGTCCGCACGCCGTTTTATGGAGGGTTGGGCGGGTAAGTCGAAAACAACATTTTTTAATAATGATCTTGGATTTTTAGAGTAGGCTCATAAATTACTTTTAATTGTTTTTAATGAAAAAGCGGAAAACAGAATTAGAATTATCACTGATAGACCAGCAACAAAAAATGAAAGAAAAGATTCTGAAAAAAACAAAAATAAGTTCTAACACTATAATTAAAGAAATGCCGGTTGAGTATACTTTTAATTATTCTAAATCGAAACCAAATAGATTTGCTTCGCTGAGTATGGTATTGTAGTGCAGCTTGATAAAGATGTCGCAAAAGTTTTTGATTCATCGGAGAAAGTTAATTCTGCTCTTAGAGCAATAATTTCAGCTTTTCCAAAACAAACTAAAAAGAAAAAATCAATCAATTCATTATGAAACGTCATCCACAAATCTTAAAGAAAGAAAAAACAGCTTTGCTTGTTATTGATATTCAAGAAAGGATTCTTCCCGTAATTCATGAATGGGAAACCGTAGTTGCTAATACTTTAAAGCTTATCAACGGATTCCAAATTATGAACGTTCCAATTTTCTATACTGAACAATATCCTAAAGGTTTAGGCGGAACAGAATCAAGAATTAAAGAAGCGTTAAGTGAAGCTAAGTTCTACGAGAAGATAACTTTTAGCTGTATTGGCGCAGGCAATTTATTTGATGATCTTAAAAGCGCTGGTATTGTACAAGTTGTTGTCTGCGGAGTTGAATCTCATGTTTGCGTTCAGCAAACAGTTTTGGATTTATTAGCTAACGGCTTTCAAGTTAATTTGGCTGCTGATGCAGTTTCATCCCGCAGAAAATTTGACTTCGAAACTTCACTTAATAGAATGCATTCGAACGGCGCTGAAGTAACTGTAACTGAATCAATCTTGTTTGAGCTTCTTGAAGTTTGCGGAACTGTTGAGTTCAAATCTGTTTCTAAATTGGTCAAGTGATGTTTGACAATCCGTATGCATTCATAAGATGGATTGTAATTCTTAGCGGAATAGCGCTACTCATTTACCGATTCGAGTTAATAAGGGTTTTTATGGATTTATTTACCGGAAAGAAACGACTAACGATGAGATTCAAAATAAAGTTGATGAACTATTGAATAAGAGACAAAAACGATAGAACGCGGATAACGCGGATTCAACTGATTTACACGGATAATTTTCCATTTTCAATTTCTCGCCTCGTCCCCGACAAGGCTGAGCGGGTCAATTCTCCATTCTCAATTTCTTTGGGTATTCTTGCAGAATAAGCCTGCCGCAAAATCTTTCTGCGTTACTCCAATTTTCAATATTTAGCTCAAGTGCAACAATTGCGCAGGTAGGCATATCAACAATAGGTTTATATGAAAGAAGGTTTGCAAAGTTTGTAATACCTGGATTATGCCCAAAGAGAAAAACTGTTTTGTAATTATCGCTGATTTGCTGAACAACTTCTAATAGTTCACGAGTCGAAGATTCATAAATTCTTGCATCGCTAATAATCTTTTCAACAGAATAACCAAATTCTTCTGCAAAAATTTCGGCAGTTGAAAATGCTCGAGTTGCTGGACTGCTGATCATTAATTCCGGAAAGATATTTTTCGAATAAACAAGTCTAGCCATCTTGGGTGCATCTTTTTCGCCGCGCTCGTTTAGTGTTCTTTCGAAGTCTGTTTGTGTTGGATCAGCCCAACTGGATTTTGCATGGCGGATTAGGCAAATGTATTTCATGAAATTTGCTTTGTTTAGTTAAGCGAATCGAGCTGCAGTTGAAGCAGTGCTAAGTTCGCGTTACGAATTTCGGAAAAAGTTTTCTGAGCGTAATCTGTAAAGAAATTATGCTGTGAAACAAACTCAATAGATTTAATCAGCCACTCGCTTTCGGTTAATCTTCGTTTAAAATAAAATTCAAATTCGGTTCTAAATAGATTGTTTCTGCCAATAAAAGATTTTTTCCCTAAGTGATTTAAGTCAGCATCGCACATAATTTTTTCGAGATGATTTTTAGGGCGCTGCGGAACCTTAGTAGCCATAATGCAGCCAACTACCTTTTCGATCTTGGATTCATCGTAATTTTGATTTAACAAAAAATTGCTTGCAAACATTGCGCTAATCTCTTCATGCCCGGCAGTTTTTTCAACGTAACCAAGGTCATGAAACCAAGCGGCAAGTGTAACAATCTCTATATCTTCTTCCGAAACAGATTCTCCTTTTGCAATTTCGATTGCTGCATTTACAACTTCTTTAGTGTGTTCAATGCTATGATACAAGTTTTGTTTTGGAGATCGTTCCAGAATTATTTTAACTGCATATTCTTCTGCAAGCTGAAGTAACATATCCTAAAACTTTCGTTTATTAAATAAAAGATTAAGAATTATTTGCTCAGATTCTACACTAAGTATTTTATGTAATAAAACATCAAGGGCAACACTCAACCTCTTGAACTTCGGTCTTTGTAGTTGGGTATTCAAACTTAGGACTGATATAAGGAATACCGAGATTTAATCCTCTGAGAATAAATAAGAGAGCAAAAATTGCTGCAAATGCCGGAATTAGTTTGTTAATTTTTGCACGAATGTTAAAGTTGATAACTTTACCAAGCATTGCAGCAGCTAACATAATTGGTGTAGTTCCTAAGCCAAACAAAGCCATATAAACTGCGCCTTCACTCCACCCGCTTGTAGATACTGCGCCGGCAATGCCTACATAAACAAAACCACACGGAAGCAAGCCGTTTAGCAATCCAATTGTAAACAAAGAGTTGTTAGTTCTCTTGTTAATGAGTTTCGAAAAGTTTGATTTGAGAAACATTACTATAGCTGCGTAAAATTTTAATTTGGAAACGCGGGTTTTAATTTTACGCGGAGTTAAAACATACAGCAAAATTGCTGCGCCAATTGCAATTGATAGATGCTGCTGCAATCCAAAAAGAACTAAACTGCTTCCAAACAAGCCAAAGACTGCGCCTAAGATAGAGTATGTAACAATTCTTCCTAAGTTGTAAAGAAGCCGTCCGGCAAAAACGCTTAGGTTGTTTTCTCCAAAGACCGGAAGTGCTAATACAATTGGTCCGCACATTCCAACACAATGTAAACTGCCAACTAAGCCAACTACAAAGCCTGTCCAAACTTCCATTTAGTTTACCATTATAAGTTTTTCGTTATAGTAATTGTTTTCTTTGGCGCTCCAATCAACTTTTACTTTCCATAAGCCTTTGTCTAAAGTTTCTATAGATATAGTTTGAGAATGAGAAGTATCTGGCAATAGATCAATGTTAAAATCTTTCTTTTCATCATTTGGGCGGTAAAAAGAAATGATGCCCGAATAATCTTTTACATCAAACATCTTAGGAAAAGAAAAAGTAATTCCTGTTTGAGCAAGTGAAATTTCCAATTGCTCCGGCAGATTTTGCGTCCTGTTTACTTTATCAATCTGTTCTTGGTACTTAATTCCTTTTGCATAATAGTTCTCCGTTTCAAGACTAACATCTTGATTCATAAATATTACAACGCCTGTTAAAGCAACAATTACAAAAACAATGTATGTGGCAGCAATTCCAAATCCCCAATTAAATTTTAATTTCATTTTATAACCTTTCCTAAAAAAGCTGTGTTAATTACATCAAGTGTTCTATTGCCTGATTTTACTGCAATCTTGATTGGAGTTTTCAACAATTTAATTTCTGCTTTAGGCAAAATTACGAGAAACTTAGCTTCAGTAACGCCTTGTGGTTCAACGCTAAGCTCTTTGCCAATAATTTTAATTTCTCCTTTTATGTTCTCAAGTTCTAGCCTAACACTAAACTTATCAAACGATTTGTTAATCAGTTTAAGATCGTAAAAATTACTTAGCTTCTCACCAGGCTGCTCATGGAATAACATACCTGGAGTTCTGAGAATGCTAAGCTCTACTTGGTTTCGGTTAATAAATAATATAGAAATTAAAACAGTAAGCAAAACTAAAACTATTGTATAACCGATAGAGCGTGCTGTAAATAAAGGCTGCTTGCCGGTTTCTATTTGTGTTTTTGAAGCAAACCGTATCAAACCTTTGGGCTTGCTTATTTTTGTCATAACAGAATCGCAAACGTCTATGCAAGCCGTACAGTTTACGCATTCTAACTGCGTTCCGTTTCTTATATCAATGCCGGTCGGACAAACATCAACACACAAATGGCAATCTATACAGTCTCCATTTGTGCTGAGTGCATCTTTTTTAAGTTTTCCTCTCGGCTCGCCTCGTTTGTAATCGTAATGAATAACCACCGAGTTTTGATCCAGCATAACGCCTTGCAATCTTCCGTAGGGACAAACTAAAGTACACGCTTGCTCGCGGAAGCTGCTGAATACGAAGTAGAACAAACCGGAAAAAATTACTATTGCTAAAAAGGTGCCAAAATGTTTTCCGGGGCCATCGGTAATAAATATGTAAAGCTTATCAACACCAATAATATATGATAGAAATGTGTTGGCTATTAAAAATGAAATGGCAAAAAATATTATTTGCTTAGAAGTCTTTTTAAATATTTTTTCTCCGTTCCACGCAGCAGATTTTAATATTTTTTGTTTTTGCCGGTCACCTTCAATCAAATACTCAATTTTACGGAAAACCAGTTCCATAAAAACTGTTTGCGGGCAAATCCAGCCGCAGAAAAGTCTTCCGTAAACAACAGTAAAAAGAAAAATTGACACAATTATTGCAATCATGATAAGTGCAAACAAGTGCAGATCATGCGGACCGAATGGGACACCTAAGATTACAAAATGCCTTTCAACAACATTTAATAATAGAAGCGGGTGCCCGGCAATTTTTACAAATGGAGCGCCAAATAAAAATAAGAGCAGAAATATGCTAAGGATGCTTCTGGCGGAATAAAATTTTCCCGATGGCTTTTTAGGAAATATCCATTTTCTTTTTCCTTCTTGTGTAACTGTAGCAAGTGAATCTCGGAAATCTTCTTTATTATAGTTTGTATTTATTTTTGCCATAGTTGGGCAGTTCTTGTTATCGCTTTCTTAGGATAAAGAACATTAAAAAATGAGACGCCCCTCTGCAAATAGACGTCTCTTACAATGTTAGCTTTTCTTTACAGAGATGGAATCGGTTTTAGATTCTTCCCATTTAGGTCCTTCAGGTGCTTTTGGGTTCGCAGGTTTAGTTCCCTGGAAGGAAAGAACATAGCTTGACACGGCTTGCATCTTTTTAGAATCTAATTGAGATTGCCATGCAATCATTCCTTTTGCAGGTACACCATCCTTAATTATTTTAAAGACGTTCTTTATTCCACCTCCGTGAATCCAGTATTCGTCTGCTAAGTTTGGGCCTACTAATCCGCCGCCATCTGCAAGGTGGCAAGAAACACAGTTTTTATCATAAATGTCTTTCCCTTCTGAAAGCGAAGCGGCATCATTTACAAATTTTACAGTTTCTTCATTAATAAAGGCGCCTGTCTTTATCAAATAATCTTTTTCTACTTTTGCATGATTCATTTCTGCTAAATACTCTTTGTGCTGAATCTGTCCGTCATCAAAAACATGAAAAACCATGAGATAGATAACAGCCCAGATTATTGTTCCGTAGAACAAAAAGTTGAACCAAGGCGGGATGCGGTTATCTAACTCACGAATTCCGTCAAACTCATGGTGGAACAATAAATCCTTTTCTTTTTCCATCGGTTGTAAACGTACTAAGTATTTAGCAACTAATCTAACAGGGCGCAAGAAATCATCCCCTTCATTATCATTTTTTTCGCTGTAAACTATGGCAAGCCAAAGTACGGCAAGAATAACAATGATTGTTAGCACTAACATTGTTCTCATTACTGCTTCCATATCAACAGAACTTTCTGTTGCAGCAACGGCTTGAGAATATCCGAGCAATGAAATAGCAGCAAATAAAGCTTTGAACAAAAATTTATTAATTGACTTCATTTTTCATCTCAAAATTTTTTTTGTTTTCTGAGTTTGAATCCAATGGAAGATTTTCCATATGGTTGATATAGCCTTTCTTTAGTCTTATTGCCCATACTGTTGTAATTACAAATAAAGCAAAAAATACTACCAAAGAAATTAAAGGTATAATTGAGCCGTTACTTACAGTTTTAAAATATTCAGAGATCATTATTTACCTGCCGCTTTATTACCTTTAATATCTGTCCCTAATCTCTGCATATAAGCGATTAGAGCAATAATCTCTTTATCCGATTCTGCAGGAACGCCATTGTTTAGCAAGTCTTTTGCTATCTCATCGGCTTGTTTTTGCAAGTCTTGTTCTGCAATGTCTTCGTAACCATCGGCATAAGGAACACCTAAAGAACGCATAGCATTAATTTTAGTTCTTGTAGTAGATACATCAAGAGTTTGCGTAAACAACCAAGGATATGGCGGCATAATAGAACCGGGCGACATAGAGCGAGGATCTTCCATGTGCATATAATGCCATAAGTTTCCATACTTTCCTCCTAAGCGCTGCAAGTCTGGTCCGGTTCGTTTTGAACCCCACAAAAAGGGATGTTCGTAAACGTGTTCGCCGGCTTTTGTGTATTCCCCATATCGCTCTGTTTCGGATCTAAAAGGACGAATTAATTGAGAGTGACATGAAACGCAACCTTCGCGAATGTAAATATCTCTTCCTTGTAGTTCTAAAGGCGTGTAAGGTTTAATGCTTGAAATTGTAGGAACATTCGATTCGATTGCGAACATTGGAATTATTTGAACCATTCCGCCGATTAATATTGCAACTAAAGATAGCAGTGCAAACTTAACAGGTCGTTTTTCTAACCAACGGTGGAACATTCCACGTTTAATTTTATCGGTCGCTTTATCTATTGGCGCTGCTTCTGCTTCTTCATTCTTAATGAAAGAACCATGTTTAGCAGTTACAAGCAAATTATACATCATCAAGAAAACACCAAGCAAATACAACAACCCTCCAAACGAACGTATAACGTACATTGGAAGAATTTGAAGTACAGTTTCTAAGAAGTTTGGATATTGCAAAACGCCGAGCGGAGTAAATTGTTTCCACATTAAAGCTTGTGCAATTCCAGCCCAATACAATGGTACTGCATAAAAAACGATTCCAAGTGTAGCCACCCAAAAATGTAAGTTCGCTAATTTCTTAGAGAACAGTTCTGTTCCCCACATTTTTGGTATTAACCAGTAAAGAATTCCAAAAGACATTAATCCGTTCCAGCCTAAAGCTCCAATGTGTGCGTGTCCTACTGTCCAATCTGTAAAGTGAGAGATCGCATTAACATTCTTAAGAGACATCATTGGTCCTTCGAATGTTGCCATACCGTAAGCAGTAACTGCAGCTACCATAAATTTCAAAACAGGGTTATCGCGTACACGGTCCCAAGCACCGCGAAGTGTTAATAATCCGTTTAGCATTCCGCCCCAAGATGGAGCTATAAGCATAATTGAAAAAACAGTTCCTAATGATTGAGCCCAATCCGGTAACGCAGTGTATAGCAAGTGATGCGGTCCAGCCCAGATGTACAAAAATATTAATGCCCAAAAGTGAAGAATAGAAAGGCGATAGGAATATACGGGTCTGTTTGCTGCTTTGGGTAAAAAGTAATACATCAAACCTAAATATGGCGTTGTTAGGAAAAAAGCCACAGCATTATGCCCGTACCACCATTGAACAAGTGCATCTTGAACGCCGGCGTAAACAGAATAGCTCTTAAATAAACTAACAGGAAGTTCGATTGAGTTTACAACGTGCAAGACAGTAATTGTTACAAAAGTAGCAATGTAAAACCAAGCTGCAACGTAAATATGTTCTTCTCGTCGTTTAATAATTGTACCTAACAAATTTGCGCCGAACGCTAACCAAACAATAGCAATTGCAATATCTATAGGCCATTCAAGTTCTGCATACTCTTTACTTGTTGTAATTCCAAGCGGAAGAGTTATAGCAGCAGCTACAATAATTAATTGCCATCCCCAAAAGTGAAATTTGCTTAAGAAATCGCTGTACATTCTGGCTTTCATCACTCGCTGGAGTGAATAATAAACTCCGCCGAAAATGATGTTGCCTACAAAGGCAAAAATAACAGCGTTAGTGTGAAGTGGTCTCAATCTACCATAGGTTAAGTATTGAATACCAAAATTTAGCTCAGGTATATAGAGCTGAACGGCAATGATAAGACCGACAAGCATTCCAACGATAGAAAAAATTACTGCTGCAATCATAAACTGCTTAACGATCTGGTTGTCGTAACTGAATTTCTCTAACTGCATTCAGAGAACTCCTTGTTTTATTTTTAGTTTAAGGGAAGGACATCAAGAAGATTTCTTGCCGGTGTCCTTTGCTTTTTTATTTTCGTCAAAAAGAATTCTTATAGATGGTGTGTATTTATCATCGTACTGCCCGCTTTTTACAGCCCACAGATATGCAGCTAAAAACCCAAGCGCAACCAAAAGACTTGCTGCAATAAGTACAATTATTACCTGCATTATAATAGTCCTTTCTTTTTTGCAGTAATATTAACAGATAATGTTGTAAATACAACTGCAGTTATTGAGCTAACAGGCATTAGGATTGCCGCTACTAACGGAGAAAGAGTTCCGCTGAAAGCATAAGCTAAACCAATTACATTATAAATTAACGACAAAATAAAACCTGCTACAATAATTTTTTTGCTTGTTTTTGAAAATGTAATAAAATCTTTTATACGGTTGAACGACTTTGAGTCTAAAATCCCATCGCACGCGGGCGAAAAATTATTAGTGTTATCGGAAATTGATAATCCGATATTGCTTTGCTTTAATGCACCTGCGTCGTTTAAACCATCGCCAAACATCAAAACTTTTTTGCCTTTCTTCTGCAAAAATTCAATAAAGTTAAGTTTATCGTGTGGTGATTGGTGGAAATGAAGCTCTGCCATACTGCCGAAAAGCTTTCTAAGATTTTCTTTTTCCCCTTCGTTATCGCCGGAAAGGAGAACAAGATTATAATTTTTTTCTAATGACGATATTAAACCTGCGAAGCCTTCTCTATATTTATTTGCAATTTCAAAGTACCCAAGAAACTTACTGTTAATTGATACAAAGACTTGTGTAGATAATATTTCATCGGAATATTTTGCATCAACAAAATTTTTTGAGCCGATTTTTACAACAGAGCCATTAATTTCTGCCTCAATTCCTTTGCCTGTTTCTTCTTTGAAGTTAGTTGGAACTAAGAATCTTTCCGCACTCAAGAATTTGGAAATTGATATGCTTAAAGGATGAGCTGAGTTTCTTACGGCAGATTTGATAATTATTTTTTCTTCTTCGGATAATTCTTTGCCCACAAAACTAACATTAGCAGTTCCATTTTCTGTAATAGTGCCGGTTTTATCGAAAACAATAGTATCAATAGATGCAAGCGCTTCCGCTACGTGAGTGTGTTTTAAGTAAAGTTTATTCTTCCCGAAAACTCTAAGCGTGTTGCCAAGTGTAAATGGTGATGTTAATGCCAGAGCGCAAGGACATGCAATAATAAGAACCGCCGTAACAGCGTTAAACGCTAATGTTGAATCAGAAGACCAGATAATACCTGCAATAATAGAAAGAGCAATAATTGCATAAGTAAAATGCTTGCTAACTAAGTTCGAGAATGCTGTAATTCCAGATTCTTCGCTTAGGCTTTCTTTTTTAAATGCTTTACTGTTCCAAAGCTGAGTTAAGTAGCTCTGAGAAACTTCTTTTATAGTTTCAATCTCAATAACGCTTCCTACTTGCTTGCCGCCTGCGTAAATCATTTCGCCGTTTTTTCTTTCAACTGGAATTGCTTCGCCGGTTACGAAGCTGTAATCAATGTTGGCGTTTCCTTTTATTAGAATTGAATCTGCTGGAATCAATTCGTTATTGCGTACAATTATTCTTTCGCCAACTTTAAGCTTCTCTACCGGAATAGTTGTTTCTTTATTCTCTTTGTGAACTGTAACTGCAATAGGGAAGTAAGATTTGTAGTTGCGCTCGAAGTTAAGTGTTTCGTATGTCTTGTTTTGGAAAAGCTTTCCAATAAGCAAGAAGAAAATCAATCCGGCAAGTGAATCAAGAAAACCAGCACCGTTTAAAAAAGCTATATCAATTATACTTCGTAGAAATAGAACTAAAATTCCGAGAGCTAATGGAACATCAAGATTAATTATCTTTTTGCGCAAACCTTTCCAAGCAGAAGTAAAATAATCAATAGAACTATAGAAGAATACCGGAAGCGAGAGAATAATATTTAGTACCGCAAAAATCTTTTTTAACTCTTCATGCTGGGCAACGTTAATAGAAAGATATTCCGGAAAACTTAATAACATAATATTGCCGAAGCAAAACCCGGCTATGCCAATTTTATAGTAAAGACTTTTGTAGTGGCTCTTTGCTTTTTCTTCTTTCTTATCTTCAAGATTTAGAAGTGGCTCGTAGCCTATAGAATCTAACAGTTCTACAATTCTTTTAAGCGAAGTTGTTTTTTCTAAGTAGGTGATAAATAATTTCTTCTGAAGAAAATTTACTTTTGAAGAAATTATGCCGCTGTTGAGGCTGTAAAGATTTTCCAAAATCCATATACAAGAACTGCAGTGTATCTGTGGAATATCGAAAGTAACGTTTGTTTTAACTCCGTTGGAAAAATCAATTAATTTTTGGCGAAGGTCAGCATCATCAAGAAAATCATAATTGCGTTTAGTGTGATATTTTCTTGTTGTACCTGGATTTTTATCAATCGAATAGTAATTGCAAAGATTGTTTTCATCAAGAAGTTCAAAAACAGTTTTGCATCCATTGCAGCAAAAGACTTTTTCGATAAGTCTTATAGAATTGTCGGGGCATTCATCACCGCAATGGTAACAATTCTCTTTTGTTTCAACCAATCTTTCTAATAGTTCTTTCTGTTCCAATCGTATAGTTTTGGTAAGTTCAATTTTCTATTCCAAGTTAATAATTTTCGATATTATATCGAAATATAATTGGACTTTAATAACCGAGATTAAGAACTTTCCAGCAAAAAATTTTGAGGAAATTGTGGAATCGCTAAAAGGAAAAATAGTTTTTATTACCGGAGTTTCATCTGGTATTGGAAAATCCTGTGCTTATGCTTTTGCAGCAAAAGGCGCTAACGTAATTATTAGCGCACGAAGATTAGAAATAGTGGAAAAAGTTGCTCAAGATATACGCGCCAAGTTTGGAGTAAAAGTTTTTGCATTAAAACTTGATGTTCGCAGCAGAGAAGAAATTGATAAAGCCGTTTTTTCACTGTCTGATGAATGGAAAGCAATTGATATTTTAATTAACAATGCCGGGCTCGCAAAAGGAATGAATAAATTTTACGAAGATGATGCAGACAACTGGGATGAGATGATTGATACTAACGTAAAGGGATTGCTCTTTGTAACAAAGGCAATACTTCCGGGAATGATAGAAAGAAAGTTTGGTCACATAATAAACATCGGTTCAATTGCCGGACACGAAGCTTATCCCAAAGGTGCGGTTTATTGCGCCACCAAGCATGCAGTTGATGCAATTACACGCTCGTTAAGAATGGATACAATTGATAAAAACATTTTAGTAAGTACGATAGATGCCGGACTTGTTGAAACTAACTTTAGCAATATTCGTTTTGGAGATGCTGAGAAAGCAAAGAATGTTTACAAAGGTTTAACTCCACTAACCGGAGATGATGTAGCAGATGCAGTAGTATTCTGCGCTAGCCGTCCGGCTCATGTAAACATAGCAGAAATTACTTTGTTGGCTGCCCGCCAAGCTTCGGCAACAATTTCTTATCGAGAATAAAAAAAGCCGGCTAATACCGGCTTAATCCTAATGCCAAACTACTAACCGCTTAATAGAATATGCTTACATCACCTGCGCCAACACGCAAAACTTCCGGTTCTTCTCGGCTAAGATCAACTATACTTGATAGTTCGCCATCTAACGTTCCGGCAGCAAGCATTAAATCAACTTGGTTTTCAAAGAGCAATTTTATTTCTTCGGGGTTATGTAATGGTTCGCCGTTTCGTTTAGTAACACTTGTGCTAATAATTGGGTAGCCCAATTCTTTTGTTAGTTCTAAAGCTATGTTATGGTCCGGCACGCGGATACCAACCGTTTCTCTTTTCGACCATAGCTTTTTAGGAACTTCTTTTGCAGCGGGCAAAACAAATGTATAAGGACCAGGTAAGAGTTTCTTCATTGTTTTATAGGCATAATCAGAAACACGCGCATACTTGGCAATGTCTTTTAAGTTATGGCATATAAAACTAAATAACTTTGTGCCCGCATCTTGTTTAATATAATAAACGCGTTCAAGCGCTTCTTTGTTAAAGATGTCACAGCCAATTCCATAAACTGTATCGGTGGGATAAATTATAACGCCACCATTCTTTAGTACTTCAACAGCTTTGTTGATAAATCTTAACTGCGGTGTAACGGGATGAAGTTCGTAGTATTCCATAAAATACTCCTTCCTTAATAGATTAATATGCTGAACAGCTTAGGTAGAAATTTTGCTGCGGTTTAACAATGCAGCTTTACACACACTTTTCCCTTTTTGGAATAAACATATTTATTGTAGATATAGTTCGGGTAAGAATTTGGAACAACTTTTATCTCCATTTCGTGGTCTTTGAAATGTTCTACCTTAAATAAACAAGTTAAAGTCAAATTGTCAATAGCAATTTTTTGTTTTTTGGAATTTGAACTTTTGTATCACTTCTTTTGATTGCGCTCATGCCTGTAGCTTGCAGGTTAGCGAGAGAATTAGTTTCTGGCAATGTTGCAAATATGTTTCTCGCAGTTGCGCAAAAAATGCTTAAATAAAATCTTTTCTTTGCGTTCTTGGTCCTTAGCAAGAATATGTTTCTTGTAAAACAAACGATTTTCATTCTCAAACTCAATTTTGCTATTTTTCAACAGTTATTAAAAGAGATTTATGACAGACAAAAAATTAGCGGTTGTTGCGGTAAGCGGCGGAATGGATAGCTGTGTTACTGCTGCAATTGCAAATCAAAATTACAATTTGGCTTTTATTCATATTAACTATGGGCAGCGTACCCAAGAACGTGAGTTGAAATCATTTTACGAAATTGCTGCTTTCTACAATGCAGAAAAGAGATTAGTGATTGACCTTGCACATTTTGCAAAGATTGGCGGCTCATCGCTTACTGATAATACGATTGAAATTACAAAAGCAGATTTGAACAATACAGAAATACCAAGTTCTTACGTTCCCTTTAGAAATGCGAACATTTTAAGTTCATGCACAAGCTGGGCAGAAGTTATTGGCGCGTGTGCAATATTTATCGGTGCAGTTTACGAAGATGCGAGCGGTTACCCGGATTGCCGTCCGGAGTTCTTTTCTGCTTACGAAAAAATGATTGATCTTGGCACTAAGCCGGAAACTAAAATAAAAATTGAAACACCAATTATTCATTTTTCCAAAGCTGAGATTGTTAAAAAAGGAATTGAACTTGGCGCGCCGCTTCACTTAACTTGGTCTTGCTACCAAAGTGAAGATGAAGCCTGCGGCGTTTGCGATAGCTGTGCTTTCCGTTTGCGCGGATTTCAGCAAGCCGGAGTTGAAGACCCGATTCCCTACAAAATAAAACCTAAGTATTGAGCTTGCCCGCCTTTGCGGGTGAAGGACGTAGAACTAAGAGTGAAGAACGTAGAGAGTAGAACGAAGAATGCAGAGTGAATTAATTACCATAAAAGAAGCTAGTGAATGGATAAGCATTCAATACAAAAAGAATGTTACTCCATCAAATATTTCTTATCTAGTGAACTACGGACGGATTACAAAGTTTGGAAGTAATGGCTCAACACTTGTAAGTCGAGAAGAAGTGGCTAAGTATTATGATTCATACTATGGAAATAGGAAGATAAATTGGAAAGAGAAATTAGGCGAGGATATTGATTGGCATTTGTCGTTTGAACAGTATAAGGAGGCTGAGACAACAAAACATGTACATCGGCTTCATCCTTATAAGGGGAAATTTATTCCGCAGTTGGTAGAGTATTTTTTGGATGAACACTTTGATGAATTTAAGAAGGCAGTTTATTTCAGAAAGGGAGACATAGTTTTAGATCCATTCTGTGGAAGTGGGACAACGCTTGTTCAAGCAAATGAACTTGGAATAAATGCACTTGGAATTGACATTTCAGTATTTAATTCTTTGATCAGCAATGTAAAGGTGGGGAAATATGATTTGTTGGATTTGACAAATGAATTAAAAAAGATAAGCAAAAAACTTAACGAGTTTGTTGTTTATTCAAATACTATCAAGTTCGAACAAGAGCTGCTTGAAAAACTTTCTGAATTCAACAACGAATTTTTTCCTTCTCCAGCCTTTAAGGTTGAAGTGAAGAATAAAAGGGTTGATGAAAATAAGTATGGCAGTGAAAAAGAAAAACAGTTCTTGCCTATCTATAAGAAACTTGTTGATGAATATTGGATAGAGCTAAGGCAAGAAAGCGAGGGAAATTTTATTGACAAGTGGTTTCTAAAACATGTTAGGACTGAGATTGATTTTGTATTCGAACAAATAAAAAAAATTAAAAATCAAAACACTAAGAAAGCTGCAACTATAATATTAAGTAGGACGATTAGATCTTGCCGAGCAACCACTCATTCAGATTTGGCAACTTTACTTGAACCTGTAACAACAACATATTATTGTTCTAAACACGGCAAGATTTGTAAGCCGCTTTTTTCAATACTCGGCTGGTGGGAAAGGTATTCAAAAGACACTATCAAGCGTCTGGCTGAATTTAACACATTAAGGACTTCTACATACCAACACTGTTTTACCTCTGATGGAAGAGTTATAGATTTATTTTGTGAATCCGAGAAAGTAAATTCAAACTTTACTGCATTGCTTAAAAAGCAAAAGATTGCCGGAATTTTTTCAAGTCCGCCTTATGTTGGTTTGATTGATTATCATGAACAACACGCATATGCATACGATTTATTCGGCTTTAAACGAAAGGATGAATTAGAAATTGGGCCACTAAGCAAAGGACAAGGAAAAGAGGCAAAAGAATCGTATGTAAACGGAATTGCTGATGTATTGATTAATTGCAAAAGATTTCTTGCTGATGATTACAATATTCTTCTTGTTGCAAACGATAAATATAATTTATACCCAGCTATTGCAGAAAAAGCTGGAATGAAAATAGTACAACAGTACAATCGCCCTGTATTAAACAGAACCGAAAAAGATAAAGGTGCGTATTCGGAAAGCATTTTTCATTTAAAAACAAAATAAAGAAATACTGAAATGGAAAAGTTATTTGCTGTTAATTATAAGCTTAGATATGTAGAAACAAGTGACTGGGGAGCCGAATACATAAAAGCCGAAAATAAAAATCAAGCTCTTGCAGTTTTTGCTAAATTGAAGAAGATAAAAACAAACAAGTTCAAGAATGCCAATAAGTGGGAATGGGAAGAAGGTGTTTGGACTGGAGAAATTCACAGTATAAACGTAGTTAAGACAATAACATGTTCTCATTGTAATGGCGCTGGAATTATTCATTTATAGGAAATAGTATGGCATTAACTAAAGAGCAAAGGGAAAAAATAAAGGTTCTTCTCGTCAGAAAAATTGAGAATAAACTCAAGAAGTATGGAAGAGAAACATCAGCCATGCCATTCTTAGCAAGATTGATTCAAGATAATGAGAAAATCGCTTCTTATTCTTTCTTACATTCAATGGCAACAACGCTTGGTATGTCAATATATGAAGAGGTTTCCGTAATATTATGTCAACCATATACCACTGAAGTGTTTAGAAATTATGGAATTGGAGGTGTGATTTCTAAATCTCAAAAAATTGTCATAAATAGTATTGTAAATGATTTAATTAACACTAAAGGTCCCAGCTCAATTTCAAGAGAGATTGAACATATTCTGAAAGCATCTTCATCCGGTGGAACTTTTCAAAAATCAGGAAATATAGCGGGCTTATATTTTCTTAAAAATGGTATTGAGCATTATTTTGAAATAAAAACCGTGAAGCCCAATAATGATGTTTTTGAAAAAAGTAAATCTAAATTGCTAGAATGGGTCGCAAGAAAAAGGAAAAATATTAAAGTATTTCTAGTATTTCCTTATAACCCATATCATCCAGAACCATACTCACGATTTACTGAAAATGGATTAATGGATTATGGTAATGATTTCTTAGTCGGTAAAGATTACTGGAATTATATTGGAGGGAAAAATACTTTTCCACAATTACTTGAAGTGTTTGACGAAGTTGGGAAAGAATTCAAAGCAAGACTTCGTAAAAAATTCAAAGAAATTGCAAAACAAAAAATTGATAGCTATTAGTATTATGGAACCACGGCTCATCATGAACATAAAAGAAATTATATACCGCGAATTCAAAGTTGATCATGGATAATTACCTTTCACCTTGCTTCCACATTTTTGCTCCAAAGAATTTTTTTTAATTAATTTAGGTAAAGTATATGCAAGATAAAACTAAAATATTAGTTACGTTCCCAAATCCAAATCCGGGAAGAGATTACACAATTATTCATTACGCGCCGGAGTTCACTTCTGTTTGTCCTGTTACCGGTCAGCCGGATTACGCTACAATTATACTTGAATATGTTGCTGATAAAATTTGCGTAGAATTAAAATCTTACAAGTTCTACTTGCAGTCTTACCGAAATGATGGGATCTACTTTGAAGCAGTTACAAACAAAATTGCCAACGATTTAATTAAAGTAATGAAACCGCGTTATTTAAAGATTACGGCTAAATTTAACACGCGCGGCGGAATTTCTTCGGATGTAATTGTTGAGCACAAAAAAAGAAAATGAGGTCATCTCAAAAGTCCAATTGTCATTTCGAGCTTGCCCCATATTTGCTGGGCGTGGTCGAGAAAAGAAAATTTTCGCTGCATTCACACTTCTACTTTACTCAGTGTGACGCTGAAAATAACTTTTGAGGTAGCCGATCAACAAATTTTAACTGACGAATTTCAATGAACTTCTTAAGTGATTAAAAAGGAGAGACTATGGCAAAGATTATAAAACACAGTTGGGCTGAACCATACAAAATTAAAATGGTTGAGCCGATAAAAGTTACAGACCGTCCTTACAGAGAAAAAGCGGCTAAAGAAGCCGGCTACAATACATTCTTATTAAAAAGCGAAGATGTTTACATAGACCTACTTACAGACAGCGGCACAAATGCAATGAGCGATTATCAATGGGCTGGTTTAATGATGGGCGATGAAGCTTACGCCGGGAGCAAAAATTTCTATGCTCTTTGGGATAATGTAAAGAAGTATTACGGAATGCCATACTTTGTTCCAACGCATCAGGGGCGCGCTGCCGAACACATGATTTCTAAAATTATGATTAAGCCGGGCGATTACATTCCCGGCAACATGTACTTTACAACTACCCGCGTTCATCAAGAATTAGCCGGCGGAACTTTTGTTGATGTAATTATTGATGAAGCACACGATGCAAAAAACACTCATCCTTTCAAAGGAAACATTGATCCAAACAAATTAGAAGCGCTCATCCATAAAGTTGGCGCAAAGAAAATTCCTTACGTATGTATGGCTGGTCCGGTAAACATGGCTGGCGGGCAGCCTTTTTCTATGGCTAACCTAAAAGAAATTTCTGCACTTACTAAAAAATATGGAATCAAACTTTGGTTCGACGCAACACGCGCAACTGAAAACGCATATTTTATCCAACAAAAAGAAAAAGGTTACGAAAAGAAAACAGTTGCTCAGCTTCTAAAAGAAATATGTTCTTACTTTGATGGAATTTGGGTAAGCGCAAAGAAAGATGGTTTTATAGCAACAAGAAACAAAAAAGTTTTTGAAGAAGCTCGCAACATGGTTGTTATTTACGAAGGACTTCATAGCTATGGAGGTTTAGCCGGACGCGATATGGAAGCTATGGCTCGCGGAATTGAAGAAATGGTTAAGCCGGAAAACATTAGTATGCGCGTTAAGCAGGTTGAGTATTGCGGCAAGCAGCTTGAAAGCTACGGTATTCCGTTGGTTAAACCATACGGCGGACACGCAATTTTTCTTGATGCAAAACAATTTTTGTCTCACTTAAAACAAGATTTATTTCCTGCACAATCGCTAGCTTCAGAAATTTATGAAGACAGCGGCGTGCGTGGAATGGAACGCGGTTTGGTTTCTTCCGGGCGCGATCCTAAAACCGGCGAGCAGCGCTATCCTAAACTTGAACTCGTTCGTTTAACTTTTCCCAGAAGTTTACGACAAGAGAAAGAAAATTAAAGGATTGAAGATGGTTTACGAGCCGAAGTATTTGAGATTCTTCCAAGCACGTTTTGTAAAGCTATAATCGCTTACTCACTTTATTATTCTTATCTTCGCAGAGCCGGACATCTAATTTGTTAGTCCGGCTCTACTTTATGTTTTATTCACAACAAGAAAGAACTTATTTTTTATGTCGCCGCTCAAATTAAAAGAAAATTTTCTTCTGGATAGAGATAAGCTCTTTCGTGATTTCGAATTAATTAAAGATCCATTTAAATTTTCTGTTAGTTGGAGTCTGCTTGTTGAAGAATATATTTTTCGTGTATTAAGCGGAGTGAAATTAGATTGCGCGGTAGCTTCTGTTGGAAGTTTTAGCAGAAGAGAGCTTTCACCCTTTTCCGATATTGATTTGATGTTCATATTTGAAAACGTGAATGGTAATGAAAAACTTATACAAAACTGCGTTACAAATCTTTGGGATTCTGGGATAGAGGTCTCGCATACTATTCGTGAGTTTTCAGACATTTCAAAATTTTTAGCAGAAGACCTTGAAGCATTCACTCAATTTTTTGACACACGCTTTATAATTGGAAATGATAAGCTGTATAAAAAATGGAACAAGGCAGTTACTTCTTCATTGAATACAGAAGTAAAAAAGAACCTAATAGAAGAATATTTTTTTGATATACGTGAGCGTTATAAAAAGTATGGCGATTCTGCAAAAGTTCTTGAGCCAAATGTGAAATATACTGCCGGCGGTTTGCGCGATTTACAAGTTATCGAATGGATGTATTGTTTAAAGAACGAAACTCTGTTAACTGTTCAAGAAGAGATTACACAATCGGAGCACTTCTTTCACATTCTAAAATCAGATAAGCTGCTAGCAGTTCGTGCTGTTGTAAGACTTAGCGAAGCCTACAAAATGGTCTTGAATGCACGCAATCTTCTTCACCTTATTTCCAACCATAAAAACGATAGATTCGAGTTTGAGTACCAAGAAAAAGCTGCAATTCTTCTTGGTTACTCTGCAGGCAATTGGCATTCTTACATGAAGAAGTATTTCGAATCAACTAACATCATCAAACGTTTTTGCAGAACAATGCGTAAACGATTTGAAGAAGAAATTACTCCGCCCGTAAGCGATTACCTTACAATTGTGCTTGATGATGATTTTGTTCTTAAGAACAGAAATGTTTGTCTCGCAAGAGAAATTAAACTTGGCATGAGCGGGATTCTGCGTGCTTTTTATTACCGTGGGTTACAGAATGCTCGCTTTGAAGAAAATCTTCGCTCACAAATTATTGAAGAAGTGTATGATCTTGAAGAATACCGTATCCACGAGAATAAGTCTTCTGTTTTCTTCCGCGAGATTTTAAAACTTCCTAGAAATGTTGGCGCACTGTTAATTCTTATGGACGAGTTGGGAGTTTTAGCTGCATTTTTACCAGAGTTCAAAGACTTGGCAGGATTTTTTCAGCCTGGTGTTTATCATTGTTACACAGCAGACGAGCATACACTAATTGCACTTGCAAATCTTGAAAAACTTAGCGAAGAAGCTTCTATTTTGGGAAAACTTTTTCAAAGTGTACGTGAAAGAGATATTTTGTTTCTTGCTGTTTTATTCCATGACATAGCTAAACCGATTAGTGTTTCCGGGCACGAGATAATTGGCAGCGAAATTGCAAACTCTGTAATGGAACGGCTTGGTTATTCTTCTGAAGAAATCGAGACTGTTCAGTTTTTGGTTCATCATCATTTAACTATGGAACAAATAGCTTTCCGCAGAAACCTTAACGATCCTTCAACCCTTGATAATTTTGCTCAACTCTTCCCTTCATCGGAACATCTCGATCTTCTTTACTTAGTAACTTATGCGGATCTTTCCGCTGTTTCTCCAGCAGTATGGACACAATGGAAAAGTGATTTACTGTTTGAGCTTTATAGAAAAACAAAAACGATGTTAGAAGAACGAGTTAGCGGGCAAGAGATGCTCTCAGGCAATCTCAAAGAAATTTTGAACGGCTCTGAAGTTTATTGGGAAGACAACATTAAAGATCATATCGAATCTATTGATGATCTTGGTTACTTACATCATTTCTCAGTCGAAGAAATTAATCAGCACATAGAGGAAATAGAAAAAGGTTTACATGTATCTGTGTTTTTCAAAGAAGATGAAACATTTACGAACATTACAGTAATTACTCGCGATAGAGATGCGCTGCTTTCGAGATTATGTGGAGCGCTTGCAATAAACGATCTGAACATTCACGATGCAAAAATCTTTACACGCAAAGATGGTATTGTGATAGATAGTTTTAATGTAACAGATTTTAGAACTGGAAATAAAGCAGAAACAGAACGTAACAAAAAGATTTCTCACGATTTGGAATTAGCAGTACAGAATGAACTTCAGATTACTAAAGAGTTTAACAATATTAAATCCAAATGGTGGCGTATTGAAAACAAACTATTTAAGCGCAAAGGGAAAGTCAAAATTAAGTTTGAAAAACATGACCGTTATACAATAGTAGATGTTTTTTCTCCCGATAGACTTGGGCTGCTTTATCAAATAACTAAAAAAATAAACGAGCTTGGCTTATCAATTTACTTTGCAAAAATTTCTACTAAAGGCGATGATATAATTGATGCATTTTATATTCTGGACCGTTACAGAAAAAAAGTACCAGCAAATCAGTACGAGCTTATTACTCACGAACTAACACAAACAATTGAAGAAATGTTATAGGTGTAAAATTGAATTTCATGAACAAAACAAATCCAATCGGTTTTTTTGATTCTGGTATTGGAGGCTTAACTGTAGTAAAAGCAGTTACAAGTTTATTGCCAAACGAAAACATTGTTTACTTTGGAGATACTGCACGCGTTCCTTACGGCTCTAAATCAAACGATACAGTTATTGAATATTCCATTCAAGCTGCAAATTTTTTATTGAGAAAGAACATAAAACTTTTGGTAGTCGCTTGTAATACGGCTTCTTCGGTTGCGCTTACAGAGCTTCGTAAATTTTTAACTGTGCCGGTAATTGGAATGATTGAACCAGGCGCTAAAATGGCTTTAAGTGACTCCAAGAACAAACATATTGGTGTTATTGGAACGCGAGCTACTATAAACAACAAAGCTTATGCTTATGAACTAAAAAAACTTAACCCGAAAGTGAAAGTTTTTGAGCAAGCGTGCCCGCTCTTTGTCCCTCTTGCCGAAGAAGGATGGCTGGACCATAAAGCAACAGAGTTGATTGCCAAAACTTATCTATCTGAAATGAAAGAACTTAAAATTGACAGCTTAATTTTAGGCTGCACGCATTACCCAATTCTGAAAGAAGTAATTCAAAAAGTAGTTGGCAAAAGTGTTAAACTTGTTGATAGCGGTTCACCTGCAGCGAGATTAGTAGAAGATTACTTAAACGGAAGAGGGTTAAGAAATCAATCTGTGCATCACGGGCAGAGCGAGTTTTACGTAAGCGACTTGCCGGCAAAGTTTAGAGAAGTAGCAGAAATATTTTTAGGAAAGAAAATAGCGCACTTGCATAAAGTTGAATTAGAAGAACTTACCAACGAAAGATGAGTGTAGAGTGAAGAACGTAGAACGAAGAGTTTAAACTTCGTTCTTAGCTCTTCGTTATATTCTCAATCTGTACATCTGAATGCCACAAATAGTTTTTGCATCGCAAATTTCGTTAGTGCGGATTTTTTCATCAATCTCATTAAGCGTTAACTCAACTAATTCAATTCCTTCTTCACCTTCTTCTCTTGCATGATCTCCAAATACTAATCCATTTGCTAAATAAATATGCAAGACCTCATTACAGAATCCGGAAGTTGTAATTATTTCTCCCAAACGAGAAATGTTAGAAGCAGAATAACCTGTTTCTTCTTTTAGTTCTCGTGAAGCGCAAATTTGCGGTTCTTCGCCTTTATCCAATTTACCTGCCGGCAGTTCGAACAATACTTTTTTATGAGGCCAGCGGAATTGCTTAATCAAAACAATCGTGCCATCATCTTTTACCGGAACAATAACAGCGCCGCCGGGATGAATTACTGTTTCGCGGCAGACAGTTTTTTCTTTCCCCTCAAATTTTACTTCATCAACTCTTATATCAACTACTTTTCCTTTAAATGGAGTTTCGCTTTTTAGTATTTCGTAATTCACAAAGTACCTTTTCTTGAAAACTAACTACACAAATTTAAGCCCAAATAGTGCTAAAGAAAAATTTGGTAAATAAAAGGCGAGCTAACACTCGCCTTTCCTAAAAGCTAATTGCTAACACCTAAATTCTTAACAACTTAAACATCAAAATACTGCTCAAACTCAAAAGGAGTTGGGCGCAAAGCTGCAGGTTTAACTTCTTTTGCAGTTTTGTAGTTAATCCAAGTGTTGATTACATCTTCGGTAAACACTCCGCCTTTAAGCAAGAACTCATGATCATCAGCTAAAGCTTTAAGAGCATGCCCAAGAGACTCAGGAGTAGATGGAACATCTTTCAGTTCCTCAGGAGACATATCATAAATATCTTTATCAAGTGGTTCTCCTGGTTCAATTCTGTTTTGAATGCCATCAAGTCCAGCCATTAAAACAGCGGAGAATGCAAGGTAAGGATTTGCAGAAGGATCGGGGCATCGGAACTCGATACGTTTTGCTTTAGGAGAGTTACCAAAAGGAATTCTGATTGATGCGCTTCTATTGTTAGATGAATAAGCCAAGTTAACAGGCGCTTCAAATCCAGGAACTAAACGCTTGTAAGAATTTGTAGTTGGGTTTGTAATAGCCAATAATGCCGGTGCGTGTTTAAGAAGTCCGCCAATAAAGTATAACGCCATTTCGCTTAATCCGGCATATGCGCCTCCTGCAAAAAGAGGTTTATCTTTTAACCACAAACTAACGTGAACATGCATACCGCTTCCGTTATCGCCAAAAATTGGTTTGGGCATATAGGTTACAGTTTTACCGTTTGCTTTAGCTGTGTTTTTTACTACATACTTAAACATCAACAATTGATCGGCAGCTTTTAGAAGAGGCGCAAACTTCATATCAATTTCGCATTGACCGCCGCTTGCTACTTCGTGATGCTGAGCTTCTACTTCGATACCAAGGCTTTCAAGATTAAGAACCATATCATTTCTTAAATCCATCAGAGAATCTGTTGGCGGAACAGGGAAGTAACCTTCCTTAAACCGCGGTTTGTAACCAAGGTTTGGGTTTTCATCACGACCGCTGTTCCATTTGCCCTCGATGGAATCAAGCGAATAGAAAGCAAAGTTTGGACCGCTGTCGAAACGAACATCATCGAATACGAAAAATTCGGCTTCAGGACCAAAATATGCAACGTCTGCAAGTCCTGTAGATTTTAAGTAAGCATCAGCTTTTTGAGCAATGTTACGCGGGCAGCGGCTGTACTTCTCTTTTGTGGCTGGTTCATAAACATCGCATATTAAAGAAATTGTTGGAGCCTTTATAAATGGATCTAAAAACATTGTATTTGGATCCGGAATGAGCAGCATATCGCTTTCATTTATTGCTTTCCAACCGCGGATTGATGAGCCATCGAACCCGTAACCGTTTTCAAAAGAATTTTCGCCGAATTGGCTAACCGGTACTGTAAAATGCTGCCACTGTCCCGGAAAATCCATAAACTTAAAATCAACGAACTGAATTTTGTTTGCTTTAACGTACAATAATATATCCCCAACAGTAGAAGTAGATTTACCCATTTTTTTTACTCCTTTTTAAATTGAATGTTTAAACTTGTCGTCTCTTTTATGGTAGAAAGAACATAACTAGTAACAGTTTTAGTTACACCATGCCAAGATTGAATTTTAGAAAGCAATGCTTCTAAATCTTTTGTTTCTTTAACTACAACTTTTAGAATGTGAGAACCTTCGCCAAGAATTGAATGGCATTCCAGAATTTCGCCTGTTTTACGAACCTGCTCGGCAAATTTTTCATAACTTTTTGAAGATTCCATTACTACAAGCACAAATGCCATAATATCATAATGAAAAATTTGTCTGTTTAGCTTTGCGTAATAACCTTGAATAACTCCTCGGTCTTCAAGCTTATTTAGTCTTTCGCTGAGCGAAGGAACTGATAAACCTACAATTTCGGCTAACTCGTTTCGTTTCATTCTGCCGTTCTCTTGTAGCTTTTTCAGCACGGTAATATCTAAGTCATCCAACATAATAACACTTATTTTATTAGGAAAAACATTATTCTTGACTGAAAATATAAGGTCGTGATTTCTTAATAGCAAATTTTCGGCAAGAATAAATAACATTTTGTGTAATTATTAATGGATTGATTGAATTTGTATCTTTACCGCATATTATTAAAAGGTGAGAAATGAAAAAGCTATGTACAATTTTTGCACTCATACTATTTACAATAAATATAACAGCTCAAACCGATCCAACTATCCAAACAATTATTAATAAAGTAAGCATAGATACATTGATGAGTTATCTTGGCGAGATTTGCGGAGATAAACAAATAACAATCAATAATTCACCTACAAGAATTTTATCAAGAAACCGTTACAGTACAGGCAATGCATATATGCCATATTATCTTATAGAAAAATTTGAAAAATTTGGCTTGGTAGCACTTCAGCAAAATTTTATGACTGACGGTCAAAATGTTTATGCAATACAAAACGGAAGGAAGTCAGATCAATATGTAATTATTTGTGCTCACTATGATAATATGCCATCTTCTGGAATTGCACCGGGCGCTGATGATAATGGAAGCGGAACAGTTGCTGTTTTAGAGGCAGCAAGAATTTTATCTAAATATAAATTCGATTTTACAATAATTTATGCGCTTTGGGATTTAGAAGAGTATGGGCTGCACGGGAGTAATTATTATGCGCAAGAAGCCAGCTTTAGGGGCGATAAAATTGCTGCTGTAATTAATTTAGATATGATTGCTTGGGACAGCAATAATGATTTTAAGGCAGAAGTTCATTCGAGAAATGTTTCTACAACACTTGAGCTTGGCAACTTAGTGCAAGATGTAAATAGAAATTATTCTGTTGGTCTTAACATGTTTACTTCTACACCCGGCACCAACGCAAGCGATCACGCATCGTTTTGGAGATACAATTATCCGGCAGTTTTATTAATTGAAAGTATGGGTGATTTTAATCCTTATTATCATAAAGTAACCGATGATATTTCGAAAATTAACAAACCATATTTCGAAAGAATGTCGAAATTAGCTATTGCAGTTACAGCGGTTTCTGCTGTGCCAGTTTCGGCTGCTTCGGTTGCGCAAAACTTACCAAGTGAATTTAAATTGAACCAAAATTATCCCAACCCGTTTAATCCAAGTACAGTAATCAGTTACCGTATTTCAGAACCAAGCCACGTAACTCTTAAAGTGTATGATGTTTTAGGAAGGGAAGTTGCAACATTAGTAGATGAACACAAACAGCCCGGCAGTTATAAAATTGTTTTTAATCCAGCATCAAGTATCAAGAATCCAGCATCTGGAATTTATTTCTACCGGTTGGTAACACCAACAGCTACGATAACAAAGAAGATGGTCTTAACAAAATAGCGGTTTCCGTAGGGAATGGTCTGCGACCATTCCTTAATAAATATTTAGGATCGGTCTAAGACCGATCCTAACAAAAATTGAAAAGCCCGGCAATCCGTCTGCTGACGGAGCCGGGATTTTTTGTGCCCAAATTTTGCACTTGCCTTTCGCATTTAGTTTTATTTAATTGAGTTCAGATTAAAAAAGAGTAACAAACGAGCGGACTCTTCTTCTAAATTATCGGGGTCTAAATTGAAAACACACTTAAAGTTCTCTACAAAAACAAAAAGCACATAGTAAAAATAGATTGCAATAAGCACTACAATTTTTGGTAAGTATTTCTAATGCCGAAATAGTTCAACGATTTCGAAGGATGTGAAAGATGAAAAGAAATTGCTGAGTGGTTTATGATAGTTGTGGAAATTAATAACAAATACTATGCTATTGCTTGTCCCTTGCTGCTTGCAACTTGTACCTAAAAAGGGAGGTTCAGAATGAAAAAGAAGTTTATAGATTAATACTTATTACGAAAGAAATAAAAGAAAAGGTAATTGTTATGAAAACAAAGCTCGTCGTCAGCTTTATTTTGTTGATGTGTTTTAACCAAGTACTTTTAGCTCAGAATTATGGCAATTGGCGGAATGTTGATACGATGAAATATAAAATTAGAGATCATGCAAGCATACTGTTACCAGATGGAAATGTTCTAGTTACTGGTGGATTAATGGTTGGTGGAATAAGTAAGAATTCTGAAATATTTAATGTTGCTAAAGAAAAGTGGGAATCAGCACTTGAATTTAACAAGCCTAGGGCAAGCCATAACCTAGTAATGCTAAATAGTGGTAAAATTATGGCAATCGGAGGGTACTTTGAGAATAGCTGCGAAATACTTTACGATAGTAAGTGGGTAATTACAGACACTTTTACAACAAAAAGAAATTATGGACAATCTTCTATAGTTTTAGATAATGGCGATGTTCTGTTGATTGGAGGATTAACCGACTATCCTGTAACCAAAACAATAACGATACTGGATGATTGCCAGGTATTTGATTCAAACAAATTGAAATGGAAATCAACCGGAACACTGAATATAGCCAGATATTATCATTCGACAACTAAACTTTTAGACGGCCGAGTTTTAGCAACGGGAGGATTTATTAGAGGTGGAATATTTACCAATACATGTGAAATATATGACCCGATTCTTGGAAAATGGACTATTACAGACACGTTGAAGGAAAATCGCGCAAAGCATGAAGCAATATTACTAAACGATGGTAAAGTCTTTGTATTTGGCGGATATCGAACGACAACGGAACTGTTTGATCCGGTAAAAGAGAAATGGTCAACTGTTGGATATGCACCTGCTGAAGATGTAAAGGGAGCGTTAATTAATAATGGTGAAAGTATACTGTATATTAATGGACCAACAAAATATTCATGTGGGTGGGGAATAATTTCTCTCAAAGATTACTCAAGAAAGTATTTCAAATTATTTGGAAAGTGGGTATATGCTCAATCAATTACAAAGATTAATGAAGAAAAAGCATTAATTGCAGGTGGTATGGAAATAAAAGGCGATGGACTTTACTATACACTAGTAAACGAAGCAAAGTTGTTTGACTATAATTTGACTGGTATCAAAGCAAAAAACGCAAATGTAATGTCTACAGAGGACGTTATAGTAAGCTCATATCCTAATCCGTTTAATGAATTAACAAATTTGAGCGTTAACTCGCCGAGTAAAAGCCAAGTACAAATAGAACTTTTTAATATGCTTGGGGAGAAAATGGCAGACATTTTTAACGGTGAACTGGTTCCGGGCGCTAACAATTTCCCTATAGTATCAAACAAGCTGAATAGTGGAATTTATCTAGTTGCCATTAAAGCAAATAATAAAGTTAACAGGATTAAAATAGTTCTTTTAAGATAATGGGAGTAGTTAAAGTGGTAACACTTCAAAAATAAACAGCTTACGCCACTTTTTCTTTTTTAGTTTTAGAATTTTAAGATAAATAATAGATAGGTGTAAAATGAAATTCAATTTTTATTTGAAAGCGCTGGTCCTAATTGGAATCAATTGTTCTGTATTTGCACAAAACTATGGATGGTGGGTTACATGTGACACAACTAATGTCAGAAGAGTTGGACATCGTGGAATACAGCTTGATAATGGGACAGTTTTGATATCAGGTGGCGGATACATAAGTAACGGACAAAAATATGAATATGAGGGAAAATCATGTGAAATATTTGACCCCAAGACAAATAATTGGCGTTTAACCACACCTATGAATATAAGTCGCCAATATCACCAGATAATTAAACTTAATGATGGTAGAGTTGTTGTAACAGGAGGAAATAAAACTAAGAGCGTCGAAATTTATGACCCAACGAATGAAACTTGGACTCTGTTAGATAGTTTGAAAAGATTTCACGGCTCATCTGCAACTTTATCAAGATTGCCTAACGGCAGTTTATTAATTGCTGGAGGTGGGAAAACAAAAGAAATTTCAACTTGCGAGTTGTATGATTTTAATATTGCAAAATGGGCAATCGTAGATAGTATGAATAAACCTAGAGCAAACCATACTGCTACAGCGTTATTGAATGGTTTGATTCTTGTTTCAGGTGGATCAAGTGCTACTGGAAAAATTGAAAAATCTTGTGAATTTTTCGACGTTAGAACTATGAAATGGAGTATTGCTGATTCACTTAAATATCCACGCTATTTACATTCAGCAATTCTGCTTTCAAATGGTAATGTTTTGGTCTTGGGAGATGCAATTGATTCAGTTGAGGTTTATAATCCACATATTAATAAATGGGATGTTAATGGCGAATGGAAAATAAGAGATGCAACGGATGTAGTATTAATTAATAATGGCGATCAAATATTATGCATATTCAAAGGTTCTTCGTATTGGTCCCTTTACGATACTAAATTAAATAAAGCTGTGTTTACGAAAAAACTTGGTGGGCAGGACGATAATGCAATTCTAGTTAAATTAAACGAAAAAAATGCAATACGTGTTGGTGGAAGAAAATGGATAAATGATTTTTCTGCAATTCCAAGCAATCTGTGTTATTTATATGATTATAGTATGACTAATATTAATAGAAGAGAAGAAAATCCGATGAATAATGAAGTCGTTAATATTAACTGTTATCCTAATCCTTTCAACAGCAGTACAAGAGTAAATGTAAACATTTATTCACAAAACAAAGGGAAATATAGTTTAGCAGTTTATAATTCATTGGGATGTAAAGTTAAGACTCTATTTGAAAATAAATATCTAAATAATTCTTGTAGTTTCAATCTTGATTTATCAAATATGTCAACTGGAGTTTATTTTGTTCAGTTAGTAGGTGAAAAACTAATTAAAAATATTAAAATATTATATGTAAAATGAGGTGAAAATGAAGAAGGCATTTTTCGTTGTATTACTGGCTTTATTCACAGTTAATGTTTCGGCACAATTAAAGAAAATTGAGGGGAAAGGAATCTATACGGAGAGAGATATTTATCTTGACTCTAATGGAAAAAGATACTCAAACCAAGTTTCTTTTCATTTTTTTAAGCAAACGCTTACAGAAAATAGTTATAACCTTGAAAAATTGAACAACTCGAAACTAAAACAGATATTAACCGCTATTGAAAAAGACTTTGGCAGCTTCACAATACGTAAGGCGTATACAGATAAACATTGGGGCGATTCTATAAGCACAAATATCATTACGAAAAAACCAGTTTTTGTAAGAGATCTATCACAATTCTATCGCCTTGAATTTGACAAGATAATTTGTGTAGATGAGGTAATTAACAAACTTAAAGAAACAAAAATATTTAGATCAGTTTGGGGTCCTGTTTGTAAGGTGGATATGTATTCTCCAAGTGATTACATACCAACAGCTCAGTGGGCAATGAATAATACTGATGCAACAAAAGCATGAGATATCACAAAAGGAAGTTCGCAAATAAAACTTGCAGGGTGTGAAAGTTCAAAATGGGATTTAAATGATCCAGGTCCTTTGCACATGGAATTACAAAATGGAAAAATAAGCATTAATTTTGGTCAGTATGCCGGAGGTCATGGTCAACAGGTGCTAGGCGTAGCAGGCGCACTGACAGATAATAATAGTTCTAGTATAGCTAGTATTGGGTTTAATACGAGTTTGATGTGGTTTAACAAAGGTTATAATGATATCCAACGGGCACGCATTGCTAATGCTGATATAATTAATACAAGTTGGGAATATTGGTGGGAAGACGGTGATACAGATGCACAGATTTATGGGGCATTACAAGAGGGAAGAATTGTTGTAGCTGCTGCAGGAAACGCCAAAAGATATATAACGGAACCAGAGCGACCATATGTAACTTATCCTGCTGCACATAACTTTGGTTCTGTTGGACAAGTTATTGCTGTAAGCGCAACTGGTAAGAATAGTTCTGGGATTGAACAGTTTGCAGATACTCCCATTTCAATTCCAACTTTTAATTATAGCCCTGGCAGTAATCCTATAGATTCAGCAAATGCATTTATTGATTTTGCTGCTCCAGGTCTAGGAATCAGAGTGTTACATGATAGTCTTGAGTCTGAATATGCAACAGCAAATGGTACATCATTGTCGTCACCATTTGTAGCCGGTGTTGTAGCTTTAGTTAAATCAATTTATCCAAGTCTTACACCTCAAACAGCTTATACAATATTGAAGAATTCTGTTGATAAAGTTGACCAATCAAGACATCCAGATTCTTACACAGACGCAAATGGATATGGTTGGAACCAATATACAGGTTGGGGTCGTGTAAATGCTTATAAGGCATTAAAATATACGATTGAACATTATGGAGGTACATTTAACCAGAATGTGATATTACCAGCCGGAGACACATGGAACTTGCAGCCTGGTGTTACTCTTTCGTTTGCTTCTGGTTGCGCGTTAATTGTTAATGGTACATTAAATGCTGTTGGCAACTCATCAAATCCAATAACATTCACAAAAAGCGGTTCAAGTAATTGGGGTGGTATTCAATTTAACAATGGCAGCGGAGGGAGCTTACAGCATTGTAATATCAGTTACGCTACTAATGGTGTTTATTCATATAATTCATCTCCCACTATTAAATACAGTACAATAGAAAATAATTCAAGTAGAGGTTTATATTGCGATTATTATTCAAGCCCAGTACTTGTTGGCAATAACTTAAGAAGCAATACTAATTACGGAATTAGGCTGAATTATTATAGTTCTCCAAATCTAACAGACAATGGATACCCGGGTACTAATGTTATAAGAAGTAATGGATCAGGTATGTTGACATCATATTATTCAAATCCGAACTTGAACGGATATATGACATATGGAAATAGTGTGTTTGATAATACAGGATATGAAATAGAAGCCTACTATGGCTGTACCGTAAGCGCACAAAGAGTATTCTGGGGAAGCGGTGGAACGGTATATGCAACAAGCGGTTCAACAATTGATAATTCAAATCCTCTTCCTAACAATCCAAATCTCGGCAGAAAACTGGTAGCAGACAATTTGTCAAACCCGTATAGCAATGCCGTAAACCTAAAAATTGCAGCAGACGACCTAACACCTGCTCTTGATAAACAGAAAGAAAAGAAATATGATGAAGCAATACCATTGTTTTTAAATGTGTTCAAGAATAATAAAGATGTTCTTCTTGGCAGATATGCACTCATTAAAATAGAAGAATGTTTTACTCAGGGCGGAAAGAAAAATTATTTGGATTATTCTAAGAAAGAAATAAAACCATTGCTAAAAGAAGGAAGCGAAGTATATGTAGTTGCCTTAGAACTTGAAACACATCAAATGGTAAATCTTGGTTTGTATAAAGAAGCAATTGCAACGCTTCAAACGATACTCAAGAAATACAACTTAAACGAAGCTATTGAGAAGAATACACTTTTTAGTTTGGGAGTTTTCCATACCATATTCTTAGGAGATAAAGCAAACTCTGATAAATATTTTGAAGAACTAAAGAATAAATATCCCAAAGATGATTTGGTGAATCAGATTGAAATAGTAAGAGGATTAGGACTTGCTTCAAGAAATACACTTCAAGGCGGCAGCGAGTCCATTCCGGTTGAGGTAACTTCTCAAACTGTAACTGCGGCTAATCAAGAAGTTGAGGTAGCAAACTATCCGAATCCATTCAACCCAAGTACAGTTATAAATTACAAGCTGCAAGAAGCAAGCCACATAACTCTTAAAGTGTATGATGTTTTAGGAAGAGAAGTTGCAACATTAGTAGATGAATACAAACAGCCCGGCAGTTATAAAGCAACATTTGATACACGTCATGCTGAACTGAGCCGAAGCATACCAAGCGGAATTTATTTTTACAGAATTAGTGCTGGTGATTATACTGCTGTGCGTAAAATGATTTTGCTAAAATAAGGATAAATGTCTGTACAGCAAGTAGTATAATAATTTCTCCACTGCCGTCTTAGGCATAGGAGAACCTTGTATTAACACTTAGAGGAAAAATGGCTGAAGTAATTCTTAAAAATATAAGCAAAGTTTACGAAGGTGAAAACAGAGCCGCGCAATCTGAAAATCTTGAAGTAAAAGACAAAAAAATTGTCGTACTTTTCGTAAAGTAAATGAGAAAAATCTACCACTTGAGGTATGAATAATGCAAATATTAGAAAGTATAAAACTTGCGTTTAGTTCAATTAGGGCAAGCAAACTAAGATCGGTTTTAACACTACTTGGCATTGCCGTTGGACTTTTCTCTATCATAATTGTAATGACAGCCATCAGCGCCATTCAGCAAAGCGTTGTAGATACTTTTAATTCTATCGGTACGAATAATTTTGTAGTACAAAAATGGCCGGCAATTCAAATGGGCCCGCACGATAGAAGCAGACGCAACAGAAAAAACTTAACGATTAAAGAAGGTGAGAAGTTAATAGAAATTACTTCGCTGCCAAGCGTAATTGGAATTTCAGTTGGCAGAGGAGGAAGAACAATTAAATACAAGAATGAAAAAACAAATCCAAACGTATCTGTAGCAGGAGTTAATTTCGATTACTTTATTGCACGAGATCTTAAAATTGCCGATGGCAGAAACTTTTCTAAAGCAGATATTGATGCGGCAAAAGAAGTTGCAGTAATTGGTTCAGATGTTGCCGATAGATTATTCAAAAGAATATCGCCTATTGGACAAACAATTAAAATCGAAAACATAAATGTAGAAGTTATAGGCATTTTTGAAAAAATGGGAAGTGTGCTTGGGCAGTCTCAAGATAACTTTGTTTGCATTCCTCTTCCGGTTTTTGAAAGAAGTTTTGGATCCGAAAGAAGCGCTAATTTTACTGTAATGGCAAAAAGCAAAGAGCAAATTCAAGAAACTATGGATGAAGTAATTGGGGCGCTCCGTAAAATTAGAAAAGTTGAGCCAGGTTCAGATAATGATTTTGAACTTGTTACAAACGAGCAATTAGTCGAACAGTTTAACGATATTACAAAGTATTTTAAGATAGGCGCCGGTGTTGTTGCTTTTATTGCTTTGCTTGCTGCGGGTATTGGTATTATGAATATTATGCTTGTAAGCGTTACAGAACGCACACGCGAAATCGGTATTCGTAAAGCTATAGGCGCTCGCAAACAAAACATAATGGCACAGTTTGTTATTGAAGCTGTTTCTCTTAGCTGGTTTGGTGGATTAATAGGAATTCTGCTTGGCTTAATCGGCGGTAATATTGTGGCTGTTGTTCTTGGCGTTAATGTAGTTATTCCAATTGATTGGGTCTTGATCGGGTTGTTTGTAACTACTTTTGTTGGTGTTGTGTTTGGAGTTTACCCGGCTCAAAAAGCTGCTAACCTAGACCCCATAGAAGCATTAAGATATGAGTAGCTTTTTCTTAACATCAACGATTAAATCTAACAAAGTCAATTTATATCGGAAATGAGATATGATCAAAAATGATACTTAGCTGCAATTTCAAAGGTTGAATATCCAGCGCTTGTAGAGCTTATTGTAATACCGTAGCTTGTACTTAATCCAACTATAAAACCCTTCGTATCTAAATCTCGGAAATCTAATCCGGCAAGAAGTGAAAAAGTGCCTCCAAATCCCCAAACATTTGTATCAACAAAAGTTCTGTCATTCAGAATAAGAATTCCCGCAGATTCTTCAATAAAAAGTTTTTTGAATAATGGTTGATAGATTACAGCTTTTAGTGTGTAATAGTTAAGAAAAGGATAATATTTATTTGTTCTGTTTTCAGGAAGAAAATAATCGGTCATTCTTGAGTGAGAATAACTTAGGCGAAAAGAAACAACCTCGCTGAACCTAAGTCTAAAGTCTGTAGAAAGAGAACCGCTTAGCGCAGAAACACTTGGAGAGTTTCCGTGTATAGATCCGGTACCTAAAGATGCGCCAACATTTGTAAATTTTATCTGCGCAAAACAAATGCTGGTTAATGTAACTGATAAAAGTAATATTCTAATTGTTTTCATTTGTAGTGTAATGCAAACCAAATTGTTTTTTGATTCTTATCTGTCTCTTCAACTCTATGCTTTTGATGAGCTGGAATGATAAAATAATCTCCTGGCAAAAGGAAAAAAGAAGTTCCGTCATCATAAAGAATTTTTGCGCTTCCGCTCAGCAGCATAACAAATTCATTTTTATTATCGTCATACCAAAAATTTGGCGCAGAAGAATGTCCATCGGATATTATTCTTTCCAAAAGTAAATCTTTGCATTCAATAATTTTCTCAAAGATTTCTTCCGGCAGTTCTTTAGGAAGTTCTGCAAATATATTTTTCTTGTGAGATATCATTGTTCTAAAGTGCTAATGTTTTATTTCTGAATATTTACGCCGGAAGGATTTTGGAATAAACGCAAGTCAAACTCCGGCACAATTGCAAGAATATGATCAAATATATCTGCCTGCGCATCTTCATAATCAACAAAATTTGTTTTAGTAGCATAAGCATAAATTTCTATTGGCAGCCCATCTGGACTTGCTGGCATTTGCCTAACTTGAAAACTAAAATCTTTGCTGATATCATTTCTTTGACGGAGATATTCGATTAAATATGCTCTAAAAGTTCCGATGTTTGTAAGCCTTCTTCCATTAACAAGATTGTTTAGATCAAATCCACTTTCAAAATTAGCTTTTTCTGTTTCCGCTCTTTTATCTTTTATATAATTAGAAATGATATTTATTTTTTCAAAACGGTCGAGCATATCTTTGGTACAAAAACGGATAGAGGTTTGATCTATGTAAACAGAGCGTTTAATTCTTCTAACGCCGGATTGCTGCATTCCGCGCCAGTTCTTAAATGTTTCTTCAATCAATTTATAAGTTGGTATTATTGTAATGGTTTTATCAAAGTTCTGAACTTTAACAATCATCAAAGAAATATCAATTACATCGCCATCAGCGCCAAATTTTGGCACTTCAATCCAATCTCCAACACGAACCAAATCGTAAGAAGAAATCTGCATGCTCGCGATAAAGTTAAGTATTGTATCTCGGAAAATTAAAATTAGTATCGCAGTAAACGCTCCAAGTCCGGTAACTATTGACCAAACAGTCTGTCCGAAAATTATACCTACTATAAGGACAACCATAAAAGAATAAAGAATAATCTTGATTATTTGAATATATCCTTTGATAGGTCTTTCCTTAAACTTTTCAAGCCTGTCGTGCAGTTCGATAACCGCACTTAAAATTGCGCCGATAGAAAGAAAAATTGCCAAAACAAAAAGTATGGAAAGAAGCTTATCCAGCTCTTTCTCTGCAATAGGGATGAGACCTGTTGAGTGATAAATGATGAACAATGGAGCTAAATAAGAAATCCTTCTTAAGAAAGTTTTTGAAAAAAGTATATCATCAATCTGAGTAGAAGTTTTTTTGACGATACTTTTTAGCGATGCAAAAATAATTCCGCGTAAAACTATGTAAGAGAACAACGCTAATGCGAGTATAATAAAGAAAAGCAATGTATCGTTAATCCACGGTAAAGCATTAAGCCACTTGGTAAATTTTTGAAACATATTGCCTGAATTGTTATTTGGTTGAATCTAATTTACAAAAAAGATTAATGAGCCTACTCTAAAAAGCCACGATCATTATAAAAAACGTTATTTTCGACTTACCCGCCCAACCCTCCATAAAACGGCGGGCGGGCAAGATGGCGGACAAGCCCGCCTGCCTCATCAGCTAATCTTGGCAGGCAGGAAATCGTAACCAGAAACTGTCAAAATGACCTTTCTAGATTCGGCTCATTAATCAAGTAGTGTCAACAGCTTTTTCAGTTTTGTTATCTTTGCAATAATAAAGGAAAGACTATGACCGAGAATAAAAATATTTTTGCTTATTTGGCTTTATTTTCTATTTACATTATTTGGGGAACAACTTACTTAGCAATTAAAATTGGTGTGCAGGAGCTTCCGCCAGCTTTGTTTACCGGATTAAGATGGCTTGCTGCCGGACCTCTTTTAATGGGAATACTTTTACTTCGCAAATACAAATTGCCTAACAAGCAAGATTGGATTCATTTAGGAATAAGCGGTTTACTTTTAATTGGCGGCGGTAATGGATTAGTAGTTTTTGCCGAACAATGGGTGCCAAGCGGTTTAACTGCTTTACTAATAACAACTGTTCCTTTTTGGATTGTTGGGATTGAAGCTCTTCTTCCTAATGGGAAGAAAATAAACATATTTGTTGCGCTTGGCTTAATTTTAGGTTTAGCAGGAACTGCAATGATCTTCGGCGGAGATTTTCACAAACTATTCGAGCCTTCTTATTTACGAGGCGTTATTGGTTTAATGGTTGCTGTAGCAAGCTGGTCTGTTGGTACTATTTATTCTAAATACAAAAAAGTTTCTGTTCATCCGTTAATGGGTGCAGCGGGACAAATGATATTTGCCGGAGTTGTAATTACGATATTCGGTTTACTGATAGGTGAAAGCAGACATTTTCATTTTACTAATTCCAGCTTACTTGCCTATTTATACTTAGTTATTTTTGGTTCTTTGCTTGGTTATGGATCTTATATTTATGCAATAGCACATTTGCCGGTTTCGCTTGTTTCAACTTATGCTTATGTAAACCCAATTATTGCCTTGTTTCTTGGCTGGCTTATTTTAAATGAGCCAATAACAATATGGATTGTAGCAGCCTCGGCAGTAATATTAGTAGGAGTAACTTTTGTAAAGAAGGGAAGCGAGCAGAAATAATCTGCCCGCTTTCAAGCATACTAATTCATATTAAAAAGTAAGAGCCCTTTTTCTGTTTTTATAAATGAAAACTCAGTAACTAACTTCTGATCTCCGCTTACAAAACTAACATCAATTGTTTGAATTTCTTTATCGCCATCTTGTTTAACAACTGGCGTACTAAAATCGTATTTTGACGATAGCTCGATCAAAGCAGAAATCTTTTTGCATATTCTTTTCACTTGTGCAATTTCATCTTTATTTGCCGCATTAAAAGATTCCATTTGAATGCGTGCTTTATCTTCGCCATCATAGGCAATTAACTCTGCCGCCTTTTCAAAGGATTTTGCTTTGCTAAACTCAAACAAGTTTTTCAAATTGGTAGTAACATCGCTCACTTGTGCGAATGCTAAGTTGCTTGATAAACCAATTAGAAACACAAACACAAACCAATATTTTATTCTATTCATTTTTGTCTCCTTAATCGCTTTGTTGTTTCTTAGAAAAATCTAACTTCACTTTTGTTCCACAGTTAAAAATGGTTGTGATTTTAACAACATCAATAAGTGAAATGTTTTATCTGCTCACCTTTGTCGTCAATTTCCGTCATAGCTTCAATACCAATTTGCAAATGAAGATCAACAAATTTTTGAGTTACTTTTTGATCGGATTCTTCAGTTTTAACGCCTTCTGGAATCATTGGTAAATCGGAAACAAGAAGCAATGCCCCGCGTGCAATCTGGTTAGCATAACCAACTATAAACATTGTAGCAGTTTCCATATCAATACCAATTGCTCCAATTTTGTTTAAGTATTTTTTGAATTCATTATCCCATTCCCAAACGCGGCGGTTTGTAGTATAAATTACTCCCGTTCTGTACTCGGTTTCTTTTTCAATAATCTTTTCTGAAACAAATTTGTGCAGTTTGAAAGAAGGAAGAGCAGGCACTTCCGGCGGAAAATAATCATTGCTTGTTCCTTCTCCGCGTATAGCAGCAGTTGGTAAAATAAAATGTCCAATTTCTGTAGAGTCTTTTAGCCCGCCGCATTTACCTAAGAACAAAACTCCTTTTGGCTGTCTTGCGCTCAGTAAATCCATTATTGTAGCGGCGTTAGCAGAGCCAATACCAAAATTAATAATCGAAAGCCCGCTGCTGTTTGTCGCTGTTTTCATTGGTCTTCCTTCGCCTTTTATATCGCATCCAAACTGATTGGCAAACTTTGCAACATAATTTTGGAAATTAGTAAGCAGCATATAATCGCCAAACTCATCAATTTGAGCGCCTGTATAACGCGGGAGCCAATTTTTTGCAATTTCTAATTTTGTTTTCATGTTATTTAAACTCTATTCTCTGATATTTATCTGTAATATGTGTTTTCTTTTCGGTGAAAAAGGAATTTATTTTTAAAGTTAGCCATCCAAAAAAATAACCTAAAGCAGAGCCAATCAAAGCACCTGCAACAACATCGCTCGGATAATGAACTCCAACGTATGGGCGAGAAAAAGCTTGTAATACTGCAACAGTAAAAAACCAAAACCTATATTTAGGAAAAATCATCGTAAAAAATAGTGCGGCAGCAAAATTATTTACGGCGTGAGAAGATGGAAATGAAAACGATTCTGTACAAGTAACCAGAATATTTACATGCTCCAGCACATTACACGGTCTTACTCTCTCGAACAAACTTTTAAGTAGCGAGCTGCTAATCTGATCGCTTGCGGTTATTAGAAGCGCAAGCATAACTGCGGCTATTCTTCCTAACCTTCCTCCTTTGATAAGCAGTAACAGAAACAAAATAAAATAAGTAATTAACCAGTTTTTAGGTTCAGTTAAGAAAGGAAAAATTTTATCAAAAGCAGGATTTGATAACGTATCGTTAATAAAGTAGAAGATTGTAACATCAAGTTGATAAAGGAAATCCAAATAACCTCTTTGTGGCTTTAATTGATATTTGATTCAAATTTCTTTATCTAAGCTCGGAAAAATTTACAATATTAGCGAGTACTTTTTTAGCATAAATTGCTCTAAATTAAAACTACAAATTTTCGATTATTAACCGATTATTAGCAAAAAGAATAAGTGGCTCTTCAAAAAACTAAAAATAGTGCAGAAATTAGAAAATATGCTTTCTTTGCGGAAGAGAGCAAGAAATCTTTGCTTGCTCCTTTTCAGGCTTTAGCAAAGTTTACTTCTGTTGCCGGTCTAATAGCTATGGTTTTTGAAATACGCCACTTTACGCAATTTCAAAATGATAAGTGGATGGGACCATGGATTTACGGTAACAGGCTTTCAGCTATTCTTATCGCATTTATTCTTCTAATTTTCTCTTATACTAAATTTGGCAAAAAGCATCCGGTTGTTTTAGTTCATATTTTGCTTTTGGCTATTGTTAGCTCTTTTGGTTTGATGATCTATTTAATTCCCGAAACAATCATATTTAATTCTCAACTCATTAGTTTAATAATTTTTGTTGCAGCGTTATTTCTTAGCTGGGATGTTGCAAATCAAATTATTGTAGCTATTTATTACAACTTAGTTTTTGCCGTATCAATTTTAATGAGCACTAGAGAGATATTTATAATGCCTAACATGGTGGAATCTGTTGTGCTTGTTATTACAATAAGCGTTCTGGCAATAGTTGCAAGTTATATTAATTACAAACTCCGCCACGAAGCAGTAATCAAAAATTTTGAAATATCTATATCCGAGAAAAAGTATAGAACTTTGGTGGAAAACTCTGCAGAAGGGATATTTCAATTTAATTCGGAAGGAAGATTTTTAACTGTAAATCCTACTTTAGTTAAGCTGCTTGGCTTTTCTGCTGAAGATGAAATTAAAAATTTTTCTCTTAAAAAAGATTTATTCAAGCGAAGCGGCGATTGGGAACTTCTAAACAAACTTTTAGAAAAACAGGGCAAAGTCCGCAACTACCGCGTTCCTTTTTTGAAGAAAGATGGAAACGAAATTACAGTAAGAATGAATGTACGTATAAACGATGATGATGAGAATGTTCAAAATATTTATGAGGGAAGTCTGCATGATATTACACAGCAGGTGCATGCAGAAGTTGAAAAACAAAAAGCCCTAGATGCTTTGCGCCTGGAAAAAATGAAAGCTGATACTCTGGCTAAAAAGGCTCAGCAGGAAAGTCATTTCAAAACTAAATTTCTTGCCAGCATGAGCCACGAAGTCCGAACACCGATGAACTCTGTAATGGGATTTCTTACGCTTATAGAAAACGATTTGTTTGAAAGCAAAGAAGAACTAAAGGGATTTTCCCGCGACGCACGCTTAGCTGCAGAATCTTTGTTGGATATAATTAACAGCATTCTCGATATATCTAAGGTAGAAGCAGGTAAAATGGAGCTTGATGAAGTGGGTTTTGATGTTAGGCACGAAGTTAACAAAGCTCTTTCCATAATTGGTCAATCTGTTAAAACTAAGGGACTTAGTTTAGAAAGCCATTTAGACGAAACTATTCCAGAAACAATTTATGGAGATCCTACTCGCTTTAGACAAATTCTAATCAACCTGCTAAATAATGCTATTAAGTTTACAGATTATGGAAAAGTAGTTGTCGAGATCAAAACAAAAGCTAAGGATAGTAATTTCATAGAACTTCTAGTAACGATTTCAGATACAGGCGCAGGGATACCAAGTGATAAATTAAACCTATTGTTTGAACCGTTTACGCAGATTAAAGGAAAAAAGTCTGCCAAAGAAGGTTCCGGCTTAGGTTTAATGATAGTAAAAGAGTTTGTTCGATTAATGAATGGAGATATTAAAGTTGAAAGTAAAGTTGGTTTTGGAAGCAAGTTTATTTTTACATTGAAAATGAAATTATATCCCTCTAATTTTACTCATGTTGAAGAAGGTGGTGAATCAAAACACTTAGAGGAATCTTTAGAAATACAAGACCAGAATGCTCATAAAAAAATTATTGAAGAAGTTAAGAAGAAAAGACTTTTACTTGTAGAAGACAATCCTATCAGCCAAAACCTTGAAGCCAAAATTTTACGAGAAGTTGGCTACGAAGTTGAAGCTGTATCTTCTGGTATAGAAGCAATTGAATGTGTTAAAACAGGTTCGTTTAATTTAGTGTTGATGGATGTTGAAATGACAGAGATGGATGGGATTACTGCTACACAGAAAATTAGAGAGCTACCTGCTCCATATTCCAAAATTCCAATAATTGCTGTTACAGCTCGCTCAAGCATGAAAGACCGCGAACGCTGCTTAAACTCTGGTATGGATGATTATATTGCCAAACCAATAAACATACACTTCTTAAAAATTACTATTGATCAGTGGCTTAACGCTAAACATCAATAATGGCATTTTTTCTCCCAGCTTCTTTTTGATAAATTAGAGTACACTATAATCAAAAAAAAGGTGAAAGATGCATTCAAATGATTTTATTGAATTAGAAGAAAAGTATGGAGCTCACAACTATCATCCGCTACCGGTTGTGTTAGCCAAAGGGGAAGGTATTTATTTATGGGATGTTGAAGGGAATAAATATTACGATTTTCTTTCGGCATACTCGGCAGTAAACCAAGGACATTGCCATCCCAAAATTATTAATGTGTTGATCGAACAAGCTAAAACTCTCACACTAACTTCGAGAGCATTTTACAATAACTGCCTTGGACCTTATGAAAAATACATTACAGAATATTTTGGGTACGATAAAATGCTCCCTATGAATTCTGGAGCAGAAGCTGATGAAACAGCTCTCAAACTTTGCAGAAAATGGGCTTATGAGAAAAAGGGTATTCCCGAAAACGAAGCAAAAATAATTGTATGCCTTGGCAATTTTCATGGAAGAACTATAACTGTAATTTCTATGTCGAACGATCCAGATTCTTATAAAGGTTTTGGTCCTTTCACACCGGGTTTTGTAAAAATTCCTTACAATGATTTAACTGAGCTTGAGAAAGCTTTGGAAGATCCTACAGTTGCCGGATTTTTAGTAGAGCCGATTCAAGGGGAAGCAGGTGTAATGGTACCTGATGAAGGATATTTGAAAAAAGCTTACGAGATGTGCAAAGCAAAAAATGTTTTGTTCATTGCAGATGAAGTTCAAACCGGGTTATGCAGAACTGGAAAAATGCTTGCATGCGATCATGAAGAGATAAAGCCGGATATTGTAATTTTAGGAAAGGCATTAAGCGGCGGAACAATGCCTATTAGCGCAGTGCTTGCAGATGATGAAGTTATGCTGGTTATCAAACCTGGTGAGCATGGCTCTACATTCGGCGGTAATCCGCTTGCCTCTAAAGTAGCTGTTGCATCGCTCGAAGTTTTAAAAGAAGAAAATCTTGCGGATAACGCCGAAAATATGGGCAAAATTTTTAGAGAAGAAGTTGGTAAGATTAAATCGGAAATGATTGAGCTGATTAGAGGAAAAGGTTTACTTAATGGAATTGTAATTAAACCAAAGAATGGAAAAGAAGCGTGGGATGTATGCGTTAAGATGAAAGAGAATGGATTACTTGCCAAACCAACTCATAAACACATAATTCGTTTTGCACCGCCTCTTGTTATAAACGAAGAGCAAATTAGAGAAGCTGTTAAGATTATTGAGAAATCACTTAAACAAGTAGAAGAATCTTAACTCATTTTCTCTTTACTTTTTAACTTTGTTACGCAATAGAGTAATTATTTGTCATTCTGATTTCGCTTTAGCGAATGAAGAATGACAAACTGCGTAATGTGAGTTTCTAAATAACTTTATGCCCGCAGAAAAGCGGGCATAGTTTTAGAATCTTTCCAAAAGGCATTTATGAGCCGAATATCTAACCCACCTGCCTATTTAGACCAAACATGGCGGGCAGGAAAGGTCATTTTGACAATTTCTGGTTACGATTTCCTGCCCGCCAAGATTAGACTGATGAGGCAGGCGGGCTTGTCCGCCATCTTGCCCGCCCGCCGCAATGTTTTTTAATAATGATCATGGGTTTTTAGAGTAGGCTCATTTATGTATAATAACAAAAAATGTGTAACTGTATTCGGAAGTTCGATCCCTAAACAAGGCGAAGATGAATACGAAACAGCTTATAAGCTTGGAAGCATTTTTGCAAAAGCGGGATTGAATGTTTGTTCCGGCGGCTACCACGGTATTATGGATGCTGTCTCTAAAGGATGTAAAGAAAATGGAGGAGAAGCGCTTGGCGTTACATTTGATATTTACAATGCTATTCCTTCACAATATTTATCTCAAGAATTAAAATGTTACACACTTTTAGAACGGCTCAAAAACTTAATAGAGTTTGGCGATGCGTATGTTGTTCTTCAAGGCGGTACCGGAACTCTTGTAGAGCTTGCTTTAGTTTGGGAATACATGAACAAAAATATGATTGAAGAAAAACCGTTTGCCGCTCACGGCAGTATATGGAAAGAGATTGTACCTATTGTAGAAAAACAAATTGCTAAGGAAAAAAGAAAAAACGGTTTAGTTGATTGTTTTAATGATATTGAAATGTGTGGTGAGTTTATTATCCAACGTTTGTTATAACAATCTTAATGTTTTTTCGTAAACGAGCTTTACCGGAAGCTCTTTGATGCACTTAAACTTAATATCTTTTCTGCTGCAAGAAAGAATTTTAGGAGAATAAAAGAAACAAGGGGAACATTCCAGATTTAATGAAGCAATTTCATGGTTCGTTTTCCACGGAGAAATATATTTTTCATTTGTTGGACCTATAATAGAGACAACTTTTAACTGAAGAGCGGCGGCAATGTGCATAAGGCTTGAATCGTTGGAAACAAATATATTGCAGCGTTTCATAATTGCGGCAGTGTTGGTTAAGCTAAACGTTTGTACAGAAATTATACGGTTCGAGTTTACAATTGAAACAATACCTTCTTTAAGATGCTCTTCTTCACCGCCGCCAAAAACTAAAATCTTTGCATTATGTTTTTCAATAAGAAGTTTTGCTAACTCTGCAAATTTTTCAACTTCCCACCGCCGTTTATCATGATTCTTTAGCGTGTTGCAGCCCGGATGAAAGCCAATTACCAAGTCATCGCTAGAAATATTTTTTTCTTTCAAAAAATCGGAAGAGTAAATTAGGTCATCTTGTTGAAAGCAAAATTTCAAAGACGGAATATTGTTGAATTGTTCTGCTAATAGCTTTTCCACCATCATAAAGTTTGTTTCTACATTATGAGAATTATCATTCTCTTCGCATCTTATATTGTTAAGAAATCCAAAATTTAGGAAATCGCTGCGTTTGTATTTAATACCGAATCTATACTTTGCACCAATTAAAAAGCTCATCAAGTTATACTCTTTTCGGTTAGAAGGATAAACACTGAAAGTTGTATCATACTTTTTCCATAAAGAAAGTATATAGAAAAGTGATGCAGCTTTACGCGCATTCATAAAATCGAAGAAGTGAACTTGATTTAAATATGGCAGTTTGTCAAAAATATCTTTAACTCCATTGAACATAACTAATGCATCAATTTTTGCGCTGGGCATTGCTTCTCTAAGTTTTGCAAGAGCAGGCGTAAACATTAATGCATCTCCAATACCCGAAAGTGCTATAATTAATATTTTCATTTGTGTTTGGAATTAAAAACGGCAAGAATAATCTTGCCGTTTAATATTTAGTTATTTTGTTCAAGGTTGTGCAGAGTGATTTCGTTTTTTTTGCCATTAGCTAACATCTGGAATCGAGATTCTAATTCAATAAGACTTGGCTCATTTGGTACTAATGTTTTTAATTGCTGAACAAGTGCAAGAGCATCTTTATACATACCTAGATTTTCATAGTGTGTAAGCAATAAATCGTACGAATTATACCAGCTGTTAAAATCTGTTGGGTCGAGCGCTAATCTCTCTTTTGCTGCTTCAATCACTTCTTTAGAATATTCTTTATACAGATCTATTGCTCCGGCATTGAACAAAATTTTAGAAACATCATGTTTAATTCTGTAATCCATAGGTATTACAGCTCTCGGAACTTTTGATTCCATCTTGGTTAATACTTCTACTGTTTTTGTATTGCTCCTTTCAGCATATAAATATTCTAAGGCTAATCTGATGTATGCGTTTCGGTAGTTTTGCACTAATCTTTCATGATTTTCATCATAGAAAATTGTTGAGTCATTTAATCCTCGGAATTTGAAACCGGGTTGATATGAATGGCTGAAGCCTTCTGGTTCATCCATTAACTGCGTGCGCATTATTTTTTTATCAATGTACTCTAGCTGTTCTGAAGGATTTTTCTTTGGAACAACACGCCAAGCCATTCCTTCCATAACCATATATTTATCCAAACTAACTTTTGAATCATCGGAAACAGTTACGGCAAAGTAAATAGGTCGTTTCCATTCAGATTGAATAATGATATCGAGCACAACTAAATCTTGAATTCGCGCGGCTTGAACGTCACCAAATTGTGCTGGTGGCTGCATTGTCCATTTTAGCATTCCAGATTTTACCACAGAAGTATCTGTTACTCCATATTGTTTTATAATTTCTTGAGAGACCGGAATAGAAACATCTTGTGCTTCCCATCGAACAGGAGTGAGTTGATCTATTTCTTCATCAAGAAAACTGATTTTAATTTTGTCTGTACCGAATGGCATATTATTTTTTAACTGCTTAACATACCAAGGAGTGTTCAGCAAACTTAAATTTGCAATTCTAACATCTCGCCTTACACCTTGAACTTCCTGCAAATACCAAAGCGGGAAGGTATCGTTATCGCCATTAGTAAAGATTACAGCATTAGGCGCAACACTTTGAAGCATGTTGTAGGCATAATCCCATGGTACATAATTTCTTGATCTATCGTGCCAGAACCATCCGCCTTTTGCCATATTAAACGGAACGGCTATAAAGGCGAACACAAACACAACAATTATAACGGGCTTCAAGAAATTTTGCGTAGAAAATTTTTCTTGAAGAAGTTCAATTAATCCTCGAACGCCAAGTCCGATCCAAAGTGAGAAAACGAAAAAAGCGCCTACGTAGAAGTAATCTCGCTCGCGCGGCTGAGGTTCTTGTTGGTTTTGATAAAATGCTGTTAGATATCCAAGAAGAATAAACATTACAATAAAGACAGATGCCATCTTCCAATCTTTTCTGAAGTGGAAATACAAACCGAACAAGCCAAGCAAGAATGGTAATCCTAAAAAGTGAGAGAACCTCACGCCCGCATCTTGATAATTAGATTCTCTTCCAATAAAATTCCAGAACAAGTATCGGTTAAACATATGATCCATCTGGTATGTCCATAGGAAATCCAAATCGCTTTTGTATTCTGTATAAATGTGCTGTTGGTGTGGTTCGCTGGAGTATCTTCTTTTCCAGGTAGGAAAATCTCCGTACTGCTCTCGATTTAAATACGATTCCAACTCAGATAGCGATTTAGGACTATTCATATTCAGAGGTGGTTCTAAGTTAGCGCGTATAATAATTTGAGAATAAGTTGTAACGCCTAGAATCCCAAACAATAGGCACTTAAGAATTAAATTGGATGTTATCTTTTTGTTTTTGCTAGTCCAATAAACTCCATAAATAGTTGCACCAATAATTGCAAATAATCCAATTGTTCCAAGTGTTAAGCTATCTCTGCCAATTATTGTAAGTATTTTAGTAAGATATTTAACTAAGCCGGGATACACAGCAACTAAAGCAACACCGCCGGCTACAATGGGTAGGTAAAAAGAATTTTTAACCAAAACCTTTTTGTAAAGTACGCCAATAAAAATCAAACTTGTTACAACAAAAAGCATTAAGAACCGAGAATCAACAGCATCGTATTCTTCGGGGCTTGGTGTTGTTGTATCAGTTTGCGTTCCCCACATTAATAACCCTATTACTAAAATTATAGCCGAGTGAATTATGAAATAAACTCCTGTTTGCTTCAGTACGGCTTCGTCTGTTAAATATTTTCTGAAGTAAATAACCATAACAACAGAAACAATGGCAAGTACAGACATTAAATGCACGCCTGTAGAGAGTCCGATTAAATAGAAAATTAATACAATGTATCGCTCGCTTTCCGGCTCATCAGCTTTTTCGTTCCACACCATCATTAACCAAACAACAAAACCTATAAAGAATACGGAGAAGGCATAAACTTCGGATTCAACTGCGCTAAACCAGAATGTATCGCTGAAAGCTAATGCTAAAGCACCAATTGCTGCAGGAATATAAACGGTAAGTCCGTCGAAAATTGTACTTAATTCTTTTTTCCAATAAGCAAAAATTACTTTTACAATAACCAGATATAAGAATAAAACCGTAAAAGCACTTGCGAGTACTGAAAGAGTATTAATTCTAAAACCTATATCATCTGCTATTGGGAAAAATGAAAAGAGTTTGCCTGCAAGAAGGAAGAAAGGCGTTCCGGGTGGATGCGGAACTTGCATTAAATATGCCGAAGCCGCAAACTCGCCGCAATCCCAAAACGATAAAGTAGGCTGAGCAGTTGCAAAATAGGTGAAGGCGGAAATAAAAAATACTATTGCCGCAACGATTCTGTTAAGTAGTTTCTGATTCATTACACACCGGAAAAATTTTAATTGTTTTCTGAATTCTCTTCGGATTTTTTGAAGAGGTGATCGTAACTCTTTTTTTCTCTGTTTACGTGATATTTTTCATAAAGATTTCTAAGTTTTTCCATTGCCAGCTTGTCTAAATCTTCTGCATCTTTGTTGCGTTTTACGAGCATCTTGTACATTTCCATTTCTTTCGGCTCGAATTTTCTTTCGTAGCGTTTTAGAATCTCGAAGTAGGTTTTTTGCTCTCTAAGGCTCATTTTTATTACGCGAATCTTGAACTTGGGTGGCTAAATTATCAAAAAAAAGGAACAATAAAAAAACTATATTTGACTATTCATCAACAATAACAGTTGAACTATGCAAGTGTACAAATCATTCCGCCCAGTTGTTTCCGTAATCCTTCCAACTTTTAACAGAGAAAAACTTCTACAAAGGGCTGTTGATTCAGTAATTAATCAAACTTTTTTTGGTTGGGAGTTGATAATAATTGATGATGGAAGCAAGGACAAAACTTTTGAGTTGGTAAATTCTTATTTCAATAATTTTGAAAACATTCGCTACATAAAGCACACTAATCGCCGCCCGCCGCTTTCTCAAAATGTTGGGCTGCTTGCTTCTGCAGGTGAGTTTGTTTCTTTTCTTGGAAGTGATGATCAATACAAACCGACTTATCTTGAAGAAAGAGTAAACTTTTTAAGAGAAAACCCAGAGATTGATTTGATACACGGCGGAGTTGAAATTATAGGACATCCTTTTGTAAAAGATAAAAATGATTTGTCAAAAGAAATTCATCTTTCCGATTGCGTTATTGGCGGTACGTTTTTGGGAAAGCGAAATATCTTTTTAGACCTAAATGGATTTACAGATTTAAAGTATAGCGATGATTCCGATTTCTTTGAGCGTGCAGTTAATAAGTACAAAATCGTAAAGGTGGACTTTCCAACTTATATTTATTACAGAGATACGCCAGATAGTATTTGCAGTACAATTAAGGAGTAAAAAAATAACAAAGTAACATTACAGAAACATCTAAATAATTAATCTATTGTCACACCTGCTTGCAGCAGGCAAGCTGAGCCAGTAGCCCGCCTTGCCGAAGACGCAAGACGAGGCAGGAAGCGGGCAATTCTCAATTCTTCATTCTCCATTCTCCATTCTTCATTCTCAATTGCTTTTCCTGTTATATTTTGCCTAACAAATTTTAGTATATGCAGTTATTACCGAAAAAAAATAACGTAGAGCGGTTTTTAGTTGTACTTGGATTCATACTATTAGCTGCTGTTTATTACAGACTTGCAGAAGGTATCAGTTTTATTCAAGACGATGCTTTTATTTCGCTTCGTTACGCAGAGAATTTTGTTAATGGTAACGGATTAGTTTTTAACGAAGGGGAAAAAGTAGAGGGCTATACAAATTTTTTATGGGTAATGCTTCTCTCCGCATTCAAGTTCTTTGCCATTGCTCTTAATCTTGATTTTAATCATGGGTTGAATCTTCCTTCCCTTGCGCAGTTTCTCTCAGCTTTCTTAGGAGTACCCGTTCTATTTGCAGTTTATTTTCTTTCTAAGAAAATTTTGAAGAGCAAGATTAAAGAGAGAACGACAGGAGTTGTGTCTTTTGCGGCTTCGGCAATGTTTCTTTTTACAACCCCGTTTATTTACTGGAGTGTAAGCGGAATGGAAACATCGCTTTTTGTTTTGCTTACCTTGCTTTCCATTTATTTCTTTCTTGATTATGAAACATCCAAAAAGCGGAACATATTTGTTGTTGTTTCTATACTAAATTCTTTTGTTCGTCCAGAAGGATTGTTTTTCTTTTTTCTTCTTATTGCTTTTCGGTTGATAAAAAATTACATAAGCTCAGATGAGTATAAACTTAACAAAAAAATAAAATCATCTTTTGATAATCCTTTAATTAGCGCGTTAATCATTTATTCAATTCCTGTCGCTGCTCATTTGATATTTAGATTAATTTATTACGGATATCCTTTCCCGAATACATTTTACGCAAAGACAGAATTCTCTTACGAGTTTCTTGAGCGAGGATGGAAATATTACACTGATTTTTTAGAAGCGTATTTAGTTTACGGAATTCTCTCTTTGCCGCCGCTGATTCAGCTGCTCCGTTTCAAAACTAATTATATGGAGAATGTGATTCTCGGTTTTAGTCTTGTTTATACTTTGATGATAATTTTTATAGGTGGAGATGTTCTCCCGATTCATAGATTTTTTTTACCAGTAATGCCTCTGTTATTTATTCTTTTCATTAGTTCTTCAATTGTGTTGGTTGATGAGTTTGTTAAAAGCAAATATGCTTCGGCTGTTAAGTTAGCATTACCATTTCTGCTTATAGTTTATTCTCTATTTAATTATCACAGAAACGAGCAGTTGATGCTTGAGAAGCGTTCTTATGAGATTGGACTTGTTAGCAAGATGAAGATTTACGCTGAATTTATAAGGAGCAAACAAGAAGAGAGTAAGATTAGGAGTATGAGTAAGAATAAGAAAATGTGTAATAAAATTAGTGTCGCTATGTCAACTATTGGGGCTTTTTCATTTTATTCCAGCGCTCGTGTAATTGATCTTGTTGGTTTGACAGATGAATACGTGGCGCATCACCCTAATGAAGTTGAAGGAATTGATAATGAATTACCTTTGCTCTGGAAAGAGAGGCGTTATAATGCAGATTATATTTTAAGTGAAAAACCAGATTACATAATCTTTCCCGCCGGCGCAAAACCAAGCGCTTTTGCCGAGTGCGCAGTTTTTATTCAAGAAGAATTTCGTAAGAATTATTATATGCAGCTTCTTTATTCTAAAGAACTTAATCAGCTGCTTCCGGTTTTTACTAGATTAGAAAATGTACGCGGCGACTCGGCAGAGTGCGGAAGCAGTTTTCTTAAACATTACATCGAGGCAAATAATTTGTTTCTAAGAATGATAAAAAGCGGCGATAAGAAACTGATACCAATAATCAATAGAGAACTCGATGCTATGTTACAAAAATGTGTTGTAAGACAGCCGGAAGTAAACACACTCAAAGGAATGGTGTTTTACCACACAAAGAATTATTCGATTGCAGAAAAGTATTTATCCGATGCAGCCAATGCTGATTCCACAAATGCACTTGCTAGAATTTATCTTAAAAATATTTATTTCTCCCAAAGCAAGATTGATAAAGCCGAAATGCAAATTCGCCAAATATTAAAGTTTTCGCCTTATGCAATATGGGGAACTAACAGAAAATAATTTTCTGCTCGAAACTAATTTGTGAAACAAAGTTATAAGACTTGTATCTTTGTACAAGCAATTTAGAAAGGAAATAAAATGGGCAGCTTTGGTTTAACAGAAATTTTGATAATCGTCTTTATTATTATTTTACTTTTTGGCGGCAGAAAAATACCAGAACTTGCAAAAGGTTTGGGGGAAGGCTTTCGTTCATTTAAAAAAGGTTTAAAAGGAGACGATTCCGAAGAAAAAAAACAGTAACGCTTTCATAACGATTCAACTGCTTTATCAAAGAGAGAATTTTGCTCTGCAATTCTTGATGTATTCTATTAAATCACCGTAAATAAAATTTGATGAAATGTTTCCGAATAAATATTTTTGCAATTGCTAACAGGAAATGCCATCAACAGATTAATCAATTTGGAGGTTAAATGAACGAAACAAAAAAATATGAATTCAAAGCGGAAGTAAAAAAATTGCTTGATATTCTTGTGCATTCGCTTTATACAAGCCGCGAAATATTTTTGCGCGAACTAATTTCGAACGCATCGGACGCCCTTGATAAACTACGCTTCGAATCCACACGAGGAAGTGAAATTGCTGATAAAGATTTGCCGCTCGAAATTAAAATTACTTTTGATGAAAAGAAAAAGATTCTAACAATTACAGATTCCGGAATTGGTATGAGCCGCGATGAGTTAATTACTAATATTGGAACAATTGCGAAATCCGGCACAGATGAATTTGCTAAACTTATTGCCGAATCTAAGGGTGACCCAAGCAATATAATAGGAAGATTTGGTGTTGGTTTCTATTCAGTGTTTATGGTTTCTAAAGAAGTGATAATTAAAACAAAATCGTATAAAATTTCTGAGCCTGCAATTGAATGGAAAAGCGATGGTCTTGGCGATTATGAAATTACGGAACTAAACGATAAAATAACACGCGGAACAACTGTTGAAATACACCTTAAAGATGATGCTGAAGAGTTTGTCCAGAAGTGGAAACTTGAAAACACAATTAAGAAGCATTCCAACTTTATCACTTTCCCAATCTATCTTGATAAAGATAAAGTAAATACTGTCAGCGCAATTTGGCGCGAGCCTAAGAGTTCTATAAAGAAAGAACAGTATGATGAGTTTTATAAATTTTTAAGCTACGATACTGAACCGCCAATGGATGTTGTTCACAAATCTGTTGATGCACCGATTCAATTTAACGCATTGCTCTTTATTCCTAAAAAATCTAATGAATACTTTTACTACGATAGAGAGAATTACGGGTTAGATTTGTATGTGCGCCGTGTTCTTATTCAACATAAGAACAAAGATTTGCTGCCGGAATATTTGAGCTTTGTTAAAGGCGTAGTTGATAGTGAAGATTTACCTCTCAACATCTCTCGCGAAACGCTGCAAGAAAATGTAGTCTTTACAAAAATTGCTTCAAGTGTAACATCTAATGTTTTAAGTTACCTGCAAGACAAAGCCAAAAATAATGTGGAAGGTTATGTTGAATTTTGGAAAGAGCATGGCAAGATTTTCAAACTTGGCTACATGGATTTTACTAACCATGAAAAGTACATCGAACTGCTTCGCTTTAACTCATCTTCTGCAAAAGATGAAAAAGAACTTGTATCGTTTGCAGATTATGTAGCCAGAATTAAAGAGGGACAGAAAGAAATTTATTATATCAGCGGTACTAACAGAGATGCACTTGCGGTTGATCCTCATATTGAAATTTTTAAGAACAAAGGATTGGAAGTTCTCTATCTCTACGATCCGGTTGATGAGTTTGTAATTCAATCTATCCGTAAGTACAAAGATTATGAACTGAAGCTTGTTAGCAGTGTTGATATGAAAGACCTCAAGAATTTTCAAAATGCTGAAGAAAAGAAAGCTGAAGTTGAGCCGCTCGCTAAAGATGATCAGAAGCAGTTTTACAGTCTTCTTTCAAAAATGAAAAGCATTCTTAGCAGCAGAGTAGAAGATGTTGTTGAATCCAAACGATTAGTGGACAGCCCGGCCTGTCTGGTTTCGAAAGATGACAGTATGTCTGCGCAAATGAAAAAAATTCTTAAGATGACAAAGCAAGATGTTGGCATCGAAAAGAAAATTTTGGAAGTAAACCCAGATCACGCTTTAGTCAGAAATCTTGTCAAAGTATTTAAAGCTGATAGCAACGATGAATTCATTCTAAAAGTTACGGAGCAGTTGATGGACTCAGCTTTGCTTCAAGAGGGAAATCTTGAAGAGCCACATAAACTTATCAAACGATTAAATGAGATGATGGAGCAATCAAGCAGCTGGTATGTGGATTTGAAAAACATAAAATAATTTCACTAAGCCTCGAATCATCGGGGCTTACTTATTTTGAACTTCTTAACATCTTAACATCTTACTGTTTTTTGTTTATTGGGTTCATATCAATCATCATCAGAAAACTATTTGTCTGTTAGTAAGTAGTATAAACGATAAGAATGACATTAATGCTTTCCTGCGAAAGTGAGTTACTTAATAGATGGATTGTTGAAAGAATTTTATCTGCTAAAAACTAAATACGAAAAAATAAATCTCTGTTGAATCTTTTCGATGAACTTGTTAAACTGTTAAAACTTTCTCATCTCTTTTCTGTTTAATAAACTCATAGACCAGCATAATCATCACAGGCACATATTCAATAAATTGTACTAAAAGATAATCCTCCCAAACACCATTAATTTGATAGTTCAAAATAGTAAGCGATGTTAGGCTCGCGGCAGCAGCAAAATAAACTCCGCTGAATTTTTGTGCTGTAATGGATAGAACCAATAACCAAGCAATATACCAAGGATGAACAACAGGAGAGAAAATCAGTAATAGTAGAACAGCAAAGTAAGTTTTATCTAAGAAATCTTTTTTGCTGAAGTACACCGGCACAAGCGAAACAACTAGCAAAATACTGCACCATATCCTTGTTGTTTGGTTATTGTGAATGACAGAATTGAGCAAATTGAAAATCAACCCATTGTAAAACCAGTTGCGCGTATATATAATAAATGCTTCAAATGGATTTGATGTAAAGATGTAGGGCAGAAACTGTACACCAAACGAAATAAATGGAATCGTAACCATCAAAATTTTGTAAGAGATTCTTTTTTCTCTTAGAAACAAAATAGGCAGAATTAGAACACCAACAGGTTTTATCGAAAAAGATAGCCCAAGAAAAATAGCAGAAAGTATTTTTTTATCATCGAGATAGAAATAAATGAACGCCAGAAGAAGAGGAAGACCAAACCCATCTAAGTGTGCATCTAAAGCAAACTGGATAATTGGCAGCGGTGCAAGCGTGTATAGCAATAAATACTTCTGTTCGATTTTTAATTTTGTAAGAATCTTATAAAGTAAAACAAGTGTGAGAATTTCTGAAATCAGTAGTAAAAGTTTATAAGCCCAAACCGATTCTCCGCTTATTTTATATCCAATGTAAAACAGCCACTGGCTTAGAGGGAAATAAATTGTCTTCATTTCCTGAAAATTCATCTTAGAAGGAAGATTTTCTGAGTGAAGAAAATTCAATTCCTTATCAACTGGTTTATACAAGTAAGGATTAACACCTGCATCCTGAGTTTTTCCATCCCACATATAACGGTAAACATCATCAGAACCAATAGGTTGAGCAAGCAAAAAGAGCAAACGCACTGCAATTGATAGTGCCAGCAGTTTGTAAATAGTGCTTCTTTCTATTTGTATGCCTTTGAACATAAACGAGTAAATTAAGTATATGCATGACAGTCCTATCCAAACAATAGAATAAACTATTACTGGCTTACCTAGTCCTAAAAGAAGGGGCAAAAATCCAACACTCAATAAATAACTGAGAGTTATAAAAATTATTTTTGTTTTTGTCATTCGGTCTCCTGCTCTAAAATAACAAACTGAACAGTTTTTAGAAAATATTACAGCAAGTACATTCAACCAGTGTAAAATTACTTTCTCAATAATTTCCTACAAACGCATAATTTGCTTATAAAACCTTATGGGCGTATTTTCACCACCCAAAAATCAAATGTAGATGGAGAAAAAATGAAATACTTAAAAATACTCTTAATGTTGTTGGCGGCAGTATCATTTACAACAGCGCAAAAGAAAAGCGTAGCGAAGAAAGAAACCTCACCTAAAAAGGAACCAGTTATGTTTCAAATCAAAACTCAAGAAGATTCTGTCAGCTATTCGATAGGACAGAATATTGCTGCTAATCTAAAAGACCCGAACATGAAAATAAATTTTGAAGCTCTCTTTGCCGGAATGAAAGATGGAGTTGAAGGTAAATCAACACTTTCGCCAACAGAGATGCAGCAAATTATGATGGGTTTTAACGATAGAATGATGGCTATTCGTTCTGAACAAATGAAAATTGAACAGGAAAAGAAACGCGCAGAAATGGGCCCTGAAATTGAAAAGAATAAAAAGGAACAAGAAGCTTTCTTGGCAGAAAACAAGAAGAAAGAAGGAGTTGTTGAAACCGCTAGTGGATTGCAGTATAAAGTATTAACCAAAGGTACCGGAACTGTTTCTCCAAAAGATACAAACACAGTTAAAGTTCATTACACCGGAAAATTTATTGATGGGAATATTTTTGATTCATCTGTACAAAGAAATGAACCGGCTGAATTTCCACTTAATCAGGTTATTAAAGGATGGACAGAAGGTTTACAGCTTATGAATACTGGCGACAAATTTGAATTCTATATTCCTTACGAATTAGCTTATGGTGAAGAAGGCAGGGAAGGCGCAATTCCGCCAGCGTCGTTATTAATTTTTGAAGTTGAACTTCTCGAAATAAAGTAATCAATAATGGCAAGCAAAAAAAGACCGGTTTCAAACCGGTCTTTTTTTATTGGCTAACTTGAGTTGAGCTATCTTCTACTTGAGGCGGTGTTTCTTCTTTCGTTACTTTTTCTTCTTCAGCTATCTCTATGTAATCTGTGCTCACTTTAACAACAACTTTCTTAACAGCTTTAGGAATGTTAATAGCAATACCGGGCATGTGTACATCGGTAGGAAACAACATCAGAAAATGATTTTCATCTACATTAACAAAATGTCCTTCGCCCTTGTAAATAGCAACATCTTTTATGCTATCATATTCTTCCAAAAGCATCATTTTTTTCGACTCGGAAAAACCAATTTTTTCTTTTCCTGTATGAAGAAACTGAACATCAATGTATTTTTTGTGTGATTCCCATTTACCGCTGCTTAGCGGTTTCGTGTTGTATTCGCTAATAATTGCGTAAACATCTGTTCCTTCAATATCGTATGTGCCGGGCGCAACCGTAGAAAAATCTGTTGTTTGCAGATATTTTAATGCCTTCACAATTTTTTCACCTAAGGGAAAATAAATGTGAGCATTCTTAATATTATCGTAAATCATAGTTCCTCTTCAATAAATTATAATTTGAACATTAAGCCAACCATGATTGCGTAAAAATCGCTTTTCAGTGATTGTGGTTTAGTTAGTTTATCCATATCAAGCTCGAAAAAGACATAACGAATATCTCCTGTTAAAACTAAAGAGCCAAAAGGAATTTCGATTCCACCGCCAAAATGATAAGCTGCTTCACCTTTCGTCTCTTCTTTTATAGAAGTCCAGGTTGAAGATAGGTTAGAGTAATCTATGGTGGTATTTAACCAGCTTACTCCACCCTCAAGATGTGCTATTGGCAAAATTTTTAGCAGCGCAGAAAGCATAATTGGATAAGTTTTTGTAGTGATTGTATAGGTCGAATTACCAAGGTCTATTTTATATTCATCTTTCTTATAATAAATAGCTCCTTCAATTCCTATTCCGCCTAAGTATAATCTAACAGCTCCGCCAGGCATCATTACAGATTTTTCGGCATCTTTGGTTTTTACGAAACCAAGATGAGGACCAAAAGAAAGAGATTGAGAAAACGCAGCTTCTGAGAGAAGCACTAAGCAAAAAACAACAAAAAGTATATTTTTCATTTTCGCCTCAAATAATTTGATTGCAACATAAATAATTTTAGAGATTTTTGAATTAATATTTTTTAATATGCCTCAGCTTGTTTCCGCTTTAGTGATGTGCTGACTGTGATTTTTCTTAAAAGAATTTTTTAAACGATTCGATTAATACTTATCATGCAAAATTTAGGAAACTGAATAACAAAAAAGAAAAATCCTATTTCAATATTCATTATTCACTTTCATCGTAATTCAAAATTGGGCGAAGCCATTTTTCTGCTTCTTTCAAACTCATTCCCTTTCGTCTGCGGTAATCTTCAACTTGGTCTTTACCAATTTTACCAACAGTGAAATATTTTGATTGTGGGTGTGCAAAGTATATTCCGCAAACTGATGCTGCCGGATTCATCGCCAAACTTTCTGTTAGCGAAATAGAAATTTCTTTTTCAACATCTAACAATTTCCAGATTGTGAGTTTCTCTGTATGATCTGGCTGAGCAGGATAGCCGGGCGCCGGGCGAATTCCACAGTAATCTTCTGCAATCAATTTTTCATTTGATAAATCTTCATCAGAGGCAAAGCCCCAAATATCTTTTCTAACTTTCTCGTGGAGCAGTTCTGCAAATGCTTCTGCTAATCTATCAGCAATCGCCTTAACCATTATCGAATTATAATCATCATGATCTTTGTCAAATCTTTCAACCAGCTTTTCTATTCCATGTCCAGTCGTTACAGCAAACATTCCAATATAATCTTTTACATTAGTATTCTTTGGCGCTATAAAATCAGAAAGAGCGATGTTTGGCAATCCTTGCGATTTGATTGACTGCTGACGAATTGAATTTAACTTTGCGAGAATTCCTTTTCTTGAGTCATCAACAAATATCTCAATATCATCTTCAATTGAGTTGGCTGGGAAAAGTCCAACAATACCATTTGCTGTAAGAAGTTTCTGCTCAATAATTTTATCTAATAATTTATTTGCATCAACGAAAATCTTCTTAGCTTCGTTCCCATAAGTGTCATTATCAAAGATTGCAGGATATTTTCCTTTTAGTTCCCAAGTCTGAAAAAATGGAGTCCAATCAATATAATTTCTTATTTCACATAGCGAAAAATCCTTAAATGTTGTTACGCCTAACTTTTGTGGACTGCTCACTAAGTAATTATTCCAATCGAGTTTTAGTTTGTTAGCGCGTGCTTGATCAATTTTAAGATATTCTTTTTCGGAATATTTCTTGAAATGGTCTTCGCGAAGTTTCTTGTAATCGTTTTTAAATTTAGAAATAAATGCATCTTTGCTTTCTTCTCTAAGTAGATTACTTACTACTCCAACACTCTTTGATGCATCGAGTACATGAATTGTTGTATGTGAATATTCTGGTGCAATTTTAACCGCAGTGTGAACTCTGGAAGTAGTAGCTCCCCCAATTAGCAACGGAATATTTAGATTCATTCTTTCCATTTCTTTTGCAACGTGTACCATTTCATCTAACGAAGGAGTTATTAATCCGCTCAAACCAATCACATCAACATTTTTCTCTACCGCGGTTGAAAGAATTTTATCGCTTGGGGCCATTACACCAAGATCAATTATATCATAGTTGTTGCAGCCTAAAACAACGCCGACAATGTTTTTGCCAATGTCGTGAACATCTCCTTTTACAGTAGCCATTAACACAACACCATTCGATTTTTTACTGCCGCTTTTTTCCTTTTCTGCTTCGATAAAAGGGATAAGGTATGCAACCGCCTTTTTCATAACTCTTGCGCTTTTAACAACTTGAGGCAAAAACATTTTGCCAGAACCAAATAAATCTCCAACAAAATTCATTGCAGACATAAGTGGTCCTTCAATTACTTGGAGAGGCTGAGAATATTTTTGTCTGGCTTCTTCAATATCTTGTTCAATGTAATCTACAAGCCCTTTAACAATGGCGTGCTTCAATCTTTCTTCAACAGATTCAAGGCGCCAAGCGGCATCACAATTTTCTTGTTTTACATCTATCGAAATTGTATTTGCGAACTCAACTAATCTTTCGGTTGCATCAGCTTTGCGGTTAAGCAAAACATCTTCAACTTTTTCTAAAAGTTCTTTTGGGATTTCTTCGTAAACTGCAAGCTGCCCCGCATTTACAATTCCCATATCCATCCCGGCTTCAATTGCGTGATAAAGAAAAGCCGAGTGCATAGCTTCGCGGACGGTATCATTTCCTCGGAATGAAAAAGAAATATTGCTTACTCCGCCGCTTATTTTTGCGCGAGGCAAGTTCTTTTTAATCCAGCGAACTGCTTCAATGTAATTGATTGCGTATTGATTATGTTCTTCAATTCCCGTTGCAATGGCAAAAATATTTGGATCAAAAATTATGTCTTGCGGTGGATATCCAATTTCCTCAGTTAAGATTTTATACGCGCGTTTACAAATTTCAATTTTTCTTTCGAGCGAATCTGCCTGTCCTTGTTCATCGAAAGCCATAACGATAATTGCTGCACCATACTTTAAAACTTTGCTAGCATGTTTTTTAAAGACTTCTTCACCTTCTTTCATCGAAATCGAATTAACTATTCCTTTCCCTTGCAGGCATTTTAATCCGGCTTCAATTACACTCCATTTTGATGAATCAATCATTACAGGAACACGTGAGATATCAGGTTCAGCAGCAAGAAGATTCAGAAACTTAACCATCGCTTCTTCGGAATTAATCATTCCTTCATCCATATTGATATCTATAACTTGGGCGCCATTTTCAACTTGATCTCGTGCAACAGATAAAGCTTCTTCATATTTATTTTCTTTTATGAGCCGGGCAAATTTCCTGGAGCCTGTTACGTTTGTACGTTCTCCAATATTTACAAAATTTGTTTCTGGTCGTAACGTGAGCGGTTCGAGCCCACTTAAACGCAAGTATTGCTGAATCTCGGGAATTTTCCTGGGCGGATATTTTTTAGCTATTTTTGCAAATGCTATAATGTGATCGGGAGTTGTTCCGCAGCATCCGCCTATGATGTTGAAAAATCCTTCGCGCGCAAATTCATCTAAAACTTCAGCCATTGCTTCGGGTGATTCATCGTAACCACCAAACTCATTCGGCAAGCCGGCATTTGGATAGAGCGAAACAAAGACGTTAGCTATGCTTGAAAGTTCTTCAATAAACGGACGAATTTGTTTTGGACCAAGAGAGCAGTTTAGTCCAACGCATAACAAATTTTTTGTGTGAGAGATAGAATTCCAAAATGCTTCTGTGGTTTGTCCGCTCAAATTTCTCCCGCTCATATCAATTACAGAGCCGGAAATCATAATAGGAATGTTGTTATTTGTTTCTTCACAGAGTTCCATAATTCCAAATAAAGCTGCCTTGCATATGAGAGTATCAATCATAGTTTCAACAAGCAGAATATCAGCGCCGCCGTCAATCAATCCGCGTGTTTGTTCCTTGAAAGCCGCGGCAACTTCATCAAAATTTACAGAGCGGAAACCGGGATCGTTTACATCCGGAGAAATAGAAAGTGTTTTGTTTGTTGGACCGAGAGAACCGGCGACAAATCTTGGTTTATTTGGATTTGCCTTTGTGAATTCCTCTGCAGCTTCTTTGGCAATTTTCGCTGCTTCAAAATTTATTTCATAAACCAATTTCTCCGTCTTATAATCTGCCTGAGAGATCGCAGTTCCGTTAAATGTATTTGTTTCTATAATATCCGAGCCGGCTTCAAGATAATTTCTGTGTATTCCTTTAATTATTTCCGGCTGTGTCAGAACAAGAATATCATTGTTACCTTTCAAATCTACTGGATGATTTTTGAATTGCTCTCCACGGAATTGTTCTTCGCTAAGTTTGAAACGCTGAATAAAAACTCCCATCGAGCCATCGAGTACGAGAATTCTTTTTTGAAGCAGCTCTTTAAAATATTTTAGATTGTTTTTCATTTGTATTTCCATTCTAGAACTTTGTCTTGCTCTTATTTTACATTGAGTCTTACTCATAATCTTACTCTTGTTCTTCTTTATAGCGGGCAAGATCAAGATTAAGACAAGGAATAAGCACAAGAAGATTTCAATGACAAGAATTTCAGTTTTGATTCAGTAGTGATATATCCTTAACTTTCGTTCAAATATAACAAATAATCGAGTAGATAATGATAGTTGTAACAGGCGGTGCTGGGTTTATAGGCAGTGCAGTTGTTTGGCGCCTTAATCAATTGGGCGTGGATAGAATTGTGATTGTTGATGAACTCGGCAAAGATGATAAGTGGATGAATCTCAACGGGTTAAAATATTCTGACTTTCTTCACAAAGATGATTTTATGGGAATGATTTTAAAGAAAAACGAACCTTTCAAGATTACTACTATCATTCATTTAGGAGCTTGTTCTTCAACTACTGAAAAAGATGCGGATTATTTAATGGATAACAACTATCACTATTCGCAAGAACTTGCTAAGTTTTGTTTAGAAAACGGAACGCGTTTTATATACGCTTCATCTGCTGCTACATACGGCGATGGCACTAACGGCTATTACGATAATGAATCGAAACTTGATACGCTTCGTCCGTTAAATATGTATGGCTATTCAAAGCATTTATTCGATACTTGGATCAAGAGAAACGGCTTGATGAACAAAGTTGTTGGGTTGAAATACTTCAACGTTTACGGACCAAATGAGTATCATAAAGAAGATATGAGAAGCGTTGTTCACAAAGCTTTTGAACAAGTGCGCGATCATGGAAAAGTTAGGTTGTTCAAATCTTATAGAAAAGATTACAAGGATGGTGAGCAGAAAAGAGATTTTGTTTATGTAAAAGATGCTGTGGATATGACGATTTATTTTCTCGATCAACCAGATAAAAATGGAATTTATAATATTGGTACCGGCAAAGCTCAAACTTGGATTGAGCTTGTAACGGCACTTTTTAATGCTGTTGGCAAGCCAGTAAATATCGAGTTCGTTGATATGCCGGAAGATATACGCGATAAGTACCAATATTTTACTGAGGCTGATTTACAAAAAATTAGAAATGCCGGTTATGATAAACCGACTATGAATGTTAGCGAAGGTGTTGCAGATTACGTAAAAAAATATTTATTAAAAGATGCTTATCTAGGATTAAGCAAGGATTGAGAAAGCAATGACTTTAGATTCTCCCAAATCCCGAAGCGAGTTTAAGCAGAGAATTTATTTCTTTACATTGAAGCTCATAGAATTTATTGACTCACTGCCTAAAGATGATGTTTCTAAAAAAATTAATGATGAACTTTTCAAAAATGGAACGAGTGTTATAAGTAAGTTTATAGAATCTTCTGCCGCGCTTACAAAAAAAGATTTAACAAACTCAACTATTGAAGCGATTAAATTTGCCAACGAAGCAAAGCTTTGGCTTGCATTGGTTCGAGACAGCAAGCGCGCAAAAACTGAAAAAGTAAAATGGCTCATCGAAGAGTTGGATGAGATTTCAAAAATATTAGCACAATCAATTAACAAATAGGAAAATGATTGGTACAACTTGCTACACTTTGTTACGTTATGCACGAAGGAAAGACATTAATGCTTTTCCGAAATAAAAAACCGAACGATTACCATGAAGGAAAGTGGAACGGCTTAGGCGGTAAATTTGAAGAAGGTGAATCACCAGAAGATTGTGCGATAAGAGAAGTTGAAGAAGAAAGCGGAATTAAAATGATTACTCCAAAGATGAAAGGCATTATTACTTTTCCGATGTTTGACAACAAAAAAGATTGGTATG
>WPAE01000312.1 GCA_009773205.1 Ignavibacteria bacterium
AAAATTTTCTAATTTTTTTCTAACTAAATTTTTATAACGCCTTGAGATCCAAGCCGGAAATTTTTAAATTTTTTTCCTAACTTTTATATTAAAGCGAATTTTGAAATTGTGTCAACGGATTTGGATACTAGACCGAAAATTAGAGTACTAACCATCGAAAGTTTGAGGGGTCCAGGATGCTCCGTTACGGAGTTATAAGGCATTTAAAATTCAATTTTCTTAAGAGCGTAATAGTTTAAAATTTCAAAAATTGAAAATTTTAACATTACGAACAGTGCTTTTTGAAAATTATTTTCACATATTCTGGTAGAGCACCCTAAAGTATAGAGGGGAGGTCGAGCCCCCCCCCCGGCGGGAGGGAGGACAAGGCTAGGTCTTGGTAACTACTATCAGGATATATCAAAAATTTCTACAAATGGAGTCTCGGTAATAGAAATTTTTTTAAACTTCTGAAAAATTTTCTATTACGGCCTGTAGAAATTTCATTTTTCAATCGCTTATATCTCCTTAACGGAGCATCCTGGAGCCCCCCCAAACTTTGGATGGTCAGGACCATAAATTTCGATCTAGTATCCAAATCCGTTGACAGAATTTCAAAATTCGCGTTAATAGAAAAGTTAGCAAATTTTTTGACATTTTTCTAATTTTTTCTAACTAACTTTTTCTAACGCCTTGACATCCAAGCCGGAAATTTTTTAATTTTTTTCCTAACTTTTATATTAAAGCGAATTTTGAAATTCTGTCAACGGATTTGGATACTAGACAGAAAATTAGTTTACTAACCATCGAAAGTTTGAGGGGTCCAGGATGCTACGTTACGGAGCTATAAGGCATTTAAAATTCAATTTTCTTAAGAGCGTAATACTTTAAAATTTCAAAAATTGAAATTTGTAACATTACCAACAGTGCTTTTTGAAAATTTTTTTCACATATTCTGGTAGAGCACCCTAAAGTATAGAGGCGCGGTCGAGCCCCCCCCCCGGCGGGGGGGAGGTCAAGGCTAGGTCTTGGTATCTACTATCAGGATATGTCAAAAATTTCTACAAATGGAGTCTCGGTAATAGAAATTTTTTTAAACTACTGAAAAATTTTCTATTACGGCCTGTAGAAATTTCATTTTTCAATCGCTTATATCTCCGTAACGGAGCATC
>WPAE01000313.1 GCA_009773205.1 Ignavibacteria bacterium
AAAATTCAATTTTTCCATTGAATTTTCATCAAAAATTTTCAAAAATTTCTCAAAATTTCCCAAACAATTGTGTTTTTCGTCCAAACGCGCAAAAATTGACCGCATGGTTTTGAAATTTTTTTGCAAAATAGGCGAAAATACAGCATTTTTTGCCATTTTCTTCGGGAATTGTTTACGCCGATGAATTTTCGAAAATTCTTCGGCGTCCGGGGGGCTCCGCCCCCGGACCCCCTACGAGGCCGGACCCCCTACCTTGAATCCCCCCCGAATTTTTTTCCTGAGTACGCCTTTTTTCCTGCATCTTCTACGTGTTGCTATTTTAACTCTCTTGCTTTCACGACATAATTACTAATCTTGCTTGCCTTCCCATGATTAAAACCTTCCGAGTTTCCTCGTCCTATTTGGCATCCATTTTGTGTTAAGAGTATTTTTTCTACAGTACTTATATTTCCTGAAGTATTTCTCAATCTGCCATAGCTGATTTATCAGCATGCGTTCTACATCAGTAGCTAACGCGTTCTAGCATGCGTTCTACATCACATCATAATGTTTGCCCCCTACTCAAGCTATAAGAAAATTAATTCCCTTTCTCTTATGCCGTCAAGCTATGATAATTTGTTATTACTCATTATGCTGCTTCCTTTAAAGTTGTTCCTTGTAAGGGGAAAGAAGCGGTTGCTGCAACATGTAATAGAGTAATGAAATATACTCCAGAACCTTGTGAATTCGGAATTCGGAGTCAATATGAATTCGGAACTAAATCAAATTTTGTACAAGATATCTTGTACGAATGGCACTCAAACAGGGTTCAGGGAAGGGAGGCTACCGGTCACGGAATAATTTCGAAAAACTCTCCCCAAGGTTTGCAAATATTAAATGATATGAACCGTTTTGGATTCCTTTACGATTTTCAACAAACTAATGGAAAGCGGATTGAATGCCGTCTAAGAAAGTTGCCAATCAGTGATATATAATTATGAAGTGAAAAGCTAGAGTCAGCCAAAAATGAAAGAATGAGTTGGTTAAAATATTCATCCACAAAATAAGATTGAATTTAGCTGACAACAAGACAAAATAAAATTATTTTAAAATAGGATTAAAGGATTGAATTTTAAAAAGGTTTATATGCGGCCCGCCCGCCGAACCCCTA
>WPAE01000314.1 GCA_009773205.1 Ignavibacteria bacterium
AACAGTTTACTATAAGGAGTTTAAAGTAGCATCTATACTGGCTTGGAGTACAATCAAGAACTGTTTAGAACCGATTTTTTCTAGAAATCGGAATCAGCTCAGAATCAGAAACAACGAAGCGGCTGTTTTTAGGAGGTTCTGTGTTCAGCCGAACATGATCCAGTAGCCCCTACATGCAGAGATCGGTCATGTAGACCCTCACGAGAATCCCATGTCGCCCTGTGGTCATGTAGGATCGAAAAATGAGCATTAAGTCGAGATTTGAACTTATTCGGACTAGGAGTTCCCGCCACGAACAGATTAGAATGGAGCTTGTTCCAGCAACTGCAGAGGGCAGGGGAAAATACCGCAAACTGCCGCAAAGTGCCGCAAACTGCCGCAATCTGCTACCAAATTCACTCAAAATGCCAGATAATTGTAGAGGGATGTCAGTTAACTGCCTAACAATGACGGAAAATTGCCAAAATGCTCAAACTGTTAGAAAATTGGGCACTTATTGGCACTTAACGAACTTTTTCCCCCCTCTCGTATAACCGCTTAAACCTCATTTATTTGCATGGAAAACAAGTGGTTATAGGTTTTCAGGCACGAGGAATCCAAATATGATATTATTTTTTCCATATCTTGGCAAGACGAAACTCTACAGGTAAAACCTCGATAAATAATTATTTATATTATTTTGATTTTATAATTTGATTAGAATCTTTTTCGATTGTTTAATTAATCTCTTTGCAAGTATAGATATATTGGACCGTTTGTAATATACATTTTATGGACCCTGTGTGAGGATGTGTCAAGTTTTGGGTACTATGTATGATGCTTGATAAGCGTGGTGGGCACTCCTGCAGTTTTCCCCCTCGTTTTGACCTGAGAATTTCCCCATATAGGTTCTCACACATGCTGATTCCGAATTTCATACTCGTATCTTAAAGAGATATTTCGTTTCCATGGTACGAGGCTTGAAAAGCGTGGCGTACATTTAACCGGGATATATTGTTGATAATCGTGAACTGGCTGAAAGGGGAAAGTCCTTTCACGATTATCAAAAATATATCCCTGTTAAATGTACGCCATTGAAATTAAAAAATAAATAAATAATAAGAAGTGATTTATTTGTTTATTTATATAATTTTTTTCTTTTTTCAAT
>WPAE01000315.1 GCA_009773205.1 Ignavibacteria bacterium
TGGTAGGGTTGTAGGTCCGAAAGATGGTGTGAGAGATTTCAAAGTTCAGTCATTCATTGAGCGAGAAGAGTCGGCATGATGTCGGCGCGCACGAAGGATCTCAACTTCTTGGGTAGAGGGAGCTGCCGAATCGCTGGAATGACGGTTTCTATTTTTAGAAACCATGATGCTATTTTTAGTAACATGACGTGCGGAAAATATTAGTTATATTGAATGCAAAACAATCGAATTACAATGATTCTATTTTTAGAAACACTGTTGCTATTTTTAGTAACATGACGTATAAAGTTGATGTTGTATGTGCCGAATCGCTGGAATGACGGTGATGCTATTTTTAGAAACAGTGTTGCTATTTTTAGTAACATGACGAATACAGTTGATAATGTAAAACAGATAAGGACACTGATAACATTCAAAAATGATCTAGGTGATGATTCGAGAGGCAAAAACAGTCAATTCGATGAGAGAAATTATTTGAGGTACAACATGACCATACCGTGAGAAAAAAGTTTTGGTATGTATGTGTGCGTGGGAGATGACGTCATAGCGTGGTAGTGGTTGAGAGCTAGGCGACGAGACATGGATTTTTAGACTCAGCTCGACGAGACGAATTCAGCGATATACAACATGACTATATACACACTTAGCATTATCGAGATGTTGGATGGTCTGATGATTTTTATGGGTTGGGGGTAACGGTGTTGTCAAAAAATTCCTATATGAAAATCAGAGACCCCTCTATAACTTTTGATGGGAATGTGATGGAAAGATTGTGTAATAGAGTAAAAGATTCGCCTCGAGGAGATCAATCAGATGAGCTATATCTCCCTTCGTGAATGTGAACGACGGTGGAGACATGGACAAAATACTAAAACCGAAAATCCTGACCATGGGTAGTAATCCGAACCAATAACTTTTTATAGGAATGTTTGTAGGTGTGGTGGTAAGAGAGAAACTTGTTGTACCCCCGGCGCGGATCACAATGATATATAGATTGCTCTATGAGGACGTAGGGTTGTGAAGATACAGTGACAGGAACATGGCTCCCCGGCATGAAAATTTTCCCACGCCTACCGATTTTTTTTTCACATGACCCTCTTAGAATTCGCTCTAGTTTCCGAAAATGCAATAAAAAATTTTTGGCC
>WPAE01000316.1 GCA_009773205.1 Ignavibacteria bacterium
CCTCCCTGGAGATAGTCCTCTGTCAATATTTGTTAGTAGAAAAATAATTAAAACTTCCAGAGGTACAAGGTCCATATATGAAAAAATTAGCGATGTGGGATCTGCTAGAGATAAATAGGGAAAAATTATCAGGATTTAGGCCTTACTAAGGAGCTACAATCGTCTTTGAAATTCACCGTTCCTCCCTGGAGATAGTCCGCTGGCAATATTTACTAGTAGAAAAATAATTAAAACCTCCAGAGGTAAAAGGTCTATATAATAGAACCTTAGCGAAGTGGGATCTGCTAGAGATAAATAGGGCAATATTATCAGGATTTAGGCCTGACTAAGGCGCTACAATCGTATTTGAAATTCGCCGTTCTTCCCTGCAGAGAGGCTTCTGGCAATATTTGCTAGTAGAAAAATAATTAAAGCTTCCATAGGTACAGAGGTCCATACAGTAGAAACTTAGCGAGGTGGGATATGCTAGAGATAAATAGGGATTAAGTCTCAAGATTTAAGCCTTACTAAGGGGCTATAATCGGATTTGAAATTGGCTGTTCCTCTCTGGAGATATTCCCCTGGCAATATTTGCTGGTAGGCAAAAGATTAAAACTTCCAGAGGTACAAGGTCCATATATTAGAAACATATCGAGGTGGGATCTGCTAGAGATAAATATGGAAAAATTATCAGGATCTAGGACATACTAAGGAGCTACAATAGTTTTTGAAATACACCGTTCCTCCCTGAGATAGTCCTCTGGCAATATTTGCTAGTAGAAAAATAATTAAAACCTCCAGAGGTACAAGGTCCATATAATAGAAACCTAGCGAGGTGGGATCTGCTACAGATAAATAGGGAAATATTATCAGGATTTAGGCCTTACTAAGGAGCTACAATCGTATTTGAAATTGGCCGTTCCTCCCTGCAGATCGTCCTCTGGCAATATTTGCTAGTAGAAAAATAATTACAGCTTCCATAGGTACAGAGGTCCATACAGTAGAAACTTTGCAATATGGGATATGCTCGATAAATAGGGATTAAGTCTCAGGATATAAGCCCTACTAAGGGGCTATAATCGGATTTGAAATTCGCTGTTCCTCTCTGGAGATATTCCCCTGGCAATATTTGCTGGTAGGCAAATAATTAAAACTTCCAGAGAACTTAGCGAGGTGGGATCTGCTAGAGATAAATAGGGAACAATTATCAGGATTTAGGCCATACTAAGGAGCTACAATCGGATTTGAAATTCGCAGTACCTCCCTGGAGATAGTCCTCTGTCAATATTTGTTAGTAGAAAAATAATTAAAACTTCCAGAGGTACAAGGTCCATATATTAGAAAATTAGCGATGTGGGATCTGCTAGATATAAATAGGGAAAAATTAGCAGGATTTAGGCCTTACTAAGGAGCTACAATCGGATTTGAAATTCGCCGTACCTCCCTGGAGATAGTCCTCTGTCAATACTTGCTAGTAGAAAAATAATTAAAACCTAAGAGGTACAAGTTCCATACAGTAGAAACTTAGCAAGGTGGGATATGCTCGATAAATAGGGATTAAGTCTCAGGATATAAGCCGTACTAAGGGGCTATAATCGGATTTGAAATTCGCTGTTCCTCTCTGGAGATATTCCCCTGGCAATATTTGCTGGTAGGCAAATAATTAAAACTTCCAGAG
>WPAE01000317.1 GCA_009773205.1 Ignavibacteria bacterium
CGGAGATTCTGTTTTGAAATGCAATTTTTCTAGGTTAAAATAAAGGGTTAAAAACCTTTAGGAAAAAGACCAATGAAAAATTATCAAGGACACTTGAATCACTTTGATAGAGATCGAATTGAAGTGATGAAAGATGCCGGTTTAAAACAGAAAGAAATAGCCAAAGTATTAGATCGTGATCCATCAGTAATCAGCCGAGAAATTAAAAGAAACCGCCGAAGAATTAGATACTGCGGTGGCAATAAAGATGGTCCATATAGGGCATCAGTTGCCAATCACAAAGCATATGTCAGGCGAAAGTATTCTAAATATCAGGGAATGAAAATTAGAGAAACTCCAGAACTGGAAAATTACATAATTTCCAAATTAAAACTTCATTGGTCGCCGGATGAAATCTCCGGTAGAATGATACTTGAGAATCAACCGTTTTACGCCAGTAAGGATTTAATTTATGGATGGTTGTATTCTGTTTGGGGGCAGAATTACTCAAAATATCTCTACCAAAAAAGAGACAAAAAAAAGAAACGAAAAACAAAGAAATCCGAGAAAACAATTATCCCAAATCGTGTAGGGGTTGAGCACAGACCAAAGGAAGCAGTTAACTGCTTAAATTACGGACATTTTGAAGCCGATACGATTGTTTCCGGCAAGAGTTCAAAGAGCAAGGAATCATTGGCTGTTGCTTATGAGAGAAAAGCTAAATATATTAATGTCAGAAAAATCAAATCACTTAGCCCAAATGATTTTAATCAAGGGATGAAACAAATTTTAAACAATCTAAACAAAAAAGAAACCATTACATTCGACAATGGTTTTGAGAATCGTTGGCATGAAAAACTTGGAGTTAAAACTTACTTCTGTGATCCTTACTCATCTTGGCAAAAAGGTGGAATTGAAAACGCTAACAAGATGATCAGAAGATATATTCCAAAGAGTTCGGATATTAGTTGCTTTTCTCATCAATATGTTACAATGATAGTCCAACAAATTAACAACAAACCAAGAAAATCTCTTGGCTACAGAACACCAACAGAGGTTATGTTAGAGAACAATTTATTAAAAAGATCAACAGAAAAATCAACTAAAAAAAGAGCAAATATGCTCTGCCAAAAAATTGCATTTGGGGGGTGAATTTAGGCC
>WPAE01000086.1 GCA_009773205.1 Ignavibacteria bacterium
GCAATGGATCTCAATTCGGGATTGTATGATGATACTTGCTTTTGACGAAGTCTTTCATATTCTTCGTTATCCATGAGTCTGAGCTTCTTAAAAGCACTCATGGTTTCTTTTGAAATGCGCTAATAAGTGCCGGAATTCCTGAAAGTACTGCTGACAGCAGAATTGGTATAAATGCACCAGATCCTTTTTGCACAAGTCGTTTACGTTTAGCTTTGATTGGTTTTGTCTTATCTAATAGGTATGAGATGGTTTTCTTATTCTTTGAAAATAGTAATTTCTGAGCTTTTGTTAGTGGAACCTCACCTTGATATGCGTTTAGAGCTGCGTTACAAATGGTTTTAATAACAGGATCTGGTGCTGATCTTAGTACAGCCTTTGTAGCACTTGGATCTTTGCTAATAGCCAAATATTTGATAATCCGTTTTGATTCAAGTTTTTTAGGAGCACTAACATAAAACGGTATACGGTGAGACATCCTTTTAGCTCTGAATTTATACTCTTCTGGAGTTGTACCATGACAATCGATAAAGAGATAACTATAAGGTTCTTGAGTAGCATCTTCAAAAGCTTGTTTAAAAAATTTTATATCTGAACCACAAACATCTCTTGCCAAAATTTCCAATTCTCTCTTCTTACGTGGATTTCTAAAAACTACCAAATATTGACAATTCTTACTAACATCAGCGTTTGATTTGAGCTTTGGAAAAATGTTTTGTTGTATAAGTATTACTGCACAGTTTCGATGATGAGATATTACTGTAAAAAGTTTTGCCAAAATTGGTGAATCACCAATCTCATTGATTAGATCATCTATAATCAACAAGTTGCTATTTTTAGCATCAAGTCTATCTACTATATTTTCAGGAAAGCCGTGTATGAATTCAATATCTGATCTTATTTTCTCAATTCTTTCATATGCTGGCTGGTATTCGGAATAACACCAATAAATGTTAGTCGGATTCGGTTCATACTCAAATGAATGAGATCTGAAGTCATTTTTAAGACAAGAGTAGAGTAGTATTGTTTATACATCATAAATTGAATGAACTATATATATAGTTGTTTATGCATCATCACCGAGCACATCTGGCAAATCATCAACATTTAATTCTTCTTCATTTTCATGCAGGACTTCAATGAGCGTTTGTATGCGCGCGATCACTTCTTCTTTTAGTATAAGTTGAAGAAGCCATGTGTGCGCGATAAACTGCAGCGCATCCACTTCATCGGGTCCGATGTCAATATGTGTCACATGTGCATATGTGTTACTCTCTGCAGCATCAACAATTGTAGTAGCAGCTTTTCTGATTTCTTCCTGTGCTAACACATCAACTGTGGTGATCTCTGTATGATGTCTTGTGTTAGCTTGGGCAACTGCACGGAAGAATCTTGCTTCTCGACAGAATACCGCTGGATCCACACCTGCTTGAATCACACGATTTTCGCCAAATAGTCTGCCCTCTTGTGCTGCGTCAGCAGCAGAAAGATATCGATCGTGAAGAGAGACATCAGTTGCTGTTACATCCAGTCGTGTAGGTATAGATTTGTGGCCAAATGCTAACGTATGTATTCCTATATAAAAAATTTAACATTCGTATGTTTAGTAATAAATTGAATTTTTAATTTGAAAAATCATTAAAATTTTAAATGCTTACCATCTTCGAGTAAAAATCTCTTATCATCATATGCACAGAGGCCACGTTTATTGATTTCAATTGAGTATAGTTTGTGTAGCTTTGAGCCAATTCTTCGATTCTTTAAGAAATTTTCAAGTGGTGCATTAAGTTGTGCTAAATAGTCTTGATGACGAATCAACTTTGACGCAGCAGTCTGAATTCCTTTTGCTCGATGCTTCTCGATAATAATGCCATTCTGTGTTACCAGTATGTAACTATACATTTTTGGTCGCAGTCCAAGAAATTCAAGTATAGGTATACCATTCGTTTCATCTTTAAATTTTCCAATTACTTTATTGTTGGTATTGTCGTAAAATGGAGAATCTTTTGGATAACCTGAATAATCGAAAAGATTTCTTGCTGCGAATAGCTCCTGATCTGGATCAGGACCTTGAAACTCTAACAAATATGAATCGGTATCAGTAAATAGCATATGAACTCTGTCACCAAAAGCTGGTTTTAGGTAATCATAATAAAACCAGTACATATGAAGTTTTGCGAGTTCGACGACTGTGAATCCAACAGATGGGGGTTTGTCGATGAGGATCTGAACTTTTTGAAGTTCAATAGCCGCTAGATGTTCCTCGAAAATTTTGAATCCGATACAATTACTCTTTTGCGTGAATTCACGTCTCTTGTCGTCTCGCGTAACTAAACGAATATCTGTACGTTTTTTCTGGTTTTCCAACGTTTTTCCATAAACAGAGTTGTTCATTAATTTGAAAAAATCTTTTTCAAATTCATTCCCAGCTTTTGCTCTCAAATTCTGATTTGTCTCAATATATGGTGCAAGCCATTTATGTTGATGAAACTGAATCACGCGGTGAACTTTTTTAAGAATCAATCCATGCTGCATATAAAATTTCAAATTTCGATAATGACAGAGATAATGTGTTTTGTTCAATAGGCTTGGAATGAGTTTGATTGATTCTAGATTTTTTGGCATGGAATAAGATTTTCGTATTGTTATTTGAAAGTTGCTTAACATTTCAACATTAATATGAAGACGTTCTGGAGCGAGCGGAAATTCATTATGTAGATCGTGAAGTTCTGCTGGATAGTCGAGATCACATTCTACAATATATCCATAGAATTGCTCATCTTTTTGATGAATCCAATCGATAGCAGATATTTCTTCAACTGATAGCCATTTGTAGTTACTCATAGGAAGTGGCTCATGCATAGCATAACCATAGAGATTATTGGCATCGAACATTTTTAGAGTTACAAGTGGTTTATTGGGATCATAAAATTCTCCGAGACCGGGATGATTTGCACGTGAATAGCGCTGCGATATCATACAAACTCCACCACGTAAGCCAGAATCGATGAGCTGAAACATCGCAGGATCATAGAGTAGTTCGAGCTTGCAGTCCGTCAATTTGAGCATTGCATCCCAACTTAGATGTGGAGCGCTCACATAATGTGTGGGATCGAGATGGTAATTTGCTGAGCATACTGAACGAAATTCTTGAAAGACATCGGCGAGCTGAAGGACATCGCCTTTCAGATATATTTTCATGTAATCTTTCACTGTTTTACATTTGAATTCGCGCCACACATGTTGGGCATGTTCATATGATTGTTCATCGCAAGCTTCATTTCGAAGTTTGTTATAAAATTGTTCGCGTGCTGGCAATTGCTCTTCATCCAGTTTTTCCCATCGATCAACATAATCGTATGGAAAAACTCCCTTTCGCAACAAAAGATCGAATGATGCATCCTGATATTCTGCAGCTAAATATTGAAATTTTTCTCTTCCAGATTTAAGCAAATTTGCTGTTAGTTTTTCAAGTGAGCAATTCATAAACTGTAGGGAATCTTTGAAAACAATATGATTTCCCCAACTCAAAATAATATATTTTTCCATTGTTTGTGCGAGAACGCGTATTGGTATGTCTTGATGCTCACCCAGAGCATGCACCATCAAATGTGAATCATATCCTCGAAAATTGTGAAAAAAAACTGGAATCTTGTAGGTTTTTCGTAGCTGGAGATTGCATTTATTATGGGCTGCTCCTCTGAATTTACCTGTTATATGATCATGATCTCGCACTTTCTGTACATCTGCAAGGAAGATTTTGCCGCAAATGTAACAATTTCTTGATAGTGCGAAATTGATTTCATCTTCTGCCGTCATTATCAGACGCACATTATTGAAAAGATACTGTGTACAAACATCTTGAATATGTAGAATTTCATTTAAGAACCATGAAACAACATTTGGTCCTATGAAATCGGTGTAAGGTAATTGCACATCTGGTATTGAACTAACAAGTTTGATGCCGACAGCACACGGCTCATGTTCCTGATATATTAAACTTCTTGAATGTTTCGTGCCATTTAGCTCATTTGCTGGTGTTGTAAGTGCTTCGAAATCAGCCACAATATAGAATGGAAGAGGCTGAATGTAACGAACGTTTTTGAATTTCAATAGACTTCCTGGAGGAGGCATTGTATAGATGACTTGACAATAGTCATCTTTTAGGCAATTACCCTTGTGACGTATCAATACGGCTTCGCTGCTGAAGTGGCCCAAACATCGCTTACAAAAGAACAGTTTGCCTTTATGTTTTGATATATCACAAGCAAAACGACTGAAATGTTTGATCCACGCATAATGCTCTTTGAAAAATAATAAATCAATTTGAATTTTATGTGTTTTACTGCTAACGTAAAGCGTGTAACGTCCTTTTCCTTCGTCATCACGATACGTATAAACATTAATGGTGATCTTTAAGGATTCTTCGATTTCTGGGATGCTAATAGGTTGAATAGGATAGGGTAGATTATTAAGATGGTGCTTTTCAAATAGATGATCATAATTAGTCGGTCTATTAGGATGGGTTTGTTTCGGATATAATGCAGAGAGAATTGCATATCCGAAACATCTGTTATCTGTATTGATCACATTTACTATTGCCTTCTTTTTTTCAAGAAATTCTGGAAGAATGTGGTAACTTGACCCTCTGGAGATTGATTGAAGTGGATTATGTTCGGCAATATGTAAGGTGCCAGTCACTATATCATCTATAATGAGACCAGATTTTTCTCGAATAAAATTATCATTTCTTGTTAGGATATCATCAAGCATATGAATCACACATTTTTCTATATAGTTCTCGAAACGTGAGTCGATGATAACTTGTTTGGATCGTAGAAATGATGCCGGTTGTAGATCGATATCTTGAACTTTAGCATATATTACTTCTACTGTGAGATAGGCTTTGAGTCCCTCGTGTACTTGCAATAAATCGTTAATGTGATTGACGATTTTTTCTCTAAGATAATATAAGAATTTTACGAGATTGTCTATCTTTTCTTCCTTTTTGGGTTTGAGATCGATGTTAATTAGAGTATTTTTGAATGCTTTTGCTCTTGCTATATCTTGCAACTCTATGGCGCCACCTTGCTGTATATCCGTATGTTCTATTGCTTTAGCATATCTGCCATGTTTTGGATCGAAAGCCTAAATAAGGATAAAAATTAGTTATATTTTTATAAACCATGGGAAAATTTTAAAAACAGTAGAAATTCAAAAAATTAAAAAATTTATAAAGTAATTTCTAATATCCAATTTTTTTGAATCGGTTTTCATTTTATTAATTTGTAACGTAAAGTATAGAGAGTCATAGCCAACAATCAAACCACACGTTAACTCCAAGAACTGGTGTCATCAGTGACATATCGTGAAAGGGATACTCGATCGAACGAATGGTCAAAGCTATCGGAACTGTGCCATTAAGACATTGACCCAGGATTCTAGACACTTGACCGAAGTCAAGCCAGGCACCTGTTTATCGTCCGCGAATACCCAATCACTCCAGGCTCAGAGCAAAATAAAAAAATGAAAAAAGATAAATTTCTATGGTTACCATTTTTAATTAAATCAAAAAGGAAAATAAATTTGAACAAAGAAAATGGGGTGAATTTACTTTCAAAATTTTCTTGTATATATACCCCAAAGTAAAACAACCCACGCATGAAGAATGACACGTGAAACTTGATGAATGCTACGTAATAGCCAATTCACTAAAAATAGCATCATGACATTTAAAATGACGTAATTTATTTTAGAATGATGTGTGGTATGTTTGAAGTAAGACATGATTGGCAAACTG
>WPAE01000318.1 GCA_009773205.1 Ignavibacteria bacterium
ACAGTAAAATCTTGTGGGCCAGATAACCTGACTGCCGAGTTCTTGAAAGTAATGAAGGAGGTGATTGCTCTCCCCTTGAAATTACAATATATTAAGAAATAACATTCCAGCAAACATATATGTACTCATCGCCGATATGTTAAAGGGGATGAGCCTTGATTTGAAAAATTCAATTTTATTTCTGTTTTGCTCGCGTAATTCTTTAATTAAATGAATTTATCTTTATCAATTCAAATATGTTAATTAATTGTGAATTATGTAAAACGAATATGTGAATTTGTAAGAATGGTGAATTTTGAATCTATGAAAATTTTGTCTATTTGCTTGTATAATTGATGCATTTTTCTATATTCCGACTACATCTGCAATTCTTTATATGTAACCCGGATTTTTGCAGAGCCACAAATCTGCTACCTCATTTTTGATATTTTTCAATATTCATTAGCATGCATGCTTAATTATGGGTCTTTGTTCTAAATTTCTTTATTATTTTCCTAGAATTAACTATCAAATAATATATTTAATAACAAATTAATTATACAGTGCTCTTCCTCTATAAGAACATCCTGTATAAGAACAACTCCTACATAAGAACATAATCGCTATCTCCCGGCAAATCGGCTATATAATTCAATAGTAACAAAACTCCTAGATAAGAACATCCTACATAAGAACAACTCCTGCATAAGAACCAAATGGGCATCTCCTGAGAAGAGAAAATGTATAGAAAAACCTTCCTATATAAGAACATTAAACTAAAGTGTTGGTTGAATTTTTCAAGCATAGGTTAAAAGATCGGGACAGGTCATCTTCAGAAAAAAGGATAGAATGTACATAAATATGAAATTATACTGCCATCAAGTGGTGAGTATTGAATTTTCAAGTCCAATGCGAGAAATCAAATAATGTATAATAGTGACGATTACCCACAATTTTCTTTGCATGTATTCATTTTCCTTTTCTGCCTCCTCTCGTCTCACTAGGTCCTAACTTCCTACATAAGAACAACTCCTATATAAGAACACTTCAAATTTCCCTTAGAAGTTCTTATATAGGAAGAGCACTGTACTCTCTTTATAAGACCAAAGACTCTCTTGACAAAGACTCTCTCTTTATAAGACCACTGTCATAG
>WPAE01000319.1 GCA_009773205.1 Ignavibacteria bacterium
GCTCGACCGGTTCGTGTGTTAGACATGGACCCTGATGGACCAAATGCACTCACTCAGGATGAACTCATCAGTTTCATCCTGGACCGGGAGTAGTTTCTTCCTCTTACGCAGCTCTCATCTCATTATTCCCTTATTCCAGATTGAATCGCTCTCAACTGATTTCCCTTATACAAATTTTAATCGCTCTCATCTAATTATTCCCTTATACAAATTTGAATCGATCTTTTAGTTCAAATGAAAACAGAGCACATTTTGCTCATTGAAATTCCTATTCTTTTTCTGCCATCAGCCTTAATGCCTATAGTACCAATGAATTCTGAATAGAAATTGTAGTAATCGGGAGCAAACTCGAACCGATGTGTGTATGCTATGCTAATATGCGATAAGGTGTACCATAGGCGCTAGAGTCGCCACACTCTGGCTTGAGATATTCGTTTATTTTCCCTTGTATAAAAAGCCTTAAAGCTAATGTAGTTTAGGTAATAGTTTCAATAAAATGGCCTCACTCTTTCATTTCCATCATCCAACTTCAATTGTAGTATCCGGGCCAACACGCTCGGGAAAGACTTTTTTCGTTATCAGATGTCTAAAGCACTCTCTTATTCAGCCTTTTCCGAATCGCATACTATTTCTATTCAAGGAGTGGCAACCTGCATACGACGAGCTGAAAACTATTTTACCAGCGATTGAGTTTGTTGAAGGGCTTGATAGCACGGCTCTTAGTACTCTTACAAGTGCGGATAAAAATCTGGTGATCATCGATGATCTAATGTCTAGCGCTGGTGATTCCAAACAGATTTCAAAACTTTTTACACAAGAATCTCATCATAAAAATTTGACTGTAGTGTTTCTGGTACAAAATTTATTTTATCATGGGAAGGAAATGCGAAACATTAGTTTGAATGCTCATTATTTGGTGGTCTATAAAAACCCGAGAGATAAATCTCAAATTCGTTATTTGGCTCAACAAATATTTCCTGAGAATCCGAAATTTCTGGCAAATTCCTTTCACCATTCTACGACTCATCCGCATTCGTACTTGGTTCTGGATTTGCACCCTGATACAAGTGAAGATTTCCGAATTTTAACCAACATTTTCCCCGAGGATCGGATCCGATTTAAATTGCCT
>WPAE01000320.1 GCA_009773205.1 Ignavibacteria bacterium
CCACTTTCCCAGTTACACTTGCCAATTACCAATAACCACGTTACCCTTTCCACTTTCAACATTCTACTTTCAACTTTCCAATTTCCATTTACCAATTTCGAATTTCCACTTGCCACTTTCCACTTTCCCCTTTCGACATTCCATTTAACACATTCCACTTTCCAAATTCCACATTCCACATTCTACATTCCACTTTCCACTTTCCACTTTCCACTTTCCACTTTCAACTTTCAACTTTCAACTTTCAACTTTCCAGTTTCCACTTTCCACTTTCCACTATCGACTTGTCACTTGCCACTTGCCACTTGCCATTTGCCACTTGCCATTTGCCATTTGCCATTTGCCACTTACCACTTGCCACTTGCAACTTGCCACTTGCCACTTTCAACTTTCCACTTTCCACTTTCCACTTTGCACTTTCCACTTCCCACTTTCCACTTTCTAATTTACACTTACCACTTACCACTTCCCACTTAGCAATTAACACTTTCCATTTACCACTTTCCACTTTCCACTTTCCACTTTCCAATTTCCAATTTCCACTTTCCACTTTCCACTTTCCAGTTTCCAGTTTCCAGTTTCCAGTTTCCAGTTTCCACTTTCCACTTTCCAATTTCCAATTTCCACTTTCCACCTTCCAATTTCCACTTTCAACTTTCCACTTTCCACTTTCAACTTTCCACATTCAGCTTTCCACTTTCCACTTTCCACTTTCAACTTTCCACTTTCCACTTTGCACTTTCCACTTTGCACTTTCCACTTTCCACTTTCCACTTTCCACTTTCAACTTTGAACATTCCACTTTCCACTTTCCACTTTCAATTTCACTTCCAATCCACTTCCTCTTCGACTTCCAATTCCACTTCGACGTTACACTTTCCATTTTCCACTCTCCCAGTTCCACTTTGCAAATTCAAATATCCACGTTACCCTTTCCACTTTCAACATTCTACTTTCAAGTTTCCAATTAACATTTAACAATTTCCACTATCCACTTTACACTTTCCACTTTCCCCTTTCCAATTTCGACATTGCACGTTCCACATTCCACTTTCCACTTTCCACTTTCCACTTTCCACTTTCCACTTTCCACTTTCCACTTTCCACTTTCCACTTTCCACTTTCCAC
>WPAE01000321.1 GCA_009773205.1 Ignavibacteria bacterium
CTTTTTCGCCGTAATTGAAGCGATTTGGCGCTAATACTTGCTGTTTAGCCGTAATTGAAGCTAATTGACGCGAATTCGTGCTGTTTAGCCCTAATTGAACGCTTTTGGCGCTAATCCGTGCTGTTTAGTCGTAATTGAAGCTATTTGGGCCAAATACGTGCTGTTTAGCCGTGTTTGAAGCTATTTGGGGCTAATACGTGGTGTTTAGCCGGAATTGAAGCTATTTGGCGCTAATTCGTGTTGTTTAGCCCTAATTGAATCCTTTTGGCGCTAATACTTGCTGTTTAGCCGTAATTGAATCCTTTTGGCGCTAATACTTGCTTTTTAGGCGTAATTGAAGCTATTTGGGGCTAATACGTGCTGTTTAGCCGTAATTGAAGCTATTTGGCGCTAATACGTGCTGTTTAGCCCTAATTGAATCCTTTTGGCGCTAATACGTGCTGTTTAGCCGTAATTGAAGCTATTTGGCGCTAATACGTGGTGAATAGCCGTAATTGGAGCTATTAGGTGCTAATCAGTGCTTTTTCGCCTATTTGAAGAGCTTCGGCGCTAATACTTGCTGTTTAGCCGTAATTCAAGCTAATTGACGCAAATTCGTGCTGTTAAGTCCAAATTGAAGCTATTTGGCGCTAATACGTGCTGTTTAGCCGTAATTGAAGCTATTTGGCGCTAATAAGTGCTGAATAGCCGTAATTGGAGCTATTTGGTGCTAATACGCGCTTTTTCGCCGTAATTGAAGCGATTTGGTGGTAATACTTGCTGTTTAGCCATAATTGAAGCTAATTGACGCGAATTCGTGCTGTTTAGCCCTAATTGAAGCTATTTGGGGCTTATACGTGCTGGTATCCGTAATTGAAGCTATTTGGAGCTAATACGTGCTGAATAGCCGTAATTGGAGCTATTTGGTGCTAATCAGCGCTTTTTCGCCGTATTTGAAGCGCTTTGGCGCTAATACTTGCTGTTTAGCCGTAATTGAAGCTAATTGACGCTAATACGTGCTGTTTCGCCGTAATTGAAGCTATTTGGGGCTTATACGTGCTGTTTAGCCGTAATTGAAGCTATTTGGCGCTAATACGTGCTGTTTAGCCGTAATTGAAGCTATTTGGCGCTAATAAGTGCAGAATAGC
>WPAE01000322.1 GCA_009773205.1 Ignavibacteria bacterium
CAAAAAATTTCAAGTCTTAATTGGTTTTAACCCGAACGGGCAAAGATTGGCCGGTAGGTTTCCTAATTACTTTAGGATTATTAAGGACTTTCAAAAGCCCATCAATCTTAGCTTTATATTTATTAAAATTAGCCTTTTAAAATTTAAATTATCTCATAATTCAGGAAAACTTTCAAAAGATTGCAGGTTTCGATTGCTCTTTCGACTAAGTTTTTAAGAAATTGGTTAGCTTCGGTGGTCTCTGCCCCCAAACTCCCTACAAATGCATATTTATAAAATTATCTAAATTTTTGCCCAAATTTTTGCGGAAAATTCGATAGAATTTTTAAATGCTTTTGAAAAAATGGCAAAATTTAATTTACATTATCTAAAATTGCAAGTTTCCATTGATTTTTCAACTATCTTTTTAATAAATTCGCTAGCTTCGAGGGGCTCCGCCCCTTACCCTCTGTTCTGAGGGGCGTGCTTTCAGAACAAGATAATTGTATTCGTTACAATAACGGAGCCTGAAGGCTGTATTAGAGATGTGCCTGAAGGCAATAAGATGAGGTGAGCCTGAAGGCTATAAGAGATAACGGAGCTAGAAGGTGATAAATGAGCCTGAAGGCTGATGCGATTAATAAAGGAGCCTGAATGCTCTTGAGATTAACAAAGAAGCCTGAAGGCTATTAAAGACAAATGTTGAAAGAGAGAGGGAGAGAGTAACTGTAAAGAACACGCGAGTTTCTCGCGTTTATATAGACTTCGTACTACTCTTGCAAATAAGCAAGAGTACGAATCAAATTCACACATAAGACCACACGAACAATACACATTCACACGTACAATCATATAGAACAATACATGTTCATTTACACGTGCAATAACTTCACACGAGCAATTACTAAGTTATTTCGCGTTCCGCGACACCAAGAGGAGATTGGCCTCGAACAGAGCTTGAATCGAAGGCCCAGAGAGAGCCAAAAAGCTGGTGACAACTGATGACTGCTTCCTTTTGATTCATTTTCTTAAGAAAATTTGATGATGAATTAAATAGATGTGAAATTAGCTTGACATATTTATTTGGGATTATGTTTGATATTTGAAGTGGGTGCGAAGTGGGTGTGAGGTTGGCGGGACAGCGGGAC
>WPAE01000323.1 GCA_009773205.1 Ignavibacteria bacterium
AAATTGTGAAAAAAGTCAATTTTCCATATAGATTTTGATCAAAAAATCTCAAAATTTTCTTGAAATTTTTCAAAATTCTCTTCATTTTTGGTCCAAACGCGCCAAGTTTTGCAGGCACCTTGCTTAGTTTTACCTGCCCAATCGAAAGCATTCATCAGATCTCGATTATCTTGCATTTTTCTATAAAATCCAGTCGATTTTCTCATTAAATTTCAAGAATTTTCATGCCATTTTCAATAGTCCTCTTTCTAAGCTATTTTTTGAGCTTTTTTTCACAAATTTCTCAGTTAGATATTAGAATTCACAGAGAATTTCTCTGGATTTATAGGGAATCGTAACAAGTGGAATTTTGAAAAAAATTTTCGAAAAAATTCAGAAATTCTTGTAAAATATATTCAATTTTCCTAAATTTTTATTAGAAAAAAATGGATCTTTTGGTGGAGAAAAATGTTGACATTTTTGAAAAATGAATTCATTTTCGAATACTTTGAATCGCTTTAAAAATGAAACTCTTTTGGTGGAGAAAAATGTTGACATTTTTGAAAAATGAATTCATTTTCGAATACTTTGAATCACTTTAAAAAATGAAACTTCGCTACCGTCCGGTGGGCCTTCGCCCCCCGGACCCCCTGCGGGGGGCGCGTGATAGCCTTTAAGTGGCCGGGGCTTCCCCCCCCCCCGAAAAAAATCGCCATGAAGAAAAAAATTTTCCCTTGTTGCTTGACCGACTCCCCCCCCCGAAACAAAATCCTGGGTACGCCACTGGCTTGTATCCTTAACATAGTGGGCAATGAAATTTAGTTCTGCATAGGTATTCAAAATACCAACCAGGTGCGACTACTATTCGTGGGAGACTACTATTAAATAAAAATTTAGTCTAAGCCTGGGACTACTATTCAAGGGCAAGAATTAATCGATGAAATACGTTAATAGAGTATTTTGGACAAAATTTAATGTGTTAGAATTTCAAGACTTGAGTTCGCTAAATCCCTTCAAATGTGCAGCTGGGTTGGATGTCCATGGATGCCTTTAGACTCGTTTGATTGTGCTGCAGCGTCCTGCAGCTAGGGGTCGTGCTGTGGTTTCAATTGGCGGGGTTCATGCAGGCGCACTGTTCATGTTTTACTTTCAAATGTTTGAAAAATGTGGAAAATTGCTTGCAGAATGCATGATGGCAGGATTGATGATTCGACGTGTCTTAGTGGAGAAATTACGCTACACCTTCAGAACTCCTCGTTATATCAAATGCTCTGCCGTAGAATCAAGGAGAAAGTCGATAATAATTTGGATATCGAACATATAAGGGTGGCAATTAAAGAATTGAACCAATCAGAATGGTTCGCTGATAAGCTTCTAATACTATGCATAGATGATATCTATAAATGGTCAAAGGATAATACCTTAATGGTCCTACTGCATTCTTTATATTTCTATCGAAGATTCAATCCAAATGGAGACCCTTGCAAAGTGAATAAGCCGCTGTGGGATATACTATTTTACAAGCAGGTAAAACCATAATAACGGAGTTATCAAGAAAAGAG
>WPAE01000017.1 GCA_009773205.1 Ignavibacteria bacterium
TTACATGCTTGTCGGGGTTAACCCCGTCCCGATTTTCGGGACGGCCTTCGGCAATCCCGCTTATATTTAGCGGGACATTTCTAATGAATTTTTTGGGTTCAATTAAAACCTGCTTTAGCATAGCAACATCAAACAATGAGCTAAAGTTTATATTTTGCTAAAACTTTTTCAACTTCGCGTGCCCATACTCTATAGGCTTCTGCGTTAAAGTGTACGCCATCCCAAGTAACTTCATCTCTTAAATAGCCGTTACGAGAAAGCTGAGAAATAACATCTATGTAATCAATTTTATTCTTTCTTGCATAATCGGAAAGCATCTTATTAAGTTTATCGGTTTCTTTGTTTCTACCGGCGTTGCTTTCTGGTGTGCCGCCCCAATCTTTTGCATAATTTTTAGCAGCGTAAGTTGTTGATTGAATAACCGGAATTATTTTGTTCGCCTTTAACTGCTCAATAATTTTGATATAGATTGGAAAAATTTCTTCAACAGGCGTCCAGTTATATATATCGTTAATTCCACCCATTACAAAAACAATTTTTGGCTTGTAGCGGATAACATAGTTCAATCTGTTTAAGTAGCCGCGTAGAATATCGCTTGTTATCCCCATTCCGGCAACATTATTTCTGCCAAGCAAATCGCTCCAAGAAGCGCCCTGTGTTAAAGAATTACCAAACATTACTATATCAACTTGGCGTGGTTTATAAATTTTGTACAAATCAATGTTTCTATCGTACAAAGGGTTTTTTTTATAACGAAGCGTATCAACTTGCTGAGAATTTGGCTGTGCAAAGCATACTAAAACATTTGACACGATGATAAAGGCCGCGAATGCTTGTTTAGTAAACATTAATCTCACTTCTGTCTTTATTAGTTTTACGTAAGCTGTTTTTTAATGTAAAGGAACGGAAATTTTAGTTGCTGCAGTTATGCTTTTTTCTCGTATTCTTCAATCTTAAAACGGAGATTTTTTTCCATTGCAATCAACTCGCTAATTTTAGCAGAGTATTCTTCTTTTTGCATCTCTACTTTAGCCGTTTCGTTTTTAAGATCGCGTAATTGCGAGCGCATTTCGGCAATTTGGTTAATCAATTCTTCAAGTTCTTTTGAATGAGAATTAATTTCATCAATAATAGATTCCTTGTTTTCGGATAGAGAAGAAAACTCCTCGTTTGTTTGGACAAAGAGATGTTTTATTTCCTTTTGGAATAAATCGCGTTTCGCTTCAAAGGCAGCGCTATCACTTTTTAATTGCTGCAAAATTAGTTTTTGCTTGCTAACAGATTCTTTGATTGTCAAAAGCTCATCAGTTAATTGATGATGTTCTTCTTTTAGGTGAATAACAAACTGCTCGGTGTTTGTACGCTCTTTTTGCAGCACTTTGGCAAGCCCGCTGTACTCGGCAATTTGCGAAGCCTTTTCTAAAAGAATTTTTTCTTTGCTTACTAATTCTTTTTCTTTTTCAATAATTTCATGCCGGATAGCGTTGAGTTTAGTTTTATATGCGCTTGTTTCTTCGTTGAAACGAGAAAAAATTTGGGAAAGACTGCTGTCAATTTTTAGCTGACTTTCTTCGAGATGGATTTTTCTTTTATCAAGTTCTTCAATCGTTTTTTGCTTCTCTTTTATTTGTTCGGAAAGCGAAACTTCTTCACTTTTCAGTTTAAGTACTTTTTCTTGTATCTCAGCTTTAACATCTTCGAACTTATTTATTTCTTCGATGAAAGAACCTTTGCGTTCTGTAAGTGCTGTTACTTCATCTTCAATCTTCTGAATATTTTCTTTTGCAAAGCTGTATCTGTTTTCAAACTCATCGTAATCTTTTTGTTTTACTCTTAAGCCATCTAAAAGAGAATCTCTCTTTTCAGAAAACTCGTTGAAGAGTTTTTCTTTCTCGGAAATCTGCCCAATTATTCCAGATAGCGAATTTTCGAGGTTGGATTTAATTTCTTCACTAAGATTAATTTTTTCTTCAAGCTGTTTAATTATCTGGTTTCGTTTTACTTCTTCGGTTTTTAGATGGCTAAGTCTTTCCGAAATTTCAGCTTCTGTTTCTTTTATTTTATTAACAGAAACTTCAACATCGTTTCTGTAGTTAGAAATCAAATTTTTAATTCGGTCTTCCTCAGCTCTTAACAGTTCTATTTTGTTTTCAAACTCTAGAAGTTCTCGCTCTTTAGCAGCGTGTGAATGCTGTAATTCTTCTGCAATTTCCGAATTGTTTTCAAGTGATTGCACAATGCTTTCGAGCGACGATTTCTTTTCTTCCAATTGCGAGATTGAAACTTCTAAATCGCTTATCTTTTTTGCTCGGGACACTTCTCCTTCGGCAAAAGAGAGCAATTCGTTTTTTTGCTCTTCTACCCGTGCAGCAATTTCTGTTAATTCAATTTTGGATTCGGCAAGCTTTTTCTCAATTTCGGTTAAACTTTGGTTCCTTTGCAGAATAGAATGAAGTGTGTTTTTCAACTCGTCGTTTTCTTCAACAAGTTTTTCTATCTCTACTTTTGTCTTGGATGAAAATAAACCCATCAAAAACAACTCCTTCGTTAGCTTCGTTTAATTTAGTTTAAAGCAAAGATAATAAAGGGTATCTCTAAAAACCAAAAATGTTTATCATCTTAAAAACAGAGCGACAAACGATATCTGTACTACACTATAAAACTCAGTACAATTCTTAAGTAAAAAACTCTACACAGCGAGAGCACAGAGGTCCACAGAGGAAAAAAACGGGGTGTACAATAGGCTTGTCAGCAAAATCATGATCAGAATGACGATTATTAGAGATGGACTAAACTTTGTGTAATGAATCTGCTCTTTAGGACAAATCCAATTAAGGGGTCATCTTTTTTTTGCAACAGTGGTATTTCTAATTGTATTAAGCGAAATAATGTAGCCTGCAACTCCAAAAGCTATCGAGAGCAGCACCACAATGTTAAACGGTTCTCTTGTTGTAAAGTAGATTGAAATAGTAATGGTTACAAATAACATAATTACCGAGGTGAATTTTGCACGAAGCGGCATTCCTCGCTTTTCTATGTAGTTGCGAACGTGAATGCCTATGTATGGATCATTTAGAAGCCTTAAGTAGAATTTTTCTGAGCTGCGGGCAAAAAACCATGCCGCTAAAATGAAAAAAACTGTGCTTGGCATTAGCGGAAGTATAGCGCCAATAATCCCTAACACTACACAAAGCCAGCCTGCAATTAGAAAAAATGGTTTATATACTTTTTTCATATTGGTTGGTTATTCTTCTGCAGAAATTCTTTCCAAATACTCCCTGTATAACGAATTTGGAATCGAATTTATTACCTGATGGAATTGAGCTTTATCTATAAAGCCTTTCGTATAAGCAATTTCTTCGATGCAGGCAACTTTTAATCCTTGTCTGTCTTCAATTACGCCAAAGAACTGTGCAGCTTTTAAAAGAGCTTCCGGAGTTCCAGTATCGAGCCACGCTACACCGCGCCCAACTTTTTGTACTTTGAGATCACCAAGTTCAAGGTATTTTTTGTTTACATCGGTTATCTCTAACTCTCCTCGGGCAGATGGCTTTAGGCTTTTAGAAATCTCAACTACTTTATTATCATAAACATATAAACCGGGCACGGCATAGTTCGATTTTGGAATTTTTGGCTTCTCTTCAATGCTGATTGCTTTACCAGTTTGATCAAACTCAACTATTCCGTAACGCTCCGGATCGGTTACTTGATAAGCAAAAATTGTAGCCCCGGCATTATTGGTTTCTACAGCTTTGTAAAAGAAATCCAGTTTGCCGTAGAAAATGTTATCACCAAGAATAAGTGAAACAGAATCATAACCTATAAATTTATCCCCCAAGATAAATGATTGAGCAATTCCGTTTGGGGCAGGTTGTACAACGTATTGAATGTCTAAACCAAGATTATGTCCATCTCCAAAAAGTTTTTTGTAAAGAGGAATTGTTTCATCGTTAGAAACAATTAATATCTCCTTAATTCCGGCAAGCATTAAAATAGAAAGAGGATAATAAATCAATGGCTTATCGTATATAGTTAGAAGCTGTTTGCTGTACACTTTTGTCATAGGATACATTCTTGTACCCGAGCCGCCGGCTAGAACAATTCCTTTCATTCATTCACCTTAAAATTCTTAGTTAAATATAAATGAGCCTACTCTAAAAAACCATGATCATTATTAAAAAGCGTTGTTTTCGACCTACCCGCCCAACCCTCCATAAAACGGCTGGCGGGCAGGAAATCGTAACCAGAAATTGTCAAAATGACCTTTCCTGCCTGCCATGTTTGGTCTAAAGAGGCAGGCGGGTTAGATTCGGCTCATAAATGAGTTCAGTCCAAAAAGGTACAATAGTTCAAAAAAATTTTTTATATACGAATCTGGTCTAATAATGAAAATTAGGAAAAGAGTGTTTTGGGTTTAACACCTTTGTTGAAACTGGTTTTTAAAATTAACGGCACCTCTAAAAATTAGGTTTTATAAAAATTTACCCACGCCAAAAAAAGGCGGGCGGGCGCCGAGTTCGTTAAGAAAACTAAAAGCCCGCAAAGTATATTGGTATTTTTAGAGGCGCCCTTAAGATAAACGATTAATGCAGAATAATTTTCACAAAGAATGCCTAGTTTTTATAGTGTACTAATTCTTTATTCTTGTTTTTGCAAATACTATTCTCATAAACGGAAAATATTCTTAGGGAAAATCGAAAAAACAAACAAAAATAGGGGCACAACTTTTGAATGTAATGCTCGACTAGAAAGTTGTGAAAACAACAGATAGTGTCTGAATTCGATAAAGCAAATTTTATATAGATTTTTGTTTAGCTTCACTTAGAATTACGTTATAGAAAACTTATTCGCTAATAAAAATGTTTTCAAACTGTGAATCGAATGAATACAAGATCAGCTAGTACTGTAACCCTCTCCGACAAAATCGAAAGACTCACGAATGAATCTCCAATGTTATGTTATCAATGCGGGAAATGCTCTGCCGGTTGCCCGGTAAGGAGCCACATGGATGATTCGCCAAATCAAGTAATTCGTTTTACTCAGTTAGGATTCGATGATAAAACTCTCAAATCAAAAACACCTTGGCTTTGTGCCGGATGTTTGACTTGCAGTGCCCGCTGTCCGCAAAACTTAGATGTTGCCAAATTCATGGATGCAGTTCGCCAAATTGCTTTAGAAGAAAATATTGAGATTGTCGAGAAAGATACTGTGGCTTTTCACAAAGCATTTCTAAATCAAATTAAAAAACATGGAAGAGCCTTTGAGTTTGGATTAGTTAGAGAGTACAAACTAAAAACACTAAACCTACTTCAAGATATTGATGTTGCGCCAGAAATGCTGTTAAAAGGGAAACTTAGTTTACTGCCTCACCAAGTAAAAGATAAAAAGCATGTCAAAAAAATTTTTGAGAAATAGATAAGGGTAAGTCCTTTGAAAATTGGTTATTATCCTGGTTGCTCTCTGCTGGGAACCGGAAAAGAGTATGATCTTTCGTTGCGAAAGATTTTACAAAAGCTTGATGTGGAACTTGAAGAATTGAATGATTGGTCTTGTTGTGGTGCTACATCGGCTCATGCAACAAATCATTTAATGTCAATCGCGCTGCCCGCAATTAATCTTTCCATTGCAGAAAAACAAAAAATAAATGAACTGTTTGCACCTTGCGCAGCCTGCTACAATAGAATGATAGTTGCTAAGCACGAACTTGACAATACTCCGCTGCTTGCAAAGCAAGTTTCTGATTTGATAGAAAAACCAATCAACTTTGCAGTAGATATTATTAATGTTGTTGAATTGTTTGAGAGAATTGGGGTTAAGAAAATTGAAGAAGCGCGAGCCACAAACCTTAAAGGAATTAAAGCTGCTTGTTATTATGGATGCTTGCTTGTTCGTCCATTTAACATAACTCACTTTGATGATGCCGAGCAGCCAACTTCGATGGAAAAAATTATTGCTGCAACTGGCGCCGAAGCCATTGACTGGAATTATAAAATTGAATGCTGCGGTGGTGCTCATTCAATTGCTCACAAAGAGATTGTGGTTGATCTCTCAAAGAAAATTTTAGATGATGCAAAATTTCACGGCGCTGATGTGGTGGTGGTTGCCTGCCCGATGTGTCATTCAAACTTAGATATGCGTCAGCGCTCAATGAAGAATCATCAAGAGATTCCTGTTTTGTATCTATCCGAGTTCATCGGACTCGCACTCGGAGTTTCACCAAAAGAACTTGGAGTTGATTTGCATTTTGTATCAGCCGAACCATTGATACAAAAGATTAGCTGATTTTTATTGCCACAACCTTAAGAGACTAAGTGAAAATGGCAATAAAATTAGTAGGCGCAACTTTCAAGTTGCGGTTTTTAATCCGCCAGAGGCGGACGATGGTCAAATTCCCCGCCTCTTGAGGCGAATAAATAAAATTTGTTTTCAGAAACCTCGCTGCCCCCGCCTGCCAAAGCAAAGCGGCGGGCAGGTTGCGGCGAGGAGATTCATTAAAAACGCAAGCTGAAGCTTGCGGCTACTCTAAAGATTTTAATATTAACACGGACTCTTAAGGTCGTGGCAATAATAAAACTTGATTTTTGTTGATTAATGAGAGATTGAAATGAGAATAGGCGTTTTTATATGTCACTGCGGAGAGAACATTGGCAGAACGGTAGATTGCGAAGTTGTTGCAGAATCTTGCGGAAGATTTCCTGGCGTGGTTTATTCTGTAGAAAACAAATACATGTGCTCGGATCCAGGGCAAAATATTGTTAAGAACGCAATCAAAGAAAAAAATCTTGATGGAATTGTTGTTGGTTCATGCTCGCCTCACATGCACGAAAAAACTTTTCGCAAAGCGTGCGCGGATGCCGGATTGAATCCATACTTATTTGAAATGGCGAACTTACGCGAACATTGCTCTTGGGTTCACGAAGATAAAGTTGAAGCAACTAAAAAGGCGATTGACTTAACAAGAATAGCAGTGGAAAAAGTTAAGCGTAATGATCCGCTTTCACCAATTCGCGTTCCAGTTACAAAACGCTCCTTAGTAATCGGCGGAGGAATTTCGGGAATTCAAGCAGCGCTTGATATAGCCAACGCCGGTTTTGAAGTTGTGCTAGTTGAGAAAGAGCCATCTATTGGCGGACACATGAGCCAGCTAAGCGAAACATTTCCTACGCTTGATTGCTCGCAGTGTATTCTTACTCCTCGAATGGTGGAAGTATATCAGCATCCTAAAATTAAATTACTAACTTATTCAGAAGTTGAAAATGTAGAAGGCTTCATCGGTAACTTCAAAGTTACTATTAGAAAAAAAGCCCGCTCCATTGATGAAACAAAATGCAACGGATGCGGCAACTGTCAGCAGAAATGCCCTATCAAGAAAAAGGCTTACAACGAGTTTGAAGAAAACTTAGCATTTCGTCCGGCAATTTATGTTCCTTTTCCACAAGCAGTTCCAAACATTCCGGTGATTGATAGAAATGCTTGCACATACTATCAAACCGGCAAATGTCAAATGTGTGTTAAAGTTTGCGGGCGCGAAGCAATCATGTTCGAACAAGAAGATTCTTTTGTTACGGAAGATGTAGGCTCTATCATTGTTGCAACCGGATACAAACTTTATACAATAGACAAGAAACCTGAAGAAAGTGAAATTAAAGGTTATGGCGAATATGGATACGGAAGATATAAAGATGTAATTGATGGACTTCAGTTTGAAAGAATAGCGAGTGCATCCGGACCAACCTCCGGAGAAATTCTTCGTCCATCTGATAAAACTGTGCCGAAGAAAATTGTTTTCATCCAATGTGTCGGTTCGCGCGATGAGGCAAAGGGATTTTCTTACTGCAGCAAAATTTGCTGCATGTACACGGCTAAGCACGCAATGCTTTACAAACATAAAGTTCACGAAGGTGAAGCTTACGTTTTCTACATGGACATACGTGCCGGAGGAAAAGGTTACGATGAATTTGTTCGCCGGGCAATTGAAGAAGATCATGTAAAATATATTCGCGGAAGAGTTTCTCGTATTTACGAAGAAAAAGGAAAGTACATTGTAAAAGGTGTAGATACGTTAAGCAACATGAATGTAACAATTGATGCCGACATGGTTGTGCTTGCAACTGCTATGGTTGCACAGCCAAACGCTGCTAAACTCGCGCAGACAATAGGAATGTCTTATGATAAATATGGTTTCTACAATGAAGCCCACCCAAAGCTTCGTCCCGTTGAAGTAAGCACAGCCGGAGTTTTTCTTGCAGGCGCTTGTCAATCACCAAAAGATATTCCCGAATCTGTTTCGATGGCGTCGGCCGCGGCAAGTAAATCGCTTGTTTTATTTGGTTCAGATATTCTAGAACGCGAACCAACAATTGCAAAAGTGAATGAATCGGTTTGTGCCGGTTGCTTTTACTGCCAAAAAGTATGCGCTTACAATGCAGTTGAAAGAAAAGAAATAAAAGACCGTAACGGTAATGTTGTTAAAGTGATAGCTTATGTAAACTCAGGATTGTGCCAAGGATGTGGAACGTGCAATGCAGTGTGCCCATCAAAATCTGTTGAGCTAATTGGTTTTACCGATGAACAGATTTATGCAGAAATAAATGCTTTGTAATTAATTCATGTCTTGCTGAGCAAAGCGAAGCATCTCAAATTCTGATTCTTCGTCACTTCGTTCCTCAGAATGACAATGTAAATCTTAGCGACTCTGCGTCTTAGCAAGATATTTTTTCTCGCAAAGCCGCGAAGAACGCAAAGGAAAAATTATGGAAGAAAAAAAGTTTGAACCCAAAATTGCAGCATTCGTTTGCAACTGGTGCACTTACACAGGTGCTGATTTAGCAGGTACATCTCGGTTGAAATATGCGCCGAATATTAAAATGATTCGCGTTCCATGTACTGGAAGAATTGATCCGGTGTTCATCATCAAGGCATTTGAGAAAGGCGCAGATGGAGTTCTGATTTCCGGCTGCCATCCGAATGATTGCCACTATAACACCGGAAACTTTCACGCACGCAGACGATGGATCCTATTCAAAGAGCTTTTGGATTTTGTTGGAATTGATTCAACACGGCTTCACTTCTCTTGGGTTTCTGCATCGGAAGGTAAAAAATTTGTTGATGTTGTAACAGAAGTTGTTGAAACAGTTAAAAACCAAGGCAAGTTTGAAAAGTATGCAAAGATAAATGAGGAGTTTTTTATTCATGAATGAGCTTAAAGAAAAGGCTAAAGAGCTTCTTCAAAATGGAACTGTAAAAGTTATTATCGGTTTTGCCCAAGGAACAATTCCAAACAGAACAAAACCATTTATTGTGCGCAGTGTTGAAGACGCAGAAAAACTTGTGTTCAACAAGTACTGCGTAAACAATCTTGCAATGTATTTAACTCGAAAAGAATTTAAGAGAAACGGTGTCGTTGGAATTGTAGCTAAAGGTTGTGATGTAAAAGCAATCGTGCAGCTCATTCAAGAAAACCAGGTAAAAAAGGATGATGTTTATATAATCGGAATGAACTGCAGCGGTGTTGTTTCTGAGCTTGGCGAAGAGTTTAACGAAAGCACTGTTGCAACAAAGTGTTTGCATTGTATGGTTCACACACCTCATCTGCACCACACTTTGCTTGGATCACTTGAAGAAACACCAAAACGTGAAGATAAAAATTTTGTGTTAATGCAAAAGATTGATTCGATGACTGCCGAAGAACGTTTTGATTTTTGGGAAGCAGAATTTGAAAGATGTGTTAAATGCTATGCGTGCCGTCAAGCATGCCCAATGTGTTACTGCGAAAAATGTATTGCAGATAAATCAATCCCGCGATGGATAGAAAGCAGCGCGCATACTCGCGGTAACTTTGCTTGGAACATGATTCGCGCGTTTCATCTTGCCGGAAGATGTGTTGGCTGCAACGAATGCGAGCGCGCTTGTCCGGCTGAAATTCCTCTTTCTCTTCTCAACAGAAAAATGGGAATGACGGCAAACAAAGAATTTGATTACATACCCGGAATGAATTTAAACACACCAACTTTAGTTGGAACATACGATGTAAACGACCGTGAAGACTTTATTAAGTGACGAAGTCATCCCGAGTCCGATGAAATAGGAATCGGGATAAAATGGAGAGGTGAACTATGGAAGAAAAACTAATTAGCAAAGTAAATTTGAAAATGCTTGTTGCTGATTTGATTAAGGCAAATCACATTGTTGTTGGACAAGACGAAAAGGCTGTGGGATGGAAACGGTTATCGCATACTGATGAGATTGTTGTAAACAGCAACGGCGTACCTTCAAATCTTTCTTACAAAGAATTCTTGTTTGCAAAAACAGAGCCGATTTTTTACTTCCGCAACAACAAAGACAATTATGATTTAATCGAACCCGCTAATGTCGCGGCCAGCCCAAACCTTGATGAGCAAAAAATAGTTATTCTTGGTGCAAAACCTTGCGATGCCCCTTCAATAGAAATTATGAGTCACGTTTTCAACTGGGATTATAAAGACAAATTCTTCAATGAAAAAGCAGAGCGTTCTATTGTAATAGGATTAGCTTGCCATTATCAAGATGAGTTTTGTTTTTGTACTTCGGTGGGATTGAATCCAACCTCAGAAGCCGGCTCCGATTTGTTTCTTGTTCCTCTTGACGATAAAAATTTTGCTATAAAGATTGTTTCTGATAAAGGAAAAGAATTTGTTCAACCGTTTATACAATACATGAGTGAAGGGAACCCTAAAGCTACATCTGAAGTTTTAGACAAAATAAAATTACAGGAAAGAAAATTTGAGCAAGCTAAAGTTCGTGAATGGATTGCACCGAATTTCGAGCACAAGATTTTTGATAAAGTTGGAGAAACTTGTTTGGGATGCGGACAGTGCGCTTTTGCTTGCCCCGTTTGCCATTGTTTTGATATTGTTGATGAAGAATGCAATTACACTTGCGGTCGTAGAATGAAAAACTGGGACGCGTGCCAATTTGGTTTGTTTACGATTCATGGTTCAGGGCATAATCCGCGCGATACACAAGGCAAACGCTACCGCCAGCGCATCGCTCATAAGTTCAAATATTATCAAGATAAGTTTGGCAAAACACTTTGCACCGGATGCGGAAGATGCAGCCGTGGCTGCCCCGTTGGAATTGATATTGCTCAAGTTGTAAGAGAAATAAATTTAGTTGCAAACCAAGTTTAGGAATTAACATGTGCCGCAATAACATCTACAAACCGGAATTGATGGAAGTAACCGATATCATTGATGAAACATTTGATACTAAAACATTTCGCCTAAAATTTAGAGATGAGAATGTTGCAAAGAATTTTTCTTTCAAAGCAGGGCAGTTTGGCGAGTACTCCGTATTTGGAGAAGGTGAATCAACATTTTGTATTGCCTCATCACCAACAAGAGAAGATTACATAGAATGTTCCTTCAAGAAAATAGGAAAAGTTACAACTGCCCTTAATAGAATTAGTGTTGGCGATACAATCGGCTTTCGCGGTCCATACGGAAATTATTTTCCGGTTGAAGTTATGAAAGGAAAGAATGTTCTATTTATTGCAGGTGGAATTGGTCTTGCGCCGGTACGTTGCGTTATATGGAATACTCTGGATCTCCGCGATAAATTTAAAGACATAACAATTGTTTACGGCGCACGTTCTTTTAACGATCTTGTTTACAAACGTGAACTAAAAGAATGGAAAGAGCGCGCAGATGTTAAAACTGTTGTAACTGTTGATCCAGGTGGAGAGATTGCAGATTGGGATGGCGAAATTGGTTTCGTTCCGGCAATTGTAGAAAAAATTGCGCCGCAAAGCGAAAACACAATTGCCATTGTATGCGGGCCGCCAATTATGATAAAGTTTACAATTCCCGTTCTTCTAAAACTTGGTTTTGCCGAAGAGAACATTATTACAACTTTAGAAAACAGAATGAAATGCGGACTTGGAAAATGCGGACGCTGTAATGTTGGCAATGTTTATGTCTGTAAAGACGGTCCGGTTTTTACATACGCACAAATGAAAGAACTTCCGCAAGAGTATTAAGCCCAAATTTTCCGTTAGGCAAACCTGCCTGCGGTAGGCAGGTTTGCCCTTTGGGCCGACAATCCCGCTTATATTTAGCGGGACATTTCTAATGAATTTTTTGGGTTAAAAGTTCCTCATATTAACTTACGCACAAAAATTACGATTATAACAAAAAGAATTCTTTTGCTATGTCTTCAATTGATAAAATATCAACTTCCACTTACATTTTCTGGAATTCAAAATCCAGAGCCTCCGAAAGTAAATCTTTTAGCAAAAAAGCAGATTCGTTAGAAATATCCAATACAGCAAGAGTTTATGATAAGATAGATAAATTTATGAACCTTGGTGAGAGGGACCGCTTAGATATCTCCGATCTAAATGATGAGGAAAAAAAAGAATTTCTGAAAATACTTTCTGCGTTAATTAAACGGGGAGTTGTTGGTTACGAAGTACTCGAAGTAAACGGAAAGCCGGAAAAACAGTTCGTAGAAAACCAGATTGGTAGCGACCGGCTAAAAGGTGCAAAACTTTATTCTAGAAAAGATTTGTATCGATTAAAGGGCATCTAAAAACATCAATATGCTTTGCAGACTTAGCATTTTCTTAGCGAACCAAGCGCGTTAGAATTTTTTAGAGCCGCCATTTAACCCCAAAACTCAATTTGAAAGAAACTGCTTTCTTAGCTTTGCCGCGATTTGTCTTTTAAGACTCAATTAATAGAAAATCTTTTAAAATAAAAAACCCAAGTGTGGGGGGAGCACTTGGGTCCAGAGTGTTAATAACATTGCTGCTATTAAACTCTACCGAAATTTACTAAACAGACTAAAAGAAAGCAAGAAAAAAATTATGATGTTCAAAATATTTTTGTTTCTTTGCTTGGAAAGTAACGGTGTTTCTTAAAAAATTACGAGGCAAACGTAGTTTGTCTGACTGAAACTAGGTAATTCCAACAAATTTGATATTCTTTAGTATAAAAAAATTTTTTCTCCAGTAGCAGCCACTCATTTTAAAGTCAGTTATTGTCCTATGACTCACAGCAACGCTGAACAATTTTGCAGAGATTTTTATTACATAAGGACACCTCTAAAAATTAGTTTTTATAAAAATTTACAGCAGAGTTCGCAAAGAAAACTAAAAGCCCGCAAAGTATATTGGTATTTTTAGAGGCGCCCATAATGCAAAGAATGCAAAAATTCAAGTTGATATTTCTGTTTGATTCCACTTGATTTGCATTCCCAATTTATCTCGGAGAGTTATGAATATTCCTTTAGTGATTGCAAAAGAACTAAACATTGCTGAAAAGCAAGTTGTAACAGTTATAAATTTATTTACCGAAGGCGCTACAGTTCCTTTTATTGCACGTTACCGCAAGGAAAACACGGGCGGATTGGATGAAGATTTCTTAAGAAACATTGAAGATAGATTGAGCTACTTAACCATTCTTGAAGAACGTAAATTAACTGTTCTGAAAAGCATTGAAGAACAGGGTAAACTTACAGATGAACTTCGCGATAAGATAAATACCTCAACAAAACTTCAAGAAGTTGAAGATTTGTACCTTCCATACAAACCGAAGCGAAAAACTCGCGGAACTATAGCTAAAGCAAAAGGACTAGAACCGCTCGCGCTATTCATTTTGCAAAATCCAAATTTTGCAGGAAACTTTGATGAAATTTTAGCTTCATACATAAGCACAGAACTTGGAGTAGAATCCTTGGAAGATGCGTTACAAGGCGCAAAAGATATAATTGCAGAAATGATCAGCGAAACAGCAGAAGTCCGCCAAGAAGTGCGTGATTATATACAAGAAGAAGCAACTCTGGTTTCGTCAAAAAATGAAAACAAGAAAGAGGATACAAACCTCAAAAAGAAAGATGTGTACGATGTTTACCACAACTTTACTGCGCCAATTAACAAGTTAAAACAGTATCAAATACTTGCTATAAACCGAGGCGAATCAGATGGCTATCTAAAAATTATTCTAAGTTTTGATAAACCCGGCGTTCTAAACAGAGTTTATGATAAATTTTTCGAATACGATGAATCTTTCTTTCTCGATATTCTTGAAGAAGTTGTTGATGATTCGTTCATGAGATTAATCTTTCCATCCATTGAACGTGAAGTTAGAAATCTTTTAACCGAAGAAGCCGACTTGCACGCAATTGAAATCTTTGCGGCAAATCTTCGCCAGCTTCTACTTCAGCCGCCAATTAGTAATAGGATGATTTTAGGAATTGACCCGGGCTTTTATTCTGGTTCTAAACTTGCTGTAATTGATACAACTGGTAAGTATGTTGAAGGCGCTACAATTTTTCCTCATCCACCGCAAAGCAAAATAGTAGATGCAAAAAAGATTTTGCTTGATATAATTGAGCGACACAAAATTAATTTAATTGCAATTGGCAATGGAACAGCGAGCCGAGAAACAGAACAAATAATTGCCGATTTAATTAAAGCTAACAAACTTAATTGCCATTACTTAATTGTTAATGAAGCCGGAGCTTCTGTTTACTCTGCAAGCGCAGTTGCTAAAGATGAGTTTCCGGATCTTGAAGCAAGCCAGCGCGGAAATATTTCTATCGCCCGCCGCGTTCTCGATCCTCTTGCCGAGCTTGTAAAAATTGATCCAAAATCAATAGGTGTTGGTTTGTATCAGCACGATGTTGATCAGAAATTGCTTTCTAAAAAACTGGATGATGTTGTTGTAAGCTGCGTAAACTATGTGGGTGTTGATGTAAACACTGCTTCCGCTTCTCTTCTAAATTATGTTTCTGGCTTGAACAAGAGAATTGCCAACAACGTAATTAAGTACCGCGAGCGAATCGGAAAATTCAGAAACAGAAAAGAACTAATGGATGTTACAGGAATGGGTGCAAAAGCTTTTGAGCAGTGCGCCGGTTTCTTACGCATTCCTAACGGAGAAAATCCGTTAGATAACACTTCTATTCATCCAGAGTCTTACGAAGCTGCAACTAATCTATTAAAGCTGTGCGATCTATCCACAATCCATATCAACGAAAAAGGAAACCTTGTTGAACTGTTTGTTAAATCAAAAGGAATAGAAAAAGTTGCTAAGGAAATAGGCGTTGGAGAACCGACGTTGGGTGATATTTTGGAAAACCTAAAAAAACCGGGACGCGATCCGCGCGAAGAAATGCCAACGCCAATTTTACGCAGCGATGTTTTGAAAATTGAAGATATTCAAGAAGGAATGAAACTAAAAGGCACTGTACGCAACGTAGTGGATTTTGGTGCGTTTGTGGATATTGGCGTTAAACAAGATGCACTCCTTCACATTTCGCAAATCGCCAACAAGTTTGTAAGAAATCCATTAGAGTTATTGAAGGTTGGCGATATAATTGATGTAACCGTAATTGGAATTGATATTCCAAAGCAAAGAATTTCGTTAAGCATGATAAAGTAAAAGTCGAACGCAGATTAATTAAGATCGTTTATGCTTAATCATGATTTTTCATAACCGGTCAAAAAAAATCTGCGTTCCTTTCTTCTAAAATAATTCCCGTCATTTTTTTATCTTTGTACCGATTTCAAACAAAACAGGAATTACAATGACTGCTAACTTTGATATGATCAAAAAAGTTTATGCTCAGTTTCATAATAAAGTTACAAAGGCACGCAAAGTTGTTGGCAGACCAATGACTTACGCAGAAAAAATTCTTTATGCGCATTTGTGGGAAATGCCAAAAGCTCCTCTAACACGCGGAAAAGATTTTGCTGATTTCGCACCAGACCGCGTTGCAATGCAAGATGCAACTGCGCAAATGGCAATGCTTCAATTTATGCACGCGGGAAGAAAAGAAGCAGCAGTTCCGGCAACAGCTCACGCAGATCACTTAATTGTTGCTAAGAACGGAAGCGTTAGCGATTTGAACGATGCGATTGCTGAAAACAAAGAAGTTTATGAGTTCCTAGAGACAATCTGCAAAAAATATGGTGTTGGTTTCTGGAAACCTGGCGCCGGAATTATTCACCAAGTGATTTTAGAAAATTATGCATTTCCCGGTGGATTAATGATCGGCTCGGATTCTCACACTCCAAACGCAGGAGGCTTGGGTATGCTTGCAATTGGAGTTGGCGGCGCAGACGTAGTTGATGTTATGGCTGGAATGCCTTGGGAATTGAAATGGCCAAAACTTATCGGCGTTAAATTGACAGGGAAACTCAGCGGTTGGACTTCGCCAAAAGATGTTATCTTAAAACTTGCCGGATTGCTGACTGTAAAAGGCGGCACAGGCGCCATCGTTGAATACTTTGGAGAAGGCACTGAATCAATCTCTTGTACAGGAAAAGCAACTATTTGCAACATGGGCGCAGAAATCGGTGCAACATGCTCTGTATTTCCTTTTGATGAAAAAATGGCTTTGTATTTAGAAAAAACAGACCGGACTGATGTTGCTAAACATGCCCGTAAAAATGCTTCCGTTTTAAAAGCAGATGCAGAAGTTTATACTGATCCGGCAAAATACTACGATCAGATTATAGAAATTAATTTAGATGAATTAGAACCACACATAAATGGTCCTTTTACACCAGACCGCGCTTGGTCTCTTTCTAACATGAAAGAAGCGATTGTAGAAAACGGTTTCCCGGAAAAAATAAGTGTTGCCTTGATAGGAAGCTGCACAAACAGCAGTTACGAAGATATTGACCGCGCTGCTAACATTGTTAAAGATGCTTTATCTAAAGGACTGAAAGCTAAATCCGAGTACAAAATAACTCCCGGCTCTGAGCAAGTACGCGCAACTATTGAACGAGATGGACAGCTGCAAACTCTTACAGATTTTGGCGGACAGGTTTTAGCAAATGCCTGCGGACCATGTATCGGAATGTGGAAACGGATGGACATCAAAACAGGTGAGAAGAATACAATTGTAAATTCATTCAATAGAAATTTTGCTAAACGCAACGATAACAATCCAGAGACTTACAGCTTTGTTGCAAGCCCAGAAATTACTACTGCTCTCGCCGTTGCAGGAAAGCTTTCATTCAATCCAGAAACAGATTATTTGATTAATCAAAATGGCAAAAAGGTAAAACTTGACGCGCCTTATGGTGAAGAACTTCCAAAGAAAAATTTCTTGAAAGATAAAAAAGGATTTCTTGCGCCTAGTAAAAACGGGTTCAAAACTAAAATTGCTTTGCCGGAAAACAACGATCGCCTTTCATTTATGGAACCGTTTGCGGCTTGGGATGGAAAAGATGTTAATGATGCGCCGCTTCTCTTAAAAGTAAAAGGTAAATGTACAACCGATCATATTTCTCCAGCAGGTACTTGGTTAAAGTATCGTGGACATTTAGATAACATTTCTAAAAATATGTTCCTCGGCGCAATTAATGCTTACACAGGAAATGCCGGCGAAGCTAAAAATCTTTTTACCGGTGAGTACAAACAAGTTCACGAAGTTGCTCGTGATTACAAAGCCCAAGGAATAGGCTGGGTTGTGGTTGGAGATGAAAATTACGGCGAAGGTTCTTCACGCGAACATGCTGCAATGGAACCACGCTTTCTCGGCGGTAAAGCAATCATTACAAAGTCTTTTGCGCGAATACATGAAACAAACCTGAAGAAACAGGGAATGCTTCCGCTTACATTCGCTAAGGCAAGCGATTACGATAAGATTCAAGAAGATGATAGACTCACCATTCCAAACTTGAGTGCGCTAAAACCGGAAAAACAAGTTCGGTTAATTATTAAACATAAAGATGGTTCTGTTGATGAAATTAAATTGAACCATTCTTTCAACGCTGGACAAATTGAATGGTTCAAATCTGGTGGAGCGCTTAATTTGATTGCGGCAAAGCAAAAGGTGAAAGCGGTAAAGAAAAAAGTAAAAGGTAAGACGAAAAACGTGAAACGGAAGACGAAAGACGAAAAAAACAAGACAAAAAACTTAAAACGTGAAAAGGCAAAAACTGTAAAGAGAAAAAGACTTAACTCAAAGAAAACGGTTAAAAGTAAAACGCCAAAAGTTCTGTCTGTGATAAAAGGTAAAAAGCCGAATGCATTAAAGGGCAAACCGGCAGCGAAGAAAAAATAAAACACTTTGAAGGTCGAGTTCATCTCGAACTTTTTTTGGAATGGTCGTTCTACTTTTTTACATTTGAACACAGTTCTTTACAATTTTGTGGTGTTTATAACTTAATAGGGAAACCGGTGGTTCGGTTCTGATCGAAAAAGTTAACCAATCATAAATAGAACGCGGATTAAACTCCTGCCCGACTTTGTCGTTCGAGGCGGGGATTAAACAGATATTCGCAGATTTCTGTTTGAATACTTTTCGACAGCCCCAAGAATCCGGTGCTGACGCGCAACTGTAAGAGACACAAAAAGTCGTTTAACAAAAAGCCACTGAAAAGCAGTGTAGAACGTAGAGTGAAGAACGGAGAGAGTTGAACTCTTTACCATACACTCTACACTCGTTTTGGGAAGGCGTTAAAAGATGTCTCGAGCCAGGAGACCTGCCTCAAAAAAAATAATCAACAGAGCCAAGTGGCTTAACCTTCGCGGGCAGGTTTTTGATTAACGAATTTTATTTTTGCATTTCGTTTCAAATCGGTTCGGGTTCACCCGGCTTAAACTCCCACGAAGTTATTTCTTATAAACCGGAATGGTTTTGCCGTTCCTTTTTTCAAAGGAGTAACTTCTATGAAAAACATCTTTAAAGTATTTGTAATTTTCTTTGTAGTAACTTCACAAATTTTTTCTCAATCGGATTCAGTTAAAACAACACTTACCGAAATTATTGTTTCGGCAACAAAAACAGCAACTCCATACTATGCTATTGGCAGTTCTGTTTCAGTTATTGCTTCAGAAGACATCCAGAGAAGACAATCTAAAACAGTAGCAGATGTTATACGCGATATTCCGGGTTTAACAGTAGTACAGCAAGGCGGACCTGGAAAGCTGACTAATGTTACAATGCGCGGCGCAAATTCCAACCACACTCTTGTAATTTTGGATGGCGTAAAAATGAACGATCCTTCATCTCCAAACAATGCTTTTGATTTTTCCGCATTAAATACAAGAGAGATTGATAGAATTGAAGTTGTGCGCGGACCGCAAAGTACGCTTTACGGCTCCGATGCAATTGCAGGTTTAATTAATATAATTACTAAAAAAGGAGATGGGAAACCGAGCTTTTCTTTTGAAGGCGAAGGCGGCACAAACAAATATTACCGAGGGAGTGTTTCTGCAAACGGTGCTATAGAAAAACTGCATTATTCTATAGTCGCTTCACAAAGCGCAACTGATGGTATTTCAGCAGCCAACTCTATTTACGGCAATACCGAAAGAGATGGAAACACAAACACTTCTTTTTCTTCAAGATTAGATTATGACTTTAACAGCAAATTAAAAGCTGGATTGATTTACAAGTTTCTAAAAGCTAAAACAGATCTTGATCATGGTGAAAAGTTTGGAGACGATCCAAATTATACATACAAGCAGGAAGAACATATTGTAAAGGCAAATATTGCAGGCTCTTTTTTTGATGGAGTTTTGGAGCAAAATATCTCTGTATCTCACTTAAAAAGATTTGCACATGCACTTGATTTAGTTGATGCCGAACATCCTTCTACTTCTTCGGACGGTTTTAACAATTCTTACCGCTTCAAATTAGATTGGCAGAACATTGTAAAAGCAGTTCCTAACAATTTAATTACTTTTGGAGTGGAAACGGAAACTGAGAGTGCAGCAACAAGTTACATTTCGAGTGGTCCTTGGGGACCATACGAAAGTTTATTTCCACGCGAATCAATACGCAACAACGGTATTTATTTACAAAACCAATTAAATGTTGAAAACGAACTTTTTGTAACTGCGGGATTAAGGTTTGACAATAATCAAAAATTTGGAAGCATAACAACTTATAGAATAGCGCCTGTTTATTTTATTGCATCTACACAAACAAAAATAAAAGCAACTTATGGAAACGGATTCAAAGCGCCTTCTTTGTTTAACTTATTCGACCCTGCATTCGGAAATCCAAATCTTAAACCAGAAAAAAGCAAAGGATTAGATTTTGGTATTGAGCAATATTTTGGCAGACAAAACTATTTCATCGGCTTCACATATTTCAACTTGAATTTGACGGATATGTTAGGTTACGATTCGAACTTTAGAACAATCAACATAGCAAAAGCAAAAACAAATGGATTTGAAATAACTTGTTCTGCAGAGCCAAGCAGCAAGTTATCGTTAAGCGCAAACTATACTTTTACAGAGACTAAGGATGAATCGGAAAAAAGCATTGATTTTGGGAAGCAGCTTTTGCGCAGACCCAAGCATCAATTTAATCTTAGCTCAAACATCAAATTGATTGAAGAACTTAATTTGAATATGGCTCTGAGATACATTGGCAAACGTGAGGACAAAGATTTCGGCGCTTTCCCTTCAAAAAGAGTAACTATGCAAGGTTATTTATTGGTTAACTTTGCCGCAAGTTATCAATTGTTCAACAGCTTTTCTTTGAATGCTAGAATTGAAAATCTTTTTGATAAAAAATATGAAGAAGTTCTTTTCTATGGAACACTTGGGAGAAGTCTTTATGTAGGGTTCAACTTTAATCTATAGACTCTAAGTACTTGATGCTGTATACTGGATTCTTGTTTTTTCCAATATCCAGTATCCAGCATCTGTGGTTCTGTCATTACTTTAAAAAAAGCATTTTTCTTGTTTGAGCAAATCCATGTTGCGAGCTTGGTGAATGATTTTTGGCAGTTAATCTGTAGAAGTAAACACCGGAGGAGAACGAAGAACTAAGAGCGCCCGCCTTGCCTTGCTCCAGTCGAGGCATGAAGAGTGTAGAGTGATTTCCAGCCGGTTTGTATTCATCAACTAATGTTGCAACTTCCCTTCCTAAAACATCGTAAACTTTTAGAGTTACGTGGCTTGCTGATTGCAATTTGTAGTTTATAGTTGTTGTTGGATTAAACGGATTAGGATAATTTTGTTCCAGTTCAAATTTCTCGGGCAGCGAATTATATCTATCAATATTTGTTGCAACTCCAAAAGAAAAATCTGCGTAAATAGGAAGGTGATCGGAAGCTAAAACTAACGCTGTTCCCATAGAAGCATCATTTAAAAACCAAGTATTAACTCCTTGGTTAACCGCCTTGCTAAAATGGTTATTGTCGTTCCCAAAAATCTTATATGAATCATTTATATAATCCACGCCGCCTTTGTCTTGCAAGCCTTGCGAAATCAAAATCATATCTAAACGTGTATCTAATTTATTTGCAGAATATGTAGAAACGGAACTAAACGTAGGATTAGCGCTCCAATTTCCGGTTACATTCAACATATCTATTGCATAACCGGAAGTAGATTTATCTATCAACTTCTGAAAAGCTTTTTCATTTGATGAAAATATGTTGAAATCACCACATACAAGAAAGTTGGCATTTGCTCTATATTTTACAGTTTCATTTCTAAGAGAGATTACAGCATCGGTTCGTTTTTCTTGGTTTAACACATTATCCGAATTGAAAACGTTTGCTTTTAAGTGCACGCCAAGTATAATGAGAGTGTCTTTTGTAGTATTGTGCACAACTTTGAAAGAACTTATTACACGTGTTCTTGCCGGAATTTCTTTGCTTTCAATTAATGTTAGCTTTGATGGTTTATAATAAAAAGCACAATTGTTTCCGTCGTCTCCAGAACTGTTAGTTCCTTTAATTGTTACAGTTGCAGCCGAATAATCATTTCCGAGAACATTAGTTAAAAACTGATTAACTCCGGCTTGCTGAACCATTTCAACAACTACAAGAGCATCCGGATTAATTGTATTGATAATTTTTTTATAAAACGGTTCGATTGCCGTAATGTTTGTACCGCTTCTATTGTTGGGATAATTCAACAAATTATAGCCCATTACGCGTATTTGCTCTTGTGCAAACAGAGAACAAGAAAAGAGAAAAATAAGAAATGTTTTGAGTACCATTTTCATACAATATCCATTTTAGATAACAATTAGTAAATTTGTATTGTTAAAGAGATTGATTATATGTCTGATAAAATTACCAAATTAAGTTTGAAAAAAAATTTTGTTTTAGCTCTTCTGATAATATTCATAGTTTCCTGCCAAGAGCATTTAGAAATTATTGATGATTTAAGCCACAGCAGTTTTCCCCTTGTTGATCAAACCGGTATTGAACAAAACTTTCCGGTGATGACAAATGGAAAGATTACAGTGATTGGCTACATATTTACAAACTGCCCCGATATCTGTCCGTTAACAACTAATAATATGAGAATCATTCAAGAAAAATTAAATGAAGAAAAAATTAGTAACGTTGAATTTGTTACAATCAGCTTCGATCCGTTGCAAGACAGACCTGAAACGCTTCGCAAGTTTGCGGAGGTGCGCAATCTCGATTTAAACAACTGGAAGTTCCTAACCGGAGAAAAAATGATTATAGATTCCTTAATGAACAGGCTTAAAATTGTTGCTGTTATAAGTGATTCAACAGTATTTAAAGATGGAAGAAAGATTTACTACTATGCTCATACAGATAGAATTCAACTTATGGATGAAAAAGGAAAAATTAGAAAAAATTACAAAGGAAGCGACTTAAACACTGATGAAGTTGTTAGCGATATTAAAATGCTGCATTAAAAAATAATATTGACTCAAAAGGAAACGAAATGTACCTCGTCAATAGCACACAAATTTCTTCTGTAACGAGTCTTGCTAATTCTCTGCTGCTGTTGCAAAACGAGAACGAAAATATCTTTGGAACCGTTTAACAACACTTTGTCCTATCATAACAGCAATTTCATCAAAAGAGAGTAAATAAGTGTTGATGATTATGTGATAAAGAAGCGGGTCTTCAATATTCTTGTGGAAATATTTTAGGACATACAGCTTTCTTGCTTCATCTTCATGCTTTACAAACTCCGCAGCAGTTCTTTTATCGAGCTGATATAAATCCATAGAAGTTTCTATACGGTAATTAATTGGAGCAACAAGACGAATATGGAAGGCATTTTCGTATTTGGCTGTAATAATATTAGCACCGCGTCCCACAAAAATTACATTGCCAAAATCAGCCAACCTTTTAATTGTGTTTGAAGTTTTGTAAAGCAATGAAAGTCTTGAAGGAGAAATTCCTAATATCTCACTTAACCAAGCATCCATATTTGATGGTTTTTCATCGCTCAAAGTTTTCTTAAAATGATCCGGCATATTGTAGTCTTGCATTACACGCTCAATTAAACTTTTGTCGAAGTAAGTCCAGTCATCATAAAGCTCAATTGCTCTGCTGTTAAAATATTCAGTAAGTTTTTGGCAAATTACACCTGCTCCTATTCCCGTTTCCCGCGAAACTGTAATTACAGGTCCGGGATTCTGCTTTCTTTTTTGAGTACGGAAATCTTCTTCGGTATTTCTTTCGATGTAATAGCGGGCTTTTTCGTATGCTGTTATGTTTTTCATTTTACACCTCCTTGTTTAATTTGGGAAAGGAGGAAAGGGAAAAATTACATGTGTAAACTAACAGGCGTTATTGGAATTATCAAGAGGGTTTTTATAATGAAGATACTGACTAACTCACCTTACGCAAAAATATGATTGCTCAGTGTTCTTACTCTTTTTGTTGGAGATTTGCATATTGTTGTTTCCGTTGAAAACTGACCAATATTCCGGCCAAAATTGACCAGAAGAAGGTAATTATTTTTGAGAATATTTTTCGATATGAAGCTCTTCCAGTTAATCAAAAAAGGATGGGAGTAGTGCAGCAGTCTATCCAAGATTGCCGAAGCAACAATGTCATCGTTAAAGATTTCTCCCCACTCTTCAAACGGTTTATTAGTAGTGATAATTATTGGTCCAGATTCATAAATCTTGGATATTAGCTGAAAAAATAATTTAGCGTTTGTTTTGTTAGTGAGAGATAACCAAGTTCATCAATAATAATCAAATCAATTCTTGAAAGATTAGCCAGTATTCTGTTTAGATTGCCCGAGACTTCAGCAGAAGCAAGTTGAAGAGTCCGCTGCTCTGTAGTAAAGAAGACAACTCTTTTCCTTTTTTGAACAACTTTAATAATGCAATTACAGTCAAAGATCAAGAAAAATTAGAGAGACAAAACCTTTTCGTAATACTCAAGATATTTTGGCAGAACTAGATTTTTATCAAAATGATTTACTGCGCGGTAGCGGGAATTTTTTGCAAATATGTTGTACTTCTTTTCGTTGGTCAACAAATCAATTGTGTATTTAGACATTCTTTCAACATCACCAATTTCTGCAATGTAGCCGGTTTCATTGTGGATTACTAATTCCGGTAACCCGCCAACAGAACTGCTTACAACAGGTTTGCCGCAAGCCATTGCTTCCAGCGCAGAAAGACCAAAACTTTCTGATTGAGACGGCATAAGAAATAAATCTGCAGCGTTTAATATTTCTGCTAATGCATCTTGCTTGCCAAGAAAAATTACATCTTTTTGTAGATCAAGCTCGCGGGCTAAACGTTCGCACTCGCTTCTATCGGGTCCATCGCCAACCAAAACTAATTTTGCGGGAATTTCTTTTTTAACTTTTTCCAAAATTCTAATTGTATCGGGTACTCTTTTTACGGGACGAAAATTAGATGTATGTACTAAAACTCTTTCGCCATTTGGCGCAATATGTTTTCTAAAGATTTCGCTTGGCTGAGGTTTGTAAATTTCAAGATCAATAAAGTTGTAAATAACTTCAATCTCTTTCTGGATATTATAGTTTGTAAGCGTTTTCTCTTTTAAAAATCTAGAAACTGCCGTAACGCCGTCACTTTCTTCGATGCTGAACTTAACAAGCGGCATAAATGATGGCTCTAATCCAACTAAAGTTATATCAGTCCCGTGAAGAGTTGTAATAAATTTAATTTCCTTGTTAGCTTTTTCAAGAACTTTTCTAGCCATGTAAGCACTTACTGCATGTGGAATGGCGTAGTGAACATGCATCAAGTCTAATTTCTCATATTCAATTACTTCTAACATTTTACTTGTTAAGGATAAGCCGTAAAGCGAGTGCTCAAAAAGCGGATAGGTGCTCATTTCCACTTCGTGAAAGAAAATATTTTCTACGAAACGGTTTAAACGCCGCGGGATAGCGTAACTAATAAAGTGAACTTGATGACCAAGCTTTGCAAGAGCTAAACCTAATTCTGTAGCTACAACACCGCTTCCGCCGTAAGTTGGGTAACAGGTAATTCCAATTTTCATTTCAATCTCATAAAAAATATTTATGTGTGCTTTTTTATTTACACAACAAGTTTTATAATGCAGTCGGTTCAAAATACATCTTTTTTCTGCTAATGAAAATTTTATTGATTGGACACTCGATTATTGACCACTACGGTGACTATGGCAAAACTAAGCCCGGCGGCGTTTATTATTCTGCGATGGGATTTTTGTCGTGCTCGAAAAACAACGACCTATTTATGCTGCTCACCGGCAAAAACCAAAAAAGTTTTTCACTCTTTGAACCACTTTATTCAAAAGTTGATCTTACTCTTTCTGATGAAATTGCTGATATGCCCGAAGTCTTTCTCTATACTTCAGGGGAAAGCGAGCGCAGAGAAGTTTACAAAAATATTTCTGGCAATCTAAATGTTGAAAAGATTAAAGACTTTTCAAGTTATGATGGAATATTAATTAACATGATAACTGGATTTGATATTTCTCTAAAACAGCTTAAATGGATTAGAAACAATTATTCGGGATTAATTTATTTCGATGTTCATACTTTAGCACGCGGTTTCGATTTGAAAGGAAAGCGTAAGTTTAGAATGATTCCGCAAATTGAAGAATGGTTAAGTTGTATAGACATTCTTCAATGTAACGAAACCGAACTGAGAACCATTTGCTCAATTAAAAAAGAAGAAGAAAACGCAGAGTGGATTATGAGAAACGGTGTAAAAACTTTATTGATAACTAAGGCACAAAACGGTGCTGTGCTTTATTCAAATGAAGAAAGAGCAAAAAAATTAATTGCACCTGGAGAAAATATTGTTGTTAATAATAAAATTGGGTGCGGCGATGTTTTTGGGACCTCTTTCTTTTATTCATATATTTTAAGTGGTGATAACAAAATTTCGCTTGACAAAGCTAACCACGCTGGCGCAGCTGCGGCTTCAACAGAAAATTTATTTAATTGCACGAGAATATCGCTTTAATGATTTCGACAGATATTATAAAAAAACGAGTTTTAATTGTAGGCTCAAATGGAATGCTTGGGCAGCGTTTAGCGGAGTTTTATTCTACCAAAGAAAATATAGAACTTATGTGTTCTTCTAACGAAGACAAATCCTTTGTTACAGATACTCAATACACTCAAATTGATATTACCAAAAAGAACTGTGTTAAAGATTTAATATTAGGCTTTGTGCCCGATATTGTTATAAATGCAGCGGCATATACAAATGTTGATAAATCTGAAGCCGATCGTGAACTTGCATGGAAAGTAAATGTAAACGGAGCAGATAATTTAGCTTTGTATAGCTGGACTATTGATGCTCACCTCATACATCTGTCTACCGATTATATCTTTGACGGCAAAAACGGACCTTACTCAGAAAAAGATAAGCCAAACCCAATTGGTTATTATGGAAGAACTAAACTTGCTTCCGAGAACTCTATTATTGCAAGCGGAGTTCGTTACGCGCTAATTCGTACAAATATTTTGTACGGCCCCGCAAAATACGGGCGTCCGGATTTTGTAAAATGGGTTGTTGCTTCACTTAAAGCACGCAAAGAAATTATGATAGTAACAGATCAAATTAATAACCCAACTTATGTTGATGATTTGATCTACGGAATTGATATAATTAGTAAAAGGAAGAAAGAGGGAATTTACAATTTAGGCGGTAAAGAATTGCTTTCGAGATTTGAGTTTACAATACAAATTGCAGATTTCTTTAAGCTCGATAAAAATTTAATAAAGCCAATTTTAACAAGAGAGCTTAATCAGCCGGCAGCGCGTCCGCTAAACTCCGGTTTAATTAATCTTAAGGCGGAAGTTGAATTAGAATACAAACCGCGTACAATTGAAGAATCATTAATGCTAATGAAATCTGAACTTAATCTTTAACAAAAAATTCTTTCAAAAGAAAAATTCTTTGTGTTATTAGTTATACTGTTTTAAATTTGCCCGCCGAATAAATGTTTATCCTTCCACTCCAAACAAAGGAGGTGATATGATTTCTCAGCTTGTCAAACCGGAAATCATTGACTTAATAAAAAGCAGAGATTTTACTGATCTTAAAGACGTACTTTTAGATTGGACGCCTGCTGATATTTCCGACTTAATTCTTTCTTTGGATGAAGACGAACAGGCAATTGTTTTTAGAGTTTTGCCTAAAGATTTAGCCGCAGATGTATTTGAGTATTTTGATTATGATACTCAATTACATCTTATTACATCGTTGAGCAAAGAAGATGTAGCTGCAATTCTTAACGAAATGGCTGATGACGACCGTACAGCTTTGTTTGAGGAAATGCCGCCGAACGTTGTTAAACAGATGATAGCTTCACTTTCTCCTGAACAAAGAAAGATTGCACAACAGCTGCTTGGCTATCCAGAGTACAGCGTTGGGCGCTTGATGACGCCGGATTATATTGCCGTGCGAGAGTTTTGGACAGTTCAACAAACGCTGGATTACATAAGAGCAAATGGGCAAGACAAAGAAACTTTGAATGTGGTGTTTGTTATTGATCATCGCGGACTGCTTATTGATGATGTTAGAATAAGAGACTTTCTACTATCTCCTCTCGATACCAAAGTTGAAGATTTAATGGATTACAACTTCGTTTCTTTAAAAGCCAATGACGACCAAGAAACAGCAGTAGATATTTTTAAAAAGTATGATATAACAGCTTTGCCTGTAACAGACAGCGCGGGTATGTTGGTTGGAATTGTTACAGTAGATGATGTCTTAGATATTGCAGAAGAAGAAGCTACTGAAGACATTCATAAACTTGGCGCTGTTGGCGTTCTCGAAGATTCATATTCCGACACAACAATTATGGGAATGGTTAAAAAAAGAATTGGATGGCTTTCTGTTTTGTTCTTTGGTCAGCTTTTTACTGCAACGGCTATGGATCACTTTCAAGATGAAATGCAAAAGGCTATGTTCTTAACGATATTTATTCCGCTTATAATTTCTAGCGGCGGAAACTCAGGTTCACAGGCTTCAACATTAATTATTAGAGCTTTAGCACTTGGAGAAATTACTTTAAAAAGCTGGCTTACTGTATTCAAAAGAGAAATTCTTACCGGACTAATGTTAGGTTTTGTTTTAGCATTGCTTGGTTTTTTAAGAATTACTCTTTGGCATTATTTATTTCAAGGCTATGGCAGTTATTGGTTAGAGATTGCATTTACTGTTAGTTTCTCATTGGTTGGCGTAGTTGCCTGGGGAAGTTTAATAGGCTCAATGCTTCCTCTTGTTCTAAAGAAATTTGGTCTCGATCCAGCAACTTCATCTGCGCCTTTTGTAGCAACATTGGTAGATGTAACAGGAATCATAATTTTCTTTTCTGTTGCTATGTTAATTCTAAAAGGATCATTACTTTAGACTACTTGGAGGACAAATAAAGTCTTGTTTCCCTGTAGAACTAATTTGAGCATATTAAGAGTAAATAAACCGCTGCTAAGCTTTGCGAACTCAACTTTAAATTATTAGAAAGACTAATTTTTAGACGTGTCCTTTTGCAATTCCGAGGCTAAATTGGAATTTGCATGTCCTTTTTAATAATTTTTGCCTCGATTTTATGAACAACTAAAAAGGAGTAATAAAAAATGACAACGATAGTAGATGTTTGGGGACGCGAGATTCTTGACTCGAGAGGAAACCCTACAGTAGAAGCAGAGGTTACATTAGAAAGCGGTATCATAGGGCGTGCGGCAGTGCCAAGTGGAGCTTCAACTGGAGAAAACGAAGCTTGCGAACTTCGTGATGGTGACAAGGAAAGATACCTTGGCAAAGGTGTATTAAACGCTGTTGATAACATTAACAACGAAATTGCTGATGAATTAATTGATTGGGACGCTGCAGATCAAGTTGCAATTGATAATTTCTTGTGTGATTTAGATGGAACTAAAAACAAATCGAGATTAGGCGCAAACGCAATTCTTGCTGTATCATTAGCATGCGCAAAAGCAGCTTCCGAAGCTTTTGAATTGCCTCTTTACCGTTATGTTGGCGGAACAAACGCCCGTACTTTACCTGTACCAATGATGAACATTCTTAACGGCGGTAAACACGCAGATAACAATGTCGATTTCCAGGAATTTATGGTTATGCCTACCGGCGCTCCTACTTTTAGTGAATCCTTACGCTATGGCACAGAAGTATTTCATTCCTTAAAATCTGTTTTAAAGAAAAAAGGTTACAACACGGCTGTTGGTGATGAAGGCGGTTTTGCCCCAGATTTGAAATCAAACGAGGAAGCAATTACAGTAATTCTTGAAGCTATCGAAAAAACCGGCTTAATAGCTGGTAAAGATATTTTCATTGCGCTTGATCCGGCTGCTTCCGAAATGTGGGATAGCCAAAAGAAGCAGTATTTCTTCTTCAAATCTGATAAATCTTATATGGCTCCAGAAAAAATGGCCGATTACTGGACAAGCTGGGTAAATCAATATCCAATTATTTCTATTGAAGATGGCATGGCTGAGTTTGATTGGGCCGGCTGGAAATTGCTTACTGATAAAGTTTGCGGCAAAATTCAATTAGTTGGCGATGATTTATTTGTTACTAATACAGAGTATTTAGCAAAGGGAATTGAAACAAAAACTGCCAACGCTATTTTAATTAAAGTAAACCAAATTGGTACTTTAACCGAAACCTTGAACGCTATTGAAATGGCAAAGAATGCCGGCTACAAATCTATTATGTCTCATCGCTCCGGCGAAACGGAAGATACTACTATTGCAGATTTGGCTGTAGCTACAAATTGCGGACAGATTAAAACTGGCTCTGCAAGCAGAACAGATAGAATTGCTAAGTATAATCAGCTTCTTAGAATTGAAGAAGATCTTGATACGCAGGCAGTCTTTCCTGGTTTGGCGGCAATTAATTACAAAGGATAAATTAACAGACAAGATGCCCCCGAAAAGTTCGGGGGTTTTTTGTCTATATTCTTATTAACAGAGGATGATATGGCACAAACTATTCAATCAATTAATTCAATGATAAAGAAAAACAAAATTGAATTTCTCGATTTGAAAGCAATTGATCTTTCGGGACGGCTTCATCACATTACTCTTCCCGTACACGAAAGAATTATGGAAAAATTAGTAAAAGAAGGAGTTGGGTTTGATGGCTCAAGCTACGGGTTCAGAAAAGTTGAAAACAGTGATATGATACTTATCCCAGACTTAAACACCGCCGTAATTGATCTTTTTCGCCAAGCTCCTACTTTAAGTATGTACTCTAACATTATTTTAACAGATGATGCTCGTACACGCTATGAACAGGATGGAAGATATTTAGCAGCTAAAGTTGAACAGCTCCTTAAAAAAGAAACCGGCTGCGATAAATCTTGGTGGGGACCGGAGTTCGAGTTCTACATTTTCTCAAATGTTGAATATGATACTCGAACGGCTACTTCTTATTACAAAATTGAACACGCAGAAGAGTTTTATAAGAAAGCTTACCACGCCGCTAATCCATTTGATATTTACGATGACTTTCGCGACGATGCTTGCAAAATTTTAGCAAAGTATGGAATTAAGGTTAAGTATCATCATCACGAAGTAGGAGAAAGAGGACAGCAGGAAATTGAAACTTATTTTTCGGATCTGCTTGATACGGCTGATAACATTATAACTGCAAAATATGCTTTGATGAATTTTGCGCGCGAAAAGAATTTGTTTATAACTTTTATGCCTAAACCGATGTATCAACAAGCAGGCAATGGTTTGCATTTACACTTGTTTCTTACAAAAAATGGTAAGAATGCTTTTTATAAGAAAGGCGAGTATGGAAACATTAATGAACTTGGAAGATATTTTATTGGTGGACTTCTGAAACACGCGCCGGCACTCTCTGCTTTTGCTAATCCTTCAACAAATTCGTATAAACGGCTTGTTCCCGGTTTTGAAGCGCCGGTTGCACTTACCTACGGAATGGGAAACCGTGCAAGTGCTATTAGAATTCCAAAGTATGTAAAGAACCCGGATGAAACACGTTTTGAATACAGACCGCCCGACGCAACTATAAATCCTTATCTCTGTATGAGTGCAATGATTCTTGCCGGTATTGATGGTGTTGTAAATAAAATTGATCCGCGTAAAGAAGGATTTGGTCCAAACGATAAAAACTTTTTGGAAGATGATATTCATAAAATAAAAATGCTGCCACGAAATTTAGAAGAAGCTTTAGATGCGCTTCAGGCAGATAATGCTTTTTTGAAGAGAGGTAGTATTTTTAGTGATGCGCTTTTAGATCAATGGGTAAAAATTAAGAGCGAAGAAATTAAGTCAATCAATACTATGCCGCATCCTTTCGAATTCAAAATGTACTTCAACCTTTAATTGAACGAAGAACGTAGAACGTAGAGTGCAGAGTAACTCTTCGTTCTTAGTTCTTCATTCTTATCTCACAAAAAATGTTTGGCGAATTAGCAGCTTTAATAACAGCAGTACTATGGTCAATGACTTCGATAGCATTTTCAGAAGCTTCGAACCGTATTGGCCCAATGTATGTAAACGTAACACGTATGTTTTTCGCTGTTGTTTATCTCTCAACTACAATTTTGCTAATAGGCGCGCCTATAAATTTATCTTTTAGCCAGATTCTTTTTTTAATAATCAGCGGTTTCATTGGTCTAATCTTTGGCGATACCTTTTTGTTCAAATCTTACCGCTCTATTGGCGCAAGATTAAGCATGCTTGTAATGTCATCTGCTCCGGCTATGGCTGCAGTTCTTGCCTTTCTCTTCTTGAATGAAAAACTATCTTTTGTTGGAGTTATAGGAATTATTGTAACAATTGCAGGTATTGCCCTTGTTGTTTTACAAAGGGAAGAAAAACCAACATCAAAATATAAGGTTGATTACACCGGTATTTTTTATGCTTTTCTTGGAGCGATAGGACAAGCAGTTGGTTTAATCTTCGCTAAGTTTGCTTTTAATGAAGGCGAAATAAACGGCTTTGTTGCTACGTTTGTTAGAGTGTTTTCTGCTTTGATTATTCTTTTTCCCGCCGCACATTTTACTAAACATTATTTAAATCCGATAAAAGTTTTCCGCGAGAATCGAAAAGGATTATACTTCACAATTATTGGTTCTTTTATTGGACCTTTTCTTGGAATTACATTTAGCTTAATTTCTATTTCTCATACAAAAGTAGGTATTGCATCTACAATTATGGCTACCGTTCCAATTTTGATGCTGCCGATAGTTAAATTTTATTACAAAGAAAAACTTTCTTGGATTTCTATACTTGGTGCTTTTACAGCAGTTGCTGGTACCGCTTTGTTGTTTCTTGAATAGTAAACTCGACTATTAATTTTGCGTTAATTGAAAAGAGAAAGCAGATCACTTCTTTTTTACCATTTTAAATTAGCAGAATAGAATCATTGTGAAACTGTTTAACTTACAAGCGTGTAAGAATTTCTGTATCCTACTTCTGCTATAACCAAACTTGGCTCTGAACATCTGCTTTTCACTAACTGGATCATCTTTCCACAGCATGCAGAAATGAACACCGATAAACAACTACTGCTTTATTTATTAAAGAATGGCACTTGTACCAAAAGTGTATCTACGTCAAAACAAACTCTTTGATGTGTAACTAAACATTGCTAACACTAATTTTATAATTACACAAACTTGCAGAGGCACTGAAATTAGTTTAACCCGAGCTTGTCTAGGGCTGGTCTGTTGCTCGTCCCACAGATTTATTTCTGGAAGCGGCGGGTAGAGTGGAATTTTATTGTGGAGCAATATTTACAATAGAGTCTGAATAAGAGAAAATATCGTATTGCGTAGCAGAGCTTTCCTTTATTAAATAATTAGAAATGAATAGTTCTTTCCCAAGTTGGTTAGATCCTTTATTAACGTTACGCATACCATAAGTTAAATCCCAAGTTTTGATGTTGGCAAATGAAAAAAGGTTCCTTATATATTCACTGTCATCATATGTAATTAACCATTTATGTTTAGTTAGCTTCATCACGTTCGCAAATCTTTCGTGGTCGAACATTTTATGAAGATTACCATTTTTGCCGTATAATGCGGATTTTGTAGCGGAATAATAAGGTGGGTCAAGAAATAAAAACACATCATTGCCACGAGCTAATATTACTTTTTCATAATCGAAATTAGAAATTTTAGTATTCGCTAAAATCTTTGAAAGAGCTTTAACTCGTTCGATGCTTGATTGAGTAAACCTTTTGTGAAATGCAGCATTTGAAAAACCCCCGCTTTCTGTTGTACCTGAAAATGTAATTCTATTAAAAATAAAAAAAGCGTCCGCTTTTTTAGTGCTATCAAATGAATCTATATTGTTTAATAAAAATCTATGCAATTCTTTACCATCAGAATAAGTAGAGCGGAGTTCAAGAATTAAATCAACAAGTTTGTTCGGATTCTCTTTGCACTCATTCCAAAAATGGTAAAGGTTTTGGTAAATATCGTTTATCCAAAAAATTCTTGAAGGAAATATTTGTTTTAAATAAACAAAAACAGAACCACCACCGACAAAAGGTTCTCGAAATTCCTTAAAATCTGGTATCAATTTCGAAATAGAATCTATTGCTTTACTTTTACCACCGGGATATCTGAGAGGACTTTTAATCATTTTCAAACACCTTCAATAATAACTTCAAAATTATTTGCTTTTGCTTCTGCGAAAAGTCTATCAATAATCTCAACATTGTTTACATTAAAATTAGCAGAAGATTTAAATTCTACTAGTTCTGAAGTTGAACTTTGAGAAGATATTTTTCCAGTAATATTAGTAGATGTTAATTTCAAAACTGGTTTCGAAGAATATTTTAAGTCATTCACTTTCACATCTGTTAAATTGCAATACAAAACCATTTTCAATAAACCATCCTTAATATCACCAACACTTGGTAATTTTGAATTACTTGAGTGCTTACCTTCAATTAAACCCAAAAAATTCATTAGAAACTGAATTTTTTGCCGAAGGCCGAAAGTAAAATGTTATTTCTAAACATTTTACTTTCGGGGTTAACCCCGACA